>NZ_JAKKRV010000001.1:0-755073 GCF_025653985.1 Shewanella sp. SM69
TCGACCTAACTCAGTCAAGGTCAGTGTCTTACATTCAATCAGTGCCTTAGAGGCCAGCATCAAGCTGTTTAATCGTTTTAGGTGAAGTTCTGGGCAGTATTGGTGTAAAGAATGTTGTAGGATATTGGCTTCGCGCATCTTGTTGTCCAAGTGTAGTTTTTAGCGAAACCATTTGATCATGCAACAAGATGCGCTTCCACCCTAATTTGATGATTTATTTGTAAATCATCAGGGGATTCTTCAGGGCTACGCGGTATTTGGTAAGGTTACGGCGGGAATGGACATTATCCAGCAGATTGAGAAAGTCAAAACCACCACGGTCGCTGGCCACGAAGACGTGCCCCGTGAACCTATCGTCATCGAGAAAGTAACGATTAATACCCAGAGTTAATTTTTAAAACAATAAGACTTTTTCGTTAATATGATTAATCGCGCAGTTTTAATTGAGCGATTAATCATTTCCCCAAAGTTATTTAGTTAACTTTCCTGTACGATTCAACGCAATTTCATTTTATATAAACCTAAAAACACTCAATCCCCAATACAAAATCACTTAGTGTAAAATCAACTGATGGATTATTTAATCGTTCCCATTATTGACTTAAGACTACTACATATAAAATTAACCTCACAATATAGACCTCTTTCAAACAATGTTATTCATCATAAAAGCTGAAAAACAGCAGCACATCCCTGACATCAATATCTTAGACTAGCCGCACAAGTTGATAGTACTAAAAATGATATGTTAGCCATAATACTTATGGTAAAAAAGTCTTAATTTTCCATCTGATATAGATAAAAAAGCCATATCTGTATCTATTCTCGTTTCTTGCTAATGCTTATTATCCCTATTTATTTTTAAGCCAGAATCATTACTAACTTAAGCAACGAACCCTATTCAGATAAGCAGAGAAAGCTTGCTATAGTGATCAGAAAATGATGTTTCTATTAGATTCTAATAAGCTATATCGTAACTTCTGTGCCTTTGTTGATGAAACCAGAACTCTCATGACAACACTTTTTGACTAGAGATAACGTCTAAGCATTTAGGGAATTTATTTTGAATAATAGAAAAGGTAGTCTGTTTATGGTTGCTGCGATGGCAGCATTTTCTATTGAAGACATGCTGATCAAATCCGCAGCAGAAACCACCTCTATCGGCCTCATTTTAGCGTTATTTGGCCTAGGTGGAATGTTGATTTTTATACTGTTAACCTGGCGAAAGGGTGAAACTATGCTTCATCCTGCAGTCTTGTCTACCCCCATATTAGTACGTGCACTATGTGAAATCGTCGGCCGATTCTGTTTTGCTTTAGCCATCACGTTAACGCCACTCTCAAGTGCATCCGCTATATTGCAAGCCACACCTTTAATCGCCATGCTTGGCGCGGCATTGTTGTTCGGTGAACAAGTGGGTCATAAGAGATGGCTTGCAGTATTGATTGGTTTTATGGGCGTGCTGATGATCATTCGTCCAGGACTTGATGGTTTTGAGGCCACATCTTTATTCGCCGTTATCGCTACCTTAGGTTTTGCAGGACGCGATTTAGCAACACGCGCAGCTTCTCCCGTGTTATCTAATATGCAGCTTGGAGTGTATGGTTTTTTTGTGTTGATTCCTACAGGCTTAGCGATACTGATTTACCAAAATGAAGCAATACAGTTTAGTGCTACCGCAGCAATACAAATAATTGGAGCAATCGTCTTTGGTGTAATGGCCTATAATGCGCTGACAATCGCCATGCGCACTGGAGATGTATCGGTAGTAAGCCCCTTTCGTTATACACGTTTACTCTTTGCCTTAGCTTTAGGAATATTTATATTTGGAGAATCCCCAGATTTGCTGACTATTCTGGGAAGCCTACTCATAGTATTAAGTGGCGGCTATACCTTAGTTCAAGCGCGTAAAAGAATGACGACGAATAACATACCTAATGCGGCAAAAACCTAAGGACTCGCAAAAAATAGCTAATCGAGTGTCAGAAATGCTTGGTTTTACCAAGGACACAGAAGGAGAACAAAACGGCGATTTTGCCCAGTTTTTGCCAAAAAGCAACAAAGGGAATCAGTAAGATACTGATTCCCTTTGCTTTAATTTGGCGGTGAGAGAGGGAGTCTACTTCATGATATAACGTATTGAAAAATAAAATTAATATAAGCAGAAGGCAGGGCTGCATTACTTTTTGCATTACTTCTGATTTTTGATGTTTTTTTCAATTAGACCAATGACTTACCCTGGGAATCCGGCTCCTCGACTTCAGCTCAAAATAACAGCATAACTAATTGAATTCATTTATTTTTACAAGCTTACCGGGAAGTCAATAAAAATTTAACTATAACTAGCACTAGTCGCCATATTTAACTGCTATTCGTACATCTGTGATTTATTTTGATGGCTTCAATGCGTAGATCAGACGTTGTTTGAGCAACGGCTTCATCGCTAACTGGCAAACGTGAGATAACGCTTGCATGGTGTTTAAGTTTAAGTGTGCCACAACAAGCATGCCATATAACTAACCATCATTCTCATTCGCTTTGGCTATCACCTCTTTTTGTTTTTGGGTCGCCTCTTCGATAATTTTTGTAAAAAACTTTCTTTTCTCCCTAAATGATGCGTTGCGCACAAAATCAGAGAATGCTGTGGATTTGACTTTGCGACGCTTGGTAATCATTAATACCTCCCAAACCTGCAGCAAGCAGAACAACCCATATAAGATGAAAAATCAAACATTAACTTTTTGTAATAATTGCATAATTTTAAATATATCGTTTATCAGCACAGTTTAAATCACTGTTTCTCACCGATAGTCACTTTGTACATTTATATCAATGATGACTTCAGGATGCGGTCTCTAGGTTTTAATAATTGTTTATAATCCTTCACAAGCCAGCCACCGGTATCTGAGCGCCCTGGCTTTTAATATAATCCAAGTCTGCTTGGTCTAAATCGAACCACTCACCTTCCCGTCTCTTATGTGCAAATCGGACGTGTAACTCCCGTTCCGCTTTGGAGTAACTATCAAACCAGCTGTAATTGATAAGCTTAATCGGAAACGGCAACTTCACTTCGAATAGCCGGGTACGAGATTTTATATTTACAGTCTTGCCTATTTTGTAACCGTATTCCGATTCGATCAAGTACACGTAACCGGGTACATCGAGATACTGACCACTATTACCCGGCGATTTAAGGCCAAGGATTTTACCAAACTCCATGTCATCCAGTTCGGGGAAGTGTTCGGCGAATAAATCTGCAAGCATATAGCGCACGCATACATCGTCAGCGAATTTAAAAAATGGCTTGTTTCGCCAAAACTGCCTGCCGCTTGGATTCGGTTTAAGGGTGATGTCTGCTCGAGCCCAACAGACTTTGGCACTGCCGTCTTGAACATTAACTGATAGCACTACGCCTAAAGCAACGACATCCCCGACAGTTTCAGCTTCGTTCCACTGTGCTAACACCACACAGTGCCGTGGACGCAGTTTTGAATAAAGTTCCGCTGGCGCCAACAGACAGCTTTCAAGAATCATAGTGTCTGCTTCTGACTCAGAATTGACGGCTAATCTCCAACAATGGTTCATAAAAGTATCCCTATCAATTGTAAGTAAACTGGCCAGAACGAATATCTAGAGACTGCAAACGCAAGATTGAATGCAATGTACTACTATTTCTCTATAGACAGAAAACCCTCATGACCCGGCGCGATATCTAAAGCGCCAAGCCATCACGATTAAGTGCTGTTACCTTTTCTTTGCTAGCACTGAAATTAGACCGCAGTCATTTGGCTTATCAAACGAAGCGCTTCCACTAATATATTCAGCTATTAGTTTTCCGATTTTGGCAACGGTAGCGGGATCAGTTGAGATAAATCCCAAAGGCATGGTTACAGGTAAAGATTTTGGTTGAGTGAAATGATAAATAACCGCTACCAATTCATCTTCAAGGTGAAGGATCTCGACATTGCCATCCAAGAAACCTTCAACAAGCCCTTTTGTCTCACCATGGAACTGCCCAATTTCTGTCTCCCATTGTCTAGCAGCTCGGTAATTCCCCTCATCGGATATTGGTAAATACAGGGTCGGCTTATAAAGGTTTTTGTGTTTTGTACTCGACTTATTGCCAAAATCACTTAAGCAAGAAGTGAAACTTTCACTCTTTGCCCAGTATGGATCTGAAGGCGCAATCCAACGAAATCGAGTACCGCCGGTATCTACTTTTGCCTTGATTCGTTTTGCAAGGACCGGTGCTAGTGTCTTCTGGAACGTATCCCAGTTGCTTGTCGAATAAATAGGACCTAGCAAGGTTACTCTTGCTGATTTGGTATGCTCCTCCAACATCTTCAAATCCTCAACAAAGTTAGGATTGACAAGGTTTGTCTTGCTATCAAATACCTTCAAGGTGTCTTCATCACCGAGTGTGACCATTGCCTTAAAAAGGCTCATCATGTTATCAGGTCTTGATAAACGAGATAACTCTATAGTCACCAACTCATGAACATACTCAGAGCTATTTAGCTCTTCAAAGTCTTCACGTTCGACAGCTTTGCCATCGTTGTCCATCTGAAATTTTGTTTTCAAACGCAACGGTAGCTGGCGCAGCTTATTGACCGAGTTGACAGTGTATACAGAAGGGCGTTGATTGCCCGCCAGCGTCAATAGGTTAGGTAGATAGTCCTTATCAAGGATCTGGTTAAACTGATGCTGAAAGTGCTTTTCCACCAGCTTTTCGCTTTGAGATACCGTACTATCGTCAATTTTCAGAAATATACCTGCTTTCCACTTGTCCTGAATATTCTGATTACTAAAGCAGCTGAACGTCGCTAAATCAAATGATAACGAGGCGCCACTATCCTGTATGGTAGAAAGCAATGGGATCTCACCGACATCAGAAAAGTAACCTTTTGATTTTTCTGTTAAAGTAAGCCTACCATCCGGCGACAGTTCCAACTCTCCACGCTGAACAAGATCAGAAATCGCTTCTTCAGTCTCAAGCCGACTTAGTCCAAAATAGTTTGCTACATGTGACTTACTCATTGGAGCAACATGTATAAGCCTCAGCACAAACTCTCTTATAAAAGGCAACCCTTTTTGCGAAATATATGAGAACTGAATATTAAACCTTTGAGCTGGCAGTAAAAAGTCAACCTCATGATAAGTAAAAGCATTTTCCGGACTCATTTCAGTTACCTCCCTGCTTAGCTGCAATAAACTTGTACCCAGCTTGCTGACCACCCTCATTCATATAGCGAATAACGGAACCTAACGGAAGTTCCTTGTTAACACCCTTCCAAAGGTCCGCATTACCAACAATTAACAAACGGTCCATGGCTCGAGACATGGCAACGTTAATTCGATTTGGTGCTCGCAGGAAGCCTGGAGAATGTCGCTTATCAGACCGTGTCAATGACAAGACAATTATTCTGTTTTCCTTTCCTTGGTAGCTATCAACTGTGTCAATTTTGACAAGATCCTTAAAGCCATCACTCCAAATTTCTTGATTGAATTTCTGACGAATTAGCCTTTTTTGTTCGGCATACATGCAAATTACACCGATTGCTGCTTCATCTTTATGTATTAGCTTTAAGAGTTCAGCGACGAGCTCAGTATTCTCTGATACCTGTTTGAGCACATTAATAATTTGATCAGCTTCGCAGCGGTTGTAGATACTCATCCCACGGTCTTCTGAATGATGCGACCTCTGCCCTAAGCTAGATGTGTCAAGCCAGGTCACGACACTGCGAATGGCTTGTGGCGCATTCTTATAGACATCTGGTACAACTCGCTCCCCATTTCGCAGTTTTCCGTCGTAAAAGGTCTTGGATACCAAATCACCAATTGGTGGGGCCATACGGTACTGCGTCAGCAACGCTGCGCTGGCCTGCCTACCATAAACAGAGTTAAACGCACGAGCAAAATCACTTTGTAATACTTCATCAATATCTGTTCGCGAATTGTTTATCCCTAATTTCCTTGCCAACGCAGCTTTATGCGCATCGGAATATAACGGAGGAAGCTGTAGGTGATCTCCCACCAATAGAATGCGTCTAGCAGACTGCATCGCAATGGCTAATTCACTCGCAATTGAACGCGCAGCTTCATCAATGATAACCCAGTCATAAATTTTGTCCTGTATACCAATGTGCCCCTGCCCAATACCAACACATGTGCCAACCACCAGCTGTCTGGAGCGTGCATAAAACTCATCAATGTTAACTCGCTCTCCCGACAAGGCATCCTGCATATCCCTTGATATTTTTGCTATCGCTTTGACACGACGAGCCTCATCAGGCCTTACCCCATAATTGGTACACAGCTTGGAAATCAGTAAGTCTTTGGCATCAGAGACCTTAGCTTCAGAATCTAAGCTAATGCCATACGCTGAACTCAGTTTGGAGCGGATAGAAGAGTCGAGTTCTATTGCAACATCCTTCAACTTTCTTCTGTCCGTCTCATCAACCAAGTCATTGACTTGGTATAGCAATGACTCGAGATGGTCAATTTGCTTAAAAAGCTTAAGCTCTGCTAACACAACACTCGAGATAAACTCTGGTTCCAGACCAATCGCATCGCTCAAGGCTTCAACTCGGTACTTACTTTCAGCATTGAACAGTTCACGCTTCTCCGTTGTAATCGCATTTGAGTAAACGTCTTTCAGGCCTGGCGATACAGCGCCTTCGCGGTTACTAAATCTAACAACTTCCAAAGGTGTATTCAGACGAGCACAATGCTTTCTGATCCGCTCTGCCGCAGTATTCACGGCTTCATGTGACTGGCTAACAAGCAAAATTCTTTGGGTGTTCTGCTTTTCTACCAAATAGTGCACAAAAGCGGCAATAAATTCTGTTTTACCAGTCCCTGGTGGTCCCTGTAATAAAGAGAGTGGGCCATTATTGACCAACTTGGCAAAAGCGTCCCGTTGCTGCTCATTCAAACTAATCCTATTTCCGTATTGGTCCTCTCGGTCATACCTGGAGAAATCTGAATCGCTTAAGGTGATACCGTAATTTTGAGCAGTAGTTTTGCAAGAGGGATCGAAAAGATCGATTAAGTCAGGCATTACGCCTTCACGGTCGAGTAGTCGCTCCAAAGCTCGTTTGCGCTTCTGGTACGATGCGCGATCCTGCTTGGTACGAAAGAACACAATATCTGAGTCAGTCAACGAGTAGGCTGCTTGACGGGTTTTGACCAGACGGATCTCCTTTAACGCAGATTTCTTAAGTGACACTTCGCCAATGAATCGCTCTGCCCCATCTTGATCAACCACTAATGCTTCGACTTCATCGCTACTGCTGAATCCACCAAGAGGGTCTATATCCGTTGAGTAAGGGAGCAACAATTCACCTTTGGCTTCTGCAACAGGAACAATTTCACCGCTGACTTCAATATTGGGATAAGATTCTGTCTCAGTATCCAAAATTGATCGCCAGAGTTTCGTTGTCGAAATTTGTAGCCTTTTTGCCGAAGAAGGTTCCAAAGCTTGTTCGTCTAGCCTTGCGAAAGCTTCCTTTAGCTGAGTAGTAAGGTCGTCTTGTTGTTCTTGCTCGTCTTCAGGTTCTAACTTATCTTCCGGTGCAGTAGCCAGTTCAATCGCACGAGCAAACGACTCTTGATCATTAAGTAGCTTAGTTAAAGCAGACATATCTTGCGGCCGACCGGGAATAATCCTTATTCCCGTATCAATTTCAAACTGACTTTCATCTATATCCTGCTTTCGAATCGATGTACGTGGCCATGGCTTTAACCCAACTTGCAGTACTCTCTGCTTTTTACAGTAAAATGCGGAAAAACTACCACCGATCCCAGAAAAGGTTACTTTGACTTCATTTGACGCCTTCTGATTTGGCTCAACTTTGACGTAAAGGTGTCCATTATCAGGTAAGAGAGTAATAGCTTCATCGGTGCGGCTTACTATAATCTCAATTAGTGGTTGCTCTGACAAACCGATGCCACTGGATATCGCCTTCTTAAAGCGACCCAATCCCCTGAAACCAAATTGAAAGTCCTCCAATTCAGCCCTAATTGCCGTCGCCAAGGCTGGGTAAGTTTCAGACTCGTGCCCCCATTGCAGGCCTAACAACTCACAAGACATCTTCATCACGGCAAAATTATCACGCTCAAAAGAAGTGCATCCATCAATATATTCGGGGCTGTAGAGGTGATTTTTTTGATCCTCGCCTGACGGTGAGAAATCAGGAATATCGACTAAGTAAAGAGAGCGGCTTTCAGTCTCAAGCATCACATTGCCAGGATGGATATCGCCATGAGATATTCCAAGGTCGTGTAAATGCTCAACTGCCGCAACAAACTTACTAATTAGCTCGATTTTTTCATCGTCAGCAATTAGCGCTTTATCCCAAGTTTCTCCTTGAATGTGATCTGTAACCAAATACAGACTTGAGGACTTAGAAGCAATACCATACTCACGGATTTGCGGCAGATACGTCGGTTTTACTGAGGATAACTTATCCAAAAACTTAAGAAACTTCAAAACCAGGAAATTTGTTGTAGGGTGTTCTCCCTGCCCACCAACATTCAACCATGCCTTTACAAGTCTTCCTTCAGATACATAGACTTCCTTTTCGCCGGTTTCGACTAAAAAATCATCATCTTCGCGATACTGACGCGAGTGATTGATGGGATGCCGATAGGGGTCAAGCTCTGCGTCATCAAACGTTGGAAAAGCTTCGCTTGCTGGTTCTGCTTGCTTCAACGCATCGAAGAACTCTGTTGCAGACGTGAATCTTGCAGCAACAGCATCCAGCAAGACTTCAGAGTACCATTTATCACTCTTTAGCATGTCCTCCTGAACAGTTTCTAAGCTCTTGGGAGACATTCGCTTTGCACTTAACAAGTGCCATGCAACAAGCCCCAAGGTATGAACATCCTGCTGAAAGGGCGTCAAATCCGTCTCGTCGAGCATGTCTAGTGCTTCAACAGCGCCAACAGAAAGACTTTTACGATAATCGCCAACGGTGCCAATAGGTTGGTGGTACGCCGAAATAAAGCTTGAAAGTGCGACTTCTTTAGAAGGAGAGAGCCAAAGACTATGATCCGCAATATCTCTGTGAGCGATTTTTATCTCATGCAGATCACCAAACTTGGCAATCAAAAGCTTAGTGATGTTTAAGCGGTCCAAGTCAGAAAATGCATTACCATATTTTCCGATGAACTCGTTAAAGCGGACATGGCCAGGTGGAAGTTCGTATACTTCACAGTATTCTGCGGTAACTGCATCTTTTTGGACGCTCGTCAGTGAACGCAAGCAGTGGTTGTAAAGGTCCCGGTTCTGGTGATTGATATAGTGCAATACTTCACGCTCGCGTGAAACAATCTCAACTCTTCCTTCTGGTGTGTAGCCTTTACTTCCAGGGGCATTCTTGAAGTTCCAGACACGCAGTAATACTTCTGAGCCAGAGGATATCTCAGACTTTGCAAGGTACTCCCGATAAACATTTTTCGGATGATCGAAAATCTTTTCCTTGGCTTCATAGCCATCTACTCTGAGCGCTTTGGGTGCAGTTTGAACACCTAAGAATAACGTATCGAAGATAGGGAAATCTTTATTCAAATTCTGTGCGTTAGGGTGTGGCCTGAATTGGTTATTAAAAATATTTCGATCAGCAAATTTAAGGAAATCGTTCAATGAGACAGTATGAAGGAGCTGATCCGCTGGCAACTGACTAAAATCGGCATTCCCAGTCATCACAACGAAGAAATGCACTTGAGGAGGGTAACCTTTGTTTGTAAATTGATTAGCAAGGCGCTTCAACTTTTTGTCGAGCATGAACTTTTTGCCACGGGTCACACTGACCGGCGAGCGTCCCATATTTTGCTCACCTTTGTACCAATTATCACCTCGTTGCGTCACAGGCTGATGGTTCCAGTTTTTCAACTCAACGATGATGGCATTGCAGTGGGTGACAATAACTAAATCGAATTCACCTTCTTTTTTTGCCTCAACAAAACGAAATCCTGCATAGCCCTTCCAAGGGAGCATTCCATTGCTGCCATTTCTTTTACGTTGGTCCTTTCCAAACCCAAGGTTTTGCAGTTGATCGCCAAGTGAGCCCCCGGCACGTTCCTTTGCCACCTGAGAATCATTGCCCGAAAAGACGTTTTTTATTTTTTCAATGGCTTCAACTTCGTGTTCTTGAAGACCGCCGTCCCAAATTTCTACTTCCAACGTAAATTCCTTTTAATATTAACCAAATCGCATATAGTCAGGCCGCTACAACGAGGCCCCCGCGACTAAAACAAATAAAACAACGTCTCTTGGCTGAATTACCCTGTGCATTTGGCACCTCAAAGAAGCAATTATGGCCATTGGCATGAGTTTCGTTCTGGTGGCCTAAAGGTGAGAGTTAACTCCTTTTAAATTGACCAAAGGTTCGAAACCTTGATCAAACCGGTAACTCTCACCTTTCCCAAATGATGCGTCAGATGACGTCGCACCTAATCTTTGTCAGCGCACTAAGTCCATCAAGCTTTTGAAATTGTCCACAACGTTGTAAGTGACATTCTTCGAGGCAAGCTCAGCATTGAGCTTGTTGAAAAAACGCTGAGCACATTCAATTTTTGCCTCTTCCATTCCTTTCAGTTGGAGCGAAGCCATTGAGCCTTTCGTCTCCGCGACAAAATAGACGTGCTTGACAGCCCCCTCTTCAAAAGCGATGGCCCAATCGGGGTTATAGTTACCAACCGGGGTCGGAATAAAGAAACCTTTAGGTAACTTAGCGTAGACACTGACCTCTTTAGCTAGCTCCAATCCACCTTGCTCATCTGATTTGGTATCACCAAACACAAACTTCCGCTCAACCTCTGAATCAGTCACCAGGTAATCATAGATATGCTTTTTCAGTGGATTACCTGCATTTGTGAAGTCTTGCTTGACCTGACCAGCGGTAAAGATTGAGGTATCAAACCTTTCTTCCAACAGATCATAGGTTAAATGCTCAACGACCATAGTCGCCTTTTGCTCATTAATGAGCAGCGCCGCCTTACTGATAAAATCTTCCGGATTGTGCCTGAATTGGGCAAAAATCGTGGGATCTATTTTTTGCAGAATGGCAGCAACCGTACTGCGTTTAAGTTTAGTCAGCTCACTTACCTTACCCAGCAGATCATATTTCACTGACGAGTGGACCGAGTGTTGGTACTCCTCACGCTCAGTCTCTGAAACCATAAAACCCTGTCCTGCTTTCAACTGTTCGGCGGTCGCCCCGTCAACTTGTTCACCGCGAACAATGTTGAAGTGCAATTTTTCCACCCGTAGCTTGGCATCCAGTGCACGACTCGCTTTATTAACGAGTTCACTTGAATCAAACTCAACCTGATAGATAGCTTTGTGGTTAATCCGCGACCAGAGCTCCTGAAATTCCTTTTTATCGAAATTACTGTTGAGCGGGTTTATCTTTCCTTTACGGTCATCACCCACATCAGGCAAGCGCTTATCACTATAGACGGCATCCAACATAGTAACTATCTGATCGGCAAACGGCTGCAGCTCCTCTGGCAATCGTGCCAAGGTACCTTCTTCTTTTGCCTTCAAGTAGGTATCGGTAATTCGGTCCTGCTCATCGGTGTAATCATTCTTAACCAGATAACGTTCTATCTTTCTGGCCATCTCTTCGGAGATCTTGATATCGCCTTGCTCTGTATGCAGTACCAAACCCGTAAAATACTTAGCATCCGCTTTTTGCGGTCTGGCAGAGAGCGAGTCACTAATGTCTCTTTGTAAGGCTGCAACGAAATCCTTATAGCTCTCACTCGCCACAACCGTTAAGCGATTAATATCATGAACTCGCAGAGGGTCATCCATGCGGTCACCAAACTGGTTCACCGCCAAACGTAAACCTCGGCCCACTTCCTGGCGGCGTGAAATGGTGTTATCACTGTGCTTAAGGGTACAGATCACAAACACGTTCGGGTTATCCCAGCCTTCACGCAACGCTGAATGGGAGAAGATAAAACGGGTTGGTTCAGAAAAACTCAGCAGTTTCTCTTTGTCTTTAAGGATCAGGTCATAGGCATCGACGTCGTCTGTTTCTGTCGCCTTTTTGCCGACCACCGGGTCAACCAAGCGTTTTGACTTTTTGTCGATAGAGAAATAGCCATTATGGGTTTTCTCAACCGCAATGTCCTTAAGGTAGGTCTGATATTCGCCATCAAATAACCCAAGGTGATTGTCTCGCTCTTGCAGGTACTCTTCTTCGAACATCCGAGCGTATTCACCCTTCTCATCCGCCGCTGAATAATCGCGGTACTTGGCCACTTCATCGATAAAGAATAAGCTCAACACCTTAATGCCTTGCCCAAACAACTGACGCTCTTTTTCAAAGTGTGCTTTAACCGCCTCGCGGATCTGCATCCGGCGCAGCGCTGACTCACTGACATCTCCACAGGCATCGCCAGCGGTCAGCTCAACACCATTGGTAAAGCTGATGGTATCGGTATTCGCGTTAATGTCTGAGACAACGAATCCCTGATACTGGTCAAGTCCGTTGGACTGCTCAAACAAGTTGTAACCCTTGTTAACCTTGCGGACCTCACGTTTTATCCCACCACTGGTCAGGCGAACTTCAAACTCGAGGCGTGCGACCGGTGCTTTTTTCGCTGAAACCTCTATCTGCTCCAAATAGAGGTAGGCATTGGTACCAGCAAGCCCTTTGGTTGTAATACCACGCACAGCGATTTTCTTTACCAGCTTTTGGTTGTAGGCATCCAGCGCGTCGAGTCGAAATACCTTGTTATGCTCAGTCTTATGCGTAGCTGAATAGCGCAGCATAAACAGTGGGTTAAACTCGGCAAAAGAGTCGAGGGTCTTCGCGCCCTCCATCTTCTGCGGCTCATCGAGGATCATAATAGGGCGATTAGCCTTGATGATATCGATGGGCTTTCGCGATTGAAAACTGTCCAGCCCTTCGAGCACCTTAGTACCATCGGCAAGTGTGCGCTCCTGACCATAGATCCGACGTGCATCGGCTCCCCGGGCGTTGAAGGCCTGTACGTTGATGACCATGACATTGATGCCGCCATCAGATGAGAAGGTTTCAAGCTCATGCAATTGCTTGGAGTTGTAAATAAAGAAGCGAGCTTTTTTGTGGTAATCCTCAAGGAAATGCTCAGCGGTAATTTGCAGCGATTTATAGACGCCTTCGCGGATCGCAATGCTAGGCACAACAATAATGAACTTGCTCCAGCCGTATTGCTTGTTGAGCTCGAAAATGGTTTTCACATAGCAGTAGGTTTTACCCGTACCGGTTTCCATTTCGATATCCAGATTCAGCGGGCTTGCTTTACTCGCCACCAGTTTAGTGGATTGTGGTAAATACTGCCGGGCCTGCACCGCCTGAATATTGGCCAACAGCTGCTCACTGGTTAATTGTAAATCCGCATTTTTAAAACCCTCGTCAACCACTACCGTTGAACCAATATGACCTTTGGTATCCGAGCCTGGATCTATTCTGTACCGGCGCGCCGCGTCATCATGCCGTTGGCTTTTAAAACAATCGACGATCGCTTGAACCGAGTTTGCCTGATAGGCCTGGTGTTTAAACTTTAGTTTCATCACCTCACCCCGTTAGATAGTCTTGACATCGGTGGTGGGGCTTAACTGCTTAAGCAACTGCTCCACATTGATTTTTGCCGCATCGGAGGCAAAGCCCGCATCGCGGAACACCAGTCGCAGCGGTGAAAAAGCCGCTAACGTTTTGATGAAAGCTTCATTCACCGCCCCGGTTTTATCAAAACAGGCTACCAGGGCACCCTGGCAGTTATTCGCGTCGGCATCGACAAAGAACACTGTCTTACCGGCAATGGTTTCACGGCGAATTGGCAAGGCAAGATCCACTCCCCAATCCAACATGACCTGGAACAGCAAATCTTCTTCTGTGCGATCTTCTTTGACATTTTCGACTTGAGCAAACAGATCAGCTTGGGTAATCGCATCAGGATTGTAATAAACATCAGACATGTTCGATGAGTCTATTTTCAGAACACGAAAACCTACATCCTTGTTCCAGTTCTCATTGGGACAATTCTCTAGAATCTCCTTACCTGCTCTACGAAGGCGTTCCTTCGTCAATTCGGCAATATTTGTCTTAACACCAATTTTCTTACAAAATATAGCCGCACTTTTTTGAGTATTATTGTCTTCTAACAGCGGCTCAGGAAGTTGAATTGCAATGTATTGGCGACAGCCGCCATCTTGTGCATTAGCTTTCAAGGTTGCGTGTGCAGTTGAACCAGAGCCTGCGAAAAAGTCCAGAATGATTCCATCCTTTGCACCTGCAATAGTAATCATTCTCTCGATCAGCCGAATCGGCTTCGGTGTAGAGAACACTTTTTGGCCAAGTAGCGCTGCTGTTTCTTTTTGCGCTTCATCGTTGTGCCCACACTCCGCAAACGTCCACCAAGTCGGAGGGACAATTCCCTGTTTAACCTCGTTTAGGAAACGCTTAAGCCTCGGTTTCTTGTAAGACTGATTAGGCCCCCAAAATAGCCTACCTTCGCGTTCAATTTCCAAGTGTTTTTCCTTGGAGTATCGCCAGACCGCATGTTCTTCTGGCCAAACCGCCTCGCCTGTTCGAGGATGCGTAATTGAATACCAGAGAGTGGGTCGCTCATCTTTGGATTTGTTACTAACGTAATTATCTGAAGCCCATTCGCCCCTAGGGTCATTATCTGGATTTTTGTAGCGCTCGTTTTGCTCTGCTTTGCGTGGTAGCAAGCCTCTGACGAAAGCCTGCGATTTTCTATAGACAAGAACGTGGTCGTGCATTACACCGATTCCAGGATCATCATTTGCCACTGCATATTTTTTTTGCCATACAACGTTTGCCACAAAGTTGCCATCACCGAAAATTTCATCACCTATGCGTCGCATATTTGCAACTTCGGTGTCATCCAGCGTGAGAAAAAGCACTCCGTCATCGGAGAGGAGATTTTTAGCCAACTTAATTCTTGGATATATCATTGACAACCAATCTGAATGAAAACGGCCATTCGAATCTTTATTGGTGACAAGGCGATTTCCTTTTTCATCGACTTGGTTTGATCTCCTTAAGAATTCTTCACTGCTTTCGGCGAAGTCATCTTCATAAATGAAGTCATTTCCCGTGTTGTATGGCGGATCGATATAGATCATCTTGACCTTGCCCAGATAGGTCTCTTGCAGCAATTTCAGCGCATCGAGATTATCGCCTTCGATAAACAGGTTCTTGGTGGTATCGAAATCCACGCTTTCTTCCTGGCAAGGTCGCAGGGTCTTGGCAATCGGTGCATTGGCCGTTAGCAGCGCTTTGCGCTTACCCGGCCAGTTGAGCTCATAACGCTCCTGTGGCCCCTCGACGATATGGGTCGAGAGCTCTTGTTTAAGCAAATCGAAATCGATGGCCTGTTTAAGTTTGCCATCTTTGCCGCGTGATTCGGTGACGCAGCTTGGAAACAACGCCGCCAATTGCTCAATATTCTGAGCCACCAGATTGGGGCTATGCATTTTCAGTTTTTCCATTATTGGTTCCATTTATTCTTCTAATGTTTAGGCAGTACAGCACCTAAGCGCTACGGCTTCAGCTAAAAAGTTGGCTTATTCCGTCTCAGCTGCAGTGTCATGCTTGAGTTCGGCAAACTTTGCCGCCATGGTTGGGTTGTCCCGCGTCAACTTTTTGATCGTCACATCTTGTGCTTTATCGTTGGCCAGCCGTAGGTTGCGGTCTGCTCCCAGCAGGGCGTCTTTGGTTTTTTGCAGGTGGTCAATCGACTTGTCAATCTCATCAATGGCCGTTTTAAATCGACGTGCTGCCAAGTCATAGTTTTTGCCAAACGCATCCTTGAAACTATCCAGCTGATTTTCAAAGTTGGTGATATCAATGTTCTGCGACCTCACCAAGGCCAGCTCGGTTTTGTATTGTAGCGATTTCATCGCAGCGTTGCGCAGCAGCGTGATGATCGGAATAAAGAACTGCGGGCGAACGACGTACATTTTCGGGTAGCGGTGAAATACGTCAACGATACCGGCGTTATAGAGCTCATTATCAGGCTCCAGCAGCGACACTAACACCGCATATTCGCAGCCTTTTTCGTTACGGTCTTTATCGAGCTCCTTGAGGAAGTCTTCATTCTTCTTTTTGGTCGCTGTTTCATCGTTTTCGTTTTTCATCTCGAACATGATAGAGACAATTTCCGTGCCTGCTTCATCCAGGTCACGGAAGATATAATCGCCCTTACTGCCAGTGCGCGCGTCGTTGTCTTTCTCGAAGTAAGCCAACGGAAAAGCTGTGGCTCTGAGACGGTTAAACTCAATCTCGCAATGTTGCTCCAGGGTTTCACCGACCATTTTGGTTGATAATTTCGCTTTCAGATCCTTCAGACGCTCGATGGCATCGTCACGATCCTTAAGTTGGGTCTCGTACTTATCTTTAAGTGCCTTCTCGGCAAGCTGCTTTTCAAGAGCCGCTCTATCAAGACCACTCTTCAAGTCATCACGCTCCTTTTCAACCACACTGAGCGCTTGAGTGAGAGCAAGCTGCTGCGCAACTTCACTTGCATCGAGCTTGGCTTGCAAACTCTGGATCTCTGCATCTTTGATGGCTGCAGCATTCTGCAATTCGCTCAGGCGTTTCGCTTCGGCCAGCTGAGCGGCGGAGGCCTGTTCGTGCTTGAGCTTCTCCAACATGCTCGCCAGTGCGTCACGATCCTTTTCTACAACACTCAGTGCTTCGCTAACGGCAAGTTTCTGGGCTACCTCGCTAGCATCAAGCTTGGCCTTCAGCTCTTGGAGTTCAGTATCCTTGGCTGCGGCCGCTTTTTGAAGCTCGTTCAGGAGTTTTGCCTCCGCCAGTTGAGCGGCAGATTCCTTTTCTTGCTTAATCTTCTCCAAGGCATTTGCCAGCGTATCGCGATCCTTTTCCACGGCACTCAGCGCCTCACTAACCGCAAGTTTCTTGGTAACGTCACTGGCATCGAGCTTTGCCTTGAGTTCCTGGATTTCAGAATCCTTAACAGATGCAGCTTTTTGCAATTCACCAGCAATCTTGGCCTCTGCAAGCTCAACAGCATTGCGTTTATCTTGCTCTGCCAGTTCGAGCCGCTCATGCAACTGCTGTTCAAAGTCGCTATCACGAACTTGTTTTAGGATGTCTGCGTATCCAGCTTCATCTATCTTGAATGCTTTTTTGCAGTGTGGGCAAATGATCTCGTGCATGGCTAAACTCCTTTTACTTTGGCAAGAATTTGTTTAAGCATCTCAGGAACGGTTCCTTCGGCCCTAAGTGTTGCAGTCCGGTATGCGAGTTGATTCTTCACAAGACTAACGCCTGTGGCTGCCTCTAATTCATTGCAGGCGGTTAGCCACTCAGGCCAGTTAGCTATGAGAAACGATTCCAGATGGTCTTCAAAAATGGCGACTGTGGCACTAACGGTAGCTCCCGGAAAATCCTCTTCTGCAATACCGAAGTATTTCAGTATTGTCCGGTTCTCTTTGGCATTCTTTGCCAGTTCTTCATCGATCTTGTTTTGCTGCTTTCCTTTAGCTTTCGCTCGTGCCTCACACCCTCTGTCGGCATCGAAGAGCGCATAAACAGGGATACCGATCGCGGACAGGATTGCATGGACAAGAGGGATCGACGTCTTACCTCCAACAGGGACGATGGAAATGCCAGTGGCTTCAAGCGCACCAAGAGATATCTTGTCGCCAATACCGTGGAATATCGATGACTCGGTGGTGCCCTCCACAAGAAAAGCGCGATGAGCAAAGAGCGCTACGGCCAGTTGATCCGAAACAACGCCGTCTAACTGACGTTCTACCACATCAGCATTCACTATCTGGTACAGTCGAGCCTTCACATCATCAACAGTGGCAAAGTGGATTGTCACAGTCGGAGTATCTCCTGATGATCGCGTCAATCGCCTGACTTGATCAAAATGGCGAGCCTCAAGGAAGTAGGGGCTATGCGTCGCATAAGCCACCTGGATGCGTTTGCTCGAATCCTCCGCAAGAGCCCGGAGAACCTTCGCGAAGGCCTGAGCTTGGATCGGATGCTGAAAGAGCTCAGGCTCTTCAATCGCCAAGCAAATAACCCCATCTGTTGACGCTGCTCCTGACTGCGCTAAAAGCTGGAGCGCCGAGATTAGAATCGTCCGTTGGAAGCCATGCCCCTGTCGGTCCACTGCCGTCTCGGTTGAACCATCAAGTACAGCCACTTCGAAGGTTGTCTTGGGGGCTTTAAGTTCAACCTCGGCAGGAGAAACAGTAACGGTTCGCCCTGGCGAATAAGACGCAACAACCTCGTTAAGCTGCGATGTTATTGCTTCGAGCTGCCCCTTAAACTTCTCTTCATACACTTTTTGCTGTTGTGCTCGTGATTCCTCGACAATCTTCGCAATTTCCTCATCAGCAGCAGCGCGGTCTACAGAACGCTCAAGGATACGCCCAATAATACTTGACTTGCCATCAAGCGATTCTTCACTGGCCCTAAGGTCGGCAGTTACTAAGACAAAGTCAAAGAGCCCGCTCATCTTTCCGCCGCTGTTAAAACCGAAGAAATTGGTTTGCAGTGATTCAGGCGCATCGACAAGTTGGTCCATGTGAGATGCTTCCCACGTTATCATGGCCTCGTCAACTAAAGGACCTGTTTTCGCCTCTGGCAATGCAAGTTCAGGACTGCTAACGCGGAGAGTTTTGTACAGTTCCTTTTTTGCAGTCGCGCTGTTTGCCGCTTTGATTGCATTGAAGGCAGCAAATCCTTTTGCGTTGGCAGAGAGGACTTCGACGCCATCTGGTGAACGGCATTTCCATGCTGTGAAGGTGACTGCACCTTCAGGCGCATACTTGCCAAGCGCCTCACGGTCTTTTTCAGTGAGGTCGTAGAATGTGACTTGAACTTCAATGTCTTGCTCTATCGCCCCAAAAGAACAGTCTTTTTCCGTCAACGAACCAGGTTTGCCGTTGAAGAACCAGTCGAGTGCCCGAAGCACCGTAGATTTTCCGGCACCGTTCGGCCCAATGAAGGTTGTCACTGAGTCGAAAGGAATAGTAACATCTTTTAATGCTCTGAAATTCTTGATACGAACGGATTGAATCTTCATTTTTGTTGTCTTCCCTTGACTCTGTTTTTATCAATCAACACGAGAGTTCTACCAGTTCAGCTTTTAACTTCCGCAATAACGCATTCATCTCCACCCTGCGGTTGAATTGCTTTTCTTTGGCAAGCTTACAAGCAACCTTTTCAATCTCACGCTGCTTTGCCTTTACCTGAACACCCCGTTCAAACAGTTCAGCGAGGGGTTCATGCGGTCTTGCGGTTACCGGGAGTAGTCGCATCATGAGCTGTTCGTACAGCAATGCTAAATTGAGTGTTGTCGGCATAGGGTCCCTGACACTGTCGCTTTGTAACCAGGCTGTGGCGAAGTAATCCGACACTACCCAGCGATTGGCGTCTGCCTCATGTGGGCGTTTGTACGCGACAACTACTTGTGTTCTGCCAGCAAAACACAGCTCAAAGATAATAGGATACGGTACTGCGCCATCGATACAGCGCAACACATCCCAATCTAGCTCAGGCGTTTTAAGTCGAATGCTAAAAATCTGCAGTTCAGGCACCTCTGGCTTGGCCGGCAGGTTAATAGTTTCCGGCGCAAGCTTGTACTGCCAAACTATCTGCTCAACCTGTTCAATAAACAGCTCTTTTTGCTTGGTATTTGCGCTGCTGTGTTCATAAATTTTATTTTTTGGCACCACACGCCCAAACTCCGCTTGTTTGGGATAACTAATCAAGGCCGTCTTGGCGGCGGCTGCCAGCGAATTACTCATTCAGTCTCCTGAATAACCAAAAAGGTAATAAGCTCAAAGTCATCCAATCCAGCGATTGTGTTAGTCAGCGCAGAGGTTTTACCTGAGCTGAAAAGGCTATCGAGGTCTTTTTCTGCTTTGACTTCGATCATCGAGCGGATTGTCATACCAAGGAGCTCTGAGTAACGCTGCATGTTTCTGCCGTCATTGGTTTCTTTGTTGAATGACTGACAGGCAATAGCAATGGGTAATGCCTGCCCTTTGCAGCCACTGCGTACCAAGTCAAGCAAACGCTTTACCTCTGTATGGTCATTAATAACCTTACCGCTTTGCGCAATGTAGACAAGATAATAAGGGTGTAACCTGTTATGTTGATTCACATTCACATCAGGATTACGATTTCTCAGGGTAAAAATAACCCCGGGCTCTAGATCTAACATCGGGTTTGCTGACACGACAGCATGCATTCCGTTGGGTATGTGCCTAGGTTCACCATGTGCTTTCACATAGTTGAGCAAATCCATCCTAAAGTCGTTGAGCCCAAGGTCAGTTATAGATACACCGGTTTTAAGATCTTCGAGCTCAATGACCTCTTCCTGAAGACGCCGCAGTTGTTCTTTGCGGTAAGTAACATCATTTGCCTGCGCCGAGAGCACATTATCATCACCAGTTGCCGTGACGTCGGCGATCATCATCCGGCTTTCAACCCGTTCTTTCAAGTTGATATACTCGTCAAGTGTGATATCCGGCCAATAGTTCACCAGTTGAATACTGGTGTTTAACGAACCAATACGATCTACGCGCCCAAACCGCTGGATAATACGAACGGGATTCCAGTGGATGTCATAGTTAATCAGGTAATCACAATCCTGAAGGTTCTGACCTTCTGAAATGCAGTCGGTACCGATAAGCAGGTCGATTTCGGCGGGTTCGTTAGGCAATACAACGGCCTTTTCTTTGGAGCGCGGTGAAAAAAGCGTCAGCAATTCCTGGAAATCATAACTTTTCTTCAACTGACTGTTCTTTAGCGTTGATTGTGGCGCTCCTTTCCCTGTGACTTTGGCGCTGTGCAACCCCTGAGTTTCCAACAACTCGGGCGCCAAATTGGCATAGAGATAATCAGCGGTGTCTGCAAACGCTGTGAAAATCAATATCTTCTTATTTCCAGGATTCAAAGGAGCGTTGATTTTACTAAACACCAAGGCCTTTAGGTGTTGTAGCTTGGCGTCATCGGCTGGGGTAATTTTGTTCATCGATGTCAACAGGGCATCAATGATTTCCAAATCAACTTTCAGCTCATGTTCCCACGAAGGCAAGTCCATGTCTGCAAGACTGATTTTAATCTTTCCGCCAATCTCGGCATCCCCTATCAAAGGGAGGTCGTCATCGTCGGCGTCCAGATTTTCCAACTGCTCTGTCAAATCTCCCACGCTATAGCCAGTGCCAGTAGCTCCTGTGCTCTGATTAAAAGCACAGATCTTATCCAAGGTATTCACATGGTTTGATCGCAAGGACTTGAGCGTTAACCTGAATGACTCAATGGAGCTCTCCAAGCGCTTTAATAGGTTGGTGGTCATCAACGCCTGCAAACTCTTTTCGCGATCCGCTTGCCTGAGTTTCCCCCTTCCCCCACCCACCTGAGTATCGTACATCTCTTCGTATTTTCTGAGTCGACTTGGCAGGATGTAACTAATCGGTGCATACACTGCGAGTTTGAGCTGGGATAATTGCCCAAAAATTTCATTAAAACTCATCACATCAGTTCGATTTGTGAGTGGGCTGTGAAATGATAATGGTTTGCGGCGCTCAGGGAATTGCCCTATGTCCTTGGTATCGTAAAAAGTCTGGATGTGCTTTCGTGATCGTGCAATCGTGACGCTATCGAGCAACTCAAAGAAATCAAAGTCCAACGAGTCAAGAATCGCCCTAGCTGTACGCTCTTCAGGTTGTAATTTTACCCAAGCATTAAAACTCGCTTGAGCACCACGAAATATCTCTTCCACCGTCTTTTCGGTACGTAACTTCTTGGTGAGATTTTCGGACTCTCCCTCGTAAGCCAGCGCCAATTGATTGCGCAAATCATTAAAGCGGTTATTCACGGGTGTAGCTGAAAGCATCAGCACCTTGGTTTTAACCCCCTCCCTGATAACCTTGTTCATCAACTTCTGGTAACGGGTTTCTTTATCCTTATAGGCGTCGTTATTACGAAAGTTATGCGACTCATCTATCACCACCAGGTCATAGTTACCCCAGTTGATACGATTCAGCGGCGTACCAAACGACTCTCCGCTAGTGCGGCTTAAGTCGGTATGACAAAGAACATCATAGTTGAAGCGGTCACGCGCAAAGATATTGGTCTTGAGGTTACGATTGTAATTCAGCCAGTTGTCTGCAAGCTTCTTTGGGCATAAAACCAACACAGACTTGTTGCGCAATTCGTAATACTTGACGACGGCCAAGGCGGTAAAGGTTTTGCCCAATCCGACGCTATCGGCCAGGATACAACCACTGTAGGTCTCAAGTTTGTTAATGATTCCAGTTGCAGCGTCTCTCTGATAGTTAAAGAGCTTCTTCCAAATGAGCGTTTCTTGGTAACCGGTACGATCATTGGGTAACACATCTTCGTTAATATCATCTAAAAACTCATTGAAGATGTTGTACAGCATCAGAAAGTAGATGCTCTCTGGCGAGTTTTCCTGATACACAGACTCTATCTGTTCGCATATCTGCGAGGTCACATCCTCCAGTTTCTCTGGATCCTGCCATATCTGGTTAAATAGATTGACGTAGGTAGCTGTAAACGTTGGTTCGTCCATTTTATTGACGAAGTTTGAAACCGCATTGCCAGGCTGATAGCCAAGGTCGACTGCAGTAAATCCATGTAATGGCATGTAAGCCGTCAATTTATCGCTGGTTTGAACACTGGCAAACTGCTGCATCGGGGCTTTACTGCGATTAGACCTGAACGAAGCCTTACGCCTCATCCAGTCAGCACACTCTTTGGCAATTGCTCGTTGGGTGAGTTTATTACGAAGTTGGATCTCGAATTCGCTCCCATATAAGCTGCGTTCCCGATCAGCTTTGGGAATGTGAAATTCTCGGCGCTCCTTACGGAGCTTATCGGTCACCTCATTGGCGGTAAACGTCGGAGAGGTAAAGATAAATTGAAGCTCATCAATTTTCTCAAGTTCAGCCTTCAATGCTTCAAACGCATACATAGAGAAACAAGAAGCAGCGATTTTCAGCCGAGCACCTGGTTTAAGTGTCTGCCTTAGGTCATCACCAAGTAGCCGATTAATGTTATCTATCAGTTCCATTCAGACCTTGCCTCTATTATTCGACTATTTGTTGACCGCCACTCGAGGGGGAACTTTTAAGGTTCAGATTTACTAAGCAATAAAATGTGCCCATAACAAGGCTCCATCACTCTTCCAAAAAATAATCTGAATCGATTGCCTTAACGGCGTAAAGCTCACGGGTAGAAACCCCAACATTGTGCTCTATCATGAGCGCCGCGAGTTCACGGCCATCGATGAGCACGATGCGCTTTTCAATTAATGAGACGAACTTGCGGGCGTCTTTACTGAAGCTGGAGGTGGTAATAAATACCCCTTTGCGGGCACGGTGCATATCAAGCGCCCCGGCAAATGCTTGGATGTCCGCCCTACCGACGGTGTTGTCACGATAGCGCTTGGCTTGCAGGTAGATGGAATCGAGTCCGAGTTTATCCTCTTTGATGATGCCATCGATACCACCATCGTTACTGTATTGGGTTGCTTGACCAGCATCCTTTTGACTGCCGCCGTACCCCATGGCTAACATTAAATCAACCACCAGCTGCTCGAAAAACTTAGGCGATAGAGTGTGGATTTGTTCAATTAATTCATCGGAAAGGGCTGAGTTTAAGGCGGCAAAGGCTTGCGACATTAACTCTGTTGGGGTTTGAGTATTATCGTTATGACTGATACTGGCATAACGCTCTACTTTGCCTTGTTCTGTTGATTGCTCTTGGTGGGCACTTCTAAAGTCATTAAAGGTATCAAACAGAGATAAGTAATCGTTATTAATGAGCTGACCACTCGCCAGAGCTTCCCTTCCCCTGCTAGTTATCTCGCAGATACCACGCTTAGGTTGATGGATAAGTCCCGCTTTAACCAGGTAGGTTTTAGCCCAACCAACCCTGCTACGAATGTAGGTTTGTTTACCACTGGGCAAGGTGAGCGCAAGCTGCTCTTCAGAAAAGCCATAGAGGGCTGCAACGTCATCATAAACCTGCTTCAGTGGTTTTTGTTGCCCGTCAGCTAGCACCTTAAGCACCGCTGGCATCATCTCTTCGTAGCTTGGAATTGTATCGACCATCCCTGTGCCTCACCTTTTATTATTCTTGTGGCAAAAACTGCAATCGTAATCGCCTAATAGCTATTCAATATCATGCACAACAGAGATCAATTAAACCTATTAGATTGATATACATAATTGTAAGATTTTGTCAGAAAAGTTCTATCAAATCCAGAGAGATAGCACACAGTCTTTGTAAAAACACTATTAACGTTAAATTCAGTGAAATGCTGGTCACCTGAGAAGCGATAAGGCAAAAATTACAATACATATATCAAATGTCATTTAGTTCCGCCTTCAATTCATTTTCACGCTGTATCAAAACATCGATGTAGGACATTGCACCTCGGCTAAGTACAAGTCGAAAGTCTGAAACCTTGAAGGCAAACCCCCTTTTTCGAAGGAACTCAACTGCGTCTGTCGGTGACTTCAATTTTAATGAGGAAAGAATGGCACTACATTTTTCATCGTTCGCCATTGAGTCCAAGTCCTGCGAAGTTAGTCCAACAACTGGATTTTCAAGCAGCTCTAATCGTTGACCGCGGGTGACGATTTCCTTGGATATCAGTGTTAGGATTGCGACAATTTTGATTGATGTTTCGTCAATCTGATCTTCATCACTATCAAAGTCCTTCAGTGGTCGTAACGAATAAAACTCACCGTTGTTATCGTGCAAAAGCTCATATCCTAGATGACGATAGAGTAGCTTGTAATGGTCAAATCTAGACAGCAGTTCTAGGTAAAAAGGTGATTCAGTAATTCTTCCCGTATTCATCATGTATTGGCATTTGTTTATTACTGAACCAGTAGTAAACAACCGGAAAATCTCCTGTGAATACTCTTCCTTTACCTCATAAAACGTGTTGCTCATTTCCATCTTCATGGTCTCTTAATTCACGAGTGACAATTGCCTTACTCGGTAGTTAATTTTGTATTCGTTGTCGGAAACGGTCTTGAACTCGTTGGTAACGAGAATTTTGAACCTAGGATCAGATTGGAGGCTTGAAAGCACTTCAAGCAGATCCGGCATTTTGAAATCTGGAACATGCTTTGAAACTTCATTCAGAGCAATCTGAAGGCAATCTTCCCCTAGTGGCCAGTGATGGTTCTTTGACCATTTATGTACCGCCAGTGAATGCTGTATCTCCAAAACATTCTTTCTATCGATTAACTCGGACAATAGGATCTCGCCATCTAAAAATTCATTGCTTCGATGTGCTCTTTGCTCAATCTCAATGAATACGTTGTTAAGGTAAGATGGTTCCTTATCGATGCGTAAAGACATTGGCTTGTTTATTGCAGGCAAACGGGTAGGCATTGAAAGTTGTTTAAGTTTGCGCAAATCGATGTACTTGTTTCGCATATCCGTGGAAAGCGTTTGTTGATATGCAGCTTCAATATCAGCAAATGCCTTCTCAATACCTGACTGTTCAATTAACGCCTCACGGCTCTTCTTGAGGAAAACGCTTATTTCATCAGCGATTTGCTTAATCGGAGTATGCATATCGCAAAACTGAACATGGTAGGTCAGCATCATATCCGCGAGCACACTATCGTCGATTGATTTGAATATCGACGCAAACAACTCTAGGCACTTTGTTATCCCGCTCCCCTGGTCATAATTTGCGTGCCGGCCAAGAAAGGTCACAAGAGGTTTTATCTCACGACGATATATCGAAGATGCGCGTTTAAATATTTCTTTCTTAAGTTCAAATTGTCGCGTTATCTCAGTAGATGAACAAGCCTGTTGTTCAATCAACATGCTCATGTTTTGAAGCTTGTCGATGTTAGATTTGATCCTGCCGATAAGGTCACTTAGATGGTTAATTAGCTCATCTGTCCATTCTTTATAGTCTTCACTGCCCTTCACTAAGGATAACTTTCCTTCAGTATGAGACTTCATCATTGCCCAAATCGGACTCATCGCGTTGTTAAGCGCTTGTACATTCAGAGAACGGATTAAGCTGGTTTCACAGAGACGAAATAGGCCAATCACATGAGGGTTAAACATAATCACGGAATGACCATCGAGCATTTTCTGATCGGTTAATATTCTTGATTGCTTTAGGTTCTCGATGTCGAACACAGCTAAGAGTTCCTTTGCTACTTCTTTTATGCTCGACGCGGGCATCCGAAGTACATACTTTTGGAACTCGAACTCGGGTATAGATGATGTTCGATTGACATCCATGTACCTGATTACATCAAACAATACGTCTCGATATACTAATAATTTTTGGATTGTCTCTACGCAGCCAAATTGCTTTTTAACTTCGGACATACTAGAACCCCAATTCATCTTGTGTCGTATGGATCACTCGCCTCAAGTATTCTTGGACTCGGGGGAAACTGACCTTAGCTCTACTTGGATGATATGGTTTGCCGGATGTCATCTCATCTAAAATTTGGAAGTTACCGAATTCAGCAATCATGCCGCCACTTTTACCATGAGTGGTAATCCCAATTATGCTTTGATCATCTTCGTACAGAAGGTCGATAATCGGTCTGAATTGCTCTGAAGACACCTGACCACATTCATCCATGATAAGTGGCAATGCTAACGTATAAGCTGATGGCGTGAGTCTATTGAGAAATATCTTGCAGAAATGGATTGACGTCAGAAGCTGTGTGGAGGTTGACTGGGTTTTCTTTTCCCACAGATTTCCAAGCTTTTTACTCTCATAACCTGCAGACATGATCAGGTTATCTATCAGAAGTTTTCCGTCTAGGGTTACAGCTTCAGATGACATAAACTCCTGCAATCGATTGTACCAAGATGTTGGCAAAGAGTTATTTGGGTCCAAGTCGTCAAACTCAATCCAAGATTTAACTAGGTCCTCAAATGGGCCGTTGAGCACAACACTTAGTCTTACACCCTCTAAATCATTGATTGATGCTTCGGCCAGCTCCTGATTAATCCCGTCGACAGTGGACTGAATAGTTTCCTTGGCAAGTTTCATTCTATCTAATCGATTGCGGATATATTTATTGTGGATCTCCGTATCGCGCCGTAATTGGTCTTCGTTGTCTTCCAACAGATTAAATAAGGTTTCTAGCTCAGTGAAAGTGTTGTGAATTGCTGAGGTCGTTGTTTCTTGTTCTCCTTTCAAAATGCCTTGAGTATCTTCAATTACTCTCTGGGCGCACATGTTCACCAGCGCTTTTATAACAAAATCCCTTGCTTCTTTGGCTTTCTCAATAGCAGTTCTCATGCTTTCAATTTGACTGATTTCTGCTGGCTCAATGGCAGCGATGTCGGGGTCAATTTCTGGTGAGGATAGCTCAATGATTTTTTCAACTCTTGGGTACCGAGGTAGAAACGCATTGATCATCTCAAGCGCACGTTCAAATTTTGCACAAGAGGCTTCCACCTTCTCCTTAGCAACTTGATGTTTTGCTAATTCACTTTTTTGATGCTCAATACTTTTTATCACTTCAGATAATTGGGTAGTCAGCTTTTCATTTTTCTGCATGTAGTTAGAAATTTTCTCATTGGTTTCAGTTAGAGCCTCCCGGTCTGAATCTAGGCGTTTGACTGATTTAAGCTCTCGCTCAGCACTTTCAATGTTTTGTTCCAAGCGCTTAATCTGAGATAGATCATGTAATGTCTGTTTGTCGTTCTGGCGGCAGAGGTCATAGAGCTTGTCTTTGAGTTCTTCAATCTGTTGGCTCTCGTTATCAATACGGTCCTGAAGGCTATCTTGCTCTGACAGAAATAAGGCAGAGTGAAGCAGATCGACGTTGAAGAACTTAAAGCCGTTATCCAGAGGGGTAAACAACCCATACATCGAATCGAAAGCTTTCAACTCCGATTCTGAGAGAGTTCTGAGAGGGTTAGCATCAAATAACTTCGGATTAAGGGTCATTAGTAGTTCAAGCTGCTCATCGGGCAGTTGCGACACTAAGCTAAACCCGAAGTTATCTCGCTTCTCAATCAGTATTTTTAACGATGATTCTCTTGCTTCAATTTTCTCTTTAATATCTCTGACTTTTCTATTTCGAGTGTCGACATCGATGATGATTTGAAGATCCTCCCGGTGTTGCAGAAGTTCCTCTTCAATTATCACTTTAACGGTATCCGCATCTAAACTTGGATAGCGAAGTAGATAGTCTTCAGCGTGTTTTATTCGCTTTTTTATTTTTTCTAAATCCGTATTTGCACCATCAATAAGGGCATCATTAATCCTGATTTCACCTTCTCGCTGAGATTTCATCTCCACATACTCTCGGAGGTGGCTTTGGCGCGGAGTCATTTCACTTATTACCGATGATAGAGAACGGTTGCTTAGCTCAGCCCCTGCACGCTGCTCAATGATCAGCCTTGCCAAAGATATGTCCAGCTCATGCTCTGTTCTCAGTTCTTGGTACTTGGATTTTAGCGCTTCGAACTCCGGTTTAAGGCTTTTGAGATGCCTGATATGTTGCTTTTTATTTTCGATGTCAGTGTGCTCGTGAATTAACTTCTGTACATCAACCATGAATTTATTATCGTTGTTTTGATTGCGCTGATTGACCGCGGCACCCGTCATCATAGTTATCGAGTGGCTATCTTGGTTGAAGATAAGTTTAACCAGCGAACGTACAGACTCAACGGCTGTATCGGAGAGGTCTTTCAAAGGAAATATGACGTAACACGGTTCATGCTTGTTCATGAAGTTCCCAGCGTCATATAGGTGGCGGTTCAGGCTTTCTGTTTGTTTAACTTGGATTGCTGAACGGTCCACTTCTTTTAGTGCTGAAAGTAGGTTTCTGCCTGAGATGTTTTTCGGCCGTTCGCCTGCCCCTTCGTCCGTTTTATCCCAAAACAGATGCTGAATATCATCATACGGCTGATTGATGAAATAACGATTGATTTGGTAGTCATTACCACCAGCAATTATCTGACAATGTCGGCGACGGGTGCCATCACTCAACCGATGTTCAACTTCAAGAATTAATCTGCTATGTTCAGATGGGAAGTAATGATCCCGAACTTCATCTTTGCTGTAGTAAGCACCCTTCTGGCTAGTGTCCTTTGAAGAGAGAAACGCAAACTTAGTAGCGCAGTTGGCCAACGTCGTTTCGGGGAGCAAGAAAAAGCGCATTGCATTAATCAAGCTGCTTTTGCCCCAGTTGCCAGTGCCAAGAAGAATAATCGTTTCGTCGATAGGGACTTCGATATAAGCGATGGATGCAGAGTCTACGGCAATGAGTTTAGTGGGTTTGACTACAAACAAGTTATTCATGCTTTTACCATCCCGTTTAAGAAAACTTCTTGCTCGACGAAACTAAGGTTTTTTGTGAAAAAATTGGCCATATCATCTAAACCGGCTTCAACGCATAAGCTGTGAGCAGTGAAAAGATCTTCTTGAGATTTCGGCGGAGATGTTCCAATGGTCGATGCACCTGGCAGGTATCTTTGTGGGTGCGATAAAAGCTCATCTGGCAGTACAAATTTTACTTTGTTACCAAGGGCGGATTTGAGCGTTAGAAATATCCTGATCCCCTCAAGGTCGTAATCAGGACAGTAGTAAACAGATTCAAAGTTATTGGCCAAGAATCTCAAAGTTTCGGAGTGGGTAACGCCCTTGCCTTGAGACCAAATAACCACTGCAGGCTTGGTGTTGTCTAACCCCATAGCCCGTAGGAAGTCGTCAGCGTAAGTAAAACACTCACTGTTTTCGATAAGGACCGCATCGGTACAGTCACTAAATTGGTGATTTTGACTATAATCAGAATCGGGCGCACACGCTATGGCAACTAATTCACGATTAGGGCGCTTTGCAAACAAATACGACGTCGTTGTACCGACTCTATGTGAATTACCTTTTACGGCCGCTTCTACGCGGTTTACTGGTGGCTTAAATTGAAGCAGCAGTATATTGAACAGGGAACCGTTTATTACATCTACTTTATAGGTGTCGCCCTTTATGTGACGTAATTTACCAAGGGCCTCTAAACTAACACCCTGAGCTTCGAGCATATGCTTAAAACGAGGGCCATTAACGGGCTTGTTTCTAGCGATGGCATCCAAATAACCATACAAGTTCATAATTTATTCATCCTTGAATAGGTACAGTTCAATTTCATGGTAATTTTGCACTATCAATGGGTTTTCCAGCGGTGATGTCTTCGCTTGGTCTTTCCCTATCCGATAATACTGCAATGTGTAGTCGAGCATGGCCCCACGAACTTTAAATGTAAATGTACCAGATTGGCCATAATCACTTAGCACCAATTCACGAACTGCCGGGTCTAGCTTTGGGTGCGCCTCAACTGTGACTTCAACTTCAGTATGCCAAGCACTATCGTCTGTGGTATCTATCTCGGCCCGCTCACCTAATGTGATGGATTCGATACGACACAGATTGAAGTCCGAAAATCGATATCTCAAATGGCAATACGCTCGGCAATGCCATCGGATGCCATCCGAGGCAATAGCATGCGGGGTAATCCGCCTTGTTTGACCTTTAGGTTCAGAACGGCTTCTGTAAAATATCTTTACGTCGCGATGAGTGCGGATTGCTTTGAGCAATATGGATGTCGTTTCATGTGATACTTGCGTAACGGCTGGTGGAGCAACGAAGAATGCATTCGAAGAATAAGTCTGTGAAGTGTGCTCTGTACTAACTAGGAGTATTTCCTTTACGTATTCCTCCCAACTTCCCGAAATATACTGCGGCACAAACTCAGAGGTAATGACAAAGAGCTTTTCTGGATCTTTCCCGTTATAAGCCAGATTAAATGGATGTAGCTTTCGGTACCTGACAAGTGCAGCGTTAATTACATTCGACCCAATGGAAAAAATTCGAGATAGTCGAGTCGCATTTACGCCACCTTCCCAAAAGGAAAGTAGCTCTATACATTTGAATCGTTGTAATAGTTGAGGTGTTAAGTCCAATCTGTCCCCATTATTATCGTGTATACGTTTTTAGACTATAGATTAATGCTTACTTATTAGACATGTAAAGATGTTTTTTTAAACAGTGGTTTTACAGTCAAAAAACGAACGCTCCAATAGAACAGGGATATATGCCAAATCACCACAGATTTCCTAGACACATTTAATTAGCGAGATTTCCAAAAGTGTCGAATCCGACAATGAATCTTCAAACCAAATTGCATAGACACCGAAGCTCGCGGAACTGAGTCACCTATTCGTCATCACGTTCATTCATTAGTTCTAATTCCTCTCTTCAATCTCATGATGTACCTAAGCTACTGCGCATCAAGTAATATCCCGCAGTACTCCAATCTCGAAATCATTTCAGATATATATCACTCCTGTGCATAAGCCCATTAACGCTTTAAAGGAGCCTGATATGTCAACAAAAGCGATACCCACCAAAGCTGAACCTAACGACTCGATAGACCAGCCGATCAACCAGTGGCCGCAAACTGCCGAAGAGGTCCTCGCTTCTGCCGCCAATATTATTGCCGAACGCTATGTGAAGAAGGACGCCTATACCAATCCACAAGCCACTAAGGATTTTTTAACTTACAAACTCGGTGGTTATGAGCGGGAGGTGTTTGCGGTGATGCTGCTCGATAATCAGCATCAATTATTGGAGTTTAAAGAGCTGTTCTTTGGCACTTTAGATGCTGCCAGTGTTTATCCACGGGAGGTGGTTAAGGTGGTATTGGCCGTCAATGCGGCGGCAGTGATTTTTGCCCATAACCATCCCTCCGGCGAGTCTGAACCTTCGGCTGCAGATAAGAACATCACTCAACGGTTAATCGACGCACTAGCCCTTATCGATGTGCGCGTGCTTGACCATATCGTGGTGGGCCGCACGCCAGTGTCCTTTGCTGAGCGCGGCTTACTCTAGCCAGCGTTTAAACCTGCCACGCCAAATCAAGGAGTCCATCATGATTGAATTTACCGATAGTTTTTCACAGGCCTGTGTTGCCGAAGCCTGCGCTGCTTTTCCTGAACTGCGTAACCGCTTAGCGGTTGAGCTAATTTTGCCGATGTTTGTACGCCCGCTAAATGCCATGGGCCAAGTGATTGGCAAGCCAGTCGTTGCACCACACCGCGAGCTACATAAAACCGTATTATTTGTTTTTCACCGTGATGTGGTTGAGCACTTGCCCAGGGAGATCAGCTTTTGCCGCTATGTTTGCCCCTGTGATAGTTATGGTGTGCCAACAGGTGAATGGCAGCGTGTGATCAACGGTGTGTACTTCAACCATGGCAGCAACGAGCAACCGAATTGGAGCGTACACACCTAAAGAACGTTACCTGTCATCACCCACTCCACTAGTCGGCTGTATTAACCGCTCTTATTAGCACTGGTATTTATCACTGATCTCGCTAGTCAGCTAACGAGCACCCTACTCCCTAAAGTTCTTTTCAACCATTGAGGTCACTATGACAACTCTTAAACTTTTTGATATCGAGCACGCCTGGGGCTTACCTCGTAAAGTGTCTCCCCGCTTTGGTGCAAGACTGATTTTACGTGGTCTGCACTTGGATTATCTCCATGACCGCGCAAGCTTTGTCGGTGAATTTCCACCAGCAATTAAACAACAATTTGTCGAGGCCTTTCCGACCATGGTTAAACAGCTTGAACGGCTGGTGGCCACCGGCGATATTGATGCCACTGAGCAGCACTGCGTCAACATTGAGCACGCCGGCTTTACCTGTGAGGCCGACACATTAGGCAGCCATGGCTATTTGTATATTGCGATTTATCAAACCGAAACTAAACCAAAGCTAAGCCACTGACCACCAGCAACCTCGCCCTCACTCGATAACCCGTTCATTATCGTAAGCCAGTACCAATCTCGTTAAACATAACTACCAAACTTTAATCTCCCAGCTCAAAAGCCTTAGCAAGCAGCCCTTAGCGACTCACATTAAACCGCTCGACCAACAACTCTTTTATTAACCAAACCCCATAGACAGCAAAAGCCAAGGCGTGACTGCGCCTTGGCTTTTGCATATGCACGTAAATCAAAGAAGGAATATCCCATGACATTAACCATCAAACGTAATCAACTGCCAACGATGCCTGATCGTTTTTACCAAGTGATCGAAAAGGAACTGGCTGAAGTCACACCAAAAGACGCCAACGCCATCACCCTTAATTTTCGCGATCCAGATTACAGCGCCGAAGCCGGTGGCTTTCATCCCGTCGAAGTGCGGCTTGAGAAACAGCAAGATCACTGGCGTTTCGTCTACGTCACCGACTTTGCTTTTCGTGGCCATCCCTTCCCTGAACTGGTTAAAGACATCGATATCTGCTTTAACAGCAAGCAGGTCTATAGCCTGTTTAGTGGCTGGATTACTGAGCGGGAATCACAGGGGCTGATTAAGTTGTTTAGCGATAACTTTGTCAGTTACTACCAGATGGAAGCCTACCAGGTGCAGGTGAGTATGGATTAACCTGCCTCGCCCTCATTTCGCGCAAGCATCCTAACCATATCGACCTGTTTCTGCCCTATCGCAATCAACGGGCCAAGCACATCACACCCGCGCCCTTGTTACCCTAAGTGATTACGTCAAGCCTCTGTCGTTAACAACAACCTACCCCGCCTGCAACGCCCGTCGTTAGCGGGCTTTTTGTTTTGGAGTCCACCATGAAAATACATCGCGAAACCATCCTGCCACTGCCAGAGCCTTTTTATGAGTTGTTAGAACGGCAACTGGCCGCACTCAATAACCCGAGTTTCAACATCGTCACCCTAAACTACCGCGATCCCGACTACAGTGCACAGAGAGGTGGTTATCACCCAGTGGAGATCAACCTCTACCGTCAGGGGGATTGCTGGTATCTCAATTACTTCACCGACTTTGCTTACTGCGGCGGGCCCTTCCCTGAGCTTGAGAAAGAAATGGAAGTGCTGTTTCAGGAGAAGCAGGTCTACAACAGCTTCTTTGGCCGTTGCTACCTGGAACACGCCGACAGCCTAGTACGACTGTTACTGGAGAACTTCTGTAACTACATCGAGATGGAGGTGTACCTGGTTCAAGTCAGCGCCGACTGAACTTGGTGCCCACAAAGGTATTTTGGGAACCAAGCAACGCAGGCCCGATGCGGGTTTGCGATGTGCTGGTGCCCACATTCATCACATAGCCAATTGAGGGAACCAAGCATGAACGAAGTCGAGGCGGTCAAGAACCGCGACACCATCAAGCTTATCAGTTACCTGCTCGAACGTCACTTTGGTCAGCAGATGGCGGATGTCTGGAATATAGGCCTTAACCTGGCCCTTAGGATCTCTGACTTACTGGCGATCAAGTTCAGCGATATCGACGGCGACCGCTTAAATATCATTGAGCAAAAGACCGGTAAACGCGCCAGCATCAAACTCAACCCGAAGACACTGGCGTTGATTGAGGAGATCCACCAGCGTCATCCCGAGCATATTTACCTATTTCAATCCCACCGCTCGAGCCAGGCCAAAGACCGGCAGGCCCCCGCGAAACCGCTGACACGGCGTGCAGTCGCCAAAGCGTTTGCCTTTGTCGGTGACGATATCAAGTTAGCCCTGGGCACCCATTCGATGCGTAAAACCCGGGGGTATCACCTGTATCAAGCATGCAAAGACATTGGCCGGGTGATGCGCATGCTGCGGCATCAATCGGAAGCGGTCACCCTGCGTTATATCGGCATCACTCAACAGCAAATCGATAAAGACTTTGTCGAGTTGGAGATCTGAGGTCAATCAGCACGCCCTATTCAACCCATTAGCAGATGCGACCTAAAGTTATCTGCGTTGTTTTTCTTGGAGTACATACCATGTATACATTTCAACCCGGTGATCATCTGGTCACCAATATTGATCCGTTTGGCTTAACCGAACACCATGGCCTTTATGTTGGCCATGGCAATGTTATTCACTTATCTAAACAGGGCATCATCGAAGAAATCGATCTGCAACAATTTGCTGGTGGCCACAGTATCAGAGTGAAAAAGTCCACGCTGTTTCCCTATCAGGCCATTGAGCTAGCGCGCAGTCAACTGGGTCACAGCCCATACGGCGTTGCTACCAATAATTGCGAGCACTTCGTCAATGAATGCTTAGCGGGAAGTAGCACCTCCAATCAAGTCAGTAATCTCACCCACATTGCGCTGCAAGGCTCCGCCAGAGCAGGCTTACTGGGGAGGAGCGTGTCAAAGCTTGCCACGGGGACTGTCGCAAACGTCGTGTTAGCCTCTACTGCCATCAAAATGACCGGTGAATACCTAGGGCTACCCGACAACGTCAACACACTACTAGGGACACCTGGAGATCTTGTCGCTAAACCTGCCGAATGCCTACTAAAAGGCACCAGCCAAACTCTAGGTGAAAGTTATGCTTGCTTACGTCAAGGAGAAATAACTGATGCTGGGATCAAGCTCGTCACGGGCAGTGTAGAAACCGGCTTAAACACCGTGCTGACGACAGCAGAAGTGGGCATCAATGGCGTAAAAGCCGGTGCTGAGCTGATAGCCGATGCATGGCATTGGTTAAGGTCATGATGCTTCACCTGCAATATTGAGAGTACTCAGTCACCCATTAGCCAACCCCTCTAAACGAAGCGGCATCACTTACCGCTATCGTTTTCACTCCTATTGCGATTACGCTCAGTGCGTTAACGCTAAAGATTAGCCTTATACTGAAGCACCATTTATGCCCAGTTAAGCGATACAAACTATCTTCTATCATCCTTGAGCTTTATTGCGTTGCTCGAGCTGACGAGTAAACCGTGTAATCATTATTTTTTTGTACCACGTTATGCTAAGGTATTACCTAGTAGTACTAAGCATTACCTATAGAGTAACAGATGAGCACAATCAAACCCGTGTCGGTTAAATTAGATGCCGATATTAAAGCCAGAGTCGAGCATTTAGCTGAAACGCGTAAACGTTCATCACACTGGATGATGCGTGAAGCGATCCGTGAATACGTTGAGAGAGAAGAGAAACGCGAGGCACTGCAGCAAGAAGCGTTACGCACATGGGAAGAACACCAGACATCAGGCTTGCATGTCACCGGTGACGAAGTGTTGAGTTGGCTGGAGTCCTGGGGAAGTGAAAATGAAAAGGCTACCCCTACCTGCCACAAATAGTCTTCACTGCCACTGCGTTAGCTGATTTAGAACGCTGACCTTTAGCTCTTCGTATTTAAGCCTGACGCTCGATGAATTAACTGACCGCTTTACCTTTTAAATTTAGACTGTATCACTGATGATAAAAAAGGCCTGTCCAATACTAAAATAATCGCCATAATATATCTGCAGCTCACTCCACTATCAATTAGGAGATAGATAGACTTCCGAGTTAAATACACTAGTCTCAAAAACCCTAATTTCACCTGCAGTCAATGAATGTGCTAAATTCGATAATTTCATGTAATTTTTATCATCCCAATGTTCCTCCGGTACCCATGTTTTCATTATTGGAATGCCTGAGTTTTCTTGACGAACAAAAGGTATATAGCAATTTCTTGTAACCACAACAAAATCTTCAAATTTCACATCGGCATCTGAGTAAATCATTCTAATTGTATTCTCATTAAATATACCTGCTACCGTATCAACAACGACTTTAATGCTCTGTTTACTATTACGAGTAATCATTCTTGCCATTGCATGCTCAGATATATACACTAATGCTCTGATACAATATCCATCATTTCGCATAGGCCGTTTTTTATCCACTACGTGGGAGCAAAGTGGATAAAAATGTTCATCTTTTGTATATTTATAACCTTCTATGTCAATAGCCGTGGCGCCAACATATATATATTCTGTTAGCTCTGCGGTTTTTCCCTTGTTAAAAGTTTTATGTTCAATCAATAACTCAGACAAAGATTCTCGATTGATATCAAGTTGTAGTTGATAAAAATTTTTCAATGTTTTATTTTTTCTTTCAAACGCTAAATTATGCTTATCATTCACCGAATTAAAAAGCTCCCTGAGCCGTCTAAACTCTCCTCGTATAAAAGCCTTTGCAGCACTTTCGTTAGATATTTTGATTAGTTTACTGTTATCCATATACACTCCTTTGCTAACTAAATAACATATAAGTAACGTCACATAAATTTTGTAAATTCTGGACTCGAAAAATACCTATCAATATCTACCTGACTACAGCTACTCGTTTGTTCATGGGCCAACAATTTATCTATTGGAATTATCACACCTTCAACATCTGTCGTTGACGTAGCTTTCAGCCTAAATGCATACCCCGAATCTTCACCAGATTCCCACACAAAGACGCATGACACGGAACCATAATCATCCCATTTTTTCCGACACGCCCTTTTCTTCTCAACAAGTTTAAGGCTCCATCAGGGCCTTTAATAGCCATTTCTACCGATGAATGTCGTGCTTTTCGCCATGGACTGCGAGTATGAATAGCTCGATAGTTTATCGTCATTGCTTTACTCCCTGCCTCTATCGGTTGTTTCGTTTAAACCATCTATTATTTTAGCAGGCTTCATATCAAGGCATGTCAAAAAATTCACAACAAGTGACCGTCTTCGTTAGCTAGTTTATTGTAATTCCGAAAGTGGTCGTCCTATCTATGGCAATGACTATTGTTTTAGGGAACTGCTTATCGACTTTGGTGACACCGGTTATCTGGCAATGTACCAGTATGATGGCGGCGAACGATTGACCGTATTGTGTATCCGCCACCAAAAAGAAGCCGGATATTGATCTGGCTGCGCTACGGAGTGTTCTAGTGGACTATGTCTCAAGTCTGCCAGGGTGAAAATGCCATTGCTCTATATGAACGCTAAAGCAAGGGAGCTTAATCCCTTGCTCATCACTCCTTTATTTTTACTCACTCCACCAGCAACCTCATTTAGTAAGCGAATCACTCGGTAATCATGCTGATAAGCGACTACAACCAAAGTTGTGATTACCATTCCCATAAATTTTCGTGTCTGTTTTAGCAAAATAACTTAATCTTTTAAACAAGTCTTGGTAAATGTAAGTGAAATCAGCTTGGTTACGACACAGTAAATATTGAGCATTTTCTGGGAAATGGATCAACCCTTGAGCATTGAAAATATCTAACCTTAGTGCACTCGCCCAAGCTTTGTGTATTCTGTTATACATATTAGCCCGACCCAATTCAAATTTCCCTAAACTTTTATACGCATGGCCATTGAAGAACAAACAGACATGGTAATGACACTTATCCCTTCCACTCATCTCTTTAACCCAAATGTAAAATAACTCACTAGCATGAACCTGACCGTCAGTTGTGTTTCGTAGTTTCGCCTGATAATCCGCTTTTAACTGGGCTTTTAATGATTCGAAGAAACGGGTGATCACTGCTGTATCACTCGATTCAAACGTATCAGGAAATCGTAGATCAACTCTTATCGCAAACACCTTTGAATACTCCATAACCACGCCATTTATAACCTTTGAAATTTTATTCAGATATTCTTCAATAGCACCATTCTTAAAATAAAGTGTTTGCAATCCATCATATCGAGGTGTTGTTAGCACCGTTAAATTCCTATTGATAATACTATCCATAACTCACTCTCCCATCATTATTTAAAGGGTGTAGTTAACCACTCAAAATTAACACACTAATTTTGATGAATACAAAACAACCAAGTAATACACCAGACAACCAAATTAAAAATATTAAGCAAGAAACATATAAAACACAGATATAATACTATTAAAACCCTAAATTAAAACTACCGAAAACCAACCAAACTCAAGCGATATTTTAAATTTAGATAATAAAGTTCACTGCAAAAATATTTATCACCACTCTGAATTAATATGCATACTATGAGAAAAAATAAATCTTGAGAAACAAACCATAAACGTTAAGCACTTATGTCGATTAAAAAGTAACACTCATAAATAGCGCGCCAGATTTTCAGCTAGTTGAGCATTGTCAGGTTCTTGATTGCAAAATAAGTCCATTACTCTAGTCTTACCTATAAAAACTTCAGCCATTGGGTTGCTTTGCTTTAAATAATCTAATGCAGATTGTAAGTCGGCTTTTTTACGAATACAGTTTGGACCATATTGTAAAATATAATTCTTTCTTATATATCTTATTCCCGAAGCGGTAAATGGCTGAAACCATGCGATCAGCTCCTGTGAATCCAGTACATATTTAGGCGGAGGGCAAAAGACTCGCATAAAATCTCTTGAGAAATAACTTAACAACTCAACGGCTAACCACAAAGATTGTGAAGATATTTCAAAATCGTCTGGATGTTCAAAACAATGGATCAAGGCGGCAACTCTGGCAATGTTCTCTGATAACTTGGATGCATGGTCTCTTGCACATGCATACATGCCCCCGGGAGCCATTTTAGTTTCGATGTCATTATAAATATTCCACCAGATTTTTTCAGCTGCCGAAGAAAAAACCACCTTTTTCCGATGCCAATAATCAACTAATCCCAAAGACTGCTCGAGTAGTTGTCTAATCCTGCAATTAAACTCTTCGATACCCTCACGGGAATGCCGATGACCATTAGCTTGGCGAAAACCACAGGTAGAAAGTGGCTCGCAGATCAACATCCGAGATAGAAATCCATTATCACGGACATTAACGTTAGACTTATTCAAAAAGTTCTGTAACGTATCTGGTTGCACCATGATATGCATCGATAGTCGAATATCGTTTAATTTAAATGATGGTGAGGTTTTTCGATTTACCGTCATATCATCACCACTCCACATCGGGTTAAAATTAGCAGCGTTGCTCATAACCCTACTTTTAAATATTAGATCTCCTTCACTGGAGCCGAAAAAAACATTAGGCAGATCATTTTTTAAACCATCAAGTAACGCTTCACTGGTGGTATCCTCATATATCACTCTAGGGGCTCGAGGTTTTGTAGGTTCTTGTTCAGATAATGCTACCAATTGCTGGGTCGTCTCTTCATTTTCAGCATTATCCAGCGTAATAGTCTTTTTTAATTTTGCTTTTTTTGCCTTATGTATATCCATCTGAATGTTGTACTCTTTTAAAATTTTCTGATAAACAGCCTCTTGTTCTTTTTCAATACTTTTAATCTCTCCCATGAACAAGTTATCAACGGTCGATTTACGTTCACCCGATTGTGCTATGGTCATTACCATGAGTGATACGGGAGCGATTTTCCGAGTAGGTATTTCAACATTGAACACCCCTTGCATGGCTGTTGCCATCGACGTTAACTGACAAGCCAAGATCATACCATCGGGTGCTTGCAGCAATGCTCTTACTTCTTCAAACGCTTTCTCCATCTTAGGAGCGACGGTTAGATTTGGAACATAACCGTAGGAGATTGGAAATAATTTCTGGTAATAATAACTATTCATAATCCACCTTTATTTAATAAGTTAATCACTCTTAAGGTCAGTAAAATCTTCTACCTTGTAGCCACTGTTCGACTTCTTGCATGTACCAGCCAACGGCACGAGCGCCAAGGCAAACTTTTCGAGGAAAAAGTGGATCAAACCTGGGGGATTTGGGATTGAGTTTATCGTAGATAGTTGAACGCGAAAGCCCTGTAAGCTGAACCAAGGTCTTCAGTCTAATAATGGAATTGCTTGTGAGAGTTGTGTTCATAATCGTCCTCAGAGTTGTGAATAAACGTCTACAACCCTGAGATTAGATGGTTATCAAGCATGAATAAACGGGGTAAAAACGGTCCCCCTAGCTCACCTAAAATGCATTATTAATTGTATTATATGCGTTTTTTTGGTGCCCTAAGAAATTCTCTCGGTCTTAAAATTAATTCAGCATATTTAGCATTATCACTCGAAAAGCCTTCTCCCTCTGATCCCTCTAAAAACTTTTGTATTTCAGATGTTATATTTTTATCGTAAGCCTGCTTATGATGCCAAAAATGCTCGAGGCAGTGAGTTAAGTATGGAAACTGGCAACCATCTGCAATCGATTTAGTTTTACCGCATCGACCATCAGGATTAGGGTTGAGAAAAAAAGCCGCCGCTTCTGCCTTTTTTTGAGCATAACCGAGTTGATTCATAATCAACTCTACCAATCCTTTAGCTTTAGGTAGCTTAGCTGTTTTCCCCCAATAATAACGGAAACCTAAGATAGATAATTCGTCAAGGTCTGATTGTTTACGTAACATGTCATCAATATAGTAAGGACTATCTATTGGTATATCGCTTATAGATGTTTTTTTATCTACATCTTCGACAATAAATTTAACAACATCCATTTCATACACATATACTGAATCAACAGATGCCTTTAAATCTTTAAACTCATTTTCAATGCAATTATTTTCCTTCCATTCATTTACTGATTTAGCTGAAAAAACAAATTCTACTTCAATAGAATTTCTAGCAAAAAACATATCAAACTCAGTCATCGAACCTTGTTTTTGGCGTAAATATTCTGTTTGACATCCCTTTCCATCAAGAATTTCAATATCACCATTTGAATCAAAAAACAAGATAGTGAGAGGATTTCTTACGCTGCATCGCCTTTGTTTTAAAAGCACATTTAAATCTTCTTTTTTCAACTGAACATATGAAGCATGTTTAATTAAGTGAGCATCAAATACTGGTTTAACGACATTAGGTTTACCCTTAAACCTAGTATGAGCATTTAAGCCACGGGTTGTGCGCAAATTTCTTCTGAATAAACTTTTATCACCTTTGTAGGTAACCCAGACATTTATGTTAGCGGGAACTTCAATTAAAACAGGTTTATTTTGTTCAAATAGATAAACCAAAACACTGGTAAAATCTGTGTTTAACTTTATTTTCGATAACTCTATAATTCGACCCATTGAAGCTACCACTCCACATTAACCTGCTATTTTTACTACTAATAGCAGAAATAGCACCAAAATCCCATTTCATTCTAAAATTTGAGACAAATCTTTTGCTTAGATAAAATAAGGATAAAATCACAGTAAAGCCACGAGGATGACCGGAGTGTTGGCCTAACCTAAATCCTCTCTAAACCACTTTCAGATCTCTTAAGCCAGTTACTGACAAAGAGCCAACTGCTGCAGTGGCAATATGGTTGCTCCACCACTCCATTAACTTGGTCCGTCGCTCTAGGTAGGTCGTGCGATTATAGGCACTGCGGATTTGGTTTTTATCAACATGGGCTAACGCTGCCTCAATAACATCACCATCAAAGCCTTGCTCGTTTAAGGTAGTACTCGCCAGTGAGCGTAAACCATGCCCCGTTGTTCTTCCCTTTAATCCCATTCGCCCTAATGCTTTGTTGATGGTTTCAGGATCTGTGTGCTTTTTAGGATCTTTAGATGATGGAAAGACAAATTGGCTCTGTTCACTAATCGGCTTAACAGTTTCGAGTATCGCGAGAGCATGCTCTGTAAGCGGGATAATATGCTCACGATTCATTTTCATGCGTGATTCAGGAATAGTCCAAAGCTTGGCATCAAAATCGATTTCTTCCCAACGGGCTCCGGCCGCTTCATTTGGCCTGGTCATTGTGTGCAATTGCCATTCAATCAAACACCGGGTCGTTAACAATAAATTGGCGTTTGCAATGGTCTGCAACAACTCAGCTAGCTCTGCTGGTTTTAATGCCTTCAGATGCTCCACTTTGCTTTTTCTAAAAACTTCTCGAATACCTGACAACGGATTGGCATGAATGTAACCAGAGTTAACCGAATAGTTCATGATTTCATTCAGTAACTGAGCGGTACGTTTAACCGTTTCAAGATGCCCCTTCTGTTCAAGGGGCTTGAGCGCGGCAATGGCTATAGGAGCCGTGAGTCTGCTAATCGCAATACTCCCCAGCTTAGGGAAGGCATACAGCTCAAGCTTGCGCCAATTACCTTCAATGGTTTTAGCCTTAATACTTCCCTGTTTTGAGTCCATCCACATTTGTGCAATATGCTTGAGAGTTTGAGCGTTCTCTGTTGCCGCTTTTAATTTGTTTTCAACTTTAAGTAATTGGGGGTCGATGCCTTCGGCCAAATGTTTTCGCGCTTCTAGTGCTTTATCTCTCGCCTCAGCTAAGGATACGTCAGGGTATGAGCCTAAACCAAAATAGGTGGGTTTGCTGGTGGAGGGGCGTATGTATCGAAATTCCCATGTTTTCCCTGCTGTGCGCACATAGAGATAGAGATTGCCACCATCTGACAATCTATAGGGCTTTGCTTCCGCTTTAGCATTGAGCACCGCTTTTGCAGTCAGCTTATTTGTACTTCTTCCCATACCGTTCTCCTCCCTCAAATTAAGCCCCAAAGTAATGCTTGATTTTGGCATTATTTCGCACTCTAAAATCAAGCATTACTTATCACTGAATAAATTCAGATAAATCAGGATATTGCCAAGTTAAATCTGGGCTATAAAATCGAGAAAATCAAGTAAAAAAACGACATAAAAAATGGGTATTTTTTGAAGTGAAAAGTAATGCATAAATTTGCCAAATTTCCTTGGCATTACTTTTGGCATTACTAAAGATTTCGGATGCTGTAGGATGGTATTAAACAATATAGGATGGTAAGCTATTGATTTTTATAAAATACAGATAAGAAAAAAGACGCCCTAGGACGTCTTCAAACTTGAATTTGGCGGTGAGAGAGGGAGTCGAACCCTATCATATTGTTTTTCAGTCCGTTTATGTCCGCGTTTTATAAGGGGTTGACGATTTATGCTCAGGACTGAAACGGACAAGAAAGTCCTTGCCTTTGCCCCAATTATGCCCCACGGTTTAATCATAAATTAGCACGCTAACCAATCCGGTTCCCATCTAAGGAACACGATTGCCAGTCGTGCTCCTTCATAAATTAATAAGGAATGCTTATGCATTTAATAGCTATGCTTGTACTGATGATTTTAGGTTATGCCGCTGGCGAGAATATTAGCTGGCTGCTTGGTTTGCCGATCATGTGTTTGGGGTTGTATATGCTTGAGGTCGGCGGGAAGAAAGCTCGAGGGTGGCGGCAAGATCAAGAAGGTTTCTTTTTTTTGCTTGGCTTAATTGGTATGGTGCTTATGATCCTTGAAGATCTATTTTAGAAAAAAGCCGGAATAATCCGGCTTCTTATTCATACTAACACAGTGTGATTTAAGCTGACTCTTGCATCAATATTCCCTCATTCGCCATCGTTAACAACTCGTCATTATCCAAGCTATTAACCTCGTCCTTTAACAATACTGCTGATGGCACTAACCAGCGTTCTATTTCAGTAAAGAAGCCTATCACCTGCCCCCTAAATGCCGCTTGATCTACGTTTGCATTCAGTGGATTGTTGCCAAACATATCCATCGCAATTGTCTGTAACGTGCCGTACTGTCTTGACGCAGCATGTTCAGATAAGTGCTTAATGTAAATCTTCGCTAACGACTGCCCCGTTAATAACCCACCGCAATAACCGCCCGTTGTGGGCACACTCCAAAACGATAACAATCCGTTCGGTTTTTTGTTCGACTTACCAATAAATGGCAATGCGTGTAGTGGTAACGCTGGGTTACGCTTAAATTTAAGTGTATTCATTGCGTTACCTACTGTAATGGCTGAGATAAGGTTGCAGACAAGTGGGTTAAGCCTTTAGGCGTAACTCTTACTTGCGAGGTTATTTTGCTGGTGCCATCACTGCGCTCAACCTCAGTGATTTTATGCTCCAACAAACCTTGCTGTAACTTATCTTGATACCCTAACCAGCTTGTACCTTGGCGACGGTAAATCCACTTGTTACGCTGCAACAGTGCAAATAAATCTTTAGGCCGTTGCTGCAACTGTTTGGCCGCATCGGTAATGCACAAACTGCCGTCTGCGGTGGCAAGGCGATCAAGCGCTGCCGCCTTAGGTTGGATGACCTTTATTTGATCTTCAAGCTCGATAACCTTTTCAACGTAGGTTAATAGGTATTGACGCATGCTTGCAGGATCACTCAACTGGTCATAAATATTTGACTGAGTGCCCCTGGCTTTATTTGCTAATTCATAAAACGCTTTTACCAGTCGCTTTTTAAACTCGCGCACTACGTCATTGTTGCGCATGTAAGTCATTAGCAAAGTCGATTGTTGTTCGTTGAGGATGGCAACTTCTCGATTTTGAATGCCGCCAGCAGTCTCAAAGGGTTGGATTTGAAATCTGACCCCTCCAAACTCCTCTAAATCACTCGCATACTGACGAACTAACTTGATCACAGTTGAATGCGGATTGCCCACACCTTCGGCAATCGCTAAGGATGTGGTAACGGCTTGACCGTGGCTATCGAGTGATACAATTGCAGCATTCTCGGCCATAGCGGCAAGTTGATTATTTCGACGTTGTATAAAGCTGTTGTTATTTGCTATAGTTTCCATTGCAATCACCTTTACTTTGCGTGTTAAGTGTTGATTCATGAGCCTCGACTGCTCCAACAGTTGAGGCTTTTTCATTTAATGCGCTTTCAAGCAACGCATTGATTTCTGAGTTTACTGAGCGCCTATTTTGCTTTGCCATTTGCTGAATGAGCAGTTTTAAGGCTGGATCACAGCGAAAAGAGAATGGCGCTATTTGCTTCATGCCTTTCATTTATCCTCCTGTTTGGTGGTTTTTAGTCCATACGCCTTTTCTAGCTGGTGACAAATTTCACTATTTTGGGTTCTGCTCTCTGCACTTGCAGCCTGTAAAATCTTATCTTTAAGCTCTGGACTGACGCGGATACGCATCATTGGGTATTCACGCACTTTCATACTGACTCCTGCTTTTTGTGCTCTAAGGCGTAAGCCTGTCTTAAGCGGTAAACAATTTCAGCATTAAGCGAGCGATGTTGTTCGCTGGCTATCTCTTTCGCCATTTGATGCATTTCGGGTGGTAATCGCAGCATAAACTTTTGCTGAGTTTCTATTCGTTTTGTCATAGTTAAATCCCCAAAGATGGCACCGTGCCACCATTGAATTATGGTGGCACAATGCTACCCTGTCAATAACTTTTGAGGTATTTATGTCCAGAGAAGATCCAAAAATCAATATTAGGGTGCCTATCTATTTGAAAGATAAGCTACATCAATCTGCTGCTGCATCTGGCAGATCGGTTAACTCTGAAATCACTTTAAGACTGCAAGCAAGCTATATGGGTGATGTTGGAATGGATCTTGTTCCAAGTGCAGAGTTTGCTCGGTTCCTTACCAACCAAGTAAAGGTGAATGATTTCAATGCTGCCGTTATGCGCATAATTGAAATGCTTATTGCGCCAGCGTTAAAGCTGGCAATACTTCAAGGTAGCAACATCTTCAGGGTTGATATTGAAGATGCAGTGAATCATTACTGTAAAGATCATGGTTTTATGGGTATTGATATTGTCAATGAAGTGGTCGTTACACTCCAAAAAGCTGGTTATGAAGTGGTATCTAATTCAACTGAAATTTTAGGTAAGTTTTAATTAGTTTAAACATTACAGTTATACTTTTCACAAGGAATGTAAAATGAGTAGATACTTATTAGTTTTGGTTCTTTCCACATTCTCACACATTTTAATTGCGGATGAATGGGCGTCTTCTGTAACTACGCCAGGGTATGGAAGAATTGATATAATTAGCGACTACCTGCTTTTTTCAACAGGGAAAAGTTACGATGTAAAAATACCAAATATAATTCAAGAAGGTAGCCGTATAAAGATTCAATATAAAAATGGTGAACAGTGGGTTTCGATAGATTTTGTTGTAGCAGGGATAAGTACAAAAGGTGATCTATGCCGCCTGCACAGCAAGTTGCCATCTAGATATACCAATTCAGCAAGTGACACAATTTACGTTAAACAATGCAGGTACAAATAAACAGGATGCAGCATGAAAAGGAATATTTCGCTTAGTTTATTGGTGGCTTTGCTGACGGGGTGCGCCGCCTATACCCCAGAAGTTAACTATGTAACATCACCTATTGGTGCTGAAATTTATGAGGTAGAGACGGGTAAATTTTTAGGTATATCACCGCTAGTTGTTACTTATGCACCAACAGGCCAACATTATAAAAATGGCTGTTATGGCATTAAAGGCGTGTCTGCAAAGTGGCAAAGCGGCGCAACTAACATGTCAACATCAACAAATTATCTTTGTGATTTTAAAAAGGTTTACACTATAGAAATTCCCTATGTTGGAGATGAAAATCAATTCGCTAGTGATTTAAAGCATGAGCCAGCTGTCGTCGCATATTTACAAGAAAGAGATAATGCTGTTGTAAAACAGCGACAACAGCAACAACAGCAACAAGGTATGAGTGATGGTGAAGCCATTATATGGTCATCAGTGATCAGTAGTGTTGGCATGCTCACTGGTATACTAACGGCCCCCGTCATCATCCCGCCAACACAGCAAACACCAACCGCAACTGAGTATTACCAACAAAACTATCTCACGCCAGCTTACCAGCAAACAGTCCAGCCACCCCCAAGCTATACACCAACACCTATCGTACAGCCCATACAACCAGTGCCAATCAGCACAACGTCAACACAACCGATTCAACTAATACCACCAGCGCCACCGGTTCAACCTATCAAGCCAGTTCAACCAACTCCAGTTAACATGGCACCAGCTACAACACTCATTACTTCCAGCGGATGCGCCTCAGATTATGAGTGCGGCCTTGGCCTATCATGCATTAAAGGCCCAATGCAAAGCACTGGGCAGTGTATGCAGAAGGTCAATCAGTTTGGCACACCACAACCAAGCATTAGTGACCCCAAAAGTGCTCTACCAAATACGCAGTTTCAAGGGCAGTGCGCTTTTGACCATGAGTGCCCTATTGGCTTTAGCTGCAATCTTAAACTAAAAGTCTGTATGAAGTGATTACCACTCCCTTAAATTAAAACCAATATAGGCACTTTGATAAATCGCGTTCTTCTGGCGGGTAATGGCATCCAGCTTTTCGCGTTTTTCGCTGGCGCTAGCCTTGGAGTTATTGACTATTTCAGTTTGCTTACCCAGTGCAGATATTTGGCGCTGAACTCGGCCAAGTGCAATGCGTACCCCGAGCTTATCGCGGTTATCTTCTAAGACGTCCATCATCCTGCTTGAGTCTTGTTCTTCGGCTGCGCGCTTATAACTGCCATATGCTTGATTAGCAGCATCGAGCGCCTTGTAAAACTCGTTCTGATAATAGGTGTTGCCCTTTGGTGCATCACCACCGTAAAACGCTTTGATGATTGGATAGCGGCTGATTGGGGTTTCGGCGCTCTCGCGGCCAAGCATCTGGCGCGCCATAATGTCAGATATCCCCAATACATAAGCGCCGAGTGTGCCAGCATAGCCATTGACTAAGTGCTCAATCTTTTTAGGGCTGACGTTAAAGAACTGGCCGATTTCGCGCGCAGTGTCACTGGTGTAAGCGTTATAGCGATCACCTGGCATACGTTGCTCGTCACCCATACCCTCAATTGCAGTGCCTTTGAAGAATGATTTGTTCACTATCACTTCGATGGCAGGCAGTGCAAATTGTGGTATTGGGTTTAGCGCCATGGTATTAAATAAGGCGCTGGCAGTGGCACGGCCTAAGTCGCTCCCCGTTTGCGAGCCAGTACCAAAGCCTAGCAAACGCTCCGGTAAAGTCCCGAATACCACGCCGAGTTCAAACGGCTTAGGAATACGGAAGTGATCATCACCTAACCAGAAATGCCAGTTAGCGTCCTTGTCCCAGTCCGGTAACTCTTTATAACGGTCATCGTCATCATTCATTGCGGCCAATGCCAGCGAGAACGCGGCCACCTTAATGCCTTTCATAGCAAGATTTGCCGATAGCACTTTAAGCACTTTGTCGTTTTCACCAGCAGCCGATGCCCGGGCTAATTTGTACATACCTTGCAAGCGCGCATTGAAGAATGGCAAAAAGTCGATCATGGTGCTGATCAGTGCAAAGTTACCCTTAAGCGAGTAGTCCATTAGGTCTTTGGCTTCAAAGGCTGATTGGCGGCGAGATTTACCCGCGGCTAAACTCGCCTCGTAAGTTGATAGCCGGTTGGCGTTCTCTACTTTATCGCTGGCATTGCGGTACACCTCAAGCAGCTGCTTACCGTTGGTGACTAAGCTGCCCATATAGCTGTCAATCTGTTTAGCTGTGAGTCCCTTCTTAGATAATGCGCGGCGAATTTGCTGTGCGGCTGCATCTGGATCTGCGCCGTGAATATACCCGCCTTGGAATGCTGCGCCGCTGAATATCAAATCGCGGTAGGCTTCATCTTCCTTAAATGCCTTTTTCAATCCCTTAATAGAATCCGTACCTAACTTAAAGTCATCCTTGTTGATCATCCACGCATGCGCCGCATCGCGGATAAAGTTTTTAAAGATAAAGTCAGGTGATAAGGTGATGCCTGCGGTTAAAAAGCGTTTAGCACTGCGGCCCATGCGATTGAATAACGAACGGCTGCTGACGTCATTAATCGCCATTAATGCCCTTAATAGCGCTGGATCAGACACCACCACCCGTTGTTGCTTACCGTTAACCATCATTCTTACCGTGCGCTTTTGCTCGTTTTCGGATAACAACGAATACTCGTTGGCAGTGATTTTATCCATCATCCCTGTACCGTCTAGATTCTCAACCACCTCGAGCATAGCTTTGTTTTTTAGCGCTGCATCAATCATGGTTGATTGACGCAGAATGATGTTTTCAAGCAAGTCTTTGGTCGATTGCTTACCACCCTTTAGCTCTTGGATTTTAGGTTTTTGGCCTGCAATGCCTTTTTTGCTATTGGGGGCATACACAGCCGCAAACTCTTCAAAGCCAGCGTCGGCCTCAATATCACGAAAGAACGGCACATAATATTCTTCATCAAAGCCACTGCGCTGGGCCTCACTGATTAATCCCGCGCCTTGAGCCACATCGAGCACAGCGCTGTTAATCTTGTTGTACTCGGCGCGCACTTCTTCAAATAGTTGCTCTTTGCCATCGGCAAGGGCTAGCAGTTCGTCAATATCGGCTTGAGATAGGTTGTTCTCGCGGCCCTGCGCTTTAAGCTGCTTGGCGCGGTTGGCACCCATCCATGCCAGCCAGTTATTGAGCTCGCCATCTGGCAACATGCCGAACACTTCAAGCAAGCCCTTAGTGTCCTTCTTGCGCTGAATGATGCCGTCTTTCCACATGGGAGCGCCGTAGTGAAATACGCCATGCAGCACATCCGATAAGCCAGAGGCTAAACGCGCCGATACATAACCCATCTTATTTGGATCGGTAATGCCTGCCGCTTCCTCGGCTTTTTTGATACCGTGTAGCCCGTCAAAAACGCCCTCATTTAAGCGGCTCCAAAAGCTGGATTGCTTAAGCGTGTCAGCGGTATTGCGGTAGTTCTCGGTGATCTTCTCTTTAAGCGTTTGCTCGGCTTCTTCCTCAAGCCCCAGCTTTTGCTTGGCTGTGCGGGTGTCTGGTTCGGTTGACATATCAAAGCGCAGACCATCAGTCTCGCTATCCTGCTCTTTGCTATAACTTATAGAGTCTGGCTGCTTCCCGCCTCGTTCCATCACAGCGTTAGCTCTATCCATGCGCTGCTTGCGCTTATCAAATCCGCGCACAATGGCCTGCATCATATCTTGCATTTCATTGCGGGTAATGTTGGACTTGATGATCCCCAATCCCTCAAGCTGGCGGCGCAGCCATTTAGTCAACTCAAACCACCACGCCTTAGCCGTGCCGCGCTCCGGTTGGTTTTGCACGAAATTAGCAAAAACTTCTTCTGCTTTCACGGCATCGGATGCGCCAGCGTAATCTTTATCTATACGAGCCCAAAGCTCCTTAAATTCTTTGCGGCTGCGGCTTGAGTTTAGTTTGGCAATAAACTGCTGATACTTTTGCGCGCCGATAACCGTGTGCAAGCCACCATGGGCTAACACCTCATGCACTAAGGTTGAGCGCAAATCATCAATAGAACTGAAATTATCTAAAATTAAATACGCTGAGTGGCGCTTATCATCGTACGCGCCGTAGATGGTTTGGCCTTCCATTTCCATGGCGGATAAATTGAAGCGCTTTAAAAATTCATCTTGGCTAGTAAATAAGTTAACGCGCACACCTGCGCCGCCGCTAAGTTTAGCGATCACATCATTTACCGCGCGCTGCGCCTCACCTTGGGTGAATAGCCGTGCGCCTTTGTTTTTGCCGCGTTTAGGCTTATCGAAGAATGACAGCTGATCAGTGTCATCATCTGTTTTTTGTGATTCAACTTTGGCTTTTGGCTTTTTAGTTGCCTCGGTCGCCTTAGGTTGTTCAGTAACAGTTTTTTCTGTTTTGGCTTCAGGCGCATCTAAACCAAACTCTTTACGCAGTTCAGCATGGGCCATGCGGTTAATGTTCTCAGGCGTATCACTATTGAACTGCTGATAAGTCTCGAATGATGAGCCAGCTAAGGCCTTATCAATCTCGGTTTCGTATGAGTCGTTAAGTTTGCTAACGGCATCATCGTAGCCAGGCGAATCTTTTTTAATTCCCTGCTTTTTAATCTCACCTTGGAGCCACTTGGTTTTAGATGTGCGCAGAATTGCAGGTGTTTCATTGCTGTCATTTATAGCGGTTTTAGCCACTTCCGCTTTTTCACCTTTTTTTGAGGCTTGATTATCAACAGCTTGCGTTGCGCCTGCCTGAGTTTCAGAACTTGGAAACTCATGGGCAAGCTTGATCAGCTCCTTGATAGGCGCATTTAAGCGGATCACTTTAATCGGTTCGCCCTTCTCGCGCTTAGTTAACCACTGGTGATGGCCGTCGAGTACGTGATTATCGCTTGATACCAAAATAGAACGGTCGCCACCTTCAAAACCTAAGGCTTTTTTGACCTTGGCTGGGGAAAACTCGGCCTGTGTTGGCTTGAGCGAATCTGCGGGTACTTCTTCGGTTGAATGTTCAATGCCACGCGCTTTCATAAAGTTGACCATAGCGCCACGATGTTCTGCTTTAATCTGTGGCATTTCAGCGCGGGGAATATTCAGCGTGCCAGTTTCAGGCGCAAAGGCGGTCCACTGCTTATCAATTTTATCACCGGCTAAGTCTTGGGCTGGCTCAGCGTTTTTCTTCACAACGTCTAATGCAGCAGGCGCGGCCTGTTGTTCGACTGGTAAAGATAGATTTTCTGGCACACTTGCGCTAAGTGGCTCGGTGCTATTTGAAAGCGGCTCGGCGCTTGGTCGTTGTAACTCAGAAACTGGTCCAGCTCCTGCGCTTCCAGCATCGATATTGCCTGCGCCTGTTGTGCTTGTTGTATCCATTGGCGCATTGTTGCTGCCCTCTATTGTCTCTGGTTCAACTTTAGGGATCACTCGCCAACCAAAGCCGTTATCCAGTTTTACTGCTTCAAGTTCAGCACCTTCACGCTTAGCAATGCGCGCATTCTTGCTGGCCAACGCCTCTTTAGCTGACGCAAATGGCGTGTTATTGGTTTTAACATTAACGCCCTGCGATTGAGGTGAGAAGTTATCAGGCGCAAAGATAATACCCTTGTCGGTGATCTGCTTAGGCTGTGCTGAGGTTTGGCGCGCTGTCGTGTCGGCAAACTGCTGCGCATCTTGGCGTGCGCGGCCATCACTGGCGAAAATAGTATCTGATTGGCTAATTAGGTTAGCTGGCTGTGCGGCCATAGCTTCGCGTGTTCGCTGGGCATTAAGCGTTTCACTGTCGATCGATGGACCACGTAGCAAACCCGTTACAGGACTGCGGCCTTGGCTTTCTGGCGGTAGCCATTCACCTTCGCGGCGCTGATCTGTAAGACCTTGCACACTATCCATGGCTTGACTAAGTTGGCTGCGCTGAAAGCTTTGTGATGGCACAGTAGGAAAACTGCGGCCCTTCATCGCATTGTCGCGCGCTATCGCCTCATCACCATAACTGCCAGCCTGCATCGTATCGCCCATGCCAGCACGACGGGCGGCGGTAGGTTGATCATAGTTAGGTTGCTGTGACTGTTGCGCTTGGCTAGCTTGCGCCATGTTATCAACATCAGCACGGCGATCAGCGGCTTGCTGTGCGTCTGCATCCATAGCACCCGCTACGGTTGGGTTGGTTTCACGAATAGGATCGGCAGCAGGGTTTTTAACAGGTTCACGGTTAGCCATATTGCGATTAGCAATGCCACCGATACCGCCAGCACCGGCACCAAAACCAGCGCCAATAATCCCCTCATTAAGTGCGGCCAATTTAACGCCAGCCATTGGATCACGTTGGTCGATTTGCGATAAAGCACTGTCAACGGCATATTGGCTAACCCCTGCTTGTGCCGCTTCAGTGGCACCTTCGGTAATACCACCCGCTAATGCACTGCGAAATGCACCAGACTTAGCCAAGCGAACGCCCGTTAATGCGCGCCCAATAATCGGATCACCAATCGCAGAGGCAGCAAAGTTCGCCATTAATGCCTTAGGGTCGCTACGCACTTCACTGGCTACACGTTCAGCTAATTGGTTTTTCGCTTGGTTCCACTTGCCCAAATCGTCAAGCTCAGGTGATTGAGCGTCAATCTCTAAAAATGTGCGTTTGAATAAATCAGATTCTGCCAGCACTTTATCTGGCATTTTCAATACTTCTTGCCGCGCTTGCTCCATCGCTTGGCCTGTAGCAGCACTGCCACCTGTCGCGCCCATACCTACCGCTTGCGCTACTTTAGCGCCCTTTGAGCCTAGGCTTAGTGCTTTGGTTGCCATACCCGCAGCGCCTGCGCCTGGCACTGCCGTAGGTACAAACTGCCCCGCCACGTTCGCCATTTGTAATAGCCAAGTGTCGAGGTCTGTCATACCGTCGCCTAGCTCGGTTTCGCCTTGCGCGTTTTCAGTGAACATCTGCTTAGACATAGCTTCTTGACCACGGCTAGACATTTGTCCGTATTGATCATCTGCAATGCCATAGAGAGATTTAGCAACACCCTCTGCACCTAAAAAGTCGAAGATGCCACCGAGCCCTGACGCTGCCCCCGCTTGGAATGAGTCCACCACATCACCGAAGCGGCCTTGTTCGTTTGGCTTTGGTTGTGCAGTCGATGCGGTTTTGTATTTGTTTGGATCAAACCCGAGTAGTGACATTTGTGAAGCTCCAAAAAAAGAAAACCCAGCGCGATGGCTGGGTTAATTGAATACGGGTAGCGGCTTAACGCGGCATCATTGCCGCGCCATAAGCTGACTGCACGCCACTTTCTCTTAATTGCTTTAAGCGTTCCTGCTGTTGAGCTATGGTTTCAGGAGAAAGAAGCCCGGGCTTACGAGTGGTATCACCACGATCATTAAGTAAATAATCAACCGCCATTTCACGCTTAGTTTCACCAGGCTTAGGCATTGCTGTTGATTGGGCTGGTTGAGCCTTACGAACATCTTCAAACCATTTCTTTTTATCGTAATCATCAGTCGGAGGCGCCGTCACTATTTCTGTCTTGGTTTTATCAGCACCGTTATCAGCGGTAGGCTGAGGTAGGTACATATTAAAGCCGTACTTGTCTATTTGGTCAGCGCTTAAACCGCTACGTTGGACAATGCTGGTTCTAGTGCTATCAAACTGTGACCTTGCGTCCTCAATGGCTGCTGCATACCCAGTAGGGTCATTAGCCTGCTTTGTGACGGGGTCTAAATAATTAGCATCAACTTCAGCCAATGACTCCTTATAATCTTCCTTTAAACGATCTAATGCTTGGCCGATTAATAACGCATTTTGCTTCTCATCATTGCGACCTTCACGCGCATTAGCGCGATTAGATTCCTGATTACGGTAATCAACATCTTCCTTACGGCGAGAATCATCTCTTGTTTGTTGATCCTTATAACGACTTTCATCTTTAACCTGAGCTTGCTCATAACGAGCGTCCTCTTTGGCCCAGCGTTTTTCTATACTCGCTTGACGCATGCGCTCAATTTCATCGTCACGCATCGCCATAGCATAGGCATATAAACCCTGCCCAATGGCTTGGCCTGCACCCTGTAAACCTTTTCCTAATCCTGCAAGTAATGACATTACACACCCCCTACTGCTGCGCGCTGCATCAAACCTTTAGGCTCTGCTTGTTTAGGTACAACTCCAAGCGCTTGACCTTCCTTATTAGCATCGTCAACTGATTGTTTTAGCTCATTAACATCAAGCTCACCCATCGCCTCTTTAGTAGATATATAAGCGCTATAGGCTTGGCTTACGGCAGTATCAACAAATTGCTCAGTAATTTCATCTTCTGCTAAGGCACCCGCATCGACAGCTATATCAGATAATTCAATCAATATTTCAGTAGCCAAAACCAGCTTAATATCGTCGCTAAACTCCATTTGCTTGGATACCGCAATAAGCACAGCGGCCACAGCGCTACCAATGCCTTTGGCAATATCTTCGGAGTCCTTAATCATGGCAGCAATTTGATCGCCAGTTTGCCCTTCGCCGTGGATAATGACCTTCACCACCTTCATGGCATCTGTTAATTGTTTTTCTTCCTCTGGTGTTAAGTTTTCTTCATCGTTTGCATTGGCTGCAGCTGCACCCATTTGGTTGATACCGTTTACTTTAGCCATCAGTTAGCCCACCGTTTTAGTTAAGTCGTCTAGCGTAGTGGGTTGCCACGGTTGGTATTCCCCTGCTTTTGGAATACTAGCCATAGGAGACAAGTTAACCTTACCCATAAGCCCGCCGATATTTAAATCGGTTTTATTCCCATCACCATCAACTCCCCAGTAAGTCATACGCTTACGAGCTTCCTCAGCTTCTTTTTCCGCTGCACGGCCCTGCATTGCACCGCCGATTAACTGTGTTCCAGCATTAATACCTGCTGACCACATCATGCCTTCGCCAGCACTCATTCCTCCAAGCAGCCCACCCGTTGTCGGCGCTACTGCTGGCGTTGTTGCTGCTAAGTCAGCGACAGATGCTAGTTCAGATGCGCCACCAATACCGCCAACCGCACCTGCACCACCAACCGCACTTCCTGTGACTCCAGCAGTTCCAGCGCCTACACCAGTAGCATTGATTAAGGCTGTTGGAACGGTCCCATTAGCTGCACCAGTAGCGGCGGTGCCTAACTGCGCCATCGTCATTCCAGTTGTCGAAGCTGTTGAACCTGCTGGCACCATGGTTGATAGCAAAGTTTTACCTGTCGTGCTAGCAGCAGCTTGACCGCCCCATACGCCAGCTCCAACTTGTGAGGTTGCAGCAGTTGTCGCGGCAGACGTTGCAGCCGCACCAGCAGCACCAGTCCAGCCCGAGGCCAGTGACGAACCTGCGGCGGCAACATTGCCAGAGGCTAACGCGGTTCCAGCCCCAGTGACCCCTGACCAAGCGGAAGCTATCCCCCCTGCAGCCGTCCCGCCTGCGCTCATGGCCCCAATCAGGGCCGCACCTCCAAAGTAAATGATTGCAGCTATTGCGACCACTTTCACAATGGGTTTAATAACTTTCCATACCTTTTTGGCAATACTTTTTACACCTTTCCAAACCTTTTTAAAGGCTTTGCCAACTGCACTCATAATGTGTACTCCAATAATCTGACACCACTATTTACATCATCCGGCTATACAAACCGCCGGCACTGGATAACCCATGCTTTTGGTAAAGTTCACCAATACGACCATCTGCATCGAGCCCAGAGCTGACGCCGAGCATAATGCTTTTTACTTTTGGGAAAGTTTTAGCCCAGCGAATGAAGCGCCGTAGCAACCACACGGCTTGATCTGCATGTTCTGGAAGTACGCAAAAGGTTAAGTCAGTTGCGTAGCAGTCTTTGCTAAACCAGTGTTCCTCTTGCATTGCCAGCAAAAAACCCACTACCTCACCATTGACTACCGCAACAAATGCCTCCATGCCTCGATCTGCAATGCAGCGACGCACCATATAGCTAGCTTTGGTATCGTCCATTTCAACGGGGTAACTAGGCGCTTTTGCGAGAGTTTGCCTACCTATTTCAAGTATCCGCTTTAGGTCTGCGTGAGTAGCTGTTCTAATCATGGCTTACCTACTTTTGCTGTTGACGTATGCCTACATCACCACCGATATAGCCAGCGCCTGGGTAAGTACCCGTTTTAGCTTGAGGGTTAACGGTTCCGGTGCCGCCACCTGATCCACCTGTCGAACCTGTGCTACCTGAACTAGGTGGCGGTGTAACTAAAGGCGGTGGTGTTGCAGTTGGTGGTAATTGGCCGTCACTGGCGCCATAAATCACCGCCAGCATATTTGCTTGGCTTTGTAGTGAGCCCATAATGTTGGTGATAGCGGCCTTTTGCTGTTCAGCTGTCATGTTTGGGTTTGACATTGCCATGCCAATGGCTTGCATAGCCGCATTAACGGCTTGCCCCTGTGCATTGCCATACTCCATTTTTGCTTGTTGACTAAAGCCACGCACTTGCATTTCCATTTGCGAGCCAATTTGAGCGGTAAGCTCTTTCCAGCGCTGGTCGTTTTGCAGATCATTAAGTTGCACTTGATAATTTTGCAGAATCGCATCGCGGTCTGTTTGGATTTGCGCGCTACGTTCCATCTGTGCAAGTTGCAATGACTGTTGTTTATCGAGCGTGCCAAGCTGCTGCTTGTACTTTAAATCTTCAAGCTGAGTCTGGAACTCGCGGTTAACATTGTTCTCACCAGTCTGCCAAGACTGCTGCGCATTCAACTCTTGTAAGCGCTGTTTCCCTTGAGCGTCGAGCGTGCCAAGTGATTGCTTGTATTTAAGGTCCTCAAGCTCTGCTTGGAATTGGCGATCAGTGTTTTTCTCACCAGTCTGCCAATCCATTTGATTATTTTGCAGTTGGTTATTGATAGCACCCTGCTTATCAGCCATTGATGCGTCTTGCTGGTTTTTAAGATTGGTTTGGTCAAGCTGTGCCTGTGTTTGCCACTGTTGGCTTTGTGCTTGATTATAGGTTTGCGCGTCTTGCTGGGCGATAGGCAGTGCCTTGTCAATCATCGACGATAAGGCGACTTCGTTACCGATTGAACTAGACTGCAATCCACGAGCCGCATTGTAGCCCTGTGCCTGCGCTTGGGCCTTGCGCATAATCTCGCTATTCGGGTCAAGTAAGCCGGTAATTTGGTTCTGTACTAATGACTCATTGCGCGGATCATACTGGTACTGCTTATCGCTGGTTACGCCATTTGTGCCCACGTTTTGATATTCTTTTGCGGTAAACGTGTTGTCCTTAATATTAGCCTTAGGCGCATTAGCCACAGCATCACCCGTTACAGACTGATACTGTGATGGAACATAGTTATTCTGCACCGCAGGTGGCGAGGCAACTTGATATTGAGCGTTTGCATCATTGGCGGGTGACGCTGGCGTAGCAGGACTCGTTGTTTGGTTGGCCGTTGGTTTTGGTGTTCCCCATGCAGAACCTTCCTTACCACCCGTTTGCGGAGCGCCAGGCATTGGCGGCACAGGATTTGGTGCATCAGATACAGCATTCGCATTTTTAGGACCAATATTATAAATGGGCTCAGTACCGTTCTTGCTATAACGCTGCGCTTTACCGAGTAAACCAAAACCTTCTTGATCAACATTACCCGTCATTGTGGCTTGCTGTCCTTGGTACTGCGTTCCAGTATCCGCTTGCTTATTTACTGGTGGTGTTTGATTAACAGGATAAATGCTTTTGTTAGTTGGTTTTTCAGGCGCAGGCAGTTGGCCTACAGGCTGAATAGTCTGCACTGGCTTTATTTGTTGCATGGCAAATGAACCTCGAATTAATGAGATTTGTTATCAGATAAGTGAGCTGAACGGATTTGAGCGAGAAAGGTGTGCTTACTGGCACTATGGGGAAATAATAAGCGTTTTATGCGCTATTGCAATCGGTTTAGCTTTTCTTGACTAGCCCTCAATGAATACCCAGTTTGCGGCGCGGTAATCTTTAATGTGCGCAGCAGACAATGCAATAGGTGCATCAGCAGCATCAAGTAGAGTTTGCGCTTCACCTTGGGCTTTAGTCATAGGGATTTTAATCACTGGCGTAGCGACGATGGCACTGTGTACCTCGATGTTACTTATCGCTGCGCGCAGCCCAAAGGCATACTCGCTATCTGGTACAAAGCCAGAACCAACATCACCTGGCATTTGATAAACTCGCTCACCATAACTTGGCCGGCTACCGATGCGCAGCACTTGGCCTTTCGCTGTGTTAGTAGGTTTTATCACTCCTTCCATGCTGTAAACCTGATAAGTATCACTACCTTTTGGCTTACAACTTACGCGCATAGAATCTATTGGCCCAATACCTGACAGCGTGTAAAACTCAATAAGCCAATGTCCTGACTGTAAACCAAAGAAGATTTTGCGTGTGAAATAGTAACCAAAGAAACTCAGCTCTATGTTGTCACGTTCTGCGCCGCTAAATGTCAGTGCAACCTTAGGCATTTGCTTTAGATTGCCATAGCTGAATAGTGTCGATTTAGCGTTCAACGCTTCCACGTTATCTAGCTGAAACGCAATACTAAAAGGCGTCGTTGCGCTGATAATATCTGGTTCAACAATTTCAATTGCACTTTGGTAGCCAGTCATTAAATAAGCAAAAGCACCACTTGCAGGATCAACAACTGGCGGCACTGGAGGTGGCGGGTTATAGCCAGTATCAATATAGCGATAAAGCAGCTGTAGGCGGTAATCTACCGTCATATCTGCTTCTAGCAATATAGCGCCATTTATCACAGGCGTAGCATGCTCAATGCTATATCTATCGCGCTGTAAACGATAATAAATACCGCCATCACGGATATAAAACAGCATATTATCGCTACGCGCATTGCTTGTGTCCCAGCGAATATCAAATGTCGAAAACGGGTAACTTCCATCACCAAATACAGTAGTCGTGTTTTCCACGTTAACAGGATCAAACCAATATAACCTAAGCTCACCTAATACTGTTTCATAAAACACCATTGGCCGACCTAGTTGATCAAATGTAGCCGACAGCCTTTTTACATTATCAACGTAGAAAATAATTTGCTGATCATCAAATTCGTTAGCAAAGTGGTTATAACGACTGGCAGTAACAGAAGTTCCGTTAAAATTGAATAACCACCAAAACTCCTTTATTGATCCGCCACTATTATTTAGTTCAATTGGTCCTAATTCTAATTCAAATGGGGTATCAAGCGACACTGACGGTTTATATAGCCCATAGGTAGCGTAAGGAGTGGCAGATTGAATACCATCTATTACTAACCAGCCAGTTTCAGGGATCATATGTCACCCGTTACCGTGATAATGTGAAAGTAATAGTGAACGTATACGCAATGTTTGAATCTTTAGGTAGAGGTGGTGTTACTTTAAATCCTGAATATGTTCTTGTAGCGAAACTGGATGACATACCTACACCTATAAACCCAATACCTGCACCTCCCGCTAAGTTTACGTTAGCTGGAATTGTTCTGGACACTACTACTTTACTCCTCCCGCTAACAGCCTCAGTTAAGTTATACGTGTATGAGTCACCTAAGTTTACTGGGTTTGTCATCACTATATACGTGTCTGTTACACCTATAGTTATATCTGTTGCATCTGCCGCAACTGTAATACTACACCCTGTAAACAATGTGGCGTTTAAGCTTATAGCAAAAGGCATAAACGGGTATATTAGTTGAGTAGTAGTCGCATCCACACGTGATGCCATGAATTGGAAAGTATGAGTTGTTTCATCTACATCTGCTGTAAACGATGCAGGAAATTGATCAACAGTTAACTTTAATGTGTGCGTTATAATCAATTGATCTGTGGCTGTAACCGTGATAGCTGTTGGGTCACCGTTCACATCTTTCACTAAAGTTTTAACTACCATGTCTGTAGCAACTGTTGTTCCTGTAGCTATAGCTAGAGAAGATAAGTTTCCTACTATAGCACCTGCTGTAAAAGTAAATACAGTCGTAGCAATTGTTGTTATAGCGCTTCCGACTACTTCTTTTGTCGGTGCGCTATGCGCTACAGTTGACGCAAATCCTAAGCTTGCTATTGTCGTGTCTGTTGGACTTACAGTCGTGTCAGTACACGCATAACATCTAATAAAAGCTACTGATTGCTTTTTAAAGAAGTTGTCTAGTAATAGGTTATCGAAATATCCAGTATCTAGACGTATCTCTCCAGTTACTGTGTCTCTCAGCTGCACTCTACATAAACCCTTAGCTTTAGCTGCTAAATTTAAGCCTATCATAATTTTATTACTCCTAGAGTTACTGAGTTGGAAGCTGCGTCTTCTACGAAACCTCTTACCACATCGTATTTAATAGTGCTTATCGCTACGGTGTTAGTTGCAACGTCCACCGCACTCGTATCACGTATTACTTTGCTTACCACAATCGCTAATGACACAGAGTTAGTTGCTTCATCTGTGCCTTCTGGCTTAGTCGCTAATGTTTTAATAATATCTAGCGTTACACTGCTGTTTGCTTCATCATTAATATCTAATAGTACAGGCGTTATGTACATGATTTCTATTGCGATACTAACATTGTTATAAGCTGTATCGGCATCTACTGGTATTGGGCTATATAGCGTACTTCTCAGCACCCCATCCCTGTAATAAACTCGCTCCCGCCTTGCCTGTGCTGCGCCTGCCAGTACAGCAAATAACGCCTGAGCTTGGGTTAGCTTGGTGGGCTCTGCCATTACAGCACCACATCGCTCGGGTAAATGTCGCCAACCATTAGCCACACGGTTTCACTTAAGCTGATTAGCGCGATGGCCGAGTTTTGACCATAGGCCCGAAGCGTGCCACTCGATAGAATCGTCACCCCTTGCGCTTCATCTGGCACTAACCAAAATTCAGCCTCAGTACTGGCAGCAAGAAAGATAATGCTACCAGTCGCAACAACCGGATCCCCGTTCACCGTTCTTATGCTGCGACCAACGGTCACTAAGACTTTGCTTTGTGCTTCGGTTGGGCTTTCAGGCATGACGTAGTTGCAGGTGATAAACTGGTTGTGACTATCACCACTCACGCTTATTGCATTGGTTGAGTTGGTGATGAAGGTAAGTTCATGGCTAGCATTTAGAATTAGCTGTGATGCTGGCAACAGGTCCATGTTGCCTTGCTTGTTGATATACAACAGCGTGTCGGTATATGACTGATTCGCTATCTCAGTATTGCCGACAAAGTTAGCCGGTAACTTAACGACAAAACCATTGATCTGCGCGGTAATCGCCTGCAAGTTTGCCGATATCCCACCCATTTTAGTGTTCATCGGTGTGGCGCGAATCGTTGTGCCATTAACGAATGGACTGGTATCTTGCCAATAGCTTAATTGAGTCATGGTGATCCTTAGCGCCTGCGGCTAACGGGCTTACTGTGCAAGTACAAGTTTGAAATGATGTGCGGTGGTAACTGCTTTGAAGTGTTGCTTAGGTGCAGGGCAATATTGCGCGATACGCCAGCGATATACATATCGGCCCAGTTAGTTGTGCCACTGCCCCACGATGCGTTATCCCATTCTGATAAATCCCACTTACTGCCAGAGCCGATAATAAGCTCACTATCTGGCGTGTCAGGGCTCATAAAATCAAAGTAAGCGATAGCGTGCATCAATACTTCGGTAACGCTGTCGCATTCAATCACCAGCTTGTGCCATTTCTTGCGGGTTTCAGGGCTACCAAAGTGCATAAATCCTGTGAGCAAATAACTCTCATACTCTGCGCCGTCAAAGCTGTAGCCACGGTCTAGCTGATAGATAAAGCCGTTTTCAGCGCCAACAAATACCGACTCAATGCCGTTTAAGTCCTCTCCACTAAAGGCGCAGCGGATCGGCATTGGATAATTAACTTGGGTAAACTGTGGCGTTCCGTCTGGCGCTAACGTGATAAACAAAGCGCTGCCATCGGTGAAAAACAGGCGGTATTGGTTTTTGGTTTTAATCGTCACGCTGCACATATCACGACCAGCGTATTGATCAAGCAACGGTTGAACTTTTTGGCTAATGCTTGCCTGAGCAAAGTCACCAAACTGCTGCACCCGCGCCAACATGGTTAAGCCGCGATCATCTAAAAACAGGGTATCGCTTAAGCTCTGCGCGGTTGCTGTGCGCATGCCAACCTTAGTGCTCAAGCTCTTAAGCTGAAAATCTTCTTTGCCTGTGCCGTACAGCATGTAAACACGGTTGCGGCAACCAATGGCGCATGTGTTGTCGGCCTGCACCTGCATTTCTGTGATTTCATCGGCCACCGCGATTTCACCGCCACCATCCACAGAGCTGAACTTAGTTGGGTCACCAATAGCACTAAACACAAACGAGCCGCCACGATAGCCGAGTAATAATACTTGGCTTGGTAAAACCTCGAGCACGGTTGGCGCGTCTGGCGTGATTGGGCCAGTTATTTGGGTGAAGGTAGTACCGTTAAAGCGGAATGCCTTGTTTTTGCCATCAACGCCGATAATCTCAAGCGTACCAGCGCTGCCAGTAAAGTTAGTTTGTCGCGTAAATAATCTGCCGCTGGGCGCAAGCACTGGCGTTGTGACCTCTACCCAACCGGCTACCGTGGCGCGGTAAAGTTTTGCTGCAGTGCCGTCGGCGATATTGCGCATCGCATAAACAAGTCCAGCGAACATAAACACGCCGATAATTGGGCCAGTGCCTGGCACTGCTTGAATAGCAGCCCTACGCGCTTCAACTTCAACATCTAACGCGGCTAATGCTTCATCGTCGGTATCAAATGGGAAGCCGGATAAATCTGGGATCCGCACAGCAGAGGGCGACGGCCTGCCATCAAAGCGCTCGTACCCTGTCACGCGCTGATAGCGGCCGGAGGTGTTCACCTCGTAGTTAACCAGTTCGCGGCATTCGCCTGGCTTCATATCGCTGTCGCTATCGGCAAGATTTAAGCCGCCACGCAATGACAGTGCTGCAGGGGTAAACGACATTAGTACGGCCCCCGCGCAAAGCCCATCTTAGGCAAATAGTCGCGGCACAGTTCAGTCAGCTTTTGCTCATACTCAAGCGATGCCAACTGAATCAAGTTTTGATCATCTTCGAACTTGCCATAATAAATAAGTGCTTTTTGCACTATGCAATCATGGTATGCAGCGGGGATTGCCGACACATTACTATCGCCACTTAACGCTACTGGCATCTTAAAATAATCGGTACGTGTGCTATAGGCGCTATCAGGAACAGGGTAAAACATAAAGCTACCGTCTGGCGCAATGGTGACCACTTGCGGCAATCCCTGCCCCGTTCCTTGTGGTTCGTATCGGTCAACCCATTCATCCCAATCTACAACGCTCACTGGCTGACCATTCACCCAAAAGCGGCTTAAATCCTTTAGATCGCTTAAGGACAAATCAATAGCGGTGTAGCTTTGCTGACCAAGCACTAAAGCTGATTGCGTGCGGCGCCATAGGAATTTCCACTCAGTTTTCAAGCGCTGAATATCAAGGTCTGCATCACGCACCCAGCCGACAATTTTAGCCAGCACGCCTATCTGATTGATTGTTGACGCTGGACCAGTTCCAGAAACGCCGGATTCCTCGCGCACGCGCACGCATAGCTCTAGGTAAGTCATAGTGAGGCCTTATGCGTAGTGCTTTTGAATTACACTGAAAGGCCAGCGCTTAACTTGGGTTTCTTTAAGCGATTTCATTTTGGTAGCAGCATCGGTCACTGTTTTAAAGCGTTTTTCAATCGCGTTATTGAGCACTTCATAAACACCCGCGCTGACTTTTACATCTATACCTTTTTGCACTTGGTGCATCACGCCGTTCACGCCGACTTGCACAAAGTTATCAACTTCGGTTTCTTCATCACCACTATCATCATGGATATTTAGAGTGACAGCGACCAGCTCTTTACCTTTAGGTGTTGAATCAAGTACTTCGTCAGTGAGTTCTAATTCTTCCAAGTCACTGTCAAGATCTGCATCTAAATCATCTTGATCAGCGTCAGTTTCATTATTGGCAGTGTCATTTGCAGCTGCAGTCGCTGCGGCCTGAGCTTTAGGTTTGTCAGCAGGAAATAAAGAGGCATCAGCCTTTTTCATTTCCGCAATCACTTCTTGGCGCTCTTTGCCAGATAGGTCTAGACCAAGGGTTTCAGCGGCATACTTAATTAACTTATCAGTGCTGTCTTTGCTGGTAAATTTCATGGTTTCATGCTCCAACTATAGGAATAAAAAAGCCCCCACATTTGAGTGGAGGCTTTTGATTTACTGCTTACTGATTTAGCTGCGCCAACCTAATTAGGTTGGGTCAACTGAGGCTGCGACTTCACCGCGTACAAGCCATGCGTCATTGAGGATCAGCGCGGTATACCACGTTTTCCATGCAACTGAGCCTGACTGACCGAGTTCATCACCATGGCTTGGCGTGCCAGGTTGACGCACCATTGGCTTGATCGCCCCGCCTGCTTCCTTGCTGCCCTTCAATGGGATACAACCGAACGCTTTAGCAGCCATGTATAACACAGGGTAAACGTCTGCACTGGTGCCGCCAGTCGTTACAGCTGTACTGCCATGCGCGCCGCCAGCGTTAACCCAAGGGTTAAACAATGGTGAAGCGATATAACGCACATCTTCCACGCTACCGACTTCTTCAGGGCAGATAGGCTGACGGTTGCCATACTCGGCCACAGGAGTGAAGCCGGGCATTTTACGCACGCTCGATACAACGTCGGTATGGCACACAGCCACAAACGCCGCTTCAATCGGCTTGGTTGCATAGTTAGTGCTACCAGATAGAATCGAGGTGATACGCTTGGCGCGCTGGCCCATTAAGGTACGAACCGCAAGTCGTTGAACCTTGATTGATAGTGGAGTATTGACCGCGTTACGGGCTGCACCGTTGGCATAAACGACGTTAGTACCAGCAATCAGCTTGCCGTAAGTCACTAACTCGATAGTTTCTGCGGCCTGTTCGCCTGCCATCATCGCCATATCGGAACCCACAGGATCTTCATGCAAGTCAGCAACTTTGTCGGTCAACTCCATCCACGCGCCATGCTGTTGCAAAGTCGCGTTTACGTCTGCATAACGGAAGTTTGTAGCCGCTGGGCGAACACCTTCAGTTAATGGCGTTAGCGCAGGAGCAAGCGGCACAGGGCGGCGGAACTTAATCACTTCACCTTTGTTTTTAGGCATAGGTTTGTGATCACCAAGTTTGTTGAGCACAAGAATCGGCTCAGCATGTTCAAGCATTTTTACTTCGGCATGCACGCCAACGCGCGAGCCAATATCACCATAGCCATTAGACATGATGTAACTCCTTAATTTTTACTAGTGATTTGATTGAAGTAATCAACTGGATCAACGTCGTCAGGATTTGCCGCCGCTTTGCCTGCGCCTTTGCGCGGAATTTCGGCGTGATCTGATAACGTGGTTTTGGGTTTAGGCTTTGCCGCTGGCGCGATAGGCGCTGGACGTGAGCCTTTGTACAAGTTGAGCAGCGCAATGTTGTCGTCTGCATAATCGCTCTGAGCCATGGCCTGCACTGAGGTTGGCTGAGTAGCCACCCACTGGTGAAACGTTGGGTCTTGCGATATCTGCATGTAATCAGGATGAACAGTCGCTAAAGCTTGGAACTGGTTTTTCAGTTCTGCTTGATGCTTCTCCTGTGCTTGCTGCTGGCGCATTTCTTCGAGCGGCGTTAGCTGCTGCTGAAATGCTTGCGTTGCTGCGTCAACTTGATTGCGAACAAAAGCGGCGAGTTCTGGAAAATCTTCCTCAACCTCGGCAAACGATTTGCCTTTGAGATCGTCGGCAGTGGGTAAACCTTTTTCGCTGTTCGCATCAGCACCATTGGCTTTTTCATTAGCCTGTAATCCTGCTGTTAACTCGTTGAGTTTTTTAGTCAACGCAGAGACTCGGCCTGAATTTGCGCGATGATTCGCGTCAAGCTGCTGGTACTGTTGTTTGAGCTGTTGATATTCGTTGCGCAGAGGCTCTGGCGCAGAGGACCAAGGATCATCAGTTGCGGCTTGGCCTTGGCCTGCATCTGTGCCCTGCTCGTCTTGCTGGTCTTTTGCTTCGTGCTGTTGCAACAAATCATGCTCGTGATCCAGCTCATCAACCTTTTCACTTGCAGAGTCTTTATCAGAGTCCTTGGTGAGTTCGTTAAATAAGCTGATAGCATCCACTTCATCGTCTTGGACTTGGCCTTGATCTTGTTGTGAATTAAGTTCGTCTTGCTCTTTTGGGTCCATTTTTAGAGTGCCTTATTAAGTTGCAGTCATAAAAAAACCCGCCGGAGCGGGTCATAAAATTGGTATAAAAAAGGCCGCTAATCTGCGGACTCAGGTGGTTTGGTTAAATCGCGTGGGTAGACGCGAATAATTTCATCAATCATTTCAATTTTGCCGCGTAGCTTTGCCGTAGCAACTTCATTGGCATCATTGGTCAGTGCTTCCAATAACTCTGCACGGTCTTTCTCTAGCCGCTTGACAACCGCTTTCCATGACTCACCATTGACATGCAGCATTTAATTCAGCCCGTAGTTAGCAGTTAAGCCCTGAGAGATTTTGAGATTGCTCTCAGCCATAAACTTGTCCCATTCAAGTGCTGCGCGACTTTTTACTTTTTCTAACTCGACCATGAGCCTTTCAGTATTCATCTTGTCGTTTTGCGCTAGCTTCATTAATTCAACACGTTCTTGCGACTCTTGACGCTGCATATCGGCTGCAATTTGCTGCTGCTTCATTTGCAGTTCTGCTTGTTTCTCTGCCATGCGCTGCTGGGCATTAAACTGCGCCAGCTTCATATCCATATCAGCTTTAACTTGTGCCTGCTGCATGCGTAACTGTTCAAGTTGCATCGCTGGGTCTTGCGGTCCGTTATTCTGTTGTTCTTCCATCTGCTGCTGATACTGTTTAAGTTCCTCATCAGTAGGGATAATTTCAGCAGGTAGCGATTGTGTTTTTACCCACTGCTTGAGAATTTCGACCGACTTGAGTTGCAGCACAGGCGCGAATATAGGGTTATTGCCTGCGATGTTGATGAAGTTAGTTAAGGCTTGGCCCACCTGTTCTTTGATCAATAAGGCAGAGGTTCCGCGCGCATCAACCTGATAATCGCCTTTTACCTCATTGTCGTCAGAGTGCATCATATTGAAGTGGTAAAAATCGCGGATCAGCGGTTCTGTAATGAAGTCGTCCCATTGTTTAACTTGATTGCGACGCACTGTATTGGCAGCATTCATCAGCATTGACATGCCGCCTAGGGTTTGGCTGGCTTGGCCTTGCTCACCCTGTTGCAGCATCGGAACACCACTCACTTCATCAAATAGCATCCGTGCCGTTTGATAAATCTGGCTTAGCTCATCGACATGTGAATCAAATTCAAAGGTACTGAAAACTTGCTTAATGTCTTGTATTGAACCATCTATATCCCAAAATTTACGCGGTCTAAAATTCCAGTTGCCATCCTGCGGCGTAACTTTCTTTTTATTTACCCCGATTTGTGGGCCAGAAGTGATTGCGGCGTTATCTAAAATCATGCGCCATGTACTGTTGATAATGGCTTGTTCGTCACGCACCATTCGCGGGATGCCGTAACCAAAAATGCTTGAGTCGTCTAGCTCTCAGTTGTAACAGCGGTAAGGCATATCCTGCGTGTAATCCATTAATGCCAGTTTTGCACCAAGGACTATGCCACCGCAGTAAAACACTACAGCATCGTATTCATCCTGTGCTTCATCTTCTTTACCTTCTTCAACTGGGCCTAAAATTTTAAGTTCTTCGAGGACTTGGCGCGATACAGGGCCATGGTATTCCCATGTTTCATAGCGTGTATCGTTTAGCGTGTCGCTCAATCCTGCAAGAATGCGCACATCATCCATATAAGTGCTGCGGTGCTGTGTCTGCTTTGACGTCATTTGCAGCACTTTAGCAACTTGCTCCTTTGGGAACCCCTTACGATTTACTAAGCCGCGGATCTGTTTCTTGCTCATAAAGCGGCGTTCGAAAGCAAATTCTGCTTCTTCAATCGTTGAAGCCGACATATCAGGGTAAAAATCCCACGGCCTTACCACTTCAGCACCAGGCTGAAATACTTTCTTGATAACTGTAACGAACTCGCCTCTTTCTTTATCGTGTACGTAAGCGCGGTCAGTCTTACCTAATACGACTGGGCCTTTAATAATGCCGGTGCCAACAACACATGCGTCGTGGATAATTGAGCGACACTTAGCGTTATACTTAGTTTCGACTAACTGATCTTTAATCAGCTTTTCCATTTTGTCGCAGGCTTGACTAATCTGCTGTTGCTTACGTTCTGCAACGTCAGCGTTAGTAATTACGTTTCCTTTTTCATCTTGATACTGAGTATCACCCAGCTTAAAAGGTGTATCTTTATCCGCTAGCATGTCGACTAACTGCGGCACTGGTGTTGGCTTGATACCCCAGTTTGTATCGTCATTAGGGAATAGCAGATCAACTAATTGCGATTCGCCAGCATTCGTTTTAGCGCGAGTGAGCTTGATAAAGACTTTAGCTGTCTCGTTTGTCTCCATCGCTTTGAGCGTGGCCGTGTCATACATGCCGTGATAGTTGCGTAAATCCTCCACCATACGCACATCGATGTTCCCGCGCTGATACATGGTGTCAGATAGCTTTCGCTCAAGCTCTTGCGCCAGAATGTCCAAATTAGAATTTGGATCATAATCATGGCCGTAAGCCTTAGGCTGTGCACCTTTAGGTTCATCTGACATTGTTTATCTTCCTGCTAATAACCTGTTAACGAATCAGCGGCAGCGGTTTGTGCTGCGGTCTGTTTGAGTTGTTCTGTCCGTTCATAATCAATTTCGCCCTGCGCGCCTTGTGCGAGGTACTGCAATCCGTCGTGTGGATGCGAATATTTGTTCTTGTCTGCAACACTGGTGTAGCGCGCATCACCAGCCACTTGAATGCGACGCAGCTGATAGCCACCGTTAAAACCTTTTCGCAAGGTTTTACAATCGGCGCTCAGTTCAAATGCTGGCTTGTTATCGATTTTTTTAGTTAAGAAGAAGCGCACCGACTCCCAGCGATGTTCCGGCTTGTTACTGCTGGTTGAGTAAGCAGTAATGCCGTATTCCATGTTGATGATTTCAATCGGACTGTTTTCATCATTACCCGACTTACCCCAGCCTGACGGGTCGCAGAACGCGACATAATCAGCCTTGGTGAATGCTGGGAACGTGCGCTTTAACTCAGGAACTAAGAAGTCCATAAAGCTACGAACGCCCATGTTTTCGCTAACGTATTCCTTTATCACCCGCAATTTACCGAGCGGCGTTAACTGCCCGACAATCGCTGCAGGCGTGCGCCCAAAGTCAAAGCCAATAAGCAAGTTGCCATGGGCTTTAATCGGTAACAGTTTGTTGGCGTTGGTATGGAGTACGTCATTCCACTGGCCCTTATAAATCGCCATCCCTGTGGCGACCGTGCCGTATTGGTTCGCTAAGTTAATGCGGATCCAGTCGTCGGCTTTACCCTGCACCTGCTTGATGTAATAACCATCTGGCAGGTTAGCGAGGTTTTCGGCGTCTTGATTTGGAACCCATTTAACCGTAGCGTTTTGACCTGTGCCGATCACTTTCTCTATAACGCCGCCAGGCTGACGTAAAAAAAGCCACTCATCTGGGTGGCTTTCTTCTGCTAATTCGTAGTACCAGTGATCATCGTCTGGCGCGTTGGTGTCGCCAATCATGCCATGCCAGCTTGGTCCACCTTCGGCAGCACTGGGGTAACGTCCATGTCGGCCGTCGCACATATCAACTACGGGCTTAGCCAGTTCCTTAACTTCGTTTAACCAGAACCCAGTTACTTGTAGACCGCGCAACTTACGCACCGCATCGGGCCTATCGAGTGCTAGAAAAACCAACTCAGCCTTAACGCGGGTGCCATCTTCTAAATCAAAGTCGAGATAATGAGTCGGCGGGAAATCATGGTTGAACTTCCCTAGCTGGCAGTCCTCGTTGTGATATAAATCGCACCAGTCTTTGATCGTCGTACCCTTGAGATCAGGATAGGTGTTGCGCACCGCGATAAAGCGAGTTTTACGAACGCCGAATGCGTTTGGCGTCTGTTCGCACATTTGGTTGAATAATCGCATGGCGCTACCATACGTTTTACCTGAACCAATTGGGCCCATAATGAAGGTGTTACGTACCCGAGAAGCGATGTACTGTTCAAGCACATCACCCTGAGCCGCGACATAAAACTCATAAGTTGTTTGCTCTGACACACTGTTATCACTCCTGTGCCTTAGCCTTTGGCTTATTGCGTCCAGTGTAGTCACGAACTACAACTTTAGGCCGCGAACTAATTTCAACTTTGTCAGTCCACATCTTGCGGTACTTACCAAGCAGCTCAAGGGCTTTCATTTTGTCCCATTGCTTAAACTTCTTGGTAAATCCCACTTGTTCACGGTCGTCGCCAACCCCCTCGAAAAGCTCGTCAGTTTCAACACCTGCCACAGCACGGCGGCAATGTTCAGGCCATTCAGCAAACGGCCTTAACGAACCGTCGTCGTTATAGATTGGCGCCATATCAGCAAATGCCACCATCGCGGCTTCACGGATAATGCGCTCAATAGTCACGTTATTAACGTCGAATAGCTGCTCGATATGCCAATCAATAGCTAACTTAACGTGTGGACGCTGGTACATTTCCCAGCCGACCTTTTTAGGGTCTTTGGATGTAGAGCCAGCACGCTTTGCTGCTTGCGCTTTATTGTGGTCAATCAAATACTCAGCAACGAACTTGCGCTCCATATCTGTGTATTTGTGCTGATCCCAATCGAATCTAGCTTTAGCTGGCTTATCCATTTTTATTCAACTTATCCAACTGACGCAGAGCGATTTCTTCATTAAGTTTATTGATTCGCTCTTGCTGTTCAGCTAATTTCGCCTCACGCTTTTCTTTATTATTAGAATAAGTTTTGTTAGCCCAATAAGTTGCAATAGCCAGAGCCATACCAAGGATCACCGCGAATTTATCCACAGATAGAAATCCCCCCAACGCACTAACGAATGATGAAAAGTAGGCGAACATCGACAACAATTTCTGAATGAAGTAATCGCTTAAGCTACTTAAGTTATTGTCTGTGTTCATTAGCCTTTGCCTCTCGCCAGTCGTGCAGCGCTTGCCAGTCGGTGTTGCACCGTTCTAGCGCCGCAATGAGTGTCAATGAGTAGTTATAGAGATCGGGATTTTTGCGCCCCGAATAAATGGGGATCAGGCATTTGCTCAGAAGTGACTTGTCTGGCAACACATAAACTATCTTTGTCGTTGTCACTGTTCGCACAATAGGAACGCTGCTCGAGCAACCGATTAAGCTCGCTAGGCACACTAGCCACAGTCCACGATTTATCAGATTCATTGGTCGAACTCTCCATCACAGCCTTAGCCTTGGCCTTGGTATTCACTAGATCAGCATCAATAGTGTTGCGTCCCTGCTCGCGAACCGTGAGCGTTTTAGCAGTGAGCGCAGCATCCAGCCGCAATCGTTCCTTTTCAATCTCAGCGGCTTTAAGCTCAGTTGTCGCGTTGTCCAAATCGGTTTGAAGTGTCGACAAAGCCATTTGCGACTTTTCAAAGTTAGCTTTAGTTGTTGCCAAATCAGCTTTGGTTACGTTCAGCATCAAGCCGAGCAACAGCAACGCCACGGTTAGCATGATGATCACGCCAGCACTTAATTTGTCTTTAATGGTTTGAAACATGGCTAAGCTCCTTTAAGCACAGTTGCCGTTCTGCTTTACGGCGGTTAACAAGCCCTTGTAATTTCTTGCCCTTGGCATAAACCCAGCGGCTTAGCTCATTGCACGCGCCAACACGGTCGCCACGCAGCAACTTCTTACGCAGTGTTGAATCACTGAAATTCTGTGCGCCGACGTTGTACATAAAACTGAGGTAGGCTGCGCGTTCGCTATCTGTGATAGGCACGCGCACTAGATTGGTTAACTGACGGTCGAATACCTCCAGATCATCAGCTAACATCGCCAGGCATTCTTGCTCGCTAAAGCGCTGCCCTAGTGCTAACTCTGGCCCAGTCTGGCCGAAGCAGGCCGACACAATACCAACCGGATCAACGTAAGTACCAAGCACTAATCCCTCATGCTCAGCAACAAAAACGCCTCCCGTCACTACTGCACCAGAAAAGCCAGCAGCGATAAGGAAGGCGCGGATTTTTGACATTATTTGACCCACATACCAACAGCAAACGAATCACCGGCAGGCGTTACGAATTGACCGCCGACAAGCTCACCATCACCAAATTTTTCAACCAACTCAGGCCAGTTAGCGCCAGTGAATTGAGTGCAGCCGAAATCTTTGAGGCGGTCATGCAAACACTCGGCATAATCTTCCATTGCGGCAGATTGACGACTCAACATTAATCGAGCGCGACTACCTAGCGACTTAAATTTGTCGCCTTCGATAAACTCATTCAGCTTAACCAGCTTCGTCATTAGCTCGTTGTGCTCAATGATCACGCGGTCGATATGGTCAATTACCGGAGCTACGCCGTTAATTTCTTTAGCAAGGCAATAACCTTCTAGCTCCCAAAGCTTTTCTTCGGATTGAGCTATCACCTTTTCAATCGCGTACTTAGCGCCAAGGTCAGCGTTAAACTTGCGCGGATCTGCGCAGCCGCTAATAGCTGTAGATAACGTGAACAAAGTCTCACCGATGGGCAGCATGGAAACTGCTACGGTTGTCGTCGTTCCTTCGACAATGTGGGTTTTACATTCGACAGTGGCGAGCAGCGCCTCAATCATTGCGGAGGTAACGGTCTTAATCATTATCGGAGTCCTCGGAGTCCAGAAACTAAAAAGCCCCAGCTAATGCTAGGGCTTGGGAATGTAAAGCGCAGAAACACAAAAGCCACCCCGAAGGATGGCTTTTGCTGGTGTGCTTTATTGCACTATGGGGAAATACTATGTGAATTGGATTCTATGTCAAGAGGGTAATTCACTCGATAACTTTACGAGCTTCGCATAAGTACACTCTGCAACTGAAGCAATCAAGTTTAATTTTTCAGATACTTGTTGTTCCATTTTCTGTTGTCCTTCAGGGCTTTTTCTAACCTCTGCTACCACATCTTTTATCATCATATTTCTTGATGTATTACCAAATGAAAGCTCTCTAGCTGAAAAATTTTTAGTTTTATCAATACCTGAATCTTTTAGTAAATAGTCATAAAAACTAACACTAATAACATGCCCCTCGTAATTCGTTGCAGCAGTAACAAATTCAACTTTAGCAATTTCAAATCTATAATCATCATCATAAGACTTTACTAGGTTACTCATGCACTCGCTATAATTATGCAATAAAGTCATTAACTTAATAAGATTATTGTTCAAATCTATTAGTTTTTGATGCTTATCCAATATAAACGGGTGCCGCCACTGATTGTAAGCCATGAGAGCCAAGCCAAAAGTCAGCATAGTAAACAATCCACCAATCACTGTGAAAGTAGTTGATACACTGGCTCCACTGCTGTAAATCCAATTACCAATATCACTGGACCACAGATAGCCAAAGATAATACCAGCCATCATAATCAGCACTGACACTAAGAGAGAAAACATTGCGGTTTGAACAAACTTTTGCATAGGTAAAAGAACTCCATTTCAGAATAACTCCATAATATCAGAAAATTAACACTAATCCCTTGTTTTAAGCGCCGCGTTCTCCGCCTCCAACTGCCCTATCCTTGAGCTATCAGCAAACGACTTACCCTGCATTTCGCTCACTAAGTCCTCTAGGGCACAAACGTAGTCAACAACGTTCTGCGGATAATTTTCATCAGCCAAAGCTTGCTCATACTCGTCGCAAAGCTGCTCGAGTGATTTAGCGCTATCCCCTTCCAATGAAAGCTGTAACTCTGGTTCTTCGCTGTACACTTCGCCGCGCTGCATGTCGGCAATTTTGAGCCCGAGAGGAAGATTGTTCAGGTGGGTAACGGCTTCATCGAGCGTCATAGAACCTTCACCACGGCGTTCATTTAACATCATAGCCAATGACATTAAGTTAAAGTTTCTTTCGTCAAGCTTAACGCCGCAGATACTCCTTACCGCATCACGGCAATCAAGATTATCAAAATCGATCAAGTTTAAATCTTGAATAGCTGACTTCAATTCTTCAAACCGCGCATCTAGCAGTTCTTCCAATTCTTTATCGTTCATAAATCACCTTCAAAAATTATCAGTTAAGTGAGCTAGAGTTATTTAAGCAGTTGCCACTTATGGCCGTTTTGACACACTGCGCGTTTAGAACCTGACTTAGTTTGCTTGAGTTCCAAACCGCATTTACCGCACTTCACAGCAGCAACACGCTTGATCATCGCCTCGTTAATCTGCGCTGAGTGATTGCGACGTTTAGGACCATAGCCCAAAGCTTTGGCAACCTGAGCGTATTCTTTAGAAATCCATTTGCCATCAGGTTCCAAATGCAAGCCATCGCCCATCATGTCGCCAAGTTGGACAAGCTGTTTATGAAGGTGCGCCTTGTTATCCATGCTTCACCACCTTCTCATAACCCACATCAACCAACAGCGCGCAATCTCTGCCATGGCGTTAATCTTCGCCTGGCGATTGTCGACTATTTGCGGATCACGCTGGCGACGCTCCATTAATTCGAACTCCTCGCGTTCCTCCTTGGATTCTGTCAGGTCGTCCGTGGTGTTTGGTGGAAGCGCGCAAGCTGGCGCGTCAACTCCCAAGCGTTTGCGTTCGGCGGCTAATGATCGAGCTGCATGCTTAACATCGATAGCTAGTTGGTCAAAATCGGTTTTCATAACTACCTCCAACGGTTGGCGCGATTCTGGCTGCGCTTGCGTTCTGATTTATTCCGGCGTTTACCACCGGTTACTTTTGGAGCTTCAAACCCATGACGAAGGTCTTTATGCTGATTACGCATTACATTCAAATGACCATCACCAAAGTCGTTATTACGTAGCACTGCAATAACCTCTGCAGTAAGGCAGTTATCAACATCGACATTGATACTCTCCGTATCCACGATAACGACTGGCTGACATAGCAGCATCTGCATCAGCGCTTTTCTAAGCGTCGATTTACCTACACCTACGCACCCAATTAAAATGATCCGCTTATCCATTCATCACCTCGCTTTCTGCCTGAACCAAACGCAACACGCTGGCCGCATACTTAGCCGCTTCACTTTCGTGCTGATACAGCTCGTCAATCACGCTCATGTAAACGTCATAATAAATCTGGCTGAATTGCTGCTCTGTTAAGGTTTTACGTGACAGAGCATTAAACGTCGAAGTCAGATTTTTGATTGTTCGAATATCTGCAACACCCGAACCTTTACAGTTGCGGCATGCATAGCGCGGGTCTTTTTTAAATCCTACTCCCTTACAACTCTGGCAAATCTTAGTGCCGCAAACCTCAGTCACCGCCATCGTCGCCAGCGCCTTAGCGTTAACCTGATTAACGTTACGGTTTTCAAACACACTCGCCAGCGCCTGCTTAAGTTCTGCCGCACTGTGTTGATTGCCGCCAATCTTCGCCTCCAAGAGTTTCACGCCGACAGGGTGAACGTGCTGAACCATGGCGATCACGCCTGCAGCATCTTCGCGGCTAAAGATGCCTTTACCGCTGGCGCGCGGTTCAACGCTTATCGCCTGCTGTGACGTCAAACAAAATAGTCTTTCAAGTGATACGCACATGCGTTGATCTCCAAAGTCTTGCTAAGTCCACGCGCCAACTAATTACGCGCCATGTTCCGCCAATTTATTTATCGTTTAAAATCAATTGCTTGTAAATCAAAACGGAATATCATCATCCCAGCCGTCATCTAAATCAGGGGTAAAGTTCTGCTGAGGCTTTGGCGCTGGCCTTTGCTGTGGCGCATGACGCTGATTTACTGGCGCGCCGTGGTCAGGTTTAGGCGCGTAAGCGTTTTGCGTGCCTTGGTTTTGCTGCGGCTTAGGTTGGTATGCTGGCGCTTGCGCGTTATGCGGCGCAGATTGGTTACTTGACTGCTGTCTGCTGCCGAGCATTTGCATCGTTCCGCTTTGGTCGACGATAACCTCAGTGCTGTAATGGTCCTTACCGTCGTTGTCTTGCCATTTGCGGGTTTGCAATTTGCCCTCGACGTAAATCTGTGAGCCTTTGCGCAGATACTCGCCGACAATCTCAGCTAGCTTTCCAAAGAAAACCACTCGATGCCATTCGGTGCGCTCTTGCTCTTGGCCTTGTTGGTCCTTCCACGATTCGCTAGTCGCGATACTCACGTTAGCCACCGCGTTTCCGTTTGGCATATAGCGCACATCAGGGTCTTGCCCTAAGTTGCCCACTAAAATGACTTTGTTAACTCCGCGTTTACCCATGCTCTTATCCCCTTACCCATGTAGCGCGATGAGTGCTGCATCGCGGTTATCTTCATTGCTGCTGCCAGTCCATCCGGTCAGCTTGTTGAAATATGCGCTGTTCTTCTTGGCCTGCATTTTCACTTCGCCTTTGAGCGGTTTAACCAAGTGAACTTCAATGCCCTTACTGTTCAGCATTTCTTTGATGAGGCTTGCAGTCGCTTTGACTTGGCCCACGTTCTGGCTAATCTTGCGCATGGCTGCTGGTCCTGTTCCTGCGCGATGTTTTACACTTCGCCAGGCGTTTACGTCCTCAAGCTTGACCGTGATTTCGTTATCAGCAGCCAGTGCCGTGATGTACTCAATGAGTTCAGGGAATGGCATATTTTTTAATTCAGAAATCTTGTTGCGTACCACAATGGCGACGCCGCTGGCTTTTAAATCTGGGTCTATTCCGATGATCAAGGACATTTCACTTTCCCTCGTTTCTGTAACTGCTAGCTAACTCATGTAAAAACTTTTTGGCGTTATAGCGACCTTCACGACCGCCGGCTAAAAACAACCGTTCGAACTCAAGTGATACCCAGTGCTTTAGGCTGTCAGGTATCCAGCGCATGCGGCTTAACACAAAGTTCTTATCCGAATCACCACCACGGCAGTGATACCAAATCGGGTATTGTCGTATTGGCCTAATGTGCTCAACTTGTTTTGCTAACGCTTTGTAATCCGGCTTTGCATCATTCGATGCTTGCTTAGCAAACGCATACATATCAGGCGCATCTTCAGGCAAAGGCTTGATGATTGGCCTAGCCATGATTCATCACCTGGCGCAATCTGCTATTGGCTTTGCGCTGCTCGAATGCAGCACGGCGCTTGGCTTTTAATTGAATTTTGAGCATGCGAATTTCTGGCGCTGTGCGTGGCACACGCTGAGTGATTTGCTGTTCAAAGTTCTGATTGAATTTGCGCGGCTCGCCTTTGCACTCAAGTAACTTTGTGTTGCGGCTTGGGATAAACTCGCCTCTTAGCTGTTTTGCGCTTAACGCTTTCATGTGCGCGCAGAACAGCGCCAGCGCTTTGTCTTGTGGCAAACGTCCACGGCATTCAAAACCGCACTTGAGACGAGTTGCATACTCAACGTCTGTAAGTGGCTTCTTGCGCTCAATCATGCGGGTGAACGCTTCCAGCATTTCGACTTCGGTTAACTCAACCGGATTACACCACTGAATAAACTGGCCGATGCTTGGCATAAACGGGCTTGGGTCCAACTGTGCGCGCTTAATGCCAAGTTCGATTTGCTCAAGAGTGCGAATGCCGTGCAATGCAAACGCTTGTGTCCATGATCGCTTCCAATCAGCGACAGCGCCCTTAGCATTCAGTGCTTGCTTGTGCGCAGGTTTGGCCGCTATCAGTTGCTTGAGCACTTGGTTAACGATTTGTGCGGCAGGGCTATTAGGGCCAAGAATCGCTGGCGCTTGGTCCTGCGCAGTCTTGATGTACTCAATTGCGCTGCTTTGCAATTGGCTTAACGCTAATGGGCCGCTCATTGCGCTTGCTCCGATTGATAGAGCACTAACCCTTCAGCCCAGCTTGTATCGTCTAAGTCGCCCAGATCAGCACGATTGGAGTTGTGATAATCCGTCTGGCGGTTAGCCAACCACGAATTAACAAACTGCATAATCGCTGTGCGCGGTTTGAGCTTTTCAGGGTTAGCGTCAAACCAGCCGATCATGTTGCGCAGCTCTTGCTCACAATCGATATCGGGGTATAGCGTTTTTAATTTCTCAAGCTGTTCAGACTTGATCGCGAAAAAGCCATTATTCATCAGCGGCAAGCCAATCGCGCTTTTTGCGATTTGCGCTGCTGTTTGTTCCTGTTCATGATCATGTTCTTGATCTTGGCTTCGAAGGGGCTCGCAAGGGGCTTCTGAGGGGCTTGTATTTTTCACGGGTTTTTCTAGCCCTAACACCTCCCAGTAAAGTTCTGCAAACTCTTGTTTTGCTTTGCTTTCTGGTAGTTCACCAAACTCCCTTTTAATCGCTTTTACTCGGTTATCTTTAGGGTTTAAATTCTCACCGACCTGAAACTTAAGCATGTTCTTAACAAACACTGTGTCAGTGGTAGCATCGAAGGTGCAAAAGCCCCCTTCCAAGAGGCTTGCAAGCCCCTTCGAAGCCCCTTCAATAGTTAACCCAGTCTCGTAAGCTATATACATGATTGGACAGTGAAAAACGCCAATCATCGTACTGTGCGGGCTGGTCATAAGGTACATGGCAATGAGTTGCGCCTCAGGTTTTCCGCGTAATTCCTTGCCAGTTTTACCGATCCAGAAGTGAGGCTTAACCACGCTGTATTCACGCATAAAACACCCCTTCACAAGGGGTTGACTCACCCCTTACTAAGCCCCTTGAGAGCCCCTTCGAAGCTCCTTCTAAGGGATTAACCGTTCTTATCCGTGCCATGTCGCTACTCCCGCACCTGTTGCTGAATGGTGCTATCAACTTGGAACAGCAACTCAACGACTGAAATCGTGGCTTTGCGAATATCTGCATACTCAGCATCGGTGATAATGCCGTCAGCTCGCGCTTGGCGAATCGTTTTACCCAGTTCGCCAGTGCGTTCTTGCACTAACAGCAATAGGTCTGAAAACTCATCGTCAGTAATGCCAGCTTTAGGGACGTCAATCAGCACTTTACCCATGCTCACAGCCCACGCGCTTAAAATGCGCGCATCCTGTGTGATGTGGGTAATTGCCACCGCTTCGCCTAAATGCAGTTGATGAAAGTCGCTATCGTTGTTCAGCTTAGCCAGCAAGGTTTTAGGGCTCTTTCCCAATAACCTCGCCACTTCTGAAATGTTGTGGTCATCCGTCAGTGATGCAGCAGCTGCAAGTGGATCTGTAGAAACTGCCGACGGTTTTCGCATGTTTGTTTTGCTGAAAAACATATAATCCACCTTACGCAGCAGGATTATTCATAAGTGATTCACTCGAAATTAGGTTTTTTTCCATAGCTTTCAGAATGATATTAGCGGGTACGCTATTACGCATTTTCCAGTTATGGACAACCTGAGGACTCACATCAAATAAGCGTCCTATTTCAGTGGGCTTGGAACGGTCAAAGCCTAACTTCTTACAAAAATCGTTGTAGTTCATACAACCTCCTAATTATTTGCACTCATTTTTACACATGGCGTGTATTTGTGCAATGCGATTTTTACACAACACGGTTGATGACCTGTAGAGCACCATTCTTTACACTTATTGTTTATAAAATGGAGGATTAATGGACAGCGTTTATAAAAACATCATGGCTATAGCAGCCATGAAGGGTGTAACAAAAAAGATGGATGTAGCAGACATGATCGGGGCTACTCCTCAAAAGTTAACCAATTGGAAAACCAGAGGTGTTCCTTCTGCTGAATATAAAAACATCGCTGAGAAGCTAGGAACGAGCATTGATAAGCTCATTAGCAAAACAGGTCATGTAACGAATGTTGAACCAGCCCCACACGGAAAGGGAGAGGTGCCAGTGTTATCTTGGGTACAAGCGGGGAACGCGCAACTAGCAATTGATGATAACGATATAAACGAATGGGTTCAGACCACTTGCCAAGTACGAAGAAATACTTACGCATTAAGGGTTCAGGGTGACAGCATGATGCCAATGTTTACTGAAGGTACTATTCTGGTAATTGAGCCAGAAATAGATTATGCGGTGAACGATTACGTTATAGCTAAGAACGGCGATGGCGAAGCCACCTTTAAGCAATTGGTTAAAGACGCTGGTTTATATTATTTAAAGCCTAATAACCCACAGTATCCTACAGTATCATTAGATGGTTACACTGTAATCGGTGTTGTTAGGGAGGCTATTAGAAAATTCAAATAACAAAATAAAATGCATAAGGATTTGTATGAAAGACACTGAAATAGAAAAGGAAATAAATTTTTGGCAGGATAAGACTAAATCAAGTGACGGAGATCTAGCCGAGGTTTCAAATGATAAAATAAAAGAATTAATAAAGCTAAGAGATAAGAATAAAAACGACAGAACACAGATGTTCATTGTGCTTTGGATTTTGTGTGGAGTTACGTTATCAGTCCTTATTGAGAGCTCTTTAATATTAGCTTGGTCAATAGCTATAGTGTTATCAGCTGTATATGCCTACGGCTTTTATAAAAAGTAATTTACCCAAAATGCACACAACTCAAGGATGAAAAATGTACAAAATAATAGTATTTACTATCAGTTCCTTAGCTTTATCAGGTTGTGCTGCTCCGGTGCAACAAATTACCAGACTAAGTGAAAAGCCTACTAGCATTTGTGTGGTAAAACACGACGCAGTAAAAGAAGGTGTCCTTACAGCGATCACCTCAGAGCTGCAATTTAAAGGATACAAAACCGCAGTAATTCAAGGGCGTTATACTCAGCGACATAATGTATGGCAACCTCAATGGTTAATTGATGAAGCAAAAACAGCACAATGTGATGCATTAATGTTTTATGTAGCGAATTGGCGTTGGGACTTAGCAAGTTACATGGCATTCGCTAACATATGGATGACTGATATTAACGGACAAAAAAATATAGGCCAAGCAACCTATGATTCGACTAACTCCGCATTTTCAACAAGTAAATTCATCAATGCAGACGCTAAAATTAGAGAGTTGATTAATCAGCTAGCCATGTAATAGACTAAAAATCACTGAACACGGTCTAAATCCTCTAAGCCCATTGCCATCGCTATGGGCTTTTTTATTGTCCCTGCCTAAATAAATCTAACCCATCACTAACAAAATCAAACCAAGAAAAAACACTCATAAAAATATTTTACACATTTAGTGTATTTTCCCTTGACGCAATTATACACATAGTGTGTAATTAAATACACAAGGCAGACGCCTAACGCTCTTTAACAATCTAGCCCATGAACGACTAAACCCGCCTAGAGCGGACTAGGTCACTCCAAGTGTCTCGGTGATGGAGGACAGAAATTCACCGAAAACAGACCTATACACCGCTATTGGCGACCGGACTGTTTGAGTGGGAAGAGCCCATAAGAACAGGTACTAAATGGTTTCACTGCGAGCATGACCCAAATATGTGTATAGCCCCGCCAACCATCGGCGGTGTGGTAGATGGACAATCGCCTTGGCAACAGGGCGCATTGGGAAGGTGGCTGACTTATGTATCAGTGACGACTGATGGCTTTGAAGCACCCAGCACTTAACTGGCAATGCTACGGGTAGCGCTAACAGTAAATAGCGTCCGTCCTAGCCACCTTCACCAATGCGAATCACAAGGAGAATGCCATGCAAACCTATGGCAGAAGTTCATTAGAAATTGCCGAGGATAACCTGCTTGAGCTGGTTACCCCTGTATTCAATATCAGCCGTGGTGAAGCACAAAGGCTGTGCATTCAACGCCGCGAACTTGGTGCTGATTTGAGAGAGGCAGGCCAAGCGCTGCTAGATGCCTGGGAAGGCACAAAGGAACAGATTGAAAGCGTCAATCGCTTATTGCTTGCAAAACAATTAGCGGTTTTGAAATCACACTAATCACGCCAGCCTGCGGCACCAGCAGACAATCTCACTAGAGGACAATCCCATGTAAATCACTAGCCGTTAGAAGCGGCCACTTACAAGCGCAGGTCATGACTGTGCCCCGAGTATCCATGTCGATAGCCAGCTTTGGATCTGGTTAGGGTTAATAAATAAAGGTCCCACTGGTAAAGCAGCCGAAACGCCTGAAAGTTCAGCACCAGTTATTAGCGGCATAGCGCGGCAGAGGACGGGTTCAGGCCGCCGGATGACGTAACCGGCACCAATGCTTTATCAAAGTTTTTTACTTTCACTGAGAGGCTTTGCTAAAGCCTATCAAGGAGGATATATGGACGACCGCTATACGGTTTATGAAAACCAACTGCTATACGCGCTGACCGTGGCGCTTCTTGCTAGCCCACTTGGTAGCAATACCATGGAGCACCCAGCCGTTAAAAACTGCCTCGAAGCTATCGAACAGCACTACTTAACGGGGAAGCCTAGCTTTCCGTTTGACGTTAGTTTCTGCGACTTTACTGGATACCTTTACCACCTTGTTGGTGATAAGCGCCTAACAGTGGCCACATTGCGCATTGACCGATTTGGCCGCGCTCGGACTTACCGTATAGGTCCGGCGATTTGCCACATCATTCAAACCACCGACCGCACTGAGCAATACATTGAGCGTAAAGAATTGCTGCGCGGTGTTCACCGAATTGACATAAGGAGCACGCTCCCATGCTTGATGCAAACTCAATAGGCGATCACCTGACCGCCAAACTTTCAAACTCAATCGCGCTCGATAGCGCCAAAGCCGAAGCGGTTACCGCTAAAGCTGAATGGATTGAAAACCAACTGCAGCGAGGTGTTGCCGTGGAAGGACATGATCTAGACACCATTATTGAAACCGTACTCGATAACGATGGTATTAACGAGGCGCTAAAAACCGCCTATCTGTACGGCAACCCGCAAAGCATCAACGTGTTAGTCGATGCCGAAATTACCCGCTTAGCCAATGCGATAGCGCCTGACTTAGTTCAAGCGCACTTGGATTATTTGGAGGACGTGGCATGAGTGATAAACCTCTTAAAGCCTACGAAGTAAACGAACCTGAAGAAGGTTGTAGTTGCATCGTTTTTGAAACTAACAGTGCCGCAGCACGTCGCAACGGAGCGGGTGAATTAGGTATTGATTGGGAAGATGTTTCGTACTGTCGTCGCATACCATGGGCTGATCAGTACGCAGGTGTTAAAGGCGGTATTCCTCCACTTGTTTGTATAGCTAACGGTTGGTGGTTTAAGTGCATGAATTGCGATTGCCACATCGACTGTGATCTTGAAGGTGAAGATAAGCAAGGCAATTACGTCAAATTAGAGCCAGTCGAAGATGGTAGTGCAATTTACTGCTCTCAATCCTGTAAAGATAAGCTCGATAACGAGAAGGCTAATAGAGATTTAGCGTTCGAGACATTCAAAAAGTCAGTTCAAGAAAAGCGCCCTGACCTTGAATTTTACCATTTTAGAGGCGGGTGGCCGTTTATCACAATGACCGCTCAATTTAGATTTCCTAATTCCAAATACGGTGGCAGTGCAACCGACCAAGACGGTAACGGCAACATCCAATGGTTTGTTGCCAACGGTGATAAAGCCGCTTGGGACGAATACGAAGCCAAGCTAAACGCTAAGGAGAGTAATCATGAGCAAACTCTTTAAAATGACCTTTAACCCCATGGCTAGCGCGCCTAAGGGAACCTGCGGTATCAGCTACTCTTTTGAAGCGGATACCTTGGCAGAAGCTGAGCGCCAAGCCGAGGCTAACCTTGCCGCCGAGGGTTATAACCGCCGTCACTTTCGCCGCAATATCGAAAGCCATTGCACGCTAGTGAACGAACAGCAAGACGTCAGCGAGCCAGTTAAAGCCAAAGTAATCACGAAAAGTGAACCAATTAAAGTAGCTAAGTGCGATGGAAATCATGCAGGCCCAAGCTGCGCGGATCCAGAGTGTTGGAATGACGATATTAAGCCAAGCTCAGTCAATGATGATTCGTTTGATGACGACCCGTTTGCCGCGTTCGCGCCACCAGCATGGACCATTGAAACGCTTAATGCACGTTTAGAACAGTTAGCGCCAGGTGAACGCTTGATTATTGATAATTTGCCCGATGACATTTATCACGGCGCAATCGGCGTTAGCTCAAGCAAGCTCAAGCTATTTATTGAGTGTCCGCAAAAGTATTACGCCAAGTACATCGCAAAAATCATTCCGGACGCGGAAAAAGCCTACTTTGATTTTGGTAAGGCTATTCACACGGTTTTCTTACAGCCTTGGCTATTCGAATCAAGCTATGTGTGCCAGCCAGAAGAAATCAAAATCCGCAGTAGTAAGGTTTGGTATGCGTTTAAAGAGAAAGCGGATGCCGCCGGACAAGTTGTGCTAACGCAAGCCCAATGGGATGACATGCCGATACTGCGCCAATCACTTGAGTCTAACGCCAAAGCTAAAGCGCTGACTCACCATGGCGTAGCAGAACGCAGCATCTTTACCCGCGACGTTGAAACGGGCCTGATTATTAAGTGCCGACCAGACTACATGATCGGCAAGTTGATAATCGATTTAAAAAGCGACGCCAGTGCCGATCCGCGCTTCTTTGGTCCTAAAGCCAAAAAGCTGGGGTATCACATTCAAGATGCGCTTTATACCGATGTAGCCGGTGCCGATGAATTTGCCTTTTTAGTCGTCGAGTCATGCCGCCCGTTCGTTATCACCGCGCCAGTTATTTTAGATGCCAACGTCAAACGCCTGGGTTATCTCAAGTACCGCAAAGCGATGCGCGAACTTAAACGCTGCATGACGCACAACGTATGGCCTGCATACACAGACCTAGCGGTAACTGTAGGCCTTAACCATTTCGAGCAACAAGATTTAGAAGCGCTCGAAAACGAACTCACCGACTCAATGGAGCGCGCAGCATGAGTAACAAACTAGTTTTTCCCATGTTCACGCCAGTGTTTGAGCGTGACGGGCGCGGCGATGGCCAGCAAATATGTTTTGAGTCCTACTTGATGGACGCCAAACAAGCACAAGAAAAAATTACGCTTTTCAATGGTGAATTTGGCGCTGCTGCGGTTGGTATGGTGTTGCCATTTGCTAATCGCATCAAAGTAAGCGGATTCAGCAAAGACCCCGTTTTTGAAGCGACCTTCTTAAGTCTAGGTACTGACTATGAAGAGTTTGAAAACGGAGCCACGCCATTCAGCGTTGTAATTTACCTAAAAGACGATGGTCAAATGGGTAGCGCAGCGATCCATTGTGTGCAGTTTATTTCGACAGTCGAGGATTCTTCAGATGATCAGCAATAACACTCAGCTTAAAAAAGTGGAGCAAGAACAGCCTAACCGCTTTCTAGTTCCGGCAAACTTTCAAGAAGCCTTTCAAATTGCTGAAATGCTGTCTCAATCTGAAATGGTGCCTAAAAACTACCAGCGCAAGCCTAATGATATCGTTATCGCTATGGCAATGGGCGCTGAACTTGGCTTTCAGCCACTGCAATCACTGCAAAATATTGCGGTTATCAACGGTCGACCATCTGTTTGGGGTGATGCGTTCCGCGCGCTAATTATCGGCGCACGAGATTTAGTCGAGTTTAAAGAGTGGTACGAAAACGATACCGCGCACTGCCACATTAAACGCCAGTTAGCGTCTGGCGCTGTTGTGGAGTTTAACGGCTCATTTAGTCTTGAAGATGCCAAGCAAGCCGGATTGTTCGGTAAGCAAGGCCCTTGGACACAGTACACCAAGCGCATGCAACAATGGCGCGCACTGGGATTTGCTGGCCGCGATGCCTACGCCGACCGCTTGCGTGGTATCTGGCTCGATGTTGAAGCGCAAGACTTGCCGCCAGAGCGCGACATTACCCCACAGCCTGAGAAGCGCGCCGACTCACGCTTAAACCAAGTGCTAAACAGTGCAACTGTAGTCACTGAGCAAGCGCAAACGGTTGATCAGCCAGTACAAGCCGCGCTGCCTAATCTAAGCGAAAAACTGGAAATGTCGCTGCGTGACTGCGGCAATCTTGACGAACTGTTAGAAGTTGGTGAAGCCATTAAAAAAGCAGTGGGAACAAGTCAAATCGACGCAGGACAACGCCAGTACCTTGGCAAGCTGTTCTCCAAGCTGCAGCGCGACTTTACCGCAGTCAATACAGAAACAGGCGAAGTCGCCTAACCCCTCTTTACTCCCTTTGTTAACACTCAATATGGCGGCGCCATAGCCGCCAAAGGAATCGTCATGTCTTTAATTCTGCCATTCGACACCGAAACAACAGATTTGCCAGATTGGAAAAGCCCAAGCGAAGCAGATCACCAACCCCACCTAGTGCAGTTAGCCGCGCTATTAGTTAACGACAAATTTGAAATCATCAAAGAGTTGGATGTAATCATCAAGCCAAACGGCTGGATCATCCCAGATAAAGTTGCAGCTATCCACGGCATCACCACCGAACGCGCAATGGATGAAGGTATTCCAGAGCAAGAAGCCTTAGCGCAGCTGCTCGAAATGTCACAAGGTGCGCTGCGTGTTGCCCACAACAAAAATTTTGATCATCGCATTATTCGCATTGCCACTAAGCGCTATAGCGATGAGGCAACGCAAGATGCTTGGGATAATAAAGATAACTTTGAATGCACCATGCAAATGGCTAAGCCAATCATGAAGATGCTGCCTAAAACCCGCTTCGGCTTTAAGTCGCCGAAATTAGAAGAAGCCTACGAATTTTTTACTGGTAAAAAGCTGGAAAACGCTCACAACGCAATGGCAGATACCAAAGCTTGCTTTGAGGTTTACAAAGCCATCGTACTTGGCGCGAATAAAGCCGCCTAACTAACCACCACAAACAATTATTCACGGCGCCACAATGCTGGCGCTGTGACTTTGCTTTATCTAAAAAATACTGAGGATCCACATCATGGCCGCAAAATCCCCTAAAAAAGTTGAAGAAGCCGCACCAGAGCAAACAAATACACTGCCCGTCCCGTTTGAAGAAATCAACGAAACTAAGGCAGTTGAACTTGGTCCCTTGCTTTATACCCAAGCAGGCGCGTTAAAGCCCTACTTTGAGCACATCAAAGCAAGCGTTAACGAAGTGCCAGACCTGACAACGGCCAAAGGCCGCGACCGCATAGCCTCGCTTGCTGCCAGTGTTAGCCGTAGTAAGGGAGTCGTCGAAAAACCTTGTCGCGCTTATCTTAAATATCTAAAAGCTGTGGTTAAGCCAGTCGAGCAAAACATTAAAGAGTTTGTCGATGACTGCGACGACCTGCGCGATAAAACCCGCGAACCGTTAACCAAGTGGGAAGCGGATCAAGAAGCAACCCGCCAACGCCTGCAAGCAAAGGTGGATTACTTCGGTGAAGAATACCAAAGCATGCTTGAGAACATGCCAGGCAACTTGCATGAACGCGCCGACTTCATCAAAGCGGTGCTTGAGGACATTAAAGCCGAGCCAGCGGGCGACGACTTTGAGGCCATGATCGAGGCTGGCACAGCAGCTAAAGCCGAAATTATCGGCAAGATGACACTCGCGTATCAAGCCGCGCTGATTGAATCAGACAATCAGAGCAAAGCTGACGAGCAGGCAGAACAAGCGCAAAAGGCCCGTGAAAAACAGATTGCCGAGGAAGCCGCGACGAAAGCCAAAGCGGATGCAGAAGCTGCAGCTCAAGAGCAAATTGATGCCGCCAATGCTGCCGCGCAAAAAGTGATTGACGATGCAGCCGCTGATCAGCGTTTACGTGAACAGCAGGCGCAACAGGATGCAGCAAATAAGCAACGTGCGGCGCAGATTACCAAAGAATTGAATTTGTTTAGCACGCAGATCAGCGAAGCCCCAAACAGTGGAGCGATGCAGCAGCTCGTTGATTCAGTGTCTGCTTTTAATATCCCTAATGATTTAGGCCAAGAGTTTGAACAAGTGTTAAGTGCTTATGACGTTGTTTACCGCGCAGCTTATGCAAAACTTGGCGCAATGCTTCGTGAAGATGAAGTAAACAAAAAAGCCCTTCTAGACCTGCAAGAAGCCAACCGCAAAGCAACTAACGAAAATCATCGCCGAGCAGTCAATAAAGACATTATGCAGCACCTTGTCGTGCTTGGCGCAAGCAAAGAACTCGCAAGGGCCATTACTGTTGCAGCCATGGATAACAAGCTTGGCGCGATGGTTATCAACTACTAGCTGAGGCATTTATGACCGAAGAACAAAATGCATTACTCGTTTTTGCAGAAGAACTTGTAGAGGTCGCGGCTGAGTTATTAAAGCTGCAAAACCAAGTATCGAAAGCAATCAGATTTGGCATTGATGAACTGCGTGATTTGCCAACGAGTAACCGTGAACGAATCCAAGCTGAATGGAATGACTTGCTAGGCACTGTGCAGGTTCTTGCTAGCCGAGGTATTGACCTCAAGCCGGATATAGCAGCGATTACTGCGAAAGTGGCAAAGGTCGAGAAATACACTCAGTACAGCAAGGACTTAGGGCAAGTATCAACATCCTAAGCTAACACAATGCGCGGCTTAGGCCGCGATAGGCTTCTTTTTAGGAGAAGAAAAATGGGACGAGGTAGAAACATTAATCGCGGTATCGGCGGCGATGCCATCGAAGCGCCAAAATCCGAAGGCTGCAAACGTGGCGATATCTTAGTAGGCCAAGCCACAGTAAAAGCCTTTAAACACGGTTGGGCACTCATCGGCTCACGTTTTACAAGCAACAAATCACGCGCAATAGAACACGCAAAGCGCATTGACCGCATGTTGGTTAGGGGGTGAGTCATGTTTCGAGTATTCGGAGTGACCCGCACTCAAGCTGAAACACTGGCAAAGCGCAAAGTTAAGCGCGTTAAAAAGGTGGGTAAAAAAAGTGTTGAACTCACCGAGCTTGAATATCAACAAGCCTTAGCTGATGAAATAGCCAATCAGATGCGCACCGCCAAGCCTAAGCAGCTCAGCCACGATTTATCCACCCCTAACATTTGCCGCGAATACATGAAGCTGATTAAAGAAGAAGCTCGGCTATTCATCATGCATCGCAAAGAGGGCGAGATAAACCCTAAAACACGTAAGCCTAAAATGGAGCGGGCAGTTTATGAGGCCTAGACAGAATTTACCCCCAATTACCGCAGCGGATACCCACGGCAAAACGCCGTGGAACCCAAGCCGCCGCGCGCTCAAGCGTGTCACTGACAGGGTAGAAATTCCCTGCACCTGCCATTACTGCAGAGGATTAGTTGAAATCAGGCATCATCAAGAAATCTATAACGGCCGTCAGTTTGGTGAATGGCCGTGGGTTTACGCCTGTAACGACTGCGACGCATACGTCGGCATGCACCCGTTCACTAACTTACCGCTTGGCACGCTCGCTTCAGCTGAAACCCGCGCAGCGCGCAACAAAGCTAAAGCGGCATTTACTCAGTATTGGGAAAGTCATCGCATGACGCGCAGCCAAGGCTATGTCTGGCTAGCGAAACAGCTCGGCATTGAACGCTCAAAGTGTCATATCGGTTGGTCAGATACAGCCCAATGTGAGCGGATCATTCAAGTTTGTCAGGAGGCGGTATGAATAAGCTTGAATCTATAGCAAAAAGAATAAGCGAAATAAGCTCAGAAATACGCGAAGCAAAAATACAGAGGCAAGTAAACCTTGAAAAATGTCACGGAGACGAAGGCTACCTAAGTATAGACATGGGAAATTGCCTTACAGCTACTTACATGCATGTTATTAATGAACGTTGCGATGAGACTGGAAGGACAGATGATTATTTTGAAATCCTTAAGGAATTTGGGTGCAAAAACTGCATTGATGCTTATATTCTTAAACGGAAAATTGGCATCCTTAAAATGGAGCGCGGAAGGTTAGTTGGAAGCATATCTAAAATAGGTGCGTCACTATGAACCACCTAATTCAAGGCGGTGAATCGGCCGAGCGTATTGAACTGCTACTTAGCCTAACCAAAATCAAAGAGCCGATTACCTCAGCGCTGTTTGATTACTACGTTAAAGGCGTTAGCTCAGGCAACGCGGCAGAACTGAGAGGCATCAAGCACGGCAACGTAAGCCGCGGAGCAGATACCCTCGAACAACACGCCGCCATCGTTGAAGCCATCAAAGAAATTGATTGGGAAAAGCATCTAGCAAAGCTCAATCAAGCCTATGCGCGCATCGCCGAACTAGAGGCGTTTATTCAATCATCACAGCTCAGTTAACCGATAAAAAATAGCAACTCTTTCACCTCCGCTTTTCGCCCACACATAAACTTTGAGAACCTTCACTATGAGCAATAACTGCACATACGCTAACGCTTTGCGCGCGCAAAAAGCTAAACCTGTTCACCTCTTAAAAGAAGTGGGCGATCAATGGCAAACGCCACCAGCGCTTTACTGGGGCATATTCGCCAAGTTTGGCCCCTTCATCCTAGACCTATTCAGCGACGGCGATAATGCCAAATGCCCACGCTATTACACGGTTGAAGATAATGCCCTCACCCAAGATTGGACCAAGGACTTAGCCGGCGGCAAAGCCTACGCAAACCCGCCATATTCCCGCGCCAGTTACGAAGATAAGCAAGCCATTACAGGCATGCGCAACATCATCGCTAAATCCATAGAGGAACGCGACAAAGGCGCTCAGTTTGTTTACTTGATTAAGTCTGCGACCTCAGAGGTGTGGTGGCCGGAAGATGCGGATCATGTTTGCTTCATTCGTGGGCGTATCAGCTTTGATCTGCCCGAATGGTTTGTACCCGCCAACAAAACGCAGGAAGCCTCAAGCGCTGGGTTTGCCTGCGCTATCGCCATTTTTGATAAAACGTGGCGCGGTGAGCGCATGAGCTACATCAACCGCGATGATCTGCTACGCGACGGCCAAGTGATGCTTGACATGATTGCAGCGGCAGCACAAATCAAAGTTGATAAGCAAGTCATTAAAATCATTGAAGATATTAAATTCGATATCAATGAGGAAATAACTAAAGCGCCAGCTAATAGCGTATGGCCGATTGAAGTACTGAACATTGCAAAAGAAGTATTCGCGCTTTGCGGCATAGAGAAACCCACTGAAATCCAATTCCAAGAACTCTGTGAAGAAGCCAATAGGCAGCGGTTAGAAGGTTATCCAACCGACTTAATCATTGATGACTTAGTAATGAACATGCCAACGGAGACAAAGTCATGCGCGGCTTAATCGTAGATAACTTCGCAGGTGGAGGCGGTGCTTCCACTGGCATTGGCTGGGCAATCGGTCGCAGCGTTGATATTGCTATCAACCATGATCAAGATGCTATCGCCATGCACTCAGCCAACCACCCTGATACTTTGCACTATTGTGAATCGGTTTTTGATGTAGACCCAGTAAAAGCCACTGCTGGTAAGCCAGTTGATGTGGCGTGGTTTAGCCCTGACTGCACTCATTTTTCCAAGGCCCGTGGTAATACGCCTGTTAAAAAAGAGATACGCGGATTAGCTTGGATCACTGTTCGTTGGATCTTGAGAACACGCCCGAAATTAATCCCGTTAGAGAATGTTGAGGAATTTAAAACATGGGGGCCGTTGATTGGTGAAGATTCACAAAATCAACACCCTGATCCTGCTCGCAAAGGTGAAACGTTTGAAGCCTTCAAAGCCATGCTTACTACTGGTGTTGCTGCTGATCACCCTGCTTTAGCTGAGTGCGTTGGAACCTTAGGTCTAAGCAATAACGACAGAGGCAAGTTGATCAAAGGGCTAGGCTATAAAGTGGAGTTTCGCGAGCTACGAGCCCGTGACTATGGTGCTCCAACTATCCGCAAGCGCTTATTTATGATCGCGCGTTGTGATGGTCGGCCAATTGTATGGCCAGCGCCGACACATGGCGCACCACACGATCCGCGCACTGTTCGCGGTGAATTACTGCCTTGGGTTAAAACGGCTAAAAAAATTGATTTTTCTTTGCCATGCCCAAGCATATTTATGACAAAAGAAGAAGCTAAACAGCAAGGTCTTAACGTAAAACGCCCTTTGGCCGATGCTACTTTAGAACGTGTGGCCATCGGTACGATTAAGCATGTTTTAGAAAATCCAAACCCATTTATCGTTGAAATAGCTAACTGGTCAGGTAAAGGCACTAAGAGCGTTAATGAACCTCTGAAAACCATCACTGGATACCCTAAAGGTGGGGCATTTGCCCTAGCGGCGCCAGTAATGATCCAGGCAAATGGTGGCTATAACACCACACTTGCTTACTCGGTTGAGAATCCTTGCAGCACGATAACTACTACAGGTAGCCAGCAGTGGCTTGCAACAGCCTTTATGGTGCACTTGCGTAAAAACATCAAACCGACTTCATTAAGTGACCCGATGCCAACTATCACCGCAGGCGGCACACACCATGCAGAGGTCAGGTTAACTCTTGTTGCACCAGGCGAAAGCGGTTTAACGGCAGAGCAAGAAGCCGGAGCTGTACAAGTCAGCGCGTTTTTGATGCGTTACTACTCAAACGGTGGCCAATGGAGTTCACTCAACGAACCATTAGCAACTATCACCACTAAAGAGCGTATCGCATTAGTTACTGTCACATGGAACAACAAAACCATGGTGATCGTTGATATAGGGCTGAGAATGCTCACAGCCAGAGAACTTTTCAGCCTTCAAGGTTTTCCTGATGATTACATCATTGATGGCTATAACGGTAAAACAAACAAAACCAAACAGGTAGCAAGGTGCGGAAACTCGGTACCGCCGCAATTTGCAGAGGCCATTATCCGCGCAAATCTCCCCGAGCTTTGCACACAAACCGCCGAAGCGGCATAGGAGGTTCGTCATGAAGGAACCTGACGACAGCGAGGAATCTCGCGGAACGTGGGCAATGGTTTGTCTCGCAATAACGCTATTTCTATTAATGATTTACTCAGTGCTTGACGCTAAGGGGTTGTTATGAAAATCACCGATGAAGAACTCATGCAGTGTATTTGGCAAATGCAGTTGCGCACGGTAACAACGGGCGTACTCGATTGCTATGTAGGGAATGAATACGCGGTTAGTGGTGCAAAGTGTGATAGTGAATTTTTGTACGCTTCATCAATGAAGTTATTTAACCGTGAGCATTTAACTAGCGTGATCTGCAAGTCTCAGTTGCTATTCCGTTTGCGCGATTTGGCCCGTCAAAAGCTAATCAAAATAGATAGAGGCGCATTTCGCATTGACAACCACGAAGCGCGCGAAGCCTACCAGCTCGCGCGCCAATGGTGGCTTGATCATGGGGTGCCCACAGGCTACGACCGCGAGCATAACTGCATGCGCTGTATCAAATTACCTAACTACAACGACATGGTTGAGCAGTGCATCGCTCACCTTCACCATCATTTTAATCAGCAAGGTTTACGAGGTGCGGCATGAGCTTAGATATGGAAGATTTCACTTTAGATATGCTGATCGCGCAGGCCAAAGCCGCACAGCTTAAGAAAGAAACTGACGCTGAAAATCTGCCAGCTTTGTTCGGCAAAACGCTAGATGCACTGGTTTCGGCATGTGAAAAGCTCGGAACAATCACCGAAGAACGCGACCAGCTGGCGGCGTATGTTGAACGCTTTAATAAAACAATGGCTGATCTTAGTGTTGATGCAGATGATTCGGATGATGACCCAATCCCATGTTCTTTGTGGGAATTATTTGAAGTCACTCCAAAACAATGCCTTAACCATGTCCGAGCCAAGGCTGTAATGAACTTTGCTGAATTACCCCGTGATGTTTATCTAAGTGGCGGCGTCACTGCTGAACTAACCGTTTATGACGTTTATCAGTTGGCACGTTACCACGTTAAAGCTAACTATGGCTATGACACACAGCCATGGGATGACGATGGCGCAACGACAGCGCGTAATTCGTTAAACGAGTTAAGTGCCTGCGCTGGAAAGACTGGCTTCATCGCTGGCGTGATACATGTGAATCCAACAGCAGAAGGCCGCATAAGTCTTGCTGATGAAGCTAATAAATACGCCGATAGCATCCGCAAAGCGGATAAGGGTGGTGAGTGATGGACATACTGAAAAGCCTCATCAAGATTATTTTCTTCTTTGCGCTGTTTATCGGCTTAGCAGTATTGCTAGCCAAGTGTGAGCATAACAGTTCACCAATTGTAAATGGCAAACACGTTGGCGCAAGGTATGAGTGTCATGATGGCGTGCTTTATGTCATTTCAGGAAGTGGCATTGGTCGCAGTATCGCACCATCTTTTAATGCTGATACCGGAAAAATAGTCAAGTGCAGCGATGGTAGAACCTATCAAGCGGCTAAGGGTGGTGAGTAATGGCAAACATCATTAGCGATGATGACAGAGAGCAATATCTCACCGCTACCCGTGGTCCTGATGGCGATATGTGGGTGGGCTTAAATGGGTTTAGGCTACTTCGCTACAGAAACATGATCGGCGGAGGTCGCTGTCCACATACTTGGGCGGCACTCGTTGAGTTAGAAGCAGCAATAAAGCGTGATATAGAGCTTCAACAAGGTGAAAGCTGTCAACTTAAAGCTTGGCAAGTAGCAAGTAAGAAAGTCATTAAGACAATGAAAGAAGGTGCCAAATGAAAACCACAATAACCGCAGTGCTTACCTGCTTGGTTGTATCACTGTTAATGACGTTGATTATTGTCGGGGTATTTAGCTTTTACACCGATACACAGCTGCTTATCACCATGTTCATTTGGGGAATCTGTTTTAGTTCATCTTGGTTTTCAGTATTCGCCATCACTAAAACATGCAAGGTGTTAGTGCTAGACGATAAAACCCGAGTGATTGTTGTTGACGAACATAGCAATAAGGCAGGTACATGATGGCCCTAATTCTAGGCGATACGTACCAATTTAAAGGTGGTCGTGAACAGATTATTTATGTTGGTGACTACGGCAGCTGGCATCAATTTGAGCTTAAAGGCGAAGTCGGAGTTATTTGGTGCGAGCTGTTAGATAGTGATTTGCATTTAATTGAAAAGGCAGGTGCATGATGGCTAAGAAAATTGTAGAAAATGTTAATCCAGCTAAGTGGGTACGCGGTAATTTACTGCCTAATGTGTTCGGCATCACCTCCGAGGCCGCACGTAAGTATCGCGAACGTGGCGTATGGTTAGAAGGTCGCCAATGGCGCTATGACCCAATTGGACGCGTCGTCTATAACGTTCCTGAGATTGAGCACTGGATGGAAGGAGCCGCATAATGAAAGCTTTACCTAAGGGCATAACTACAATGCCGCGTGGCGTTGAGTTACATGGCGTTACTGTGCGTATTGTATTTATGTTCAACGGTGAAAGATGCCGTGAACCATTGGCAGGCCATTACAAGATCACTAAGTCTACGATTAAGTATGCTGAAAATAAGCGTACAACGATTCTGACTGAGATAGCCGAGAATCGATTCGACTATCTCGCCCACTTTCCTGACTCAGCAAAAGCCGCGCAATTTGCTGGGCTAAATCTGCAAAAACGTTCAGTTACTGACGCTGTTAACCAATGGCTATCAGTTCAAGAAGCGACAAAAGCTAAAAGTACCTTTAAAAACTACAAGGTAAAGGCTCAGCATGTCACCAAAAAATGGGGCAACAGAAAGCTAGCGGATATCACTAAGTCACAAATGGAAATATTTCAGTCTGAGTTGCTTAAAGGTGGCTTGTCACCCAAAACGGTGAATGACATTTTCACCATCGTTCGGGGCGTCTGGTCCGAAGCATTTCACGATGGAATGATTAAGACTAACCCGCTAGATCGGTTAAGAAATATTGAGCGCGATAACTTAGAGGAAACCGCCGATCCGTTTACTCGCGAAGAACTGCTAAGGATTGAGAACATCAACACAATCCGTCAAGGCGATATCAACATGATCATGTTTTGGTGTTGGTCAGGGTTATCGCTATCGGAGATCATCGCACTTGCATGGGAGGATATTGATACAGAAACGTGGACCGTAAAAGTGCAGCGCGCCAAGGTGCTTAATCAGTACAAAGTGCCTAAAGAACGTGGGCGCATTAGGGTTATTGAGCTAATCGGACAGGCTAAAGTTTGGCTACAACGTCAATTAGCCCTTACGTTCATGCTGCAAACAACTGAATATACAGTACAGCAACGGGACAATATCACCAGCAAACAAGAAAGTATTCGTTTGGTTTTCCTGAACGGTAAAAGCGGCGAGCCTTGGTATGATCACTCCGTTCGCCGCTGGTTCACTGGGATTCTTAAACGCGCCAAGTTACGCCATCGGGGACCGAATCAGTGTCGCCACACCTTTGCAAGTCAGTTGCTTTCTAACTACGTTCCGCTTGAGTGGGTTGCTCGGCAACTCGGTCATAGTGACACCACTATGATCAAGAAACACTATGGGAAATGGATACCAAAAGACTCGCAACGTATGGCTGATCGCATCACGGAAATGGTCGGTCCATACGAGGACTTAAGCGGACTAGAAAGCGTCAATTCTGCCCCAAAAATGCCCCAAAGCAACAAGGGGAATCAGTAAGATACTGATTCCCCTTGCTTTTATTTGGCGGTGAGAGAGGGAGTCGAACCCTCGATACGTTACCGTATACACACTTTCCAGGCGTGCTCCTTCGGCCACTCGGACACCTCACCATATGTCGATTTATGTTAGCGTGGTTAATCTTTCACGTTTAAGAATCACTAACGATTTCGTATAGCCTTGCCGAGAGGCTTTCATCGTTAACGGAGCGGTACTGTACGCAAAAGCCTAAAGGGGGTCAAGTAAAAAAGACTCAGTTTCAGGCGGTTGCACAATTGCTAAACAAACCGCCGTGATTTCTTGAATCTTTTCACCGTTTTATACCGTTAATTGACGGTAAATTTGTGCACTTCTTTTGACATTGAATTCGCGTCAAACGTCAGGGCTTTGGTCAGCTCCCTAAGCTCATCGGAGATCCTTTGAGTATTAAGGTAAATCTCACTAATCTTCAGTGCATTACGATTTACGTCTTCGGATACCGCCGATTGCTCATGGGTTGCTGTAGCAATTTGCTCGTTCATGCGGTCAATAATGTCTACTTGCTCCACAATACGTTTCAATTCGATACCTGCCTGTTCAGCTTCATGGACACTGCTATTAGCCTGAGCTAACCCTCTGTCCATGGCTTTTACTGCAATGCTCGCTCCCGCCTTCAATCTATCTGTCATATTTTTAATGTCCGAGGTCGAGGTTTGTGAGCGCTGCGCTAAACTTCGGACTTCGTCTGCAACTACAGCAAAACCACGACCCATTTCCCCTGCGCGGGCAGCTTCAATGGCGGCATTAAGCGCGAGTAAATTAGTTTGCTCAGCAATACTGCTGATCACTTCAAGCACAACCACTATGCCGTGAATTTCACGGTCTAAATCGTTAATGGCTTTAGAAGCTCCACTAATATCGTCGGCTAACGCTTTGATCGCTTTGCTGGTTCGGCCGACTTCGAGGTTGCCTTCTTTAGCCTCTATATTGGCGGCGGAAGACGCTTCGGATGCCTGCACTGCATTGCTGGCAATCTCGGCCACTGTTGCACTCATTTCTGTCATAGCGGAGGCCACTTGTTCTGCCTCACTGTGGCCCGCCATCACATCTTGCTCCATGGCATGGGTACAGAGATCCATTTGCGCCACAGCTTGTTGCAATTTAGCGCCACTGGAACGTACATGTAGGATCACTTTTTCAAAATCACTCATCATGTCGTTAAAGGCGATGGCGAGTTCACCGAATTCATCCGAGCTAGAGTGAGTCAGACGCACACTTAAGTCGTAATGTTTACGGGCTTGCGTGATGGTCGAATATAAGTGATGCACACTGTCATGCAAATAACGGATAACAGATAGACTCAATATCAAGACTATCGCCAATACTGAGATTAAGGTCGCGAGCACTAAGAACATTTTCTCATTCGCTAATGTTAATCTTTCATGGGTAGTATTAAGTAAATCTGCCGAGACTTGCTGTTCAAACTCACGTAATAGCTCAATCCGGGCGGTCGATTTACTGAACCACTCTTCGGGACTTTGTTGCAGGATTTTTTGATTATCTTGCTCGAATGCGATTTGACGTAACAACTCAACGTCATGCATTGCAGCTGAACTCTGTAAACGGTTAAACGAGGATAATAAATCAGAATTTGCTAGCGCTAAAAAACGCTCTTGATAGGTATTTTGCTCTGAAACCAAAGTGATAAATTTGGCATAAACCTTAGGCTTAAATCCAGCTTGGCCAAAGGTTGAGCTGAGTACCGCCCTTTCAATCCCCGCCCTTTCCTTTAATTGCAAAAAAGCACTAAAAGCCGTCGCTTTAATGGCGATTTCTTGATTAGCACCCGTTTTTGCGGTTTCATCGACTATCGTCAGTAATAACTTATTTAACTCAGTATAATAGGCAACTTCATCGGCGACACTGATACTTAAACTATCCACCTGCGAGCGGATGGCATTCAAACGCCCAAGTTGAGCGTTTAACTCTCTAAGTTTTGGGGCAAATATCTCCGGCAGATGATTCTCAGTGATAAAACGCTGATAGAGGCCGAGCTGCGTATCCGTTAATTGTCTTTGACCAGGTATTTTACCCGCAAACGCTTTTCCTGCTGAGCCAATAAATCCAGCACTCATGCCGCGCTCTTTTTGTAACTCATGCACTAAGTTACTGTTGGTGACAGCTAGCTCGCTTAATTGCACCACTAAGGTTAAATCTTTTCTATATTCATATTTTTCAATGAGGTAAAGCGTGCCACATAAAAAACAGGCTAACAGCGGAGGCAAGACAACCATTAATAATTTTTGTTTTAGACTGAGATTACCAATCCATTGCCATTTCATAGAAATATCCTTTTAAACTTAGTTTTAGATCCAAATACCGAACACTAGGTATAGCATAATATCAACCGTAGGACGACTAAGGTTTATTGAAATTGCACAAGCTAATATCCTGATAAACGAGGATTTCCCTCATATTCCATCAATAGTTTAGATTTTGCTAATCGCAGAGCAAACTTGAGAAACGTCAAACAAGGATCAGATAGAAATAAAAAACGCATTGAAAATTCCAATACGTTTTTCTAGAGAAAGGAACACTTAATCTGTGACTGAAGATGACTCTAGCTGAAAAGCTGTGGGAATAATCCCTTCACACCAGCCGCAATGACTTCGATACCAATAGATAACATCAAGAGTCCCATGAGACGGGTAATCACGTTAATACCCGTTTTGCCGAGGATCTTATAAATGATAGATGCCATTCTAAACAGGCCAAAACTCACTAAACCAAACACTATCACAGTAATGAACATCGCAATAATGTTCGACAATGAATTATGCTCAGCGGCAAAGACAATCACCGAACTGATAGCGCCAGGTCCCGCCATCAGTGGCAAAGCCAAAGGCACAACCGCCACAGATTCCATCGCCGAGGATTCGCGGTCTTCCTCTTGGTTACGCTTTACTTCGCCTAACTTACCTTGCAACATTGACATCGCAATAATGGCAATCAGGCTGCCACCAGCAATTCTAAAGGCAGATAACGAAATGCTGAACATATTCAGAATGTGCTGCCCCGCCACAATCGTGACTAAGAGGATCACCACAACCGCAAAGTTCGCTACTTTACCCGTGTGATTCCGCTCAGCCTCCGTTTGATGGCTCGTTAAGCTCACAAACACAGGCAACAAGCCAACCGGATTAATGATGGCAACGAGGCCAAGAAAAAATTTAACGTAAAGAGTTAACTCCAAGGGACTATCCTTATGTGCGTGTCACGCCGTCTTCATCAAAATAAGCTTGAGGGCAAGTATAGTATCTCAAGCGCTATTGACTGAAAAATGAGATTTTTGAGGTTAAATCACAACTTCGAATAATATTTAGTTATCGAAGCCGATGCATTTTCAGCGCAATTTTAAACAAACAAGTTACCCTAAGTGTAGTTTTATTACATAAAAGCACGATATTGTCGTTGATATCACACTCTCAACGCGGCTTTAGGTGTAATTTTCTACCATAAAGAGGATTTAGTGAATGCCTTGATTCACTAAATCTTTTTAGGAGTATTAATCATGACAGTGACCAATGCACAAGAACTGGATCTCATGGTCGAGCGAGTGGCCAAAGCACAAGCCGAGTATGCAACATTCAGCCAAGCGCAAGTCGATAAAATTTTCCGTGCAGCGGCCCTTGCCGCTGCCGATGCGCGTATCTCGCTGGCCAAAATGGCCGCTGCAGAAACCCGCATGGGTGTAGTTGAAGACAAAGTAATTAAAAACCACTTTGCCTCCGAATACATTTATAACAAATATAAAGATGAAAAAACCTGCGGAATTTTATCTGAAGATGTCACCTTCGGTACTATTACCATTGCTGAACCCGTAGGCATTATCTGTGGCATAGTCCCCACCACGAACCCCACATCGACCGCGATATTTAAGGCCTTAATCAGCCTTAAAACCCGTAACGCAATTATCTTCTCGCCCCATCCTAGGGCCAAAGTTTCAACCACAACCGCAGCAAAATTAGTGCTTGATGCTGCCATAGCCGCGGGCGCGCCCAAAGACATTATTGGTTGGATTGATGAACCCAGCGTTGCACTATCGAATCAATTAATGACTCACCCTAAGGTGAATTTAATCCTCGCAACGGGTGGCCCTGGTATGGTGAAAGCCGCCTACTCTTCCGGTAAACCTGCTATTGGCGTAGGTGCAGGTAACACGCCTATTGTTATCGATGAAACCGCCGACATCAAACGCGCGGTCAGTTCGATTCTCATGTCGAAAACCTTCGATAACGGCGTCGTTTGTGCGTCAGAACAAGCGGTAATTGTGGTCGACAGTATTTATGAGCAGGTTAAAGAGCGTTTCGCAACCCACGGTGGCTATATGCTGTCGAAGGATGAAGCCGCGGCGATGCAGCAGGTCATTTTAAAAAATGGTGGCTTAAATGCCGATATCGTTGGCCAAAGCGCCGCCAGTATCGCGCAAATGGCGGGCTTTGAAGTGCCGCACTGGACCAAAGTGTTGATCGGTGAAGTCACCGACATTTGCGACAGCGAAGCCTTCGCCCATGAAAAATTATCACCACTGCTTGGTATGTACCGCGCCATCGACTTTAACGATGCCATGGATAAAGCTGAAGCTTTAGTCGCACTCGGCGGCATTGGCCACACATCAGGGCTTTATACCGACCAAGATACCCAAACCGAACGTGTACATGCCTTTGGTTTTAGAATGAAAACGGCGCGTATCTTGATCAACACCCCAGCTTCACAGGGCGGTATTGGCGATCTGTACAACTTCAAACTGGCACCTTCGCTCACTTTAGGCTGTGGTTCTTGGGGCGGCAACTCGATTTCAGAAAACGTTGGCCCGAGTCATCTAATCAATAAAAAAACCGTCGCTAAGAGGGCCGAAAACATGTTGTGGCATAAGCTTCCTGCATCTATCTATTTCCGCCGCGGTAGTTTGCCCATCGCGCTCGAAGAACTGAGCGATAAAAAACGCGCCTTAATCATCACAGACAGATTTTTGTTCAATCACGGTTATTGCGATGAAACCATGCGGATTTTAAAAGCCCAAGGCCTTGAAACCGAAATTTTTTACGATGTTGAAGCCGACCCCACATTAGCCATAGTCCGTCAAGGCGCTAAGGTCGCTCAAAGCTTTAAACCCGATGTGATAATTGCGCTCGGCGGCGGCTCACCAATGGATGCGGCTAAGATTATTTGGGTAATGTACGAGCATCCAGATGTGGATTTTGCCGATCTAGCATTGCGCTTTATGGACATTCGTAAACGTATCTACAAATTCCCCAAAATGGGCACCAAAGCCATGATGGTGGCAATTCCGACGACTTCAGGCACTGGCTCAGAAGTCACACCTTTTGCGGTAGTGACAGACGAAATTACCGGTAAAAAATACCCGATTGCCGACTATCAACTCACGCCCAATATGGCGATTGTTGATCCAAATCTTGTGATGGACATGCCTAAATCCCTCACCGCCTTTGGTGGCATAGATGCGGTGACCCATGCATTAGAAGCCTATGTCAGCGTGATGGCGAATGAGTACAGCGATGGCCAAGCGCTACAAGCCCTCGACTTACTGTGCAAATATTTACCCGATGCCTACAACTTGGGGTCACAATCACCTGTCGCCCGTGAAAAGGTCCACAATGGCGCCACTATTGCGGGTATCGCCTTTGCTAACGCTTTCCTTGGGATTTGCCACTCAATGGCACACAAACTGGGCGCCGAGTTCCATCTCGCCCATGGCCTAGCCAATGCGCTGCTGATCAACAACGTAATACGCTTTAACGCAACGGATCTGCCCACTAAGCAAGCGGCCTTTAGCCAATACGACAGGCCAAAAGCCCTGTGCCGTTATGCTGCCATCGCAGATCACTTGAAACTAGGCGGAAAGACGGATGAAGAAAAAGTCGAAAAATTGCTTGAGAAAATCACACACCTCAAGAAGACGATTGGCATTCCTGCTTCTATCCAAGAAGCCGGTGTCAACGAAGCCGACTTCCTCGCCAAGTTAGATGAATTAGCCGAAGATGCGTTCGATGATCAATGTACCGGTGCCAACCCACGTTACCCATTGATTAACGAGCTGAAACAACTGTTCCTCGATAGCTACTATGGCCGTAACTATAGCGACAACTACTAGGTATCGCCTACCGATGCTAGGCACGAGCTTAATAAAAGCCGCGCGACATAAATGAAGAAGCCCTCGAATGAGGGCTTTTTATTGCGTGATGTTCCGTGAATGACCTAATTAAGAGTCAATGCGTTAATCGATCGCACACAAAATGACTTCACTAGCAGCTAACTCAACTGGGCATCACTCACTTACGATCACTAAGCTGAACATCACAACAAACTGTGACTAACGCTGTGCCAGTACATAATCAATGGCGCTGGTGATGGCTGCAACCTGCGCCAGATTACATTCGGCAGGCGTGGCCGTTGGGCTATCTGGGTACACTTCTGTCGTTGTGTTATAGATACAGCCAGTGACACTGCTGCAAAGCCCTAATGACTTAAGCGGATAGTTAATCACCCCGTGCTGCACCACAGTCGAGCCAATGATCTCGCCTTTCTCATCGGCAGGAGCAATGTGCGTCACTTTACTCACACTATCAATAATGGCTTTCTGAAAGGCATCCATTGAGTGCTCTGTATCACCCACAGCATAAAAACCATCTGGGATAGTACCTTTGACGTACTCTTTACCATCACGGGCGCAAAGCGCTGGACGAAATTCTAATTCATCTGAATCAGTGGTTTCATGTAAGTCCACATGTACATCAAAATCTTGCTCTACGGATGCGACTAAGGCCATCAAGGCCGCCGATTCTTCCGCTGGACTGTTGGCATAAAATGAACGATTAGGATCGATAGCCTTCGGGTTCCAACGATTAATGGTTTCGTAACCCCAAGGACTCACACACACGGCGATCACAAGATTGACGCGATCAACATAATGAGCCGCCTTATCCGCTAAAAATGCCAAGGCACCATGAACACCGCTGGTCTCGTAACCATGCACGCCGCCAGTCACCAACACAGTTGGCTTTTGTGGATCAAACTGCTGGCTCTTCACCGCAAATAATGGATAACGATCGGCGTTAATCGATAAGGCGCCATATTGCACAATGCCAAGCCCAAGCGAAGATAGCTTTGCTTCCATTGCCTTGAGTGGCGTCACAACATCGTCCTGATACGAACGCTTGATTTGGGTGCTCGCCAGCCATGCGGCTTTTTCAGACTCGCCCCATTTTTCGCCTACGGTGCCGATGGGATAAAATGTTAAATTTGCCATAATTCCTCTATTTTTAGTTCTATTCGGTAAAGTTCTTTTTATTCAAGTTCTTTGCACCCTAGTGCTTTCGTTCAAGCTCTTTTCGCTCAAGCTTTTTCGTTGAATTACTATTCAGTCGAATGATAGTGCTCGTGTTCGGATGATAAATGAGTACAGTCAACCTAAAGCACTAGCTGCATGGGAATATCGCGGATCCCGCCGCGTTCTCGCTCGGGTCCAAGGGGCACAAAGCCAAAGCCTAAGTACACAGCCTGCGCATTCAGCGCCGAGTTCACGGTAAATATGCCCGAATTGCCTTGGGTTAAACATTGAGCTTTAGCATGTTCCCACAGCATTCTCGCCACGCCTTGCCCCTGTGCATGGGAGGCGACAAAAAGATGGTACAAGTGACTATTCGCCTTCATCCCCACTACACCTGCGAGTTGGCCCGAGTCCGTTATGGCAACATGGTACTGATAACCCATAGCAAAGTAGCTACCAATCGCCTCTATCGACATGGCATTGACTAAGATTGCAGCGCCCTCAGCAGTGCAAGTTGGGGCGATAAATTCTTGGGTTAATTGAGTGAGTAATACGCTTATTTCAGGGATGTCAGTTAAGGTTGCGGCTCGAATTTTCATCTTAACTCCTTGATTAAAAACATTTCATGACACAATAAAAAGCCAGAACAGAGTTCTGGCTTTTTAAGATACTGAATCAAAAGGCACTTAATCCAAATACACTTGGTCAGAAGACGCTTAGTTTAAATACAGACTAAAAATACTTTAATTGTCAGTTGAGCATTAAATGACTCGCCGATGATAATCCTATCAGGGCGAGCCTTGCTTCTATGGGCTTTCGTCGGTGCAAAGCCCATAAACACACTGGTCGTTATTGCTTAGTCCAGCGGTCCATCCAACCGAAGACATTAGCATACCATTGCTCTAAGTTTTCAGGTTTTAAGATCCAATGGTTTTCATCAGGGAAAATCAATAACTCTGATGGGATCCCTTTACGCTGCATAAAACTGAATGCCGCTAAACCTTGACCATAAGGGACGCGGAAGTCCTTCTCACCGTGGATAACCAGCATGGGTGTTTTCCAGTTTTCAACATAATTCACTGGGTTAAACTTCTCATATAACGCTTTGTTATCTGAATAAGTGCCGCCAAACTCATGCTCTGCGAACCACACTTCTTCAGTCACGTAATACATAGAACGCATATCGAACAGACCCGCGTGGTTAACTAAGCACTTGAAACCGTCGTTCCAGTTACCTTGGATCCAGTTCATCATGTAGCCGCCGTAAGAACCACCGAGCGCACAGGTGTTTTGCGGATCGAGCCATTTTTGTTGCTGGCTCACCGCTGCTAGGCCTTTTTGCAGATCTTCTAATGGCTTACCACCCCAATCTTGGCTGATTGAATCCGTAAAGGCTTGGCCGTAACCGGTAGAGCCGTGGAAATCCACCATGACGACGCCATAACCCGCACCCGCCCATAATTGGGCATTCCAACGACCACTGAAGGCATTACCAAATGAACCTTGCGGCCCACCGTGAACGAGATAGGCAATTGGGTATTTTTTCCCTTCTTGGAAGTTCGCCGGTTTGATCCAGTAACCGTAAACGTCTTCGTTATTCCAACCTTTAAAGCTGAACTGTTCAAACTTACCAAACTTGATCTCGGCCAATTTGTCTTTATTCACTTCGGTCAGACGTTTAAGCCCTTCACCTTCAGTCGTAATGCTATAGAGATCGCCCGGTTCAACTAAGGTTTTGCTATCGAAAATCAGTTGTTCGTTAGTGACCGCAATTAAACTGTTCGTGCCATCACTGTAGACAGAACGCACATCGCCAAATTGGGTATTCACTTGGAAAATAGAGACTTGACCTAGGTCTTGTGCCGTCACATACAAGGTACGATTGTCAGGAGCAAACATCAGTGAGCTTGGGCTGCGATCCCATAATGGCGCCACTTCTTTGGTTTGGCCTGTGCTAGTATCGCGCAACATAATGCCGTAGCGATCTGCTTCAAAACCCGGTTTTTTCATTGCTAAATAGGCCATGTAACGACCATCGCTCGAAAATGTTGGCTGCGCATCCCATGCAAGATTGTCTTTGGTTAAGTTGGTTGCGGTGCCGCCTGTCACTGGCACTTGCCACAAATCATAGTTAGTGGTCCAAGCTTGATCTTTGCTGGGGGCTTTCGCGCTATATACCACAAACTTACCGTCTGGGGTGAAGGTCACTTCTTCCATACCCGAGAAAGGTTTTGGCGGCGTTTCAGTGTCTAAACCTTGAGTCACATCCACTACTTTAGTCAGTTTTTCACCGTTTACAGCGCCCACAAATAAGTGGTTACGGGCGTGGTCTTCCCACGTATTCCAATGGCGAACCATTAACTGCTTGTATTCACGGCCAGTCGATTTACGCTCAGCTTCGGCGGTAAATTTATCCTTTGAGCAGGCTAAGTCCTTACACTCGGGGAATACCCGCATGCTAAGTACAACTTGTTTACCGTCGTTTGATAATTTGTAGCCATCAATATCCAAAGGTAAATCAGAAACTTGTACCGCTTCACCGCCCGTTAATGGCAGTTGAAATAACTGGCTTGAACCACTGCGACTAGCAAGGAAATAAATCGACTTGTCGTCATTGGCGAAGCTCACATCGTGCTCAGTGCCCGTGGCAGAGGTCAATTGTAGTGGTTTCGCCTTCGTGTCTATCAAATCTAATAGATACAGATCCGAGCTGGCCTCTCCCTTATCGTTTACCGTTTTAAGACCATAAACTAATTTAGTGCCATCATGGGACACAGTCGCAGAGTGCATCTTATTGAGTTTAATGAGTTGTTGCACAGTAAAAGGCGTTGGATCGGCCGCTTGGGCTGATAACGCCAGTCCCGCAGCGCCGAGCGCCAATAGGAGAGGAGCTATTTTCATTGTTATGTCCGTCTTTTGTTGAACAGGTTCGAGGCTTGCAAATATTCGATAATCATCATTGCTGCAAACACGAATGTTAAAAAACGATCTGAGATCGTATCTTTCGAAGATAAGCTTGCCACACTATCGAAACAAAAACGCTCAGGCAAGCCAAATGGCGAACCTGAGCGTATTTTTTTGTGACAAAATGTCAGTGGCGCAACGTTTTACCTCAAGAACAGATATCAGAACTCAAACTTAAGCTGTTTTGCTTAAAAAGCCATCAAGTTCAATCCGCTGCATCCTCACCTTTACGCTTTCGCGTTGGCGATATTCACTTTCCAAATTGCTGGGCCAGTTTCATGGGCGTTCACACCATGCGAATCCACAGCCACAGTCACTGGCATATCTTGCACATCAAACTCGTAAATCGCTTCCATGCCCAAATCAGCAAAGGCCACGACGCGAGAATGTTTAATCGCTTTAGACACTAAATACGCAGCGCCGCCAACGGCCATCAGATATACCGCTTTGTGTTTTTTGATTGATTCAACTGTCGCAGGGCCGCGCTCAGCTTTACCTATCATGCCCATAAGACCAGTTTTCTCTAACATTAAGTCAGTGAATTTATCCATACGGGTTGCTGTGGTTGGGCCCGCAGGACCGACAACTTCAGCACCGACTGGATCAACGGGGCCAACGTAGTAAATAAATTTACCCGTAAAGTCCACGCCTTCTGGCAGACCTTCACCGCTTTCAATCAGGCTTTGAATGCGCTTATGGGCAGCATCGCGACCTGTGAGCATTTTACCGCTCAGCAGAATGGTTTCACCGCTCTGCCACTGCTCGATATCCGCTTGAGTCACAGTATCTAAGTTAACGCGGCGCACATCATCACCCACTTCACGGGTGATTTCTGGCCAATCGGCCAATGATGGCGGCGTTAATTCCGCAGGACCTGAGCCATCTAAATGGAAATGTACGTGGCGAGTCGCCGCGCAGTTCGGGATCATCACCACTGGCTTTGAAGCCGCATGGGTAGGCGCCGATTTGATTTTAACGTCTAACACTGTGGTTAAACCGCCAAGACCTTGGGCACCTATGCCTAAGTTGTTCGCGCGCTCAAAAATGTCTAAACGCAGCTTTTCTTCGGTCGTTTGCGCGCCACGGGCGAGCAACTCATGGATATCCACGCTTTCCATCAGCGCTTCTTTAGCTAATACGGCAGCTTTTTCTGCCGTGCCGCCAATGCCTATACCCAGCATACCCGGTGGACACCAGCCCGCGCCCATGGTCGGTAACGTTTTTTCTACCCATGCGGCGATATCATCTGATGGGTTTAACATCACCATCTTAGCTTTGTTTTCACTGCCGCCACCTTTAGCCGCAATCGCCACTTCAATATGGTTGCCTGGCACCATGTCAATATGCACCACAGATGGCGTGTTATCTTTGGTATTTTTACGGCTGCCCGCAGGATCTGACACTATTGATGCGCGCAGTGGGTTATCAGGATTGGTATAGGCACGACGAACACCTTCGTCGACCATTTCCTGAATCGTCATATCGGTTTTGTCCCATTGGACACCCATGCCCACTTTCACGAAAGTGGTCACAATCCCAGTGTCTTGACACAGAGGACGTTTACCTTCGGCCGACATACGCGAGTTAATTAAGATCTGGGCAATTGCATCCTTCGCCGCCGCACTTTGTTCACGCTCATAAGCTTGGCTCATGGCATCAACAAAATCCTTCGGGTGGTAATAAGAAATGTATTGCAAAGCATCCGCCACACTTTCAATAAAGTCGGCTTGTTTAATCACAGAAGTTTCAGACATTTTATGGTGAGATGACATAGTAGGAGCGCTCCAGCAGCCTTTGCGGCCTAACTTGTTTTTGTTTAATTCTTTCTGGGCCAATATGATACTCTTTCACATCTTTTTGGGCTACATCACATTTTGAATAGGGTTAATCGATGGCAATTAGGGCGTCAAAACAGCTTGCATCACGCCAACTTGACTGGACATTAAGTACCGCAGCACTGTTCGAACACTTTGCAAATGACACTTGGGCAATTCTGTTAGATTCGGCGAACGCGCCGCATCAAGACGCCAGATTCGACATCATTTGCGCCAATCCTATCGCAACGTTAGTGACTCAGGGCGAGCGTAGCGATATAAAGCTCATCGATACGAGCTTGAGCTTACCCGAGGCAATAGACCCAAACCGTGATCCCTTCGAGTTACTCAACACTTTATTAACCCATTGGTATTCAAAATCTTTTGATTGCGTTCTGCCCTTTAGTGGTGGCGCAATGGGCAGTTTTAGCTACGATTTAGGCCGCAGAATTGAATCCCTGCCGATAACGGCCAAGCAAGATATACAACTGCCAGAGATGAACATCGGTTTTTACGACTGGGCGTTAGTTTTTGATTACCAAGACCAATGTTGGCATTTGCTGCATTATTTAGGTGAAGCAGCACTCGATATTGAATTGAATAAAATTCAAGATAAAATCGCCAAAAAGCCAAATTCCGCCGCATTCATGCTCACTAGCCCATGGACAGCACAGATAGACAAAGCCCAATACACGGCAAAATTTGCAGCAGTTCAAGCCTATTTACACAGCGGTGATTGCTATCAAATAAATTTAACCCAAAGATTCGAAGCCCATTATCAAGGCGATGAATGGTCAGCCTATAGCCAACTGCGCAATGCCAATAAAGCACCCTTCTCGGCCTTTATGCGTCTGCCGCAAAACACGATTTTATCGATTTCACCCGAGCGCTTTATTCAGCTTCGCGGTGACGATATTCAAACCAAACCTATCAAAGGCACACTGCCGCGTCATACCGATCCCGCATTAGATGTGAAAGCCGCCAATACACTGGCAAACTCACCAAAGGATCGCGCCGAAAATGTCATGATTGTTGATTTACTGCGTAATGATATCGGCAAAGTGGCGGCAGCAGGCTCAGTACGTGTACCGCATCTATTTGAGATTGAAAGTTTTCCTGCCGTGCATCACTTAGTCAGTACGGTGACGGCCAAGCTTGATAGCCGATTCACGGCGAGTGATTTACTGCGCGCGGCGTTCCCCGGCGGCTCAATCACCGGCGCACCGAAAATCCGTGCCATGGAAATTATCGAAGAACTCGAACCTTCACGGCGCAGTCTGTACTGTGGATCTATGGGCTATATCAGCCAAGATGGCCAAATGGATACCAGTATCACCATTCGCACTATTGTGGCTGAGCAGGGGAAACTCTATTGCTGGGCGGGCGGCGGCATAGTGGCGGATTCAGAAGTGAATGCCGAGTACCAAGAAACCTTTGATAAGATCAGCCGGATTTTGCCTTTGCTTGGCGCAGAGCCGCAAAAGCCGTAAGCTTTCATACTAAACAGTAACGAGAACGTCGATGGATCAAGCGGAATTTAGACTCAGATTTAATCTGCACCCTTTAGCGCTGCAAGATCCGGCGGCCTTCCCACACCTTGGACTGCGCAAAGCTGCGGTGTTGATCCCGCTGCAGGATATCAACGGTGAACTAAATCTAATTTTGACCCAAAGACCCATGCACCTTCGCGCCCATCCAGGGCAGATCAGTTTCCCCGGCGGTAAAATTGAGCCCTACGATGTCGATGCAATTGCGGCGGCGTTAAGGGAAGCTGAAGAAGAAATTGGATTATCGCGGTATAACGTCGATGTGGTGGGCACATTTCCGGCCCACAATACTTTTACCGGATTTGAAATCACGCCCGTGGTCGGCATTATCAAGCAGGCATTTGATTGGAAACTCGATCCCGGTGAGGTAGCCGATTGCTTTACTGTGCCATTAAGCTTTTTTATTGAGCCGAGCAATCGCCACCAAAAACGCTTTTTACGCCAAGGGCGCTACTACAGCGTGCATTTTATTCCCTATCAACAACGCTTTATCTGGGGTGCGACTGCCGCGATTATCGACCATCTGTGCCGCCAGTTAAGCATTCCTGCCAATATCATCTGACTTCACTTGCCATTGCTAAACCGTTAAAAAGCCAAACTGTTAAATTAGCCAAACAATGGCTAGCTTAAACCACCAAATGGATATACAAACCGGCGACAATCGACGTTAGCAGCAACATGGGAATATTAAACCAATAACCCATACGACTGTGGTGGGCGACATAATAGTTAAACGCTAAACTGACCAAACTAATACCGCCACAAACCCAAATCAAATACTGCAATAATTGGGTTTCATGTGGGTCCCAATGGACTCTAAATGTCGCGCCACGGGTTAAATAGGCCCCAACTTCACGGTCTGGCCTTGCATCACTAAACACTAATAGCGCATAGACGGCTATTGCCCAGCCTAAAATGGATAAGGTCGCAAGGATAATTTGAAATATTCTAGTCTTGCTCATACCGCCTCCCGCCGTTTAACTCACTATATCGCTCAATATCGATATTATTAACCTCAGGATACCTTTTTCAGCTTGAGAAAAGCCACCAGCAAGGTAATATAAACCTCCAAAATTTTCATATAAAACGTTTCGTTGGAGAATTAAGCAACAATGAGCATTGCATCTGTCGCATCTGTATTTAAAGGTGAGCACGCCGTCGGTTCTAAAGTCACAGTGCGTGGCTGGGTCAGAACCCGTCGTGACTCTAAAGCCGGCATCTCTTTTTTAGCTGTTTACGACGGCTCTTGCTTTAATCCTATCCAAGGTGTCGTGCCCAATAGCTTAGATAATTACGACAACGAAGTGTTAAAGCTGACTGCGGGTTGCTCTGTTGTAATGACGGGCGACGTGGTGGAATCTCCTGGTGCAGGCCAAGCATTTGAGCTGCAAGTGACTGAACTTGAAGTCGCTGGCTGGGTTGATGATCCAGACACTTACCCAATGGCTGCTAAGCGTCACTCAATTGAACATTTACGCGAATTAGCGCACTTACGCCCACGTACTAACATTATTGGTGCCGTTGCTCGCGTGCGTAACTGTCTATCCCAAGCGATTCACCGCTTCTACCACGAAGAAGGCTTTATTTGGGTATCGACCCCACTTATCACAGCATCAGATTGCGAAGGTGCCGGTGAGATGTTCCGCGTATCGACCTTAGATATGGAAAACCTGCCGCGTACTGAAGCGGGTAAAGTCGATTACGATAAAGATTTCTTCGGTAAAGAAGCTTTCCTGACCGTATCTGGCCAGTTGAACGCTGAAACCTACGCCTGTGCACTGTCAAAAGTGTATACCTTTGGCCCGACTTTCCGTGCTGAAAACTCAAACACTAGCCGCCACTTAGCGGAATTCTGGATGGTTGAGCCTGAAGTCGCCTTCGCCAACTTAAACGACATCGCAGGCCTTGCCGAAGCTATGTTGAAATACGCGTTCAATGCCGTATTGACTGAGCGTATGGACGATTTAACCTTCTTCGCCCAACACGTTGATAAGACTGTGATCGACCGTCTGCAATCTTTCGTTTCAAGCGATTTTGCTCAAGTAGATTACACGGATGCGGTTGAAATTCTGCAAAACTGTGGCAGAACCTTCGAGTTCCCTGTGTCTTGGGGTATCGATTTATCTTCTGAGCATGAGCGTTACTTAGCCGAAGAACACTTCAAAGCCCCTGTGGTAGTGAAGAACTATCCAAAAGATATCAAAGCCTTCTACATGCGCTTAAACGATGACGGTAAAACTGTTGCCGCGATGGACGTGTTAGCCCCAGGTATCGGTGAGATCATCGGTGGCTCTCAACGTGAAGAGCGTTTAGACGTGCTAGATATGCGTCTAGCAGAAATGGATCTGAACCAAGAAGATTACTGGTGGTACCGTGATATGCGCCGTTATGGCACAGTGCCACATGCAGGTTTTGGTCTAGGGTTTGAGCGTTTAGTGTCTTACGTGACGGGCGTGAACAACATTCGTGATGTTATCCCTTTCCCACGTGCACCGCGCACTGCGAACTTCTAATCTCCCTTAACTTGGGACTGCATAGCTAAGACATCTCTATTAAACCTTAGCAAAACGAAAGGAGCTGAATATTCAGCTCCTTTTTTGTTCGTCCGTTTTAGTCACATCATGCGGCTAAACAACCATTAATCCGCCAGACTCAACGCCTGCGCAATATATTCCGCGACTCGCTTGGCAGCAATATCATCGATTGACACCAACTTAATATGGCGACGAAATTTGCCACTGCCTTCAAGTACCTGATGTGGATCGCTAAGATTCGCGCCTAAGCTAAACTCCAATGAAACATGCTGTTTATAGGCAAACACACCACAAAAACTGGCTTTGGTGCTAAAGAGTATACCGCCGTACTTAACGGCTTCAGTAATGGCCAGCGACGATGTGGTAGCGGCAGTTTTGACCTCCTGTCGCACCCCCTGCACTATTTCAAACAGACTCGGGCTGGTACATAAAATATCTTCTAACAGTTTTTCAAGTTGCGGCTGATCTTCCATCATGATCTCTTTACCTCTCATACAAGCAAGACTATCTCAGTCAGATTGTAGCGCGCTAATCGGACTGAATAACACCCTATTGAAGCATCCCTAAAAAATAGTGACGTGCAAATAAAAAGGCCAAGCGTGGAGTACGCTTGGCCTTTTGCTGGAGTTGTCCAACTTAGCAAGGCTAAGTCACACGGATAAACACTGCGCCCTAGATTAAAACCCCTTCACACCGGCCATATCAGGGAGATGATGAGCAATCCCCTTGTGGCAGTCGATACAGGTCTTTTCGCCGCTTGCCAGTGATGTTGAGTGCATCTGCGCCGCTCTGGGTGATTGGCGAGTAAAGTCCATGTAAGTGAAGTTATGGCAGTTACGACACTCGAGCGAATCATTGGCCTTTAACCTTGCCCACTCATGTTCTGCCAGTTCACGACGCTTATCTTCAAACTTCTCACGGGTATTAATCGTCCCAAAAACCTTACCCCACACTTCCTTAGATGCCTGCATCTTACGGGCAATTTTATCGGTCCAGTTATGCGGTACGTGGCAATCGGGACACGTCGCCCGCACGCCACTGCGGTTAGTGAAATGAATCGTCGTCTGTAACTCTTGATAGACGTTATTTTCCATCTCATGGCAACCAATACAGAAAGCTTCTTGGTTGGTCACTTCTAGGGCAGTGTTAAATCCACCCCAGAAAATCACGCCAGCCACAAAACCACCTAAGGTCAAAAAACCTAAACTGTAATGCACACTCGGACGATTGAGTACCTGCCAGATTTTTTTCAGTTTATCTAACATGCTAACTCCTAGTGTTTTTTCTGCTCAGTGTTGGCTTTGATCAGATGTTCCATATCCACAAAGTCGTTTTCGACCAGCAACTTGGCATCTAACTGCGGCACATGACACTGAGTGCAGAAATAGCGGCGCGGCGATAACTCGGCTAAGAAGTTATTGTCCCTGTCCATAAAATGCGTGACGCTGACCATAGGCGCTTGCGAATCCCCAATGCGGCTACGAGCATGGCAAGCCATACACTTGTTCACTTTAAGATCAAGCTGATAGCCGTCGATCTTGTGTGGGATCACCGGTGGTTGCATGGGATAGCTGCGCACTTCCTTCACATCGGTATTACGCACACTTTGCATCGCAGGTGGCGTAGGCTCGATATTGATAGGCGCTAAGCGCAGGGTATCGATTTTCTCTTCGGGAATACTGGCGGCAGACACACTGGTCATGATTAATGAGCCAAATACCAATAAACCGATCGCTGAGACTAATTTTAGGGTTTTCATCGTGTTCTCCTTAAACCTTGACGATCTTCACCGCACACTTTTTAAAGTCAGTTTGTTTTGACAAGGGATCTGTCGCATCTAAAGTGACTTTATTAATGAGCTGGCTAGCATCAAACCAAGGCACGAACACTAAACCCACGGGCGGTTTATTGCGGCCACGGGTTTCGACTCGGGTCTTAATTTCACCGCGACGGGACACAACGCGAATTTCATCGCCACGGCGCAGACCGCGTTTCTTCGCATCTTCGGGGTGCATAAAACATACGGCATCGGGGAAGGCACGATATAACTCAGGCACACGTTGGGTCATAGAACCCGAATGCCAGTGTTCCAACACTCGACCCGTCGACAGCCAGATATCATATTCTTCATCGGGCGCTTCTGCGGCAGGTTCATAGGGCAGCGCGAAAATCACCGCACGACCATCGGGATGACCGTAGAACTCAAAGCCCTTCCCCGCTTTAACATAAGGATCTGTGCCTTCACGGAAGCGCCACTTGGTTTCTTTACCATCGACCACAGGCCAACGCAGACCATGAGCCTCATGGTAAACATCAAATGGGGCGAGATCGTGGCCATGGCCGCGGCCAAAGGTCGCATATTCCTCAAATAAGCCTTTTTGGACATAGAAGCCAAAGTGTTTAGCCTCATCGTTCAAATACTTAGGATCGGCATCCGCAAGCGGGAACTTATCAACATTACCGTTCTGATACAGGACTTCAAATAGGGTTTTCCCTTTAAACTCAGGGTTCGCCGCTAATACATCCTTAGGCCAGACTTCGTCTGTAGTGAAACGCTTCGCAAACTCCATCAATTGCCACAGATCCGAATGGGACTCACCCGGTGCCTGCACCATTTGATGCCAAAACTGAGTGCGGCGCTCGGCGTTACCATAGGCGCCCTCTTTTTCCACCCACATAGCGGTGGGCAAAATCAAATCGGCCGCTTGAGTCGTAACCGTCGGATAGGCATCGGACACCACGATAAAGTTGGCAGGGTTACGGTAACCCGGTAAACCTTCTTCATTGATGTTTGGGCCCGCCTGCATATTGTTGTTCACTTGCACCCAGTAACAATTTAAGTCGCCATCTTTTAGACGACGGTTTTGCTCGACAGCGTGATAACCGGGTTTAGGTGGAATAATGCCGCTTGGGATCTTCCAAATGTCTTCGGCATGCTTTCTGTGTTCAGGATTGGTCACGACCATATCGGCGGGTAAACGGTGGGAAAACGTCCCCACTTCACGGGCCGTGCCACAGGCGGATGGTTGACCCGTCAAAGAGAATGGACTGTTACCAGGGGTTGAAATTTTACCCATCAAGAGATGAATGTTATAAATCAGGTTGTTACACCACACACCTCGGGTATGTTGGTTAAAACCCATGGTCCAAAATGAGGTCACTTTGATGTCGGGATCAGCATACAGCTTGGCCAGCGCAATCAGTTTATCCTCGGGCACGCCCGACAACTTACTGACTTTTTCGACGCTATAATCCGCCACGAAGGCTTTAAAGGTCTCAAAATCAATTGGGGTTGAATCCCCCGCCGTTTTAACATTTTTCGCTTTTTTCTCAAGGGGATGTGTCGGACGCAAACCATAACCAATATCTGTTGTGCCCTGACGGAAGTTAACGTGTTTCTTCACGAAGTCCCAGTTCACTTTATCATTCTGAATGATGTAGTTAGCTATGTAGTTCAAAATGGCTAAATCGGTTTGCGGGGTGAACACGATCGGCAAGTCGGCCAAATCGAAGGATCTGTGTTCAAAAGTCGACAACACGGCCACTTTTACATGGCTGGCACTGAGACGTCTGTCTGTCACTCGACTCCAGAGGATCGGGTGCATCTCCGCCATATTCGAGCCCCAAAGGACAAAGGCATCGGCGGCTTCCATATCGTCATAACAACCCATAGGTTCGTCGATACCGAAGGTGCGCATAAACCCGACCACGGCTGACGCCATACAGTGACGCGCATTCGGATCGATATTATTCGATCCAAAACCCGCTTTCATCAACTTAACGGCAGCGTAACCTTCCCACACAGTCCATTGGCCAGAGCCAAACATGCCCACAGCAGTTGGCCCTTTGGCTTTAATGGTCTCTTTCCATTTTTGCGCCATGATGTCAAAGGCACTGTCCCAACTGATGGGCGAAAACTCACCGTGCTTGTCGTATTTGCCATCTGTCATCCGCAGCATAGGCGTGGTTAAGCGATCGCTGCCATACATGATTTTCGACAGGAAATAGCCCTTGATACAGTTGAGCCCACGGTTCACTTCACTGTTGGCATCGCCATGGGTGGCAACCACTTTGCCGTCGCGAGTTGCGACAATCACAGAGCAGCCCGTGCCGCAAAAACGGCATGGGGCTTTATTCCACTCTAATTTGGTTTTTTCTGAGCTGGTAATTAAGTTGCTTGCGCCTGCGGGCAAGGCTAAACCAGCGGCGCCTGCAGCGGCAATCACCGCATTGGCCTTGATAAAGTCACGTCTGTTCATATTCATTCTTCACCCTCTTCGAGCACTTCACTCTGGTGGTAAACCATAGTGGCTGATAACACGCCCGGAATGGCATTGATCGCTTCGATACTGTCCATCAAGGCGCGTTGCGTCTCGCCTTCGATCACGACGACCAATTTCACTTCGTTGTTGACGGAAAGTTCGGCATTTTCAATGGTCATTATCTGTTGTCTAACATCTGCCATTTTCTGCGGTAAGACCTGCACCACTAAACTGGTGATATGGAGTTCTTTGCTCATCCGACATTCCACTCTTATTTTTAACTATTTGATGATGTTACGTTTAACCAGCGCCCGGTGGACCCGTCAAAATTTGGCTGAACCAAATAGCAAAGCCCAGACCACTGACCAGTAGTACGGACAATAACGGTGCGAGAAACACGGTTAAAAAGATAAAGATTTTCAGTTCTAAGGATTTTTCTTCTGCGGTGCTAGCACTCATGCATCCTCCAAGAGGTGTGTTCCTGCCACTTTGAATGCGCTGCAAAAAATCGCCAGCGGCAGGTTTTATGTATATCTATTGCATCTTTGGATCACGAAGCGATCATACCTTTTAGTTGTTAACAAAATGTATACCTCCAAATTGGTAAAGCGGATGATGCTTGATCCAGATCATCAATTTGATGTGAGTATTCGTCAGATCTCAGTTTTTAAACGTTTTTTGCAATTACAAGTTAGATTATTGAACTGATTTTGTGATCAATAAACGGCTGGGATAGATAAATCACGGCAAGAAAACAACAGAAAAACCTCAAAAAAAACCTGAGTATTCATAAAGGAGTAGGCAGTAGAAAGGTGTAAAAACATGCGAGATAACGACTTGATCCCAAAAGAAAGATATTCGGCATAAAAGCATCGCTGCCACCCCAAAAAGCGCTTATTTTATGTGCCGAGCAGTATCTCTCCTAGTTGATAACTTAGTTTTATCTAAGGTGCTCACTTTCAGCCATTGAAGAATGATAACTCTAGAATAAGTAGATAATTTTGGTATGAGTAAATAACTTTGGTACTAGTAAATAACTAGGACATGAATGACATGAGTAGATATAACGTTAAAGCAGGCCCGTTTCATGGCGCACCACTGGAGGTATATCGCGTGAGAAGAGTAAGCATAGGGAAAATAAAAAACCGAGAAAATGGTTAGTTTTCTCGGTTTGTTTAGTCATTTTTTGATCGCGTTATTGTTACATTAATCGGACAAAGGCGTTCAGCTCAACCTTTAAATCAGTCCATTAAACCTGTTGAATATGATTCAAAATGCGCTTTTCAGATATCGGATACGCCGTGCCTAGCACCTGCGCAAAACAGGAAACACGGTACTCTTCAATCATCCAGCGCGCCTCGATTAACGCAGGCGGTGTTGGCATAGCACGTGGCACTTTAGCGAGTTGTGCGATTAAAGCTTCTTGAACCTTGTTGATGCTCTGCATATGTAAACGGTCACGGGTCGGATCAACTGGCAACTTCTCGACACGGATTTCAATCGCTTTTAAGTAACGCGCCACATCGGCTAACCGATTCCAACCACAGGATTCGACAAACCCTTTAAACACTAACTTGTCTAATTGGCTTTGAATATCACTCATAGCAAAGGCAATATCTAAGCTAATTTTGCCCTTAAGACGCTTTTTAATGCTCTGATACAAGGTCAAAATCTGCTCAACCTTCAATGCAATTTGCTCGGCGGTCGGGTTGAGTTCTTGGCGAACCCAATCCTTTGCCTGCTCAAATTGGGCTTGATTACGCACATCGAGGGCTTTTTCATCCAATAATTGCTGCACAGCGGCGGCAATAATGTCATCAATCAAGATTTGCACTTGACCGAAGGGATTGAAATACATCGCCAATTTCGCCTTATTCGGCAAAGCTTGCTGTAAGTGTTTCACCGGTGATGGAATGTTTAGCAGCAATAACCGTCGCAGACCTTGGCGATGGGCATCTAAGGCCTCAAATTCATCATCAAATAATTTGATCGCAACACTGTCTTTTTTATCGATCAGCGCCGGAAACGCCCGCACTTGGTAATTGCCTTTTTGCTGCTGATATTGCTGCGGCAAATCGCCAAAGGACCACTCAGTTAACGCTTCTTGCTCTATACCTTTATCCGCCACCTGACGAATGGCCTTCGCCACCACGCCCTGCAACTCGGCTTTTAAGGTATCGAGCACCCGACCTTCAGCCACTAAGTTGTTTTTATCGTCTTCGATTTTAAAGTTCATCTGCAAATGCGCAGGCAGTTGCGTTAAATCAAAATCTTCCGGCGATATACGCGTGCCACTCATGCGCAATAATTGCTTGCACATGGCCTCAAGCAAACTGGCCCTAAAAGGTACCATGGCCTGCACACAAGCGCGGGCATAGTCAGGCGCGGGCACAAAGTTGCGTCGTAAACTCTTAGGCAGAGATTTGATCAGTGCGATGCACTTTTCTTCCCTTAGCCCTGCCACTAGCCAATCAAAATCGCTATCGTCGATTTGGTTAAGCAGCGCCACCGGTATGTGAACCGACACGCCGTCATCCGCCGCAGCGGGTTCAAAGTGATAACTCAGCTGCAGGCGCAAATTGCCCTTGTGCCACGTATCGGGAAAATCTAAGGTCGAAATATGGTCGGCATTGCGCTGCATTAACAGTGCTTTGCTGAAATCGAGTAAATCCGGTTGCTCGCGCTTTGCCTTCTTCCACCAGCCAAAAAACAGCTGGGCGTTGTAAATCCCTTCTGGGATCCGCGGCTCGTAAAAATCCACCAACACTTGCTCGTCCACCAAAATATCGCGGCGACGGGATTTATGCTCGAGGGATTCAATGTCTTCGAGCAGCTTTTGGTTAGCGACAAAAAACGCTTCTTGGGTCTGTAACTGCCCTTCAGCCAAAGCGCTGCGGATAAAAATCTCACGCGCTTCAACGGGATCGATGGGGCCGTATTGCACTTTACGACGGTGCACAACCGTCAAACCGTAGAGCACTTGATTCTCAAGGGCGATAACGCTGCCAGGTTTTGCCTCAAAATGTGGCTCCACATAGCTTTTCTTGATCAAATGCGCCGCTAAGGGCTCTAGCCATTCGGGTTCGATTTTGGCGCAGCAGCGAGCGAATAGGCGCGATGTTTCGGTAAGCTCAGCCGCCATGATCCACTTAGGGCCTTTTTTGGCCAGTGGCGAACCGGGAAACACAAAGAATTTACGATTACGGGAACCTAAGTACTCGTTATTGTTATCTTTAAAACCCACATGGCTCAATAAGCCCGATAAGAGCGCACGGTGCAAGCTGTCGTAATTGGCTGGTGTATCGTTTAGGCGCCACTTTAAATCGTGCACGGCTTGCTTAAGCTGGGCGTATAAATCCTGCCACTCGCGAACGCGCAAATAGGCTAAATATTCATCGCGGCACTTTTTACGGAACTGGCTAGCAGATAACTCTTTTTGTTGATCTTTTAAATGCTGCCACAGGTTTATCCAGCTGACGAAATCGGAACTGGGATCGGCAAAACGCCGATGGGCTTCATCACTGGCTTGCTTCTTCTCCATCGGACGTTCGCGGGGATCTTGAATCGATAAGCCCGCGGCAATCACTAGCACTTCGTTCAAACAACCTAACTGCTGACTCTCGACCACCATACGCGCCAAACGCGGATCCACAGGAATTTGCGCCAAGTTGCGCCCAAGTGGTGTCAGCACTAGCTTGCCGTGTTTGCTCTCAACCGCTTGTAATTCTTCGAGCAACAGGAAACCATCGCGGATATGGCGTGGATCGGGTGGCTCGATAAAGGGGAAACCGGCGATATCACCTAGGCCGATGGCCAGCATCTGCAAAATGACCGAAGCCAAGTTAGTGCGCAAGATTTCAGGATCGGTAAAGGCCGGACGATTATTAAAATCCGCCTCATCGTACAAACGAATGCAAATACCCGGTCCCACACGACCACAACGGCCTTGGCGCTGATTAGCGCTCGCCTGCGAGATAGGTTCAATCGGTAAACGCTGCACCTTAGTGCGATAGCTATAGCGGCTGATACGCGCCGTACCTGGGTCGATAACGTAGCGAATGCCCGGCACTGTCAACGAGGTTTCCGCCACGTTCGTCGCGAGTACAATCCGCCGACCTCTGTGACTACTGAAAACTTTAGACTGCTCACCGTAAGATAAACGCGCGTACAACGGCAAAATTTCGGTATCGCGGTAATTACGCCGACTCAATTGCTCGGCCGTATCGCGAATTTCCCGCTCGCCGTTCATAAAGATCAGAATGTCGCCCAGCCCTTCGGCCACCAGTTCATCGACGGCGGCAAAAATGCCTTCGATTTGATCTAAATCGGCATCGCTATCTTGGACTAAGGGTCGGTAACGGGTTTCGACCGGAAAGGTACGGCCCGACACTTCGATAATAGGTGCATTGTTGAAATGCTTAGAAAAACGCTCAACATCTATGGTCGCCGACGTGATAATAACTTTGAGATCGGGGCGTCTTTTGAGAATTTGTTTGAGGTAGCCCAGAATAAAATCGATGTTGAGGCTGCGCTCGTGGGCCTCATCTATGATGATGGTATCGTATTGATCGAGATTGCGATCAGAGGTTAATTCCGCCAGTAAAATACCGTCGGTCATCAACTTGATATAAGAGTCACTCTTAAGCGCATCGGCAAAACGCACTTTAAAGCCAACCACTTCACCGAGCGGACTTTGTAATTCTTCTGCGACTCGACTCGCCACGCTGCGGGCAGCCAAACGTCTTGGCTGGGTGTGGCCTATCATGCCACGGCAACCTAAGCCCAGTTCCAAACAGATTTTAGGTAACTGAGTCGTTTTACCCGAGCCCGTTTCACCGGCGATGATCACCACTTGATTGCCCGCAATCGCGCGTGCAATATCATCGCGCATCAAGGAAACGGGCAGGTTTTCAGGATAGTGGATTTTAGGCCGAGCGTTACGACGCTGCTCAACCTTCTCAAACGCCGCCTGCGCTTGCTCGCTCAGCTGAGCTAAGACTTGGGTCTTTTTATCTGAGTCGGCTTCTTTATTGAGCTTAAATAAACGACGACGGATCCGCGACGCGTCGCTCTGATAACAAAGATTAAGAAAGGCGTTCGATAGCGGATGTTTGTCTGAGTTCAAATCCAAATTCCATTGCTAGCATCAAAAACGGCGATCCTAGCAAGGAAAGTGGCGTAATGGTATTGCTAATTTACTCTGCACTCAGTATATGGCGTGTCAGTTTCGCACTGGCTCGACTTAGATTAAACCGGTGACAGATAACATTGTTGCATATAGATATTCATTGCTTTGAGCACATTGGTGCGATTAATCGTGCCAATGACTTTGCCATGTTCAACCACTGGATACACTTTAGGTTTAGGCCCTAGCATTTGTTCGGCGAGCTGCAAAATACTGTCATCTGGCCCAACGAACAGCACTTCAGTGCGCATGCAATCCTTCACCACTGAGGTCATATCACAGTGATAGCTACTTTTAATCATCACAGCCAAACAATCCTGCTGGGATAAAAAGCCCACCAAATCGCCCGTATCATCAACCACTGCTGCGCCCATTTTATTATTATCTAACAACTTTTCGACCGCAGTTGCGAGCGACATATTAGCGCGCAGCAACACGGGCTGACGATCCATATGGTCGCGGATTTTAATTAAGTCCATAGTCTTTCCCTCGAATTAACCCTACGTTTGTAGTCTAGTCAAAATATCGACAAGAATGTGCGATTTATATCGATTGGGCTTATCTAGTGTATAACCCTATGTCAACAAGAGCTAACAGGACAAAAATAGCGTCAACAAAGGCAGCCAGAAATAGCGACTTAGAGTTAACTGAAGCGAGCACTACAAACTGAAATCAGGCAAGTATCTGATTGAGCTTCAATGGCGGCAGATAATACCATCCGTCTTCGGTGATCATGTTACTTGTCATTCCAACACGTTTTAATTCGCTATTGATACAAGTTATAAGTCGATATAAAAGCGATAGCCTACACCGGGCTCAGTCCGCACATACTGAGGTTCACTCGGGGAGTCGCCTAATTTTTGTCTTAAGTGACTGACCACAATTCGTAGATAATGTGTGTCTTCTGTATGAGCGGGTCCCCAAATTTCTTTGAGCAACTGAGTCTGAGTGACAACGCAGTTAGGTGACGACGCCAATTTAGACAATACTGCGTATTCCTTGGGTGTGAGTTCGACAATTTGATGATCAACTTTAACCAGCCTGCGACTTAAATCAATCTGTAACTTGCCGTCATCTAATATGGGTAATTTTTCAGGTTTGATATGGTCCCTTAAAATCGCCCGCACCCTTGCCAGTAACTCTTCCACACTAAAGGGTTTGGTCACATAATCCTGCGCGCCTGCATCTAATGCTGCGACTTTTTCTTTATCTTGATTGCGAACCGACAATACAATCACAGCAACATCGGACCATCCCCGTAACTCCTGTAGCACTTGATGACCTTCCATATCCGGCAAGCCTAAATCCAAAATAACTAATTCAGGTTGCTGTCGAGCGACAGCTGCGAGTCCTTGCTGACCATTTTCAGCTTCGGTAACGTCATAGCCCTCACTGGTGAGTGCAATCCGCAGCATGCGGCGTATTTGGGTCTCATCATCGATAACCACGATTTTTATTGCCACGTCTCTAGTCCATTCTGTGGTTTATTAAGGATATTTTGGCTGAAAATGATTAGCCAGGAACGGGATAGTCTAACGGCAATTCAACTTCAAAACGAGTACCTTGCCCCTGTAGACAATCGGTAACGCGAACACTACCGCCGTGTGCAGCTATCATGCCTTTACAAATAGCCAGCCCCATACCTGTATTCTGTTTTTTCTGATCGCCATCGGCAACCACATAAAACATATCGAAAATTTGATCCCTATGACTGGCGGGAATCCCCGGTCCTCTGTCTTCAATGGCAATACAGCAACGGTGATTAGAAATGGTCAATTCAATACAAATAGGCTCTTCTGGTGGTGAAAATCGAACGGCATTCTCTAGAATGTTAAATAATCCTTGTTCAATCAGCGCCGCATGCACAAAGAGGAGTGGGGGCTCTTTTTCTCTGTGATATTCAACGATTGCGTTAGGGAAATAACGTTTAAGCCTGCCAAGTACGCTGCCAATAATGTCATCTGCCGAAACCCAATCACGCTCTATGCTCAAAGTGCCATGACCCAGGCGTGTCATATCGAGTAGATTTTGGATATAGCTGTCCAAGCGACGGCTTTCTTGCAAAATAGTATCAAGTAGCTCGTTACGGTCGGCCTCTAGCAATTGTTTGTTCAATAGTTTTAAGCTCTCCGCCGCCCCCATCATGGCTGAGAGTGGTGATTTTAGATCGTGAGACACTGACGATAATAATGCGGAACGTAACTGCTCAATTTCTGTTTTCACCCGTGCCGATTCAAGATCTGACACTAACTGAATACGCCGCCATGTATTAGCGCCTTGCTGTAACATGGCCAGAATAAGCTCTCTATCAAACGGACTGAGTTCGTTGACCGTAGGTTGCCAATCTAAAATCGCCGCGCCAATCGTCGTACCTTCAAGTTCAATGGGGAACACACTCACACCCGATGCGCTCAAGGTATCGCTCAAACGCCCCGCCGCTTGCCCATGGCGCAAGGTCCAATCGATTGCGGCTAAATCAAGGTCGTTAAATGGCGTATTCAGCAGCGGTAAATAGGATCGCTGACCGTCTTTACGCTGCAAAACAATATAACAATCAGCATTCACTGAACCAGCAATCTTGCGCCCTATCGTTTGCCAAAGGGCTTTTTCATCATCGGCGACCGATAATTCTTGGGCAACATCTTTTAAGGTTTCAGCATAACGATTTGACTCACGCAGTAAAATAAACTGATTTCTGATCCGAGATGCCGCCGGTCCACTGATAAGCCCTATACACATCAAAAAGATTAAAGTGGCAATATCATCCTGACTATTTACATTCATAGTAAATTTGGGATCAGTAAGAAAGAAATTAAAGCTGAAAAAAGACCACACCGCAGTTGCCATGGCAGGCCTAGCGCCATAGGTTAAGCCAATGCTGACAATCAAGAAAACATATAACAACACCAGATTGCCATTACTGAGCCAAGTATCTAAAAATGCCACCAGCGGAAAAATAACCACCACGCCAATCAGCCCAAGAATATGGCCTCGAAGATCACCAAAACTGGCTTTAGGCGTAATGGGATCTCGTACTTGCATTTGGTTTTCGGGTGCGTGATAGACACTCACCTCAACAGGTAAACCAGACTCAATCAAGCGTTGATACAGCCTTTTACGCCACCAAGGATAGGTGCGTTTCACACCTGCGCCGACTAATACTGTGTTAATTCGATGCAGGGCTATGTAAGGTAAAATGGCCTGATAACTGCTCGTGTCGCGTAATACTTCGGTCTGCGCGCCAAGTTCCTTCGCTAAGGCAAAGGCCTCATTTAACCTTTTCCGCTGATAAAGGCCCAGCGCTTTGCCGGTATCGACCCAAAGCACTAACCAAGGAATTTGCCGCCGCTCGGCAATCTGCCGACCTATGCGGATCAAATACTGATGATCACTGCTGTTACTCACTAAAACCAACAATCTGTCTTTGAGAACAAAATCCGTTCCCTGTGCTTTGGCATCCAGTTCACAAATCAGTTTTGCATCGACTCGCTCTATGACTTTTTTCATTGCCAATTCGCGCAGTGCCGTCAAGTTCGAGACCGAAAAAAAAGCATCTAAAGCCGAACGAGCATACTCTGGCAGATAAACTTTGCCTTGCTGTAAGCGTTCGATGAGTGTTGATGGCGGTAAATCGACAAATATAATTTCATGGGCTTCATCAAGGAAGCGATCGGGGACGGTTTCCCGTACCCGCACTTGAGTAATTTGCAACACCAGATCATTCAAACTGACCAAATGTTGGATATTGACTGTGGTATAGACATCAATGCCCGCAGCCAATAATTCTGCGACGTCTTGATAGCGCCGTTTATGGCGACTACCGGGGACATTCGTGTGGGCCAACTCATCGACTAAGATAAGCTTAGGCCGACGAAGCAGCGCCGCATCCAAATCGAATTCCGTTAAACGATTATGATGATAATCAATGGGTTTACGTGCCAATACCTCAAAACCCGCTACCATGGCCTCGGTATCGGCACGCCCATGGGTTTCCACCAGTCCAACCAGCAAATCGACACCTTGCTGGGCCATTTCCCTTGCCGCACTGAGCATTGCATAGGTCTTGCCCACGCCTGGTGCCGCCCCAAGAAAAACCGTCAGTTTGCCTTTATCATTTTGCTGTATCTGACTTAAGAGCGCATTGGCTTGCTGTGTTTGACTGATTGGTACCACGATTAGAAACTCCTTGAAAGACTCACTATCCAGCGCGCATCACACAGGGACTGGCACTGACTCTGCGATAAATCCGTATCGACATAACCGACACTCAACACATCCTGCTCAGTCATATTGAGGTTCAGCCCAACTCGCCAATCTAAATAGTGGCTATTGCTTGCGGCCATAGAACCTAAAAACAGTGCCATATCTTGCTGAGAAGCAAAAAAATTGCTCCCAAGATGCAGTACTAGACTTACATTAGAGAACAGTTGCGGTTCATAACTGGCATAAACATACTGAAAATCGTCCACATTCTCGCCAAAATAATCAGGAGAATAAACCAGCCCTAACTTAGCATCGGCGTAGCTTACCACAGCATAAATTTCGTTATAACTCAGGTCGGTATCGTCCTGAGAGTATTGGTAACGTATCACGCCTAGGTCCGTTGTTAAGCCATTACCCCAATCCTTGGCCCAGCCAGCGGACAAGTCGAGTTCTAAACTTCCATCCCCAAATTCGATGTTACTGCCCCAAAGCGAGCCATACCAGCCAGAATCATGGCTTAAGCTATACCCTGCTTGAACTGCAGGTCCTTCATCAGTTTGAGAAATACCGCGAAACGCATAATCACTGATGAGCATCACACTCCCTTGACTCTGCCAAGAGGCATTGCCCCCATGAGTCTCAGTGCTGGCAAGCGCGCCCATAGAGAGTGAAGATAACGCCATCATCACACCCGCACAGAGGCGTGAACAATTAATATGTAACATAAAAATTTATCCTTAAATTCAGTAGAATATTGTTTTATTGAGCGTGTTTAGCAATCTGGTCGAGAGCGAGGTTGAGCTTGAGCACATTGACGCGTGCTTGCCCAAAAATGCCCCACTGCGGTGGTTCGATAAATTGCGCCACTAAGGTCAACACTTGTGGTTCGGCTAACTGTCGAGCCTGAGCCACGCGCGCAACTTGCAGTTTGGCTGCAGCGGGTGAAATATGAGGATCCAGTCCCGCGCCCGATGTGGCGAGTAAATCCACAGGAATATCAGCGGCCTTAACGGATTCTCTGGCTTGGATTTCTTGGCTTGTTGCCATCACACGTTCACGTAACGCCGGGTTACTCGGCGCAAGGTTACTACCACCTGTCGCCATAGGATCGTAACCGACAGCGCTCGGCCGACTAAAAAAATAGGCCGGATTAACAAAGGGCTGAGCGATGAACTCAGAACCCATCGCGACATTATCCCTGTGGATCACACTGCCCTTAGCTTGTACGGGAAATAAGGCGCCACCGAGCTGAGTCACAGTGCCGGTATAGACAACGCCACACACAAATAACAGGGCGAGACTGGCTCTCAATCCCATAACGGCATGCTGGGTTTTAGTGGTATATACGATTGAATTCATTACTGTCTCCTAGAGCATAAGTGCAATGATTGAGTCGAGTGCTTTAATGCCGACAAAGGGTAAAATCACCCCACCTAAGCCATAAATCAGCATGTTATTTCGCAGTAATTTTTCGGCACTTATGGGTCTGAGTTTGATGCCTTTTAATGCCAATGGAATTAAGGCGGGAATGATAAGAGCGTTAAATACGAGCGCTGCGAGTACGGCTGAGGTTGGGCTGTGAAGCTGCATCAGATCCAGTGCACCAATCGCAGGCAAAGCCCCCGCAAATACCGCAGGAATAATGGCAAAATACTTAGCCACATCATTGGAGAGGGAGAATGTAGTCAAGGCGCCACGGGTGATCAGCAATTGTTTTCCGACTTCAACGATAGCAAGTAATTTAGTGGGGTCAGAATCCAAATCCACCATATTGCCAGCTTCTTTAGCGGCTTGGGTACCTGAGTTCATCGCAAGACCTACATCGGCCTGCGCTAATGCCGGCGCATCGTTAGTGCCATCCCCCACCATAGCCACTAATCGACCTTTGGCCTGCTCTGCACGAATAAGGGCAAGTTTATCCTCAGGTTTAGCTTCAGCGACAAAATCATCGACCCCAGCTTCGGCGGCAATCACGCCAGCCGTTAGCGGATTATCCCCTGTCACCATGATGGTCCGTACACCGAGCGCCCTTAAACGGGCAAACCGCTCCGCAACGCCTGGCTTAATCACGTCACTTAAGGCTATAACCCCTAAAATGTGCGTGCCACTGGCGACGACTAAGGGAGTCCCCCCCTGCAAAGCCACTTTGCGGATAAGCGCGTTAACAGATTCAGGCCAGTGAATTTGATGCTGCTGCGCCCAAAACTGCATCGCATCGCCAGCGCCTTTAATGCCTTGAATACCATCGGTTAAAATGACCCCAGAAACCCGAGTCTCCGGCGTAAATGGGATAAAAGTTGCATCCGTAGGTTTGACGGGCAATACCGCGCCCAAATCTATGGCCAATTTGAGTACAGATTTCCCTTCAGGGGTGGGGTCATCTAGAGAAGACAGTACCGCCGCATCACGCAACATCTCAGCAGCAATGCCTTTCACGGCTAAAAATGCGGTCGCTTGACGATCACCGAAAGTGATAGTGCCAGTTTTATCTAGCAGTAACGTATCGATATCCCCCGCAACTTCCACGGCTTTACCCGATTTAGCGACCACATTGGCGGCTAAGGCGCGGTTCATGCCTGCAATACCAATGGCAGGTAACAAGCCACCAATCGTCGTTGGGATCAAACACACTAACAGCGCAATTAACATAGTGTAATCAAGGCTTGCACCGACGAAACCCGCCATGGGTGGCAAAGTCACCACCACGATAAGGAAAACCGCAGTCAATGATGCAAGTAGCACAGTCAACGCCGTTTCGTTCGGTGTTTTCTGACGCTTCGCCCCTTCGACCAGCCCTATCATACGATCTAAAAAGCTATTCCCCGGATCGTTGGCAACCAGCACGGTAATTTCACCCGTAAGTACCTTAGTGCCGCCAATCACACCGGAATGATCTGTGCCTGCTTCACGCAGCACAGCCGCAGATTCACCGGTAATCGCCGATTCATTGATAGTGGCTATCCCTTCGATGATTTCACCGTCGGCAGGAATATAATCACCCTGTAAAACCTTCACCTTATCGCCTTTGACAAGCAAAGTTGCGGATACTGATTCCAACTCACCGTGGCGTATGCGCCGAGCCTGCAAGGCCTCTTTCGCCGACTTTAAGCTGGCCGCTTGTCCGCGACCCCTTGCCTCTGCCACGGATTCCGCAAAGTTAGAAAACCACACGGTAAGCAAAAGAATAAGGGTCGTGGCTAACTCAAAACCAACAGTCTCGCCATTGAAGAACTTTTGTCCAGTGATCAAAGCGGCGAGTAAAGCGCCCACCATCACCACGAACATCACAGGGTTACCAGCCATACTCACTAAGGACATTTTCTTTACAGCACCAAAGGCAGCTTGCTTCACGCCGGCGCTATCTAATATTTGAGCAGGTTTATGCATGACTATTTCTCCAGACTCATAGTGGCAAGTTCTAAAGCTTCGCCAATAGGCCCTAATACCGCCGCAGGTAAGAAAGACAGGAAGTTAATGATTAAAATCACAGCAATAAGGGTGAAACAAAAGGTGGGACTCTCAAGCTTCAAGCTCGCGTTACTGTCGGGACTTACTCTTTTACTCGACATCATCCCCGCAATCGCCAGCGGTAAAAACAGCGGCAGGTATCGACCGAGCAGTAAGGCGATAACGCAACTGATATTCCACCAAGGCGTGTTATCACCTAAGCCTTCAAAACCCGAACCGTTATTAGCAAAAGCGGAGGTATATTCGTAAAAGACTTGCGAAATCCCATGAAAGCCGGGGTTACTGTTGCCCGTAATACTCGGGATAGCCACAGTGATCGCCGTCAAACCTAAGACGCACAAGGTAGGTAAAACTAATAGACTTCCCAAAAGGGTGATTTCACGGGTTTCGAGCTTACGACCAAATATCTCTGGCGTACGGCCAATCATCAATCCCGATAAGAAAACAGCAATCCACACATAAACGATAAAGTTAACAAAACCACAGCCAATACCGCCCCATATCGCATTGAGTAACATGCCTGAACGCGTCATCAATCCCCCTATTGGATTGAAGGAATCGTGCATGGCATTGACCGAACCGTTAGAGGTTTGCGTGGTAAAAGAAGCCCATAGTGCTGATAGCTCAGGTCCAAAGCGAACTTCTTTACCCTCCATATTCGGCCCTTGGGCGCTTAATCCCGTAAAGGCGGCGTTGGGTTGCAACTCGCTGTACACAGTCGCCCCCAGAAAACTGACGCTCAATAGACCCATAGCAACTAAAGCCATCAGGGTAAATTTTTTGCGTCTTAGCATTCCGCCAGCCATAAAGACGACGGCCATAGGGATCAGCACTAAGGCTATGGTTTCGATGGCATTACTGACTGGCGTTGGGTTTTCAAGCGGGTTACTGCTGTTGGGGCCATACCAGCCACCGCCATTAGTACCTAACTGCTTAATGGCCACCATAGATGCAACGGGGCCAATCGGAACGACCTGCTCAGTGATAGGTGATGCAGAATCTAAGGTATTCACTTTTTGCGCACCGTCAAAACTACTCGGTACGCCTTGCCAAGTCAGTAACAGCGCCACAATAGCCGCTAATGGCAGCATAAGTCTGAGTACACCGCGCACTAGGTCAACATAATAGTTACCCAGATTTCGAGCCTCGCCCTCTTTGGCGCTGTCATTATTCAACCCGCCTAACATTCCCCGCAAAATCGCCACACAAACCGCCAGCGCCATGGCTGGAGTGACAAATTGCAGCGTGACAATGACAAATCCTTGGGATAGATAACTGAGCTGAGCCTGCCCGGAATAGTGCTGTTGATTGGTATTGGTGAGGAATGACACCGCAGTGTGTAAAGCCAGATCCCAAGATAATGGTCCTATGCCATCGGGGTTAAGCGGTAACACATGTTGGAATTTAAGGATAAGAAACGCCAAAATGCCAAGTACCAAGTTGCTGATAAGAAACGCCGCACCATAGGATTTCCATGTCATCCCCGAATGGGCATTTACGCCTATAGCCCGATAAATCCACTTTTCAATGGGATTAAATAAACGATCTGAAAAATGGGACTGACCAGAGAAAACCCCTGTCATATAGGATCCCAACAGCCATGCGAGCCCAAGCGCAGTAGTAAAAATAAGGGTAATTTCAAACATAACGACTCCTAAAACTTATTAGGGGCAAACATTGCCACTGCTAAGTAGATGAAAAGTGCTATGGAAAGTATTAGAAATATCCAGTCCATATAATTTGTCCTTAAGAAAGTGAGTAACAGGACAAATATATGAATTAACCGCGTAAAGTCTCTAGAGTTAAAATGACTAATCCCGTAAAGAATACGTAAAAGTCATCATAATCAGTGATAAATAAGGCCACAATAAACAATGGCATTAGCTATAAAAGTAAAATAAAAATGCCAGCTAGAAATACTAACTGGCATTAACACATGACCAAGCGATGATATTGTAGATTAATTAAGCTCTATATTTTTCATTTTATTATAGCTATCAGTCTTAATTTCTTTAAGTACACCTTTATTGTCATCAATAAATAATGCTTTTATATCATTCTGATTAGCGACGACTAATCCTTCTTGACTTCCTAAACATAATAGCGCTGTAGACCAAGCATCTGCTCTAGCCGGATCCGTTGCCAATACAGTTACAGATACTGTGTTATGGGTTACGGGTTTACCGGTTCGCGCATCAAGAATATGTGAATAACGCTGCCCTAAATGATCAAAATAATGACGATATGTACCCGATGTCATGATCGCTTGAGGGAAATCAATAAGCAGAACCTTTTGCATTGTTCGCTGTTCGGGCAGCGGTTTTTCAATCGCGATTTTCCAAGCAGAACCATCGAGCTTACTGCCGTGTACGACCATTTCGCCGCCAATCTCTACCAAATAATTATCGATATTGTATCGCTTTAGCACATCTGCAACTTTGCCTACGCTATATCCCTGTCCAATCGAAGATAAATCAAGATGTACCTCTGGCAAATCTTTAGTTAACATTTGATTATCAATACTTAAATGATGTAAGCCTACATAGGTTAATGTCTGTTGGAGTGCACTTTCTGTAGGAATAGTTAATTGATTATGGGTAAATCCCCACAAATCGAATAATGGTTTAATGGTCAAATCATAACAACCCTCCGTTTTTGAAGTGACCTCCTTGGCTATCCCTATGAGCCCTAAAATATCATCCCCGACCGCCATAGCTAAGTGCATACTGTTAAAACGAGAAATCACCGAATCTGAACGATAAGTAGACATATGAAGATCTATTTCTGCCAATTGCCGCTCAATCTCGCGGTTTATCTCTGTACTATTTATCTTGTCTTTACTCCAAAATGTCACATGCCAACTCGTTCCCTGCGCAAGGCCTTCTAACTTGGTATAAACTGGCGATTTCTGACACCCTACTAGCATAATGAGTAATATACATCTCAATAACCATTTCATTTACTGACCCTCCCAGTCAATTCGACAAATTAACCATAAAATACACTTAAAATTAAAATCGCCAGAATGCCCGTGAGAAAATGATGAGTACAGGAAATATTTCTAATCGCCCAAAAAGCATAGCGACACACATCAGCCATTTAGCCGCATCTTTTAACGTGCCAAATCCAGATGCAGTGTCACCATAACCAATTCCCATATTATTAATGCACGCGGCGACTGTTCCAAAGGCGGTGGCAAAATCATGTCCAATGGCGACCAATCCCCATACAAAAACGCAAGTAAAAAATATGTACAGGAAAAATAATCCCCATACTGAGCGAATGACTCTGTCTGAAACAACTTGGCCACTGATCTTTGTCGTTAAAATGGCATTAGGATGAACCAATTGATGAATTTCTCGGATCCCTTGACGGTACAAAAGTAAAAATCTGACAGCTTTAATACCGCCACAAGTAGAACCAAAGCATCCACCAAAAAAGCTCGCGCCTAATAATAAAAGCACAATATGACTGGGCCAATTAGGATAACCTGCAGAGCCTAATCCATTGTCCGTCATAACTGAAACTGTTTGAAAAAATCCATGTACCAATGAATCTTTAATATCAAAAGTTTGAGTACGATTCAGCTCTAAACAAGCGATCCCAACAACGATAGATAATATGAGAATAAAAAATCGAACCTCCGCATTATACCAAATAGGCTTGAAGCCTCGTCGAACTAACACTATGTAGTATAAGGCGAAATTGATTGCTGCCAGTATTGAAAACACACCACCCACAAGCTCAATTGCAGCACTGTTATAATATCCTAAGCTGTCGCTATGTGTGGAAAATCCACCCAATGAAACGGTAGATAGGCTATGACATATGGCATTAAACCAATTCATTCCTGCAAGTTTATAAGCAACTGCACAACCTAAGGCAAGTACGCTATAAAGCCCCCATAAATTTCGAGCCGTATCCGCAAGGCGGGGCGTCATCTTTTCCTCTTTCATGGGACCTGGCATCTCAGACTGATATAATTTTGCGCCACCAATACCAAGAAATGGCATAATTGCAACGGCCAAAACAATTATCCCTAACCCACCGAGGAAATTAAGCTGTGCTCGATAAAATAAAATCGATTTGGGTAGTTCATCAATATCTGAAAAAATCGAGGCTCCAGTCGTAGTAATGCCAGACACACCTTCAAACATGGCATCGGTTAAACTCAAGTCCAATCGTCTATCAAGAAGAAAAGGTAATGCACTCATTAAGGAAAATATCAGCCAAAATAAACAAGCAACCATGAAGCCATCACGTTTTTGCAGATTTTTATTTTCCTCACTTGTCATCTTCCAACCGACCACACCAATAAAAAGGGAAAGTAGGAATGTGATTAAAAATGGAGTGATATATCCATCTTTATAAAATAATGCAACAGCGATAGGCATCAACATGGTGAAGCTATATATGACAATCAAAAAGCTACATAGATGAATTATGGTATGAAATCGAGAGCTAGATTTCTGTATTCCACTGACTGCAACCATTCCAACTCACCTTTAGATATTTATCGTGAAAGACTTAATGAATAATTTATTAGGTATCATAAAATACAAGCGCTCACGTCCTGTTCTAAAATTATATGCTATCGATAACAGAGTTAGGTTAGGAAATAGATCGTCCCCTAATACTCTTTGTCGTCTAAGGTGGATTGCAAGTTGACTTATCGTCGCGACAATGGCTATGACAATAAAAGTGATTAGATTGATAAAAACAGCCACATCTATCATTGGGAGAGAATAACAAGGAGCGTTAAATAAAAAATGAACACGAATAGCTTCAAAAAATGCAGCCATATACGCATATTGAAAACAACATTGAAGTGTAATCATAACGACAACGAGTTGGAGTACAATAATAATGCTTTAGATGACCCCCTCCAAGAGGGTAGATACAAGCAAATAGCGAGTAGACACTCAGAAATAAAGCTCAACCTAACAGAGAATTTAAAAACACTTAGTTTGTCCATCAAAATGTAAGTCGTTATGTCATACAGATTTTCACTTTAACAGACGAAAACAATTCTGACGCGTAAAAAAAACGTAAAAAAATACGGAAATTAACTTTAGATAGACAAAATAAATAACATTATATTTTTGAAATCCCCAATCAATTTAACTGGGGATGGTTAGTATCAATATGCTTAAATGGCTAAGGCTTGCTCAAGATCGGCAATCAAATCTTGAGGATCTTCGACGCCAATGCTCAATCTAATCAGGTTGTCATTCACCCCTGAAGCTAGCCGACTCGCAACATCCATAGCGGCATGGGTGGTACTAGCGGGGTGGCAGGCAAGGCTCTCTAAGTCGCCTAAACTGACCGCTTGAGTAAACAAGTTCAAATGATCTAAAAACTGCGCCGCTCGGTTAAAACCCCCTTCGATCTCAATACTCACCATACCGCCAAAGGCGTTGATGGTTTCACTCAGAACTTGATGACCTTGATCCTCTGCTAGCCCTGGGTAATAAACTTTTGCAACGCTCGGATGGGTTGCAAGAAAAGCGGCGACCTTAGCCGCGCCCGCAAGATGAGCATCCATTCTAAGTGCTAAGGTACGTAAGCCTCGCTGTAATAAATAGGCTTCCTGTGGCCCAATCGCAGCGCCGATATGTTTAAGCGCTATAGTGCGAATAGGTTGCATTAATGCCTTAGGTCCAGCGACAACACCTGCGATTAAATCGCCATGACCACTTAAATACTTAGTGGCACTGTGCATCACAATATCAATGCCATGTTCCAGCGGTTTGAATAAATACGGGGTTAAAAACGTATTATCACAAATGGTTATAGCGCCCACTTTTTCGGCGGCAAGCTTAACCTTACGGTAGTCACTGACTTTTAAGGTCGGATTGGTGATGGGCTCAAATAAAATCATTTTTGTTTCGGCGGTAATCTCTGCCAATAAATGATCATCATCTTGATAACGGCGCACAGTAATACCCGCGCGGGTTAACGTTTGGATTAAAAATGCCGCAGTGCCACCGTATACGGGGTCGATAAATGCGATTTCATCACCTTGACTCGCTAAGGCATAGAAAATACTGCTGATTGCCGCCATCCCACTCGCAACAACGAGTGCTTCATCAGCCCCTTCCAGTTGTGCTAATTGATATTCAAGCGCCTGCACTGTTGGATTCGCCATGCGACTGTAGATAAAGCCCGGTTGCTCACCTGCAAAACGGGCTCGACCATCCTCGGCACTACCGTAGGCGAAGGTGCTACTTTGATAGATAGGAGTTGTAAGCGCGCCCGTCGAGTTATCAGCGGCATAATGGGTGTGAAGTAATTTAGTTTTAAATTGCATAATAGATCCTAATAACCATTAAATGGCATGAGCGAATGAGGCGTAATGCGCTTGAGCAACGTCGGGATGAGAGCGTAAACGCCCTTTTAATACGTTCTGGCCCACTTGGTGGAAAAGTGGATTTAATGGATCGCTTGCCGGTCCTTGAGCTTGGTTCGCCAGATGCTTTGGCAAAGGTAACAAAGGGACTGTCGCATTCAACTGCGCCGCCATAAAAAAGGCGCACGAGTAGCGCTCGACCCCAGCAGGCGGGCTTGTCACCCTATGGTTGGTTGCCTTTAAATACCCATTAGAAGCCAACTCAAGTAATTCACCTATATTCACCACAAAGGCATCTTCTAATGGCGGTATGCTTAACCAACCGTTGTCAGTCTGAACCTCTAAACCGGATTGCTTATCTTGCAGCACTAAGGTCAAATAGCCAGGATCTTTGTGTGCCCCTACACCTTGGCCTGAAGTCTGTCCATCCGCGCTGGGATAGCGAATAAGCTTCATATGCTGATAAGGACCCGCTTCAATCGTGGCATCAAAGGCGCTTTCTAGCTGCTCTAGCGCAACAGCTAAAGCCCTCAATAGTGTGACACTGGTATCGGCTAAATCCTGTTGCCATGCCAATAAAGTCGATTTCATCTGTGGTAATTGTGACGGCCATTGATTAGGCCCCTGTAGCTGCCACCATATAGGCACATCAGACTGCTGAGGGTTAGCCACTTCTTCTTGCATGATATCAAACTGTTCCCGCAAGTCCGGTTTCCCTAAGGTCAATTCACCTTGCAAACGGGTATAACCGCGAAAATGCGGTGTATTAGCCATTTTCACCGCAAGTTTATCTACGACGGGCAGCGCAAAGAAATCTGCCGCTAACTGAAGTACTTGCTGCTGTCTAGCAAGCTCAATGCCGTGGCCGGTGAGATAGAAAAACCCTATTCTTCTGGCAGCATCGGCAAGCTTAGTAATAAAAGCGTTACGACGTTGTCCACTGGCATGCCAATCACTTAAATTCAATATCGGTAATTGTTCCATCAATGACTCCCATTTAATGCATTGTCTGAGCCGGATTCTATGCCTTTATGGGTCGATGGATAATGAATTAATAACTATTTGATATATTAAACAGTAATAATAGATCATTTAGATATATAGACATCTAGGCTTCTATACTGCTAGATTTGAATTTCAAAGGTTAAAACAACGCTAATTATTAGGCCAACTCAAACCGTACCACTCAGATAAACATCATAAGCCATACTGCTTAATGATATTTATCTGGTTATTTTTCAATATATTAGTAAAATTAAGATATAAAAATAAAAGCGAGTCCACTTTTGCGGCACTCGCTTTTAAGGTTTCGAAGTTTTAACGTTTCTAAGTCATGTCAGTTATAAACCTAGATGCTTCTACCAATGACATTATTGATCATGCCAAATCAGCACTTGGGCTGGCTCACCATTACTACGGGTGGCGCGGTACATACCTTCGGTATTAAATGGCGTAGCAATATTGCCACGCTGATCGACTGCAATCACACCACCCGAACCGCCAGCAGTGATAAGACGTTGATTAATAACTTCATCTGCAGCCTGAATGATAGATTTTTGCTGATATTTCACCTTGGCACAAATATCCCCCGCGACGAGGTAACGGATAAAGAATTCACCATGACCCGTTGCCGATACGGCACAAACACCGTTTTCAGCATAAGTGCCAGCACCGATGACAGGAGAGTCACCGATACGACCAAAGCGTTTTGCCGTCATACCACCGGTCGATGTACCTGCAGCTAAGTTACCCTTTTTATCTAAGGCGACAGCACCAACGGTACCAAATTTGTAATCGAGGTCCTTCATCTCAACATTAGCAACTTGTTCAGATTTAGCCGCAGCTTGCAGTTTTTGCCGTGCATCGAGTAATTGCTGATAACGCTCGTCAGTATCAAAATGACGGTTTGGCACTAAAGTAAAACCTTGAGTCAGTGCAAATTCTTCCGCTCCTGCGCCCGAGAGCATCACGTGCTCAGATTTATTCATCACGGCCAAGGCTAAGTCAATTGGATTGGCAATATGACGCACTCCAGCGACAGCGCCGGCATTCATGGTTTTGCCATCCATAATAGAGGCATCTAATTCATGTCCGCCGTCATAGGTATAAACCGCGCCTATACCAGCATTAAACAGAGCACTATTTTCAAGGATATTAATTGCGGTTTGTACTGCCACTAAGCTGTCACCGCCCTCCTCTAAGACTTTTGAGCCTTTATCGACCGCTTCCTTTAACTTATCTTTGTAGGCTTGGCGTTGTTCAGGGGTGAGATTAGCTTTAGAAATCGTCCCCGCACCGCCATGGATCGCAATGGCGAACGGTTTATCATTGGCAAAGGTGTTATGTGACATAAAAAGTAGGCCCGAAATAATTAAACTAAAGATGGCTAATTTTGTTTTCATTCTTTACATCCCCTTAAAAAGTAGCGTCCTTTGTAACCATTTCATCGTGTAATTTCAATCATCTCCTTGCCTGTTGGTTTTATTCTGGCGACAATGATGCCAAATCACAGGGACTATAAAGTGCAGCCATTTTTGCAAATCACCTCACATTACATTCGTCTTTGCTTGTTTCTGAGTCTGATTTCAGTCACATCAGTCGCGGCAGCAGATGATTTTATCAAATTATCTGTTACAGGCGTGAATGAAGCGCTTCGAAGCAACATAGTTGCTCACTTAGGCGCTTTACCTGAATCTGAGGTGCAGCGCCGTGCCTTTTTGTTTAATGTCGATGACAATATCAGCACCGCCTTAGAATCCATGGGCTACTATCACGGTGAAGTAGAAGAGAAGCTGATTGAGCATGACAAGGGACCGTGGGAATTAAAACTTGAAATCAGCCCCGGCGAGCCAACCATTGTTCAGTGGGTCGATATTAATTTTAGTGGTGAAATGCTTGATGACCGAGCCTTCGATCAATGGCTCGCAAAGGTCAACATTAAACCCGGCGATGTGTTAAATCACGGTGTTTACAGCGACGTAAAATCGCAACTCGTCACCTTAGCCTTGGCACGAGGTTACTTCGATGGCGAATTTACTGAATCACAAATTAAAGTTAACCGCGATATTAATACCGCACAGGTAAGTTTGCATTTTGATTCAGGCAAACGTTACCGATTTGGCCAAGTCAGTTTCGATGGCCATAACTTAGAACCCGATATATTAGAGGATCTTATCCCCTTTAAAGAAGGTGCTTCATACTCAACTCGCCGTGTAAGCGCCTTGAATCGTCAGTTATTAGATACTGGTTATTTCGCCAATATCAAAGTGATCCCGCAAATCGATAACGTCGAAGATAACCATATTCCAATGCGAGTCGAATTAACGCCTAAGGCAAGTCACGCAATTGAACTCGGTTTTGGTGGTGATATTGGCAAAACAGATCAAGCCTTTGATCCGAGGGTGCGTGTGACTTGGCGTACACCACAAATCAATAAATACGGGCATTCCCAAGAAACCAGTCTCGAATGGTCGCCCGATAGACCAAAGTTATTAACCACTTATACGATTCCGCTCACACATCCTTTAGACGATCAATTGAAGATCCGCCTCGGTTTGCTGCGGGACAAATACGGTGTGACTCAAGTATATGATGCCGAGAATCGTGATTTTAGTAACACAGGCCAGCTCGAGTCGACTAAGTACCTTCTGGGGCTATTACGTCAGCAAAGACTAGAAAATCAATGGCTAATGAGTTATTCGTTGGAGGCCATACGCGAAGAATATACCCAGTCTGACGTCGATTATATGCCGTCGTTTTATCTGGCAGGAATTAACTTTTCTCGGACTAGCCGGGGAGATAACTCACTGGATCCTAAATCCGGGTTTAGACAAATTTACAGCCTAGACTATGCCGATCCCTATTTAGGATCAGAAACCCGCCTAGCCCGCTTGCAAGCTAAATTTAAATGGATTGATACCTTCTTCGATAACCACAGAATCGTCGCTCGTATTGATTTAGCTGCCAACTTAGCTAACGAGAATGATCTTGCCTCTATCCCACCATCACTACGCTATTTTGCCGGTGGCGATCAGAGTGTGCGCGGCTATGGTTATCAAGAACTCGGCCCCTATTTAGACTATGTTGCTGACGATGGAAAAACCAATCGCGAGGTTATCGGTGGCCGCTATTTAATGGTTGGTAGTTTGGAATATCAATATTATGTGACCCCCACTTGGCGGGTCGGCACATTTATCGATGCGGGTAACGCCTTCGATAATAATCAATTTGAACCTGTCGTCTCTGTCGGTGGCGGTATCCATTGGATCTCCCCGATTGGTCCAATCAAATTAGATTTAGGGGTCGGATTGAAAGAAACTGAGACCATTGAAAGATCATGGCGAATTCACCTAACCATGGGGACAGATCTATGAGCCAGCCCCCAGAGCATAATAAGCCAAGCGAACAAGATATCGTTGATAATCCCATCATTGAAGCCAATGAAGCCGAAGCCACTGAAACCATAGTGACCTCTGTCACCCCATCGGTGTCATTCATTCAAAGACTGTGGCGGCAGTTCAAACTCTGGACTCGGATTATTATCTATGTGCCATTAGGGCTTTTAGTGTTAATCGCCCTATTACTCGGCACTGAATTTGGCTCGCGCATTAGCGTGGGTTTAGCCGATCAATTTGTACCCGATCTTGAACTGACTTATACCTCTGGTTCCATTAACAAAGACTTAGCCCTATCTCACGCGGCTTGGTCTATGGCCGGAATGAACGTGCAACTTGAGGATCTGCATTTACTGTGGCAGCCCGCCTGTTTACTGCAAAAACGCTTATGCGTGAATAGCTTATCTGCGGCTAAAGTCGATGTCACTATTGATACCCTAGCGCTTTCTGCAGACTCAAACGAAGCGCCAGTCGCGCCACTTGATGAAGAACCCAGCGAGCTCCTATTACCCTTTGATATTGTTTTAGATTCTGCTGAACTCAATGGTGTTAATATCCAAGTGGATGATATGCAATTTACCGCTAATCGTCTTAACGCAGAAGCACAATGGTTTACCGAAGGTTTGTCGGTTAAACAGCTATCCAGCGAAGGATTATTCATACTGATCCCTGCATCAACCGATGTAGCAACACAAACTAGCACGGCAGCGGTAACGAATGCAGCAAATCCCAGCACAGCCGCGGGAACAACACCGACACCATCGGCCAGTCCGTCGCTAACAAAAGAGGCTGAATGGGCTTTAGCACAATTGCCACAAGTATTTATGCCTTTCCCTGTGACAGTCAATGCCCTAACGTTAGACAACACCACACTGCAAATCGGCGATCGTAAAGATGTTTTTGGCCATGCAGAACTACAAGGCAGTTTCCGTGAATACCAATTGACCTTAGACCATCTCGCCATTAGCCACACCGATGGCAGCGCCGATATCACAGGCAGCCTAACACTTGATAAAGATTATCCACTCGATTTAGAGGCAAATCTCACCCTTAACCAACTAGTCGAATTGCCAGATCTCACTCATCAAGTATTAACGTTACAGCTGAGCCAAAGTTTAGGGCAGCTTCAGGTGAATGCCGTCGCCAAGGGCGATGCCGACTTTACGCTAGATGGCCAAATAACACTGCAAGACCCTAACCTGCCCTACAAGGTGAAACTTGAACAGACACGGCTTCAGTGGCCACTGAAGAACCCTGAATACTCGGTAAGCGATGCCACACTCGATAGCCAAGGCGACCTTAATCGGCAAGAGGCGAGTCTTACTGGCCAACTGATCACACCCTTTCACAAAGTGCTCGACATAGACACTGACATCCATCATCAAGATGCTAAGTTAACCATCAATAATCTTGATGTAATGGGCGCGATTGGTAAGGTCAAGCTCACGGGCGAACTCGATTATCAAAAAGCCATTAGCTGGAACGCCAATCTCTGGATCAATGACGTCAAATTACAAGAAATACAGCTGCCACAAACGGATACAGCACAAAGTACAACGGGTTTACCGGACAGTTTGATTTCAGGAAAATTACGCACTAAAGGCTCATTTGCAAACCCCCGTTGGCAAGTATCCCTGAGCGATACTGAGCTCACTGGCACTTTGCAAGGTTATCCCTTCGATATTACAGGGGATATCAGTGTGAATGATTCCCTGTATGTCAGTGCTAAAGGGCTGAACGCCAAAGTACTAGGTTCAACTCTGGCACTCAAAGGCGAAGCCAATGCCAACTGGGATCTCCAAGGTGAATTACAAGTGCCCGACTTTGGCCTATGGTTACCTAAGGCCAGCGGCCAACTACAGGCGCAGATCAATGTCACTGGTGACGAGAAACACCCCCAGGTCGAGCTTACAGCGCAGCTGGCAGAACTTTACTATCAAAACATTAAACTGCAGGAATCTAATTTAAAGGCCTATTACAAGCCGCTAGATCAACATGAGTTTGCTATCTCGCTAAAATCAAAAACCTTGCAGATTGCAGAACAAAATTTAGATACAGTGACACTCGGGGCGAAAGGTACCATTAACGCTCAAAAACTCACTCTCAACGCCACGGGCGATCTTGGGCTCGATGCAACGATGAGCAGCCAATACGATGTGAAGAAGTCACGACTACAGCTCGATGTTGATCGTTTAAATCTCAACACGCCCGTAGGCCTATGGCAGCTCGATAACACCATTAATCTGGCTTGGGACCAAATCAAGAATCAAGGCAGCATTACGCCCTTTTGCCTCATGAATCCCAATAGCCGTATCTGCCTAAACAGTAATACACCAATAGGTAAAAAAGGCAGCGCACAGGTGAGCTACTCAGGTAATCCAGGGCAATTACTTGTCCCAATATTACCAACGAATATGCGTTGGAACGGCCCTGCATCGCTGTTAGCCAATGTTGCATGGGCTGCTGGCCGTAAGCCTACTGCCGATGTGAACTTTGATTTCGCTCCCGGCAGCATTATGCTCAAACGGGATAAAAATCGTGAAGTCACCATTAATTACCAAAACCTGTCATTAAAAGCGACCTTAGATGCAAAACGGCTGGCGACGGTTTTAGATTTTGAATCAGAAGGCGTGGCCAGTTGGCAGAGTGAGATTAACGTCAATGTCACACCTGATCGCACCCTGTCAGGTTATGCCAACATCAAGCAAATCAACTTGCAGCCACTTGGAGAGTTTTTCCCTCAATTAAATACAGTGCAAGGTTTACTGACGAGTCAACTTAACTTTGCGGGTAGTCTAGATGCGCCCGAAGTATCGGGGAGCATGGCCTTAACTGAGGGCGCCTTAGCCCTAACAGCAAACCCAACATTAATCGACAAAATTGACATGTCGATGTCATTTGCGGGTCAACAAGCGCAGCTTAAGGGACGCTGGATGATGGGCAATGGTTTAGGCAGAGTGAATGGTCAACTGCAATGGCCCCAAGGTCAATTTAGTGGCGAGTTAGCCCTCGAAGGCGATAAGCTCGCCGTGATCCAACCACCACTGGCTATTCTCGATGTCTCCCCCGAGATCAACTTAACCTTCAACAGTAAGCAACTAGCAGTAAAAGGAAAAATAGCGGTGCCTTCTGGCAACATTAAAATTGTGCCATTAGCGGAAGGCGGTGTCGCAGCCTCCGAAGACGTGGTATTTGACGATTCCATTGCCGCCACTCAGCCTAAAACTAGCCCCTACGCCATCGTTGCAGATCTGAATATCAGTGTGGGGAACGAACTCAGAATTGATGGTATGGGCCTCAAAGGTAAACTCCAAGGGACCTTAAAGCTACAGCAGCAAGCTTTCCGTCCTCCTTTGCTCTTCGGTAATATCAAAGTCAATCAAGGTAGCTACAAGTTTATGGGCCAAACCCTAAAAATCCGCACTGGTGAAGTGCAATTTGTGGGGCCAACGTCATTACCAAACCTGAATATTGAAGCAATACGGGAAATTAAGACTGAAGACTTAGTGGCAGGTGTACGCGTCACAGGCACGCCATCACGCCCAGTAGTGACCTTGTTCTCCAATCCCGCCAAAGAGCAGGCCGAAATCTTGTCTTACATTATCAAAGGCAGTGGCTTTAACAGCGCCAACAATGAGCAAAATAACTCGCTGATGATGGGCGCGGCACTCGGTTTAGGTTCACAAGTGGGCGGCGGCGCAATTAACAACCTAGGGAATACCGCGACAGGACTCATTGAAGAGTTTGGTTTCTCTAACGTGCAACTCGACACTAATGATGAAGGGCGTGTGGCGATCAGTGGCTTTATCGGCGATAACTTAATGGTGAAATACGGAGTAGGTGTATTTAACCCTGGTTACGAAATGACCGTCAGGTATTACTTGCTCTCACAACTCTATCTAGAAACCGTGTCAGGCACTTTAGGCCAATCACTTGATATCTATTACAACTTCAATATCAAGTAACCATATGAATACCAAGATATTGACACTACAAAATTAGCATCCAATCACTCTAACCAAACAACCTCAAAATACGGGTTACAGTATGTTGAGGTTGTTTGGGTAAAGCCTAAGTGTCTACCCATAAATACAAACAACTAAAAATTAGTCACAAAAAAAGCGCCCTTAGGCGCTTTTTGCTTCAGTTACGACAATTAAGCGTAAACGAAGTCAACATGTTCAATGATTGGCTTGAACACGTGGCGTTGCATAGCTTGTGCACGAACACCCACTTCTTTACCATCAACAACGATAGTCAGAGTAGAAGTGTAGAAGTCAGCATTAGCTTGAATGTTAATGATATCTTTGTGATCAAAAACAATAGAAACTGGCTCTTTGCCTTGGCCATAAATAACAGCAGGTACTTTACCAGCATGGCGTAGGCGGCGGCTCGAACCTTTCCCTATTTCAGTGCGGGTTTGTGCTTGGATAGTGTAAGACATGTGTTTCTCACTTAAATTTAGAGTAAAAAGTTGCCGGCATTTTCGACCAATGACGGCTCATATAAAGCGCGCGAATACTAACATAGATACCCAAGGCGCACAAGAATACCGCAAGCCCTCTATTTATCGGCGTCAGCGTTAGCAAAACAGACCGCTATTTATCAAATTGAGGAACTTGTATCTTGGCTGTTACGGCAGAGAAAAGGCTTTGATCTCAAACAAAAAACACGAGATCTAGATCACACTGGGAAATTGAGAAGCCTGTTAAGCTCGGGCAAATTTCGATAACTGCTGTGTCAAAAAATGCGTCATGCGCTATACCAGTTACAACAAGAAAATAGACTTTCATGCCAACTGGCCCGTGAACTCGTCTCTCTTATCGAAACCGTTCCTTATCAGCAAAATACCCTCGAATTAAAATTCTTAGAATTGCTTGCCTGCACCCAACAAAAAAACCGCAGCTTGATCTTACTTATGCAAATTATTGAGTCTGTCGATATTGAGTCACAGAGGCAAAGACAATATCAATTTTCACAACGTCTCAGCCTATTGATCTGTGATTGGCAACAACATAGAGAAATGAACAAACTCAATCAACAATTTATCCCGCTGCTCAGACATTACTTGATCGAATCGCAAGCCTTGGAACAAGATTTTTATCAGCAGATCCAACAACAGATCATTGCTACCAGTGCCTTACCGGACCACAATCGACGTGCACAAAGCCAGAATTAGGGTAATAACCCACACCACCGAGTTTCAGGGATAAAGCCGCTTCTCTGAGGGTTTTTAGTTTAACGCTAGGGATCGCTATGTCCATCGCCATGCCGCGCATGTGATAACTCTTCTTAGCAACTCCGCCACTGTGGCTCACGAGCATGGCATTGGTTTTTGGTGAACGGTAACCGGAAATCACATGGATTTCATCGTTGGTATTCAAGGTTGTTTTGAGCGAGTGGAGTAAATCAAATAAGCGCTTATCCATAGGTGCTGCCACATTCTGACGATGATCCCGCAGCAAATGATTAAAATTGTCTAACACCTTGCTCTGATAATGACCATCTACCCAGTAACTACCGTCATCGCGCTCGCCAGTATGACGATTAAACAAACTTAACTCGCGGATCCCTTTGGTTGAACGGCTGGCAACCGCTTTTGAGGGAATAAAGGAACATAATGCCACACCACTAAGGCCTAACAATAACTGCCTACGGGCAGGACATATTAAAGTCACATGATCACCTTTTGTATGCTTTTTGGTCACTAGTAAGGCAAATTATACTGAATAAGCCCTAAGATCAAGTTTTGCCAACCCCATTCTGAGTAGGATTTCAAAATGCCAAGCGAGTTCAGATGCTTATCTTGCTCAACTTTACAGCACAAAAACGTTAATGTTGTTCCAAAACCGTGGCAGGCACAGCATTCGTCAGCTCAGGTTCCAAATCATAAATGTCGCGACGGTATTGCTCCTGCCCACTATCGTCTAACCATGCAGTCCAGTAAACCAGATGCACGGGCAACTTTTCGGAAAGTGAAAACCACTGAGGTTCAGTAATACCAGGGGCTAACTTGTCCCATAAACGTTTGTCTTTTACTAAATGTTCTTTAAACCACTGGGCTAATTCAGTGGCTTTTTCAATACGAATACAACCAGATGATAGTGCCCTATCGTCCTTTTTAAAGAGACTTGGCTCAGAAGTTCCATGTAAATAGACACTGAAACTGTTATCAAAGTGAAACTTATATTTACCTAATGCATTCTTCGCCCCAGGGCGTTGTACAAGCTGATAGGGAAACGAAGCGCTGGCTAAGGCCTGCCATTCCTCTGGCATGCGTTGCACCTGTTGACCGTTATAATCGTACACATCAAATTGACGTTCATTAAGATAATGACCATTTCGCTGAATTTGCGGCAGAATGTCCCGCCGTAAAATGCTGCTAGGCACTCGCCAACTAGGGTTAAGCACCACGCTAGAAATCTGACTGTCCAAAATCGGTGTTTGCCGAGAAGATTTACCCACAATGACCTTGGAACTTAACACTGGCGTACCATTATCGACCAACGTCATCTCAAAAGCGGGCACATTAATCAGCAAATAACTCGGCTCTAATTTACGTTCAAACACTCTTTGTCGAATAGTGTTTTTAGCTAATAGTACCGACCTCGCCCTTGGCGATTGGTTCACCCAAAATAAGGTCTGCTTACCTATCACCCCGTCCTGTTTTAGCCCGTGCTTTTGCTGAAAGCGCTTAATGCCAATCATAAGTTCTTCGGTATAAACTTGATTCACTCTAGGCTCAGTGGCTAAGTCTCCCAATATCCACATACGCTTTGCTATGGTATCAACGATCTGATGACTCATTCCTAAGGTTAACTTTTCATCTAGCACTAAAGTTTCCCATGGTTCAATTGTGTCCAATTGCACTAAATGGGCGATTTGCTTAAGCACCCTTTGATATTGGGGATCTACTGGAATAACGGATGAAACCGTCCCTGGGGCTCCAGCGTTGTTACATTCAGCGGATGTCATCACATAATGCCAGTAACCGGTAACATCAGCTTGGATTCGTACTAAATCAGCAGTAGATAAGGTATTAGGAGAAAGTGTTAAGTCACGATAATGCTGGCCAAATACTGGATTAACGCCTGCGAGATCCAATAGCAACACCTGTAGCACTAAGGCCGCAAGCGGCAGCACAGCAGTAAGATCTTCAGCTTTACCCTCAAGATTTGGCTGCGCAGCAATACTCGAATTTGATGTCAAGGATTGAGCGCCATCAGCTGCACCTACCTTTGGCACTAAAATTATTGGAATACAGAAAAAAAGGCTGAGTAATAGTTGCGCTAGATTACGCCTCGTCGGCATCGGGTTAATCTGCAATGCTTTCAAGTTCGCGATGTTGAACTCCTGCTCTATCAATTTGAGTTCTCTCACGTTTAGCGTTACACGCATGGATGGGGGCAAATAGCGAATGATCTTTTTCAATATCATAAATACTCCCTTAGCTATTTTTAAGGTCACCTGAGAGCCAGCGGTTATATCAATCAACAACACTATGATATGACTATTCCATGGAGATCAATTAATTACTAGGGGTTAACTCCAGATAACGAAAAGAAAAATGCCACTGAGGTCGTCAGTGGCATTGATATCAAACAAACTCGCATAAATATGCTGAGCAAGTGCTCGTTAGCAAAAAGACACGAGATCTTCTTCGACAAATTGCTCTGGTAATTTCTGTAGGCTACGTAACATCAAAGGATTTGCCAACACCATCGCCATTTCTTGACGATTGAGTAAAGCTAATGCGCTCTGTTGACAACGAGCTTCATGCACCTTCACATGCACTATGGCTTCCATCGCTTCAATTGGTGTACCCGCAGCACGCAAAGGCTGTTTATCCACCATGGCTAAATGCAATTCCATCAACGCAGGGTCTTTAAGTACCTGTGCTAACGTCCAAGGCTCAGCAATGTGTCTTTGGTAAGCGGCACGCGCTTCTTGCGCTTGCAGACAAATTTGCGCAGGGTTACGTTCTTCTGGTGTTGCAAGAATACCAGCACGCTTGAACACTTCGCCAATTTTAACTGAACCTGTCCATGCCGAAATAGGCACAGCAATCCACAGACCGATCAACGCCGGACTCATCCAAGCTAACAAAGTCAAAGAATCCAAAATAGCCGCATAACCTAACATCACACCTGCCAGCATATGCCAGCGGTGACGATAGATTAACGTCATCCAAGGCATACTGCCGTCATCACGACGTTGCGGCGACCAACCACTGTCCCGCCCCATCAGAATTGACATCACAGCACCACAATGGATAAACATCATGATAGGTGCAATCAGCGCTGAAAGTATGACCTCAAAGATCACACTGAATATCGCTTTAATTCGACCACCAACACTGCGAGCAAACTCACCGTCTTTAAGCAGCAACAAGACCCCAAATACTTTAGGGCCAAACAAAACCCCCATAGTAATGTAGAACAATCTTAATGCCCTATCCGAGTCCATGATGGGCCAAGTCGGGAACAGTGAAAATTGATCGGTGAAATATTCAGGTCGAATAAAGTGTGCCTGCAAAGCCAACATCAAACCGGTCAAAATCAACATCAACCAGAAAGGAGATGACAAATAAGCCATGATACCCGTCAGTAAATGTAAACGGCTTACCCAGTGCAAACCTTTAGTCGGCAAAATACGCGAATGCTGCAAGTTACCTTGGCACCAGCGACGATCACGCACGGCTAAGTCGATAATCGACGGTGGACATTCTTCGTATGAACCCGGTAAGTCATAGGCAATGACCACACTCCAACCCGCACGGCGGATCAGCGCAGCTTCAACAAAGTCATGGCTCATGATGTGACCACCAAAAGGTGGCTTACCCTTAAGGTTGGGTAATCCGGCCGCGGTCATAAAGGCTTCGGTGCGGATTATGGCGTTGTGGCCCCAGAAGTTACCTTCTTTTTGTACCCACCAGCCTAACCCGGTACCAATTACCGGACCATAAATACGCGCCGCAAATTGCTGTAAACGGGCCATTAAAGTGGTGCCATTGATCAACGACGGAATCGTTTGGATCAAACCCGCATCAGGATCGGCCTGCATGCGCTGAGCTAAGCCAGTGATGGTTGAAGACTCCATCAAACTGTCGGCATCAAGCACTAACAAGTGATCATAACGCGATCCCCAACGACGGCAAAAATCGGCTACGTTACCCGCTTTACGGGCGACGTTTTTACGACGGCGACGGTAATACACCCGCGAATGCTTATGGGTTTCTTGACGTAACACCAGAAACGCCTGCTCTTCGAGCAAAGCAATATCGGGATCGGTAGTATCACTTAAGATAAACCAATCAAAAGCATGACCATGACCCGTTTGCGACAAGGTTTCAGCCATCACTGAAACCGCCGAGAATACCCTATCAGGAGATTCGTTATAGGTCGGCATCAAAATCGCGGTTCGCGTATGCAGTTCAGTCACTTGTAAATCTTTTGCCCGCGGTTTTCGCAGTAAAATTAAAAAACCTGCAATACCGCTACAAAACGCCAAAGCAATCCAGCAGAAATTAACCGCAAACAGCACTAGCACTAAATATTCCAGAGGAGTAATTCCGCCAATGCTAAATACCGCCCCCATTTCATAGATAGCAAACAAAGATAATAATAAAGCCCCACCCACCACAAACACACGACGGTAGGTACGCGAGCGTACCCCATCAGCCACAGTGCTACGGCGAGGGAATCCCTCTGGCATCTTACTTAAATTTTGGGGTTCCATAGCGCCAGGCCGTTCATTTGGCATAGCACTACCACCCACGAGGACTTCCGTCTCGAGTACCGAGTTATCGGATACAGTCATATCATGTTGCTCCGTCATGAACCTTACAGCGTCCAGCGATAGAGCCAGGTTTCAACCTGACGAGGAGTTGGGAACTTAAGTTCAGCGCGCAGTTCGATAAGATCTTTATCTTCTGGCTCTAATTCAAAAGCTAAGCGATAGCCATTTTTAGCGGCATTACGGGCAATCACCACGTTCGTGACCACACCACTAGAAGCTTCAACTTTAGCGACTGGCATTTCATCTGTCATCGGACCTTCAACTTGATAGTCGACCACAAATAAACGTCTTGGAGTCGCCTTAGCAATATCGGCACGACCACTGGCAGAGCGAGAAATATGTACAGCACCGACTTTCGCAGCAGGTTCTTCACCCCAACTCATGCGATAGGCAAAATGAAATTCACCGCCAGCAGGAATAGGCTGACGTGGTTTCCAATAACTAACAATGTTGTCATGAATCTCAGACTCTGTCGGAATTTCAGTCAACACCACAGAACCTTGCCCCCAATTACCCACAGGCTCAATCCATAGGCTTGGGCGACGTTCGTAATGGGCTTCTAAATCTTGATATGACGCATAGTCACGCTCACGTTGGATCAGACCAAATCCCTGAGGCGAGTTGTCAGAAAACGCACTGACTTGTAACTGACGTGGATTAGCTAATGGGCGCCATAAATGCTCACCACGACCATTTAACATCAATAAACCATCAGAATCATGTACTTCAGGTCTAAAATCATCGGTGTCATGACGACCATTGAGTGAATGTAAAAACATGCTAGTGCTTGGTGCTAAACCGACTTTGCTCAGCTCAACACGAGGAAACAGTGTCGCTTCTACATCAATCAAGGTGTTATCACCGGGACGGACAGAGAAAGTATAGGCACCTGCTACGCTTGGGCTATCTAACAAGGCATGCACAACAATCAAGTTGCTGTCATTGTGTGGACGCTCAACCCAGAAGGCGCGAAATATCGGGAATTCTTCCCCTTCAGCGTCAGCCGTTTTTAACGCCAAACCACGGGAAGATAAGCCATAGGCGTTACCTTTACCTAAAGCACGGAAATAACTCGCACCTTGGAATACCATAAGCTCGTCAAATACACCGTTCGTATTCAATTGGTTATGAATACGGAATCCTGAGTAGCCAATGTCATCATTTGGTAGCGCTTGAGTAATCACTTCACCCGCGGTGAAATATTTAGGCTCATAGGCTAAGTGCGTTGCATTCTGACCTTCTACAATCGCAATCTCGATCAGATCCTGAAAATAGAAACCACGGTGGAACATTTGCATTTGAAATGGCACGCCCTGATCACGCCAAATAGACGCAGTCGGGTTAAAACGAATATCTCTGTATTCATCGTATGACAGTTTAGCAAGGCCAGCTGGCAAAGGATCTTTGAGGGTCACATAAGGTTTCGCTGCCAAACGTTTTGCAATCTTCACGACAGTTTCGCTATCAAAAGCGCCTGTCTTAGTGAATCTGATTTGATTTTTTGTACTGGGCTGAGAAATCACTTTCGGTGGAGTAACCACAGGAACTGCCTCGGCGGGTTTTGTCTCTTCAGCGTACGCGACACCAGACAGGGCGACTACAGCGCCTAGCGTCAGTGAACATATGAGTGACGAATAAGGTTTGGACGATGGGCAACGCAACAAGCTAACCATAGATAGGTAACCTAAAAAATAAACTAAGAAATCAATGTTTTTTATGTATACAGTGAATTTTTTTCACTCTGATTTAGAGATGAAAAAAAACAGTTGCTTACATATCGCGAAAGATATCAGAAGGAGAAAAAAACTCATAAATAAAGATGCAGTTAACCCCTTCTACACAATACTATTTGAGAATAAGCTTATACCAAAAATGAATATTAAAATAACATTATCATGCTTATTTCTGTTTTCAAAGTTACAAAAACAAATTAAGTGATCCAAATGCTACATTATTGAAAGTAAAATGAGCCTTTTTACACCTCAACTAAGTGTTGATGATCATAGATGAAATATCACAATAAGCGAATCAATCTGTTGGTAAGCCTAAGGATTAACACTAAGACAGCAGGAAAATTCAAAATTTTACCCGCTTAAATGTATCAAAACAACTGAGCTGATGTCACTGAAACTGCGGATCTATTTTAACATTTCATTGCCTGAACTATTTTGGCAGAAAAAGTGTCACAGATAATCCACCTTGATCCCTAGGCGCAATCACTAAACGACCTTGGTGCAATTCTATGATGTGATAGCAGATAGACAAACCTAATCCCGCGCCTATGCCTTCATTTTCATTCACACGATAAAAACGTTCTGTCGCATTGGCAATCTGCGGCTCTGTCATGCCTTGGCCTCGATCCGCGACACAAATACAGATTTCATCATCCAAAGCATGGGCCAACACTGAAATCTCCGATTCCTGTGGACTGTATTTACAGGCATTTTCGATAATATTCTTCAGTACAAGTAGCAAATAAAAACGATCACAGGTCACCGTTAGATTGGATGCGATATCGATATTCCATTCATAATCTGTGATTTGTGGCATTAATTGATTAAGCGCATCTTCGACCATAGGCAAAATGGCGTGGGATGACACATTAAGCTCATTAATCGAGTCCACCCTTGCTAATACGAGTAATTGTTCAACGGTATGACTCATGTGCACGACGCCAGCATCTATCGCAGCTAAATGGAATTTCTGCTGCGGATCATCATCAATCAGACTCTCTAAGCCATGTTGATGTAATTTAATCACAGATAATGGCGTTTTAAGCTCATGGGCCGCATCGGCGCTAAAACGACGCTCACGGGCGATAAATCGCGCGATACTATTGATATATAAGTTCAATGCGCGCCGAACAGGGACTAATTCTTTAGGCAATGACATAGTCAACGGGGTCAAATCGTTGGGCGCCCGTCCAATTAATTCTCTTTCAAAGGTTTTTAATGGCCGAAACAAGAGATAAAACAAGAAGCTAACAATAATTAATGTTAAAGGCACTACCATTAAAGGCACAATAACGGCGTTATGCATGATTTGCGATACGAGCTCTTGGCGTACTTCATCCTGTTGAGCAGTGACAATCCAAACATGATTTTTAACCGAAAAAAAACTGAACACATGCCAAAGTTCTCCTTCGAACACTTTCTTATGATAGCCCTGTACGAATCGACTAATAGGTTGATGACCAATATTATCCGATAAAACTAAGGCCTCACCCGCCTCACTCCAGATTTGAAACGCCAATTTATGCTCATAGGCCAGTTTCAGCGCATCGGCCTTTTCGGCAAAGGAACTGATCTGGCTATCGGGAACGTGGAGCACTTGGGGTATGACGAGATCCTGAGCTGTTGCATTGGGCTCAGTATGATAGAACAACTCCAACATTTTAGCGGTTTGGAGCATTTGCGCATCGAAGAGTTCTTCGATTTGATGCTTAGAATCCCGAGTACTCAACCAGCTAGATACAGCGACGGATACTGAAATACCTGACAAAATTAATAATGTCAGTACCAAACGCAGTGAATACACATCTAGCCCCTTTAATCGAATCACTTCTTTTTCCTAACGACTATGCTTCAAGTCATCACTGCGTTATCAGTACCCACAAACGTGGAGCTTGTCACTTAACTCTTCAAATTAATTTATTTCAATCAAGGTATAGCCTATTCCACGCACGGTTTTGATTAATTCATTGGCAAGTTTTTTGCGCAGATGGTGGATATGCACTTCTATTGAATTACTGCCGACCTCATCCCAGCCATAGGTTAACTGTTCTAACTGGCTGCGGGTCAATACACGCCCTGCCGACTGAGCGAGTTCGAGCAGTAATTGAAATTCACGCCGTGAAAGCAGCACATTTTGATCACGAAAGGTCACTTCACGGGTATTTAAATCGATACACAAAGCACCAATAATCAAACTGTTGTGATCGAGCCCATACTGACGTCTGACGATGGCACGAATGCGCGCGGCTAGTTCACGCACATCAAAAGGTTTACCGAGATAATCATCGGCGCCCATGTCTAAACATTCGAGCTTAGTGTCAAAATCCGTATTAGCGGTCAGAACTATTGTGGGAATTGACACTCCCTGCTGGCGCCAAGCTTTAAGTAACTCTTTACCATTACCGTCAGGCAATCCCAGATCGAGCACTATGGCACTGAAGCTTTCATTTTTAACCCCCAACAAGGCTTGCTGATAACTATTAAGGTGATCAACTTGCATACCCAGCTTCGCCAAACTCAAGCAAATTCCTTGGGCTAATAACTCATTGTCTTCAACCAACATAATACGCATTCAATGTCCTTAACTGAGCCCTAACGGAAAATACTGAACTTAACATCTTGTTGCTGTAAAAAATCTTCCGCGTCTCGCCCCTGCAGCATAGCCATAGTGGCGAGCATACCTGCAGTCACGCAGTTTGGCCCTAACACAGTCACAGAGCGCGGCGCATGGATAACGGGATAGCCAGTGCGTGGGTCGACAATATGGCCGTAACGCTTTCCATCGACTTCAAAAAATCGCCGCGTATCGCCACTGGTCGCTAATGCACCCTGACTAATCGCCAGTACACTCGCAGCGTGGTCAAGGTGTCGTGGATCTTCAATTCCCACTTGCCATGGCGTCACTTTAGACACGGGACAAGCGATATCACCGCCAAAATTCACTAACACTGGAATGTCTGGATAACATTCGGCTAACTCATAGGCGACTCTGTCGACCGCATATTCTTTTGCGATACCACCAAAATCCAATTTCATACCTGTTGGCATCTCAATATGGCGCGAATCAAACTCGATGCGCTCAAACCCCACTAAGTCTTTCGCGGCAAGTATGCGGCCATGTTCGGGCAATTGGGCTTTGGGATCAAAGCGCCACAGTTCCATTAACGGCCCAGCAGAAATATCAAAGAGTCCATCACTGAGCTGAAAACATTGTTTAGCAAAAGCCAATAACTGCCAGGTTTCTTCATCGATAAGCTGCTTATGACCATTGGCATGGTTTAATTGCCACAGACAATTCTGCGCGATAAAGCGACTGTACTTATGTTCGATACGCAGCGCCTCAGTGACAGCCATATCCAACATATCGTCAGCAATATCAAGTTGATCACACCCAATGAGTATTTCACAGGGACTCGCCATGGCCCTAAATTCGCCCACATAACCCCAATCACGGCGCAGCAACGAATAAGGTGCGGTCTTTAGCGACGATGTCGACATCATAAATCACCTCTTCACATGGCATACACTGGGATTGCGATTGAATAAGTTCAGGGGTAAATTGAGTATGGGTAGCTAAGCTACCCATACAGTTTAACGCCTTGCTATCTGAGCCAGTAGCATTATTTCGTATTAAAAAGAATAACTAAACTGTGCTGTAATTGCCTTCTGAGTCGGAAATAGATCGAAGTTTTGCAGCTCTCCAGGAATCGTAGCGCCGTTATTTTTCGGATCCTGTTGGTAATACTCTAAGCGATACGACATTTCATGACCGCCCGATAATCTATGGCCAAATTTAACCCCAATCGTATAAGCCGACATATCACCGATACGATAATCGGCACTGGCAAACTCTGGCAGTGGCGTATCCGCCATCAAGAAAGGTTGATAGAAGTTAGCCGCCGTTTGTTGGTAATAGCGCAGATGTAATTGACCATAGAAATTGCCAGTAAAGTAATACCGATAATGGGTTTCTAAGGTATGCGATGTGAGGTCCCAGTCATCGGTATTATAACGATAGGAAAAATCCACCACACCCGCATCTAATGCGCCTTTGGTCATCACGTAAAAACTGTGCTTCAAGCGCGAATCAGGGCGGCTTTCATACAATAAATCCTGAGTAATGCCGTTGTTATCCACCACACTGAGCACCTTGTAGGGATCAGTTAAATAGCCATTCACACTCGACAAGCCGTAATTGGCTTGCAACAACCAGCGCTGACTAAGCACTTGGGTGATACCTAACATCACATCCGCGGTCTGCTTATTATCACTGCCACCTTGACGAGTCGCATCGAATGCGCTGCGATAAGCTTCCTCGCTGGTGAAGTTATCGCGAATGACCATCGAAGATAAATCCACCGGACGACCGCCAACGGGGTCAACCACATCGAAACTATAAGCCGTACCTAAAAATAAAGTGGTGTTGTCTTTATTAAACCCTCGCTCAATTCCGGCATTGATGCCCATTGACATATAATCAAACTCTTTCGAGCCATATGCGCCAACATTGAGTTTCCAATCTGGTGTTAGCACTTCACTCCAACCGACATTGGCTTGTACGCGAGTATCGTGAAAGGTGTCATCTAACGGCGTTTCCCCCGCTGAAACATGATATTGACCATTACCAGATGGTCGAGTAAACGTTTGGCTAGAACTTTGGGCCACGGCGCCCGATGCTGAAGGCCCCGTTAGACTATCAACCACGAGTTTGAGATCCAGCACACTGTCATCGCCAAAGGCTTTTTGCGCTGTGCCTATAGCTTCGATGGCTTGTACTCTATCTTGCTCACCGTAATACATTAACGCAGCATCGATCTTCCAGTCGTCAGCTTTTTTAGATAATTCAGTCGCATGGCCACTTGTTGCAAACAGTCCACAACTGGCTAATGCGAGAGCACCTGCTATCTGCTTCGATTGTCTTGTATTTATTTGGTTCTTTTTTTGAGTCATAGCTGACAACACCTGTAGGTCATTTCCATCTATTCAATACCGCGGGATTTCGCCCCAGATTTTAGAACATCTGCTCGTCACATTTGTTTTAGTACGTCTGTTCATTACATCTGTGTGTTACATTTATTCGTTACATCTAAAGGCAAATAACACCAACGGAGAGTTTAGTTACAGCCACATCCACCACCGGCAAATGCACGACCGCCGCTACTGCCTTCTTTACTAAAATAAATATGATCATCGAGTGCAAGATCGAGCTTTTCACTGTCGAGCGCCATATCGCTGCGGGCCAACTGGCCTTTCTCCCACGGCTGCACTCCTAAACTTGAACATCCACTCAAACCTATGATGAGCGTTACTGCGACTAATGCGGGTCTAAGCATAAATTACTCCTTCAGTAAATTGACGAGCTCTTGCTCGTATTCAGCGGTTTTATCGGCATAAAAGCCAACATGATGCTGTACTAACTGACCTTGACGATTGAACATAAAACTGCTCGGCATGCCCAGCAAATCGAAACTGCGAGCGACATCACCTTCGGGGTTAAAACGTACTGAAAAATTGGCAGGGACTTGTTTTAAGAATTCCTGGGCTAACTCGTTATCTGTATCTAGGTTGATTGCCACGACAGCTAATCCCTGATCTTGATACTTTTTTTGTATTTCATTCATCCAAGGAAACGATTTACGGCAAGGGCCACACCAGGATGCCCAAAAATCGACATAGACGACTTTGCCTTTAAACTCACTCAGGGAAACAGCTTGGTTTTGCGCGTTAAACACTTGATAGTCCAGCGATGGCGCGGCTTGTACGCCTGCGGCCAATAAACTGAGTAACAATAATATTTTCTTCATAGCATATTCCGCATTAACGATTACGTTCGAATCTATTAACTGAATCTTAAGGTTTTCTTAAACAAGCTTATATAAGTTTAATTAACCTGCTCGCCCAGACTCACCACGCGAATGAACCATAGTCATCTGCATCGCCTTAATCACATGAGTGCTTATTAAGTGACCGATTTCATCCAAAATGGCAAATGTGAGACATTTTGTCCCATTAGAAAAAGTGAAATTAGATCTGTGTCATGTTAATTAAATGTCAAAATCAGTTCGGTCACATCTCTTAAAAATTCTTGATATACATCAATAATCTTTACACTCCAACGGCCTAAACTGACACTGTCAATTATGTAAACCCTTACCAATTTACATTTAAATAACAAAAAAGGTTGACCCATGGACACACATGCAGCCCTATATGAACAGGGAAAGGCGCGCTTAGATGCGTTACGCCAATTCGCTCCCCGTCAACAACAATCGCTGATTGAGAAAATGCAACAGCACGGCATTAGTCGCCGTGATTTTATGAAGTGGAGTGCCATGGTGACGAGCATGCTCGCATTACCCCTCCCCTTTAGTAACTTAGTGGCCGAAGCTGCCGAATTAGCCGATCGTGTACCCTTAATCTGGTTACATATGGCCGAATGTACTGGCTGCTCCGAATCTTTAATTCGTACCGATACCCCCAATCTAGACTCACTGATTTTCGATCATATTTCCTTGGAATATCACGAAACCTTAATGGCTGCAGCGGGTTGGCAAGCTGAAGAGAACCTCGAACATGCACTCGAAACCTACAAGGGCCGCTATTTACTGGCCGTTGAAGGGGCGATTCCGACTGCAAATAACGGCAGTTTCTTAACTGTGGGTTGTAAAGGCCACACAGGGTTAGAAATCATCAAGCATGCTGCTGAAGGCGCCGCCGCGATTATCTCTGTCGGCACTTGTGCGGCGTTTGGTGGGGTGCAAGCCGCTTATCCAAACCCAACGGGGGCGAAAGGCGTGCATGAAGTGGTCAGTAAACCCGTGATTAACTTAGGCGGTTGCCCACCGAGTGAAAAGAACATAGTCGGCACTTTGATGTACTTCATCATGTTCGGAAAATTACCTGCGCTGGATATGTTTAATAGACCTAAATGGGCTTACGGCGCACGGGTACACGATAACTGTGAACGCCGCGGCCGCTTCGATGCAGGTGAATTCGTTGAAGAATTTGGCGATCACGGTGCGAAAGAAGGCTACTGCCTTTATAAAGTCGGTTGTAAAGGCCCTTACACCTACAACAACTGCCCAACCGAGCGCTTTAACCATCACACTAGCTGGCCAGTACTCGCTGGACACGGTTGTATGGGTTGCTCAGAACCTAACTTCTGGGACGATATGGCTGACTTTGAAAAACCCCTTGGCCGTCAACTCCTCCATGGATTGGATGCGACCGCAGATACTATTGGTGCGGTGATTTTAGGCGCGACTGTGGTGGGCATTGGAGCCCATGCCGTTGCCAGTATTTTTGCCAAACCGCTGGAGGAATAACCCATGAGCAAGCGCGTTGTTATCGACCCTATCACACGTATCGAGGGTCACTTACGTATCGAAGTCGAAGTTGATGAAAATAACGTCATCAACAAGGCTTGGTCATCCTCCACACTTTGGCGCGGTATTGAAGTCATTCTCAAAGGCCGCACGCCTATGGATGTTGGCCTTATTGTGCAACGTATCTGTGGCGTATGTACCTATTCCCACTACCGCTGCGGTACTGAAGCGGTTGAAAATGCGTTAGGAATTCAAATTCCATTGAACGCAAGATACTTACGTTCATTAATGCAAACCTCTTTATACATGCACGACCATATTGTCCATTTTTACCATCTACACGGCTTAGATTGGGTTGATGTGGTTTCTGCACTGAGCGCCGATCCTGCTAAAGCGGCACAAGTTGCCCTGAAATACACAGACCATCCCATAGCGGCGGGTGAAGGTGATTTAAAAGCGGTACAAGAAAGAGTTAAAGGCTTTGTCGAAACGGGAAAATTAGGTCCATTTGCCAACGCTTATTGGGGCAACGGCACCTATAAATTTACCCCAGAGCAAAATCTTATCGCGCTATCTCACTACCTTAAAGCGCTTGAAGTACAACGTGTTGCGGCAGAGATGCTAGCCATTTTTGGTGGCAAATCACCACATCCACAATCCGTTGTTGTCGGTGGTGTGACTTCGGTGCGCGACATGTTAAGCCCTGCTCGCCTGCAGGAATGGAAGCAAAAACATGCGACAGTAACTGACTTTATTCTGCGTGCCTATCAAGCAGATATCGTGATGGCGGCCGAAGCCTTTGGTACTGAACCTAGCGTGTTGGGCGGCGTAAACGTGAAAAACTTCATGGCGACCGATGACTTTGTGTTAGCCAATGGCGAATACATGTTTAATCAAGGCGTGATCATGAATGGCGACCTTGCCGGCGTCAGTGATGTGAATCCAGATCTGATTGCCGAAGACGTCAGCCACGCTTGGTATAGCGCCGATGCGCCGCAACATCCCTATGACGGTACAACGATTCCTAATTACACTGGTTTTGTTGAACGCGACACTGTCTACGGCAAATTGCCAACACTGGATGGTGATGGCAAATACTCATGGGTGAAATCTCCCCGTTATCAAGGTGAGCCTGTCGAAGTGGGTCCACTCGCCTGCCTATTGGTGAGTTATGCCCGCGGTAACAAGGTGGTCGTGGATTCGGTTAATGCCCTGCTCGCTCGCACAGGTCTACCCGTAGCGGCTCTATTTACCACTTTAGGTCGCACCGCAGCCCGTATGCTGCAAACAGTCATCGTCGCCCAAGAAGGGTTAAAAACCTTTGATGCGCTGCTGACGAATATCCAGTCCGATGAATCTACCTATGTAAAACCCAATATTGATCCAAATAAAGAGTATGTAGGTCACGCCATGATCGAGGCGCCACGCGGCATGTTAAGCCACTGGATCCGCATTAAAAATGGAGTGATTGAGAACTATCAAGCCGTCGTACCAACTACCTGGAACGCAGGTCCAGTGGATGCCAACGGTAAAATGGGTCCCTATGAAGCCTCTTTAATTGGCTTGAAACTGGAAGATCCTACTAAGCCCCTTGAGGTGATACGTATTATTCACTCATTTGACCCTTGCATGGCGTGTTCTGTACACGTAATGGATTTCAAAGGCCAAGCATTGAGCGAGTTCCGTGTCAGTCCCAATGGTCAATAATCGAGGGAGGGAACGCAAAATGAACCATTCTGCAACCCGCATTCGGACACTGATTTTTAGTCCGGCAATACGGATTTTTCACTGGCTCAGGGCACTGTCAATTCTGGTGCTAGTGATCACCGGATTCTATATTGCTTGGCCGTTTCTGGTGGCGCCTGAAAGTACGGACGTACTCGTACAAGGCTGGATCCGCTTCGCTCATCTGATTTGCGGTTTTGTACTAACCGCAATCACTTTAGTGCGCTTCTACCTGTATTTTTTCAGCCGAAGCGACATTGAGCGGCGCTCATTTCGCGATGTCATGAGCGTAAAAAGCTGGATCACTCAGCTGAAATCTTACTTATGGATGGGGCACTTACATAAAGCCGGTGTCTATGGACCGCTGCAATTTGTGACTTATGTAGCAATCTCACTGGTCGCTCTTGTGATATGTATAACGGGTCTGGTGTTGTACGCCAATGTGTATCACCAAGGTTTAGGTGGCATGCTTTGGGGCAGCGCCGCTTGGATCACGGCACAAATGGGTGGGCTAGCACAAGTTAGGATTTGGCATCACTACCTCACTTGGGCATTTGTTATCTTTGTGGTTATCCACGTCTATATGGCGGTTTGGTCAGGGATACGCTTCAAACATAACTCAGTTGACTCGATTGTCTCTGGCTATGACTACCCAAAGCCAGACTCACACCACTAGGAGTCCAATGAAGATATTGCTACTCGGTATTGGCAATGTCCTGTACGCCGATGAAGGCATCGGCGTACATTTTGTCAATTATATAGCTGATAATTATCAGTTTACCCATGAGTCCCACCAGCTAACGCTGCTCGACGGCGGCACCTTGGCTCAGGGACTTATCCCTATTATTTGCCAATACGATTATTTAATCGTGGTCGATACTGTTAACGCCAATGGCGTAGAAGCGGGCGAAGTCTACTTCTTCGATTTTGATAAAGCGCCGAAGGAAATCGACTGGCAAGGCAGCGCCCATGAAGTCGAAATGCTGCAAACCCTCAATATGATGGAAATGGTTGGCGACAGGCCTAAAACCTTCGTGCTTGGCGTCACCCCAACCGTGCTCGAACCTATGGTGCTAGGCTTGACCCCTAAAGTCGCCGCCGCGGTACCTTTAATGGAATCAAGCTTGTTATCCCACTTAGCCTCCCTTGGGTTCACTGCAACGCGTGTTGCCGAGCATAGTATCGACTCGCTGATCCCTGACTCTTATAAACGTGGCGTTACTACTGGTGAAAGTATATAGAAGATGAAAAACATCAGATTTGATTTTACCTGCTCACGTCAGGTGCCTTTGTACGCGCATTTATGTAATCAATATCTAAATTATGATGAACTAAATATCAGCATAGGCTGTGATGGTCAACATAGCTCAGGTCAATATAGTGGCCAACATGACTTTGGCCCCCAAAGCTATTTTATTGAAGCTCAGGGCGAGCAAAACCAACTAGAACAATTGGCCGATGCCATTGCCGCGGATTTTTTGATTTCCGCTTGGTTGATTGACTCTAGTATTAAAGTCATCGACGAGCCCCAAGGCAGTAAAACCTTACTGCCCTTTCCACAGTCTGGATCAAGCCCTGCCATAGTGCCTTTTTGCCAGCATTGTTATCCGTTGATTGGCGATAATCAGTCGGCTAAGTTTGGCACACTCGATTTAATTTGCCCTTGCTGCAAGGGCGAAACACAATTAACGTCCGCACAAAAAGCGTTAACCTTGTCAGATATTAAAGCCATGGCACAGGGACTGCTGACACAAGGCCCACTGACATTAGCGGCCGCCGATAATCTGCAAATCAGCCTGACACCGTTTGAGCAGCCCTTAAGCGAGCGGCCACAACTGTTAATTTGTAATCCCAATACGCTGAACGCCCATTTTTGTCTGAACGATGCGCAGGTGCTCGCGCTTTCGAGTATTGAAAAGCCGCTTATCTGCGCGAGACCCACGCAAGAACACGACAAACTCAGTGCGCCACTGTACGACATTTGCTTTGCCTACAGCCGAGTGATCTTAGTGCTCGGGGAAGTATTACGACAAAAAGGGGTCGATTGGGTTTACATTAAAGGGCCGCATAATAGGCCGAAGCTAGCTTGGGTCGATGGTGCTTGGGCACAAATCGCCAGTCACGATTTAAGCTCAACACAGGTTCAAACCAAGCACTTTATCGCTCCAGAACCCTTAAGGGGAAAAGTCAGTTTTCACGGTTATCAAGCCCAATGGCAAGCGGCGAAACGTTCACGATCGCACCAAGGCGAACTGAGTGTGGCAGTATTGACTCAAGTACCGTCAAGTGAAGACAGTGATATTCATTGCACCAGTATGCTAAGCGATAATAATCAAAATACAGTCAACACAGAAAATCACACCCTTGCAGACGCTGCGCTATTTAGTGCGCTGCTCAACGGTAAATTTACCAGTCATAAACAGGCAAAAAATGCCGCGGTCATTTACTTAAGCCATAGCCACGCCAGTCAAATTGTCACCTGCAATAATAAGGGCGACACTGAACTCTTCTTTGCCCTGCCCGAGCTACCCGATAACGGTTACGAAATCTTCCATCAACTGGACAGCAGTCCGCAAAAAGCCGTAGCACAAAAATTTAAGAGCCTGTTCCCCGAAGATTACCTAAAACTTTTAAGCCTAAAGCTTCACGGCAGACGGGACAACTTACAAAGCCTGTGGGCGATTGCTGCCATATTAATTGGCCTTAATACACAAGAAGAGACTCAAAGCCAAGCAAGGCTCAGCGATGCACTCATGGCCGCTGCCATGCGCTACCACGGTGCCAATGCACCGCGTATCGATTATCCGCTGACCAAAGGTGAAGCCCACCGCAGCCTAAATTGGTGTAAAACCTTAGGCACTGTGTTAAGTTTTCGTATTGCGGGTAATGACGATCCAAGTCAGCTCGCCTTTGCGATGCAAGACTCGCTGGCGGACTATTTATCTAACTGGATCGAGCATATCGACTTAAATATCGGCGTGCACAATATAGCCTTAGCGGGCAATGAATTAATCAATGAAACCCTGTGCAAACGCATCAGCTTGCGCTTAGGCAAAAACTTTCCATTGGTGATCAATCGCAGCCTAGATTTAGACGGCGATAACTTAGCCGTTGGTGCACTTTACGTTAAGCAGCGCCAACTGAATGCCCATGATTAGGAGGCCAAAAGTTAAGTCACAACGTATGAAGCCACATAGGCACAATAGTCGCCACAAAAAGCACAGTGACCTGCAGATAAAACGAAGGCTGGCATTGGAATACCTTGTCCACAAGGGAGCCACGTTAAAGCGTTGTCAGTTGCACGTCACTGGCATAGTACAAGGGGTGGGATTTCGCCCCTTTGTCTATCGTTATGCCCTTGAGTTTCAACTGACGGGTACTGTGCTCAACAATGCCAAGGGCGTGACCATTGAGCTGCAAGGTAATGATGAAAACCTCACTCGCTTTATCACTGTACTCAATACCACTCCACCGCCACTCGCCCGTATCGACAATATCAGCCAAATACCACTGCCAATTTTATTAAGAGAAACCACGTTTGAGATTATAAAAAGCGACAGCCATGAGGACGATGACCCAAGTTCACCGATAGGTGCGCAAGTGGCTGTATCGGCAGATAAAAGTACCTGCCAAGACTGCATGAACGATATACATAATCCTGATGACCGCCACTTTGGCTATGCCTTTACCAACTGCACTAACTGTGGCCCTCGATACACGATTATCAATGCTTTACCCTATGATAGACACAACACCGCCATGGCCGATTTTGACATGTGTCCCGAGTGCGCCAAAGAATATCAAAACCCACTCGACCGCCGCTACCATGCCCAGCCCATAAGTTGCCCCGCCTGTGGCCCCAGACTCAGTTTAAAAACACCGCAAGGGGAATACATCCTTCCCAGTGCCTCAAATGTCAGCGCACCTGAATTGAGTACGGACCTTGCGGTACTGACAGCTGCGGCTGATAGATTACGCCAAGGGCAGATTCTGGCAATTAAAGGATTGGGTGGATTTCACTTAATCTGTGATGCCCGAAGTGACAATGCCGTCAACGCACTCCGGCTGCGAAAACAGCGCCAAGCCAAGCCGCTAGCGGTGATGATGGCGGATATCACCATGGCGCAGCACTATGTCACAGGGACGGATGCCGAGTGGCGAGTGCTGAGTTCGCAGGAAAGGCCCATAGTGCTTATGAGCAGCCGAGCCGAACATGATCTCAGCTTAGCTGTCGCCCCCAATCTGAATAAACTCGGGGTATTTTTACCCTACACACCGCTACATCATTTGCTATTAGGTCTCTTCAAAGGGCCATTAGTTGCAACCAGCGCCAATGTTTCCGGTGAACCTATCATCACTGATTGTGATGAGCTTATTAGTCACTTAAGCCATGTGGTGGATGCGATAGTCGATCATAATCGGCCGATTATTAATGGCTGTGATGACAGTGTGGTGCAAGTGATCCAGCCGCAACTAGATTCCTCCGTAGAGGTGCAAGTATTGCGCCTCGCCCGCGGCTATGCACCGTTAAGTTTCCCCTTAGAGATACCGCTGACCCAATCGATTTTGGCCGTGGGCGCACAACAAAAAAATGCCATCGCCTTAGGTTTTGGCAATAATGTGTTTTTAAGTCCCCATATTGGCGACCTGTTCAGTGTCAGCGCCGAGCAATATTTTGAGCGCACTTTAGCCACTTTTGCTCGGTTGTATCACTTTACGCCAAATCTTATTATTCGCGATAAACACCCAGATTATGCCCCTTCGCGCTGGGCTGAAATGCACTCAAACCCGAGTATAAAACTCAGCGATACCCGTCAAAATCAATGTTTATCGGTGCAACACCACCATGCCCATGTGCTCAGCGTAATGGCAGTTAACCAATATCGAGATCCCGTATTGGGCTTTAGTTTTGACGGTACAGGGCTTGGCGACGATGGCAGTTTATGGGGCGGTGAAGTGCTATTAACTACGCTCGATAAAGCCGAGCGACTGGCCCATTTTGAGCCCATAGCCCTGCTAGGCGGCGAGCAAGCCATTAAGCAACCCGTGAGGTTATTACTGGCATTATTGTTCGAACAAATGAGCCTCGATACTGTGCTCGCATTACAATTACCTATATTAAACAACATGCGCCCAAACACTCTGACTAACTTACATAAGATCTGGCAGAACGGCAGCGCGATAAAAACCTCCTCTGTCGGGCGACTGTTCGATGCCCTCGCCTGCGCCTTAGGCTTAATAGAAACCACACTGTTTGAAGGTCAAGCGGGCATGGCGATAGAAGCCGCGGCCAATCGCGCCGATGCATTAGCCCTTGAAGTCATTTCGCTTAACTTACCTCTTGACATCGACCAGTGGCGAAGCAGTGAGATGTTCAAGCAAATTGTTGAATTGATTACAGCACAACCGCTAACAGACAATAGATGCTATGCCATCGCCCGCGCCTTTTTACACACATTAGGTGATGCTATCTGTGATTATGCTGCCCAGTATCAACACCTCCAAACCGTGCTCTGCGGTGGCGTATTTCAAAATAAATACCTCTTGGAATACTGCCTGAGCAAGCTCAGCGCCCAAGGAAATAAAGTGTTATCCAGTAAACAGATACCCATCAATGATGGCGGCATCGCCCTAGGCCAACTTTGGTATGGCATTCATCAGAGTCAATAACCTTACTTATTTGATACCCCCTGATGTTCGCTCGCCATTTTTATCCCCATAAACCTGACGAACATCAAAGATCCGTAGCGCAATTTGTATCACACTCAACATTAGCGTAACCAAATTAACGATTCGTACATCAATCATTATTTGTCAGGCAAAGTCCTCGTACTCTGCCGATACAAGGAGAGGTAAAATGTGTAAAGACTGCGGCTGCTCCCTTACCCGCCACGACCATGATCATCTAGGCGCGCATGCCCATAGCCATGAGCATAATCATGACCATTCACATACTCATGAGCATAGCCATCAAGAGTTACACACAAATCCTCAGTTAAACGATAAAAAAACCTTGTCAGTCATCCACAAAATTTTAGATAAAAATGATGTCGAAGCTGGACATAACCGCGCCCACTTTGAGGCACATAATATTACTGCCTTCAACATCATGAGTAGCCCGGGCAGTGGCAAAACCACCCTATTAGAAAATCTCAAAGAATACACGCAGCTCAACTATGCGGTGATCGAGGGCGACTTAGAAACCTCCCGCGATGCCGACCGCCTCATCGCTAAAGGCATTAAGGCCTATCAAATTCAAACGGGCAGCGCCTGTCACCTCGACGCCTTTATGGTGCACGGTGCCCTACATCATCTGCCGCTTGAAGGACTCGATATTTGCTTTGTCGAAAACGTCGGTAATCTCGTCTGCCCAGCCAGTTATGATGTGGGCACTCACAAAAATATCGTGCTGCTATCAGTGCCAGAAGGTGATGATAAGATTGAAAAATATCCTGTGATGTTCCGCCGCGCCGATGTAGTTTTTATCACAAAGTGCGATCTACTGCCCTATTTTGATTTCAAGATGGACGAAGCCAGAGCGCAGCTTAAAAAACTCAATCCAGCAACTCAAATTATTGAAGTCTCAATTAAAGATGGCGACTCCATGCAGGCTGTAGCCGCTTGGCTTAAAGACAATATTCGAGGTGCACAATAATGTGCTTGTCCATACCTTCCCAAGTGGTGGCGGTCGATATTGAGCGCCAGAGTGTCACCGTCGATACCTTAGGCGTGCGCCGCGATGTCAGCAGTCATTTAATGAATGAGCCACTGGAAATTGGCGACTATGTACTTATCCATATTGGTTTTGTGATGAACAAAATTGATAAGGACGATGCGCAGCAAAGCATTGATCTATACAAAGAAATCGTCACTAAGCTTGAAAATGAAGCCATACACTGACCATCAGCAGTGCAGGATTAAGTCGCAAGGCGCACCCCTATCGAGTGCACCGAGGAAAAAGCATGCTTGAACTAAAACACCTCTATCAAGGCTTTCGCGATCCCCAAACGATTGCCAATTTAGCACGGGATATTCGGTTAACTGCTAAATTGGTTAAACAACAAATCAATATCATGGAAGTCTGTGGTGGCCATACTCATACGATTATGAAATACGGCTTGCTAGATTTACTGCCGGATAATATTGAATTTATCCATGGTCCTGGCTGCCCAGTGTGCATTATGCCTAAAGAGCGCATCGACCAAGCCGCGGCGCTTGCCTCCCAAGAAAATGTTATTCTTGTGACGCTGGGCGATATGATCCGTGTGCCTGGTTCTCAAGGCTCTTTAGCCAGTTTTAGGGCCAAGGGCTGCGATATTCGCCCAATTTACGATCCCTTAGATACGCTCAAAATTGCCCGCGACAATCCCGATAAAACCGTAGTGTTCTTCGCCATTGGCTTTGAAACCTCAACCCCAATGACAGCAATTTTGTTACAACTGGCCGAACAAGAAAAACTCGAAAATCTACTGTTTCATATCAATCATGTATTAGTGCCACCCGCAATTGATGCCGTAATGCACGACCCAAAAGCCAGAGTGAACGCCTTTATCGGCCCAGCCCATGTGAGCGTGATCAGCGGCGCAAAAATCTATCGCAGCACAGTCGAAAACTATGGCACACCCGTGGTTGTCGCAGGATTTGAGCCCGTCGATGTGATGGAGTCGATTTTACGGATTGTGCGCCAAAAAGCCGCGGGTAAAGCTGAGCTCGATATCCAATACAGCCGCGCAGTATCGGAGGACGGCAACCTCACGGCGCAGGCCAAAGTAAATCAATTCTTCAATGTCAGACCGCAATTTCGCTGGCGTGGACTAGGCCCAATCCCCAATTCAGCGCTGCAGCTTAAACCCGAATATGCCCACAGAGACGCCGAACTGCGCTTTAAAGACCGCCTACCGGTGAAGGAAATTGACGATCATAAAGCCTGTCAGTGTGGTGATATTCTTCGTGGGCTTGCTAAACCAAAGGACTGTAAAGTTTTTGGCCGCGGCTGCAATCCCGAAACGCCCTTAGGCAGTTGCATGGTCAGCTCCGAAGGTGCTTGCAATGCCTATTACCGCTATCAAGGTATCGATATCAAGGAACCACATCATGGCTGATACGCTTAAAGATAAATCCATTCAACTCAGCCACGGCGGTGGCGGCAAAGAAATGAATAAACTGATCCGTGATCTGTTTTTTGCCGAGTTTGATAACCCAATCCTTCGCAGCGAAGAAGACGCTGCTAAACTCGATTTGCACGGTGCTAATGCCTTTACCACAGACTCTTTCACCGTATCCCCTTTATTTTTTGCCGGCGGTGATATCGGCAAGCTCGCCATCGCAGGCACAGTCAACGATCTCGCTATGATGGGCGCAGAACCTCAGTATTTGAGTTGTAGTGTGATCATAGAAGAAGGCTTTTCTATCAAGGATTTAACTACGATTGTCCGCAGTATGGCGAAAGAATTAAAACACAGTGGTGCACGGATTGTCTGCGGCGACACTAAAGTCGTACCCAAGGGGTGCGCCGATGGTTTATTTATTAATACCTCAGGCATTGGTCGCATCTTGCGTCCCAATATTTCCGCGGCGAATGTCACCGTGGGCGATGCCATTATTGTCTCCCGTGATATTGGCTGCCACGGTGCAGCGATTTTAATGGCGCGTGAAGGACTCACGCTCGAATCAGCATTACAAAGTGACTGCGCGACGCTCTGGCCCATAGTCGAGCAATTGATCGCCGCCAATATTCCCATTCATGCGATGCGCGATGCGACTCGCGGCGGCTTATCGGCGGTGCTCAACGAATGGGCCGTCGCCTCCAATGTCGGCATCACAGTGAATGAAGCCAGTATTCCCGTTAGCGATGAAGTCAAAGGTCTGTGCGAACTCTATGGTTTCGAAGCCATGGATCTTGCCAACGAAGGCACTTTCATCCTCGCTGTTCCCAACGACATCGCCTTAGGCGCGCTCGAGATCATGCAACGCTTTGGGCGCTGTGAGCATGCAGCGATAATCGGCACTGTGAGTGATGATTTAGTGGGGAAAGTCGTACTAAGAACGCCTTGGAATACTAAGCGTTATCTCGATCTTCCCCAAGGTGAACTGCTGCCAAGGATTTGCTGATGCACGAATATTCGATTGTGAGTGCCCTGATTGAGCAATGCGAACAGCACGCGCTGGCCAATCATGCCGATAAAATCACCCGAGTGGATATCAAACTGGGAGTCATGAGCGGGGTTGAACCTAGCCTGCTACAAACGGCCTTCGATACGTTCAAGCTCGATGGGATTTGCAAAGAAGCCCTACTCAATATGCAAATTCAGCCGCTAGTGATACTTTGCCAAGACTGCCAGACTGAATCCGTACTGAGTGAGCGCACGGTCGTCTGCCCTGCATGTCAAAGCTTTCGTACTCGCGTACTCGATGGCGAAGATATGTTACTGATGCAACTTGAGATGGAGCAGAACGAGGATTAATCATCCACGATACGCATTGTTAACGACAACGCTATTGATAAAACGCTCTATAAATAAAGAATGCTATCAATAAAGAACGCTCTTCAACACAAAAATGGCTTCGAGCACACAGAGCTCAAAGCCATTTTAAACCACACTATTTCAGTCACGCTACATCAGCTGTAGATAGAAGCTTCACCCTCTGGGCGCGTCTTGAGAACGCGCAGGAACCACATATACTGCTCTGGGTAAGCTAAGATAACTTGCTCGACCACTTTGTTCAGTGCCAACGCCTCATTTTCTTTGCCCACCATGTCTTCAGGCGCAACGGCCGTCATCACAGTGAGATCAAATTGGCGTGACGTTTGATTGTAGCCAATCTTTACTGGCAGCACTTGGGCATTCCCCGCCTGCGCTAAACGCCCAACAACAGGTAGCGTTGCCTTCACTGTGCCTAAAAAAGGCGCAAACACGCTTTGTTCAGGACCTAAGTCTTCATCGGGCAGATAAAAGAAACTGTTACCGCGCTTAAGCTCAGCCAATAACGCCCGAATGCCCGCCTCGCGCATATACACATGGCCACCACAACTGCTGCGTACACGATTACTAAACCAATTGAATAAGCCGTTTTTATGGGCTTTGGCCATAGTCACCATAGGCAACTCAAGGTTAAGGCGTAAACCAGCATAATCAATTGGCCACACATGGGGCATGATAAAAATGATCGGCTGCCCCGCAGCCTGCGCTTTAGTCACATGCTCAAAGCCGATTAAATTGACTCTACGACGTAAATGCGCTTTTGAGCGCACCAGCAATTCGCCCTGTGCTAACAACACCAAAACGAAGTTTTGCACGTTCTCACGGATTAACACTTCAATCTCGGCGGAAGATTGTTCAGGAAAGCACGCCCTTAAGTTGGCTCTCGCAACGCTAATGGGCTTTTTGGCAATTGGCATCACTATTTTTGCCAATAATCTTGCAATAGGATCACGCAGCCATGCGGCCATGAGTCCGAAAATCACTAATAGACCAATCACTAACCAAGTGGCCCAGTATCTAGGGTGTAATAAGGCGAGTTTAAAACGACGGTCAAAATGTTTGGGCTGTCTTGACAAAGAATTCACCTCAGACAGTGGATAGAAATAATGGAGATATTACACAAAAAAATAAACAGGAAAGCCACTCTCTAAGGAGTGGCTTTCCCATCAAACAAACGAAATTACTTACCCGTGTTTGCTGCTTCTACACGAGTTTTCAGCTTTTGGCCGGGACGGAAAGTCACGACACGACGAGCAGAAATTGGGATATCTTCGCCTGTTTTTGGGTTCCTTCCCGGTCTTTGATTCTTGTCCCTAAGGTCAAAGTTGCCAAAGCCAGATAACTTGACCTGCTCACCACTTTCAAGTGCGCCCCGAATCTCTTCAAAGAACGACTCAACCATCTCTTTGGCGACACGTTTGTTCATTCCGAGTGTTTCAAAAAGATGTTCTGCCATTTCGGCTTTGGTAAGTGCCATACTTTAATCCCTCAACGATGCGTTGAACTCGGACTTAAGGGCAGAAACGACTGAACCAACGGTCTCAGCAATCTCTTTTTCCTCAAGCGTACGAGTAGTGTCTTGTAATGTAAGTGCTATCGCCAGGCTCTTCTTGCCAGGTTCAACACCTTTACCTAAGTATACATCGAACAAGTTTATGCCAACCAACTGATTTTCGCCAACTTTTCTTATCAATTTCATTACATCACCTGCAGATACACTCTCATCTACTACGACTGCGATGTCACGACGATTAGCTGGAAACTTAGATACAGCTTGGGCTAGCGGCAAACTGGTATGCAATAAAGCATCCAATTCCAACTCAAAAACGATGGTTTTACCATTGAGTCCAAAAGGCTTCTCCAAACTAGGATGGATTGCACCTATATGACCGATCACTCGATCATTTCTCAATATTTCAGCACATTGCCCCGGATGGAGAGCAGAATGCGTCGCTCCTCTAAAGCTAAATTCTGATGCGGAAACTGTCAAGCCGATAATTGCTTCTAAATCACCTTTAAGGTCGAAAAAATCAACAGTTTTCGATTCCATAGCCCAATGTTCATCATTTTGGAGCCCAGTAATGACACAAGCGAGCATTGCTTGCTGCCTTACACCGGATTCTGCATTGATATCAGGAACAAAGCGCAGGCCAGTTTCAAAAAGTCTCACGCGACTCTGTTGACGACTTTGGTTGTAGCCAACGGCGGCCAATAAACCGGTGAACATTGACAGGCGCATGGCCGACATTTCACTGGAAATTGGGTTTGGTAACACCATAGCGTCTAAACCAGGATGAACCAGATTTTGCAATTTTGGATCGACAAAACTGTAGGTTACCGCTTCTTGGAAACCACGAGCGACCAATAAGGCACGCACGCGTTTTAGGCTTAAGTCAGATTCTTTATGATCTGACATACGCAGCGCAGCAACAGGCGCCGTATTCGGGATATTGTTATAACCGTAAATACGGGCAACTTCTTCGATCAAATCTTCTTCAATCGCCATATCAAAACGATAAGTCGCGGTAGTGACCTGCCAACTATCTTGGCCCACAACCACACTGAAGCCGAGACGTTGTAGAATTTCGACCACATCTGTGTCTGGTACATGGTGACCTAAAATTCGATCTAACTTGCTGCGACGTAAAACGATTTGTGCAGGTTTGGGTAAATCAGCTTCTGATTTAGCCTCAACTACAGGGCCAGCTTCACCGCCACAGATATCCAGTACTAAACGCGTAGCACGGTCGATAACCTTGTGTTGCATCTCAGGGTCAACACCACGCTCAAAGCGGTGTGATGAATCTGTATGCAAACCTAAACGACGTGACTTACCCATAATGGCAAGCGGCGCGAAGAAGGCACATTCAAGCAGTATGTCTTGGGTCGTGTCGCTCACGCCTGAGTATTCGCCGCCAAACACGCCGGCGAGTGCTAATGGACGCGCATCATCGGCGATCACTAAGGTATCACTTGGAATCGTAACTTCACTGCCATCAAGCAGAGTGATTTTCTCTTCGCCAGTGCCTAAACGCACTTGGATATCGCCTGTTAATTTGGCCAGATCGAAAGCGTGCATAGGTTGACCGAATTCAATCAACACAAAGTTAGTGATGTCCACGATAGGATCGATAGAGCGAATACCGCTACGGCGCAGTTTTTCCTGCATCCATAATGGCGTAGGCGCTTTCACATTAACGTTTTTAACCACACGGCCTAAGTAACGTGGACACGCTGCAGGCGCGTTAACGTTAATCGTGAGCTGTGCATCTGTCGTTGGCGTGACGGCTTGCCACTGTGGCTCAACCACTGTTTGGCGGTTTAACACGCCCACTTCACGGGCAAGACCTGCCATACCTAAGCAATCGGCACGGTTAGCCGTTAAATCCACATCAATAACGGCATCATTAAGTTGCAGATAATCACGGATGTCAGTGCCTAATGGCGCGTCCAATGGTAATTCGATGATGCCATCGCTTTCGACGTTGATGCCAAGCTCGCTGTACGAACACAACATGCCTTCTGATGGCATGCCACGCAGCTTGGCTTTCTTGATTTTGAAATCGCCAGGTAATACGGCGCCAACCATAGCCACGGCCACTTTAAGACCCTGACGGCAGTTTGGTGCACCGCAGACGATATCGATAAGTTCGCTACCACCAACGTTGATTTTGGTCACGCGCAGTTTATCGGCATCGGGATGCTGACCACACTCCACCACTTCACCAATCACGACACCGCTAAAATCGGCAGCCACGGCTTCAACGTCATCGACTTCGAGACCGGCCATAGTGATCTGGTGGGATAATGCTTCACGGCTGACTGAAGGGTTTACCCATTCACGAAGCCAAGATTCGCTAAATTTCATGCTATTACAGCTCCGTTATTTAAATTGCTTCAGGAAACGTAGGTCGTTTTCGAAAAACGCACGTAAATCGTTTACGCCGTAACGCAACATAGTTAAGCGCTCGACACCCATACCAAAAGCAAAACCAGAGTATTTTTCTGGATCTATGCCAACGCTGCGCAGCACATTCGGATGTACCATACCGCAGCCAAGCACTTCTAGCCATTTACCATTTTTGCCCATCACGTCCACTTCCGCTGAAGGTTCAGTGAATGGGAAGTAAGATGGACGGAAACGCACTTGCAGATCTTCTTCGAAGAAGTTACGCAGGAAGTCATGCAAAATGCCTTTCAATTCGGCAAAGTTCACATGCTCATCAACCAAAAGCCCTTCCACTTGGTGGAACATAGGCGTGTGAGTTTGGTCGTAATCGTTACGATAAACACGGCCCGGAGAAATAATGCGTAATGGTGGCTTTTCAGTTTCCATAGTACGAATTTGCACGCCCGAAGTTTGGGTACGCAGCATCAGTTTAGGATTGAAATAAAAGGTATCATGATCAGCACGCGCAGGATGGTGCTCAGAGATATTCAGTGCGTCGAAATTGTGGAAATCATCTTCAATTTCAGGGCCCTGCTTTACCGAGAACCCTAATTCCCCGAAAAAGGTTTCGATGCGCTCAATGGTTCGAGTCACAGGATGTAACCCACCGATCTCTTGGGTGCGGCCTGGCAAAGTCACATCAATCTTTTCAGCGATTAATTTGGCTTCCAATTCCGAACTCTTCAGACCATCGATGCGCTCAGTTAATTTTTGTTGAATCGCCTGTTTAGCATCATTGACCGCTTGGCCAAAGGCTGGCTTTTCTTCAGGGCTTAAGCTACCCATCATTTTCATCATGTCGGTGATCTTACCTTTCTTACCAAGGTAATCGACACGGATATCATCCAGTGCTTTTAGATCACTGGCCTGGTCAATAATGACTAAGGCTTGTTCTACGATCTCAGTTAACTGCTGCATTTTCTCTTCCACTGCATAGTCGCGCTTGATAAACAAGTGCTATGGGCGCCAAACTTTCAGGCTATTTGGGTGCTCAGGTTATCGGGCGTTAATGCCAGACGCTTTGCTAGCTATAACGAAATAAAAGGATAGAAATTTTACGCGAGCGAGCGGCATATTACTAGGGCTTATTGGGGGTTTTTATCATGCAAATTCATGTGTTACCCCAGTTCAGAGCCTGAGTTTTGCTCAAGGGGAAACCCAAACCTCGATTCTGACGTAAACAACTTCCGCTTTCAGCCACTAGCAGCACTTGTAACTAAACTGTAAACTCACATCTGTACCTTGCCAAAATTGCAGCAAACAACACAATAATGACTGCAATTAGACTACATTAACCATATAAATTATTACAAAACAGAAAACTATAAAGTCTATGGCAAACTGACCGATATAAATTCGGTTTATGGCCCATTTTATCGAGGCACTCATGAAAGAAGTAAAATTTCGCTGGATAGATCAATATCTTATCCATATGACCTTAAAAACTAAATTCGCTATTCTCTCTATCGTTCCTATGTTGATGATTGTTGGACTGGCGCTTTTCCTAGATAACCAATCCCAGCAAACCTTAATTCAAGGACAGCTCAACAGTCTGCAAAATGCTTCACAACAAATCAACCAAGTCACTGGCAGCTTATATAACAAACTACCAGAGCAAGAACGCCAAACTATCCTTAATCAACTTAGTCGCGAAATTGAAGGTAATGTCAGCATTGTTTCGGTAAATGAAGCCGATAGCAAAGCCCAATCCATCGCTCGCAGTGGTGGTGGTATTGATGATAGCGGTAAGCAACCTAGAGCTGTGAGTCGCGTTAACGATCAAAACCTGATCACGATTATTCCCCTAGACAGCAAAGAAATTGATGCCTTGCTCGCCAACGATAACCTGCTGGTTTATGGCCTAATGGCGGCACTCTTGTTTGTGCTATTTTTGTTCAGCTATTACATTTCAACCTTCGTAGGCGGCGCACTTTATACGACAGTGATGGCATTAAAACGGGCCGCATCGGGTGATTTAACGGGGCGTTTAAACTTCTTCGAAGTAAAAGACGAGTTCAGTATCTTAGCCATCAGCATAGATACCTTAGTAGAACGTCAACATACCTTAGTCAAGCAAATCGCAGAATCGACCGCTAAAATACGCGAAGTTGTATCATCGTTTCGTAGCACAGCGCAGCAAGGTCAATCCTTGGCGGTAAACCAGAGACAACATCTGGACTCCTTAGCGACGGCAATGGAAGAAATGACTGCCGCAGTGAAAGAAGTTGCCCGCAATGCCGAACAATCCTCAGCCGAAACCCAAGAAGCCAATCAACAGGTTAGCGCAGGCGGGAAAGATATTGAAACCACAGTTAAGGCCATCGATGTGTTATCGGATGAAATCTCCGCGGCCTCAAATGCGGTAGGTGTACTCAATGACAACGCCAGTAAAATTGATGAAGTGGTGTCAACCATTAATGCGATTTCCCAGCAAACCAACCTACTGGCCCTCAACGCGGCAATTGAAGCGGCGCGCGCCGGTGAACAAGGTCGTGGCTTTGCAGTGGTGGCCGATGAAGTACGTACTTTAGCGGGGAGAACTCAGGCCGCAACGGTTGAAATCAAAACCATGATCGAATCACTTCAATCGGGTACTCGCAATCTGACACAAGTGATGTCGCGTACTGTGAATCAAGCCAATGAAGGTAAACAACACGTACTGCAAACGGGTAAAGACTTAGAGTTTATCGCCCACCACAGCAACAAAGTGTTTGAAATGAGTGTGCTAATTGCGACCTCGGCCGAAGAGCAGTCGGCAGTGGCCAACGAGATTGCGACTAACTTAATGGAAATTCGCAACCAATCACACGATGTGGAGCAATCGGCCAACCAGTCGGTTTCAGGTTGTGATGAGCTGCAAGCAACAGCTGGTCAACTTGATCAGTTGATGGTGGGATTAAAAATCTAGTTGCGCATTATTTGATGGAATTTAAATTCACTTAACACCCAAAATGCACAAGGGAGCGATAATCGCTCCCTTGTTGTTTTCATTCTGACGGTCACTTTCCAATCAACAAGTGTCGTTTCAATTAATCAGTTAATTTTCAATCGATAACGCTACGGCAAAATGAATTCACGTCTGTTAATCCACGTCTTTAAGTGGCCATAGCACGATATGATCTTCAATATCCTTCACGCGTCTTTCATCCACCACCTTGCCTTGGATCGACATACCCGCTAAATGCATCGCTTCTTTGGAGCCTGTGAGCAGCGGGTGCCAGCTCGGTAGCTCACGCCCTGCCGCTAGGCGGCGATAGGCACAACTGTCGGGCAACCAAGTTAACTCATGGATATTATCAATCGTGATCACTGTACATTGGGGGACATGGGTGAAACGGTCACTGTAATGCAGACAGCCTGCCGTTTGATGATCGAGCAAAAGGCAAGCTGCATTAGTGTAATACAAGTCTTCGGTTTCATCATCTATCAACTTGTTTAAACAACATTTACCACAACCGTCACACAGGGATTCCCACTCGGTTGTGCTCATCTGCGCTAATGTTTTACTCTGCCAAAATGCCATGATTAACTGTATCTTCTTAATAAAAAACCCGCTCAATGCGGGCTATTTTACACTAATTTGTCGTCAGATACGCAATGCCACTGAGATTAACGAGTGTGGTTTGACGCGCCAGAGCTCATTAGCAGCGTCTTGATGCTACCCAGTTAATCTTTGATCCCAAGACTTAGCTTATGCTCAGCCAATAAATTCACCTGAGGTGGCGGAATTTGTAAATAAAAGCCATTTTCTGCCATGGCTGCTCTGACTTTATGTATATCTGCCATTCCTAACGCGTCGCGTTTAGCGATAGGAAACACCATCACCAACTTTGGCACGCCAAACATTTCCATCAAAGGCACTGGAACATCGTCAAAACAATCTCTTTTCTTCACAAATAAATAAGTATCAGCCTTTCGGCTACTTTTATAAACGGCACATAGCATAAGAATCAAATATCCAATAGTTCAAACTTGCCAGTCAATGGGGCACACTATAACATGGTCGCCTAGTAATTTAATTGTAAAATCAGCGAACCGACTGATGATTTCTGGAGAATAGTGCCGGGATGTCAAAACCTAGCTTAGAGTTAAAAGGCGCTTCTTTTACTCTTTCAGTGCTTCATATTAATAGCAGCGATTTACAAGCTGTCATGACTGAATTAGACCATAAATTGGCACAGGCTCCTCAGTTTTTTCTGGGTGCTCCTTTAGTCGTCAATCTGAGTGCCATTCAGCACGACAGCTTGAATTTAAGTGCGTTAAAGGATCTGCTGATCTCACGTCAATTAGTGATTGTTGGCATAACGGGCGCGACAACCGTACTCAGTAAACAGGCAAAAGACTTAGGCCTTGCCATAGTCAAAGCGGGAAAACAGAGTAGTACCCCGCCGCCAGCCCCGCGCCAAACTAAGATAGTGAAGCAAAATATTCGTTCAGGCCAACAAGTCTACGCAAAAAATGGTGATTTAATCATATTTGGTGCGGTAGGCAATGGCGCAGAAGTCATCGCAGATGGTAGCATTCATATCTATGGCGCATTACGAGGGAAAGCCATGGCAGGCGCCGCGGGCGATACCAGCGCCGTTATCATTGCCCACTCTCTGGAGGCCGAACTCGTTTCAATAGCAGGGCAATATTGGCTCGCTGAAAATCTACAACAACATAGCTCAGATAAAAGCGGCTGCATTCGCCTAAACGGTGAGTCGCTTATGGTTGAATCATTGCCCCTCTAAATGGCAGAACAAAGGATAGAGAGAAACATGGCACAAATTATTGTTGTCACTTCAGGTAAAGGCGGCGTAGGTAAAACCACATCGAGTGCTGCAATTGCGACCGGTCTTGCCATGCAAGGACACAAGACAGTCGTTATTGATTTCGATATAGGTTTACGAAACTTAGACTTGATCATGGGTTGCGAGCGTCGTGTTGTTTATGACTTCGTTAATGTGATCAATGGTGAAGCCAATTTAAATCAAGCGCTGATCAAAGATAAACGCTGCGATAAGTTATTCGTTTTACCCGCTTCACAAACCCGTGATAAAGATGCACTGACCAAAGAAGGTGTTGGCCGTGTTTTAGACGATTTGGCCAAAGACTTTGAGTTTATTCTGTGTGACTCTCCCGCAGGGATTGAGCAAGGCGCTATGATGGCATTGTATTTTGCCGATATCGCCATTGTGACCACGAACCCAGAAGTCAGCTCAGTGCGCGACTCAGACCGTATTTTAGGTATGTTGCAAAGCAAATCACGCCGCGCAGAACTGAATCTAGAGCCGATAAAAGAATATTTACTCTTGACTCGCTATTCACCGAGCCGTGTAAAATCGGGCGAAATGTTGAGTGTTGACGATGTTCAAGAAATTCTGGCCATTGAGCTACTCGGCGTTATTCCTGAGTCACAATCTGTACTGAAAGCCTCTAACTCAGGCGTACCTGTGATTATCGACCAAGAAAGTGATGCAGGTTTAGCCTACAGTGATACAGTCGCACGCTTACTGGGTGAAGATGTACCAGTACGCTTTATTACGGAAGAAAAGAAAGGTTTCTTACAACGGATATTTGGTAGCTAATTATGTCTTTACTCGACTATTTCAAAAGCAAGAAAAAGCCTAGCACTGCGGTAATGGCAAAAGAGCGCCTACAGATCATCGTGGCTCATCAACGTGGACAAAGGGACACTCCCGATTATTTCCCACAGATGAAACAAGAGATCATTGCCGTTATTCGCAAATATGTGCCGATTTCTGATGATCAAGTTTCTGTGCAGTTAGATCAAAACGACGCCAACCTGTCGGTACTCGAGCTTAACGTCACTTTGCCTGACAGATAAGTCGATGACACAAAAAAATGTCATCTTCAATTGAAGATGACATTTTGATGTGGATGTTTTTCAGCGATAGCTTCAAGTACGAAATATTAAGCACTAGACCTCAAGCTTTGCTAAAGCCTCAGTTGCCAATTCCCCTCGCCAACCGCATAACACTGCCGGTAAATCCCCTTGTTGCTTATCCCAACGCCATTGCAAAAACTCATGGATATGACGTTTAGAACCGAGCATTTCCTGCGGCACATCATGCTTTTCGCATAATTCGACCAAACAGCTTTTAATCGCTTTAAAGGCCGATTTGTAGCCTGATTTTAACGCCAATACATCCACTAACTCGGGTAAATTAACCAAATCCGCAGTTTGTAGCACACGTAATAAATCTTTGCCGTGGATGCGTTTTTCCTGTTCGGTCAAGTCATTGAGCTTAAACAAGTCAGCCGAAGTTTTAGGTTGCTTCTTCGCTAATGCAATAAGACCATGATCTTTGATCACAAAACCTAAGGCTAAATCACGGACTAAGGCTTTTTCAAGGCGCCATTTGGCGAGCACTTTAAGGTAAGCCAATTGAATTTCAGTGAGTTGAAAAGCATTTTTCACTTTCAAATAGGCTGTATCAAGATCAGGATCGGCAAGCCTGCCCTGAGTCATCCTTTCCCCTTCCTCGTATAACCAAGCTAAACGCCCTTGGGCGCTGAGTTTCGCTTCCAGTTGAGGATAGAGCTGATACAAATACAGGACGTCATTGGCGGCGTAGCTTAACTGGGCTTCCGTTAAAGGACGACGGATCCAATCTGTACGCGATTCACCTTTATCGATTACTTCACCAAGGCAAGTTTCAACTAACTTGGCATAACCCACACCGTGGCCCATACCACACAAAGAGGCGGCAATTTGGCTATCAAACAAAGGCGTAGGCTGACATTTGCCATAGTGGGCAAAAACTTCTAAGTCTTCACTGCAGGAATGCACTAGCTTAACGATATTCGGGTCCGATAACAGCGCCCAAAATTGGGCTAAATCTGGTAAAGCCACCGGATCAATCAAAGCTAAGGTTTTACCATCATAGGCTTGGATCAAACCTAACTTGGCATAATAAGTACGAGTACGAACAAACTCGGTATCTAACACGAGTATCTTACTCTGTTTATATTGGGCAACGAGGGCATTAAGGCTTGCTTCATCACTCACATATTGAAACGCTGACAAATTCTTCTCCAGATCCTGTGGGTCAATCACAGTCCATAAAAACAAAAGCCGGCAAATGCCGGCTTCAATCTTACGCGCGCTTAGCTTCGTCTCTAAGCTCTCGTCGCAAGATTTTACCCACGTTGGTTTTAGGTAACTCGTCCCTAAATTCTACCAGCTTCGGCACTTTATATCCCGTTAAATGAATACGGCAGTGCTTAATGATGTCTTCAGCGGTTAAAGATTTATCTTTTGCCACCACAAATACCTTCACTAACTCGCCACTGGCGTCGTTTGGCACACCAACGGCAGCCACTTCAATCACTTTGGGATGAAGTGCGACCACTTCTTCGACTTCGTTAGGGAATACGTTAAAGCCTGAGACTAAGATCATGTCTTTCTTACGGTCGACAATATAGAAAAAACCTTTCTCATCCATATAACCAATATCGCCCGTGGCTAACCAGCCGTCAGTGTCGATCACTTTGGCGGTTTCTTCAGGACGTTGCCAATAGCCTTTCATCACCTGAGGACCTTTACCAAACAGCTCGCCGGTTTCGCCTTGGGCTAATACCTTGCCGTCATCATTACGGATTTGGATCAGTGTCGAAGGGGCAGGAAAACCAATTGAACCGTTATAACCGTCTAAGTTATATGGACAACAGGTTAATAAGGGTGAGGCTTCCGTCAGACCATAACCTTCAAGTAAACGGGTTTTAGTAATGGTTTGCCATTTATCCGCCACGGCTTTTTGTACCGCCATGCCGCCACCGATAGAGAGTTTTAAGCGTGAGAAATCCAACTGGGAAAAATCATCACTGTTCACTAAAGCGTTAAATAAGGTATTCACCCCAGTTAATGCAGTGAAAGGATACTTTTTCAACTCAGCCACAAATCCTGGGATATCGCGAGGATTGGTGATGAGTAAATTCTGACTACCTTTGTGCAAAAACAGCAGGCAATTCACGGTCAAGGCGAAGATGTGATACAGCGGCAAGGCCGTTACGACAAACTCACTGCCATCGTTTAAAGCGGGAGAATATGCACCATCGGCCTGCAATACGTTTGCAACAATATTGCCATGGGTCAACATAGCGCCTTTAGAGACCCCAGTGGTGCCACCTGTGTATTGTAAAAATGCTAAGTCGTCGTTAGTGACTTCAGGTTTGATGTATTGCATGCGACGACCCGTTGATAAGGTATCGCGCATTGATAAAGCATGGGGTAAATTGTATTTTGGCACTAACTTCTTAATGTACTTCACCACAAAGTTCACTAAGGTGCGTTTTGGGGCACTTAATTGATCACCTAAACTGGTGATAATCACGCTTTCAACGGGAGTTTGATCGACCACTTCTTCTAAAGTGCGGGCGAAGTTTGACACCACCACAATGGCTTTGGCGCCAGAGTCAATCAACTGATGTTTAAGCTCGCGCGGTGTATAAAGTGGGTTAACGTTAACAACCACCATACCAGCACGCAAAACACCAAACAATGCAATGGGATACTGCAACAGGTTTGGCATCATCAAAGCGACACGGTCGCCCTTTTCAAGCTTTAATTCATTTTGTAAATACGCAGCGAATGCTCGGCTGCGTTCTTCCAATTTACGGTAGGTTAGCGTGGCACCCATGTTGATAAATGCAGGTTGATCTTCATACTTAGCCACCGCTGTCTCGAACATGTCGACAAGCGATGAGTATTGTTCCACATTAATTTCAGCAGGCACATCTTCTGGCAAATGATTAATCCAAGGCTGATCCACTACTCTCTCCTAAATCCCCACAACTGCGGAAACAATATCCATACAAGCGTCAAGACTCGATAAATACCGAGTTAAAATACCGGCTTACATTTTATAGTTATTGATTTACTCGTCATAAATCATACGAGCGTTTTAATTTTGATCATCATCACATAAAAAAAACAAAAAACCTAGCGTCTTTTTTATACCCATATAAGCAACCTATTAAACGAATTTGCGGATCAAACGTGCAACGCCTTCGGCATTGTCCATATGCACATGATGATCGCCCTCAATTATGTGCTCAGACAAATGCTTGAACCACGTTCTGGCCTTAGGTATCGCACTCTGCAACTGACTAAATCCCTGTTTGCCACAAATTAATAAGGTTTCGACATTGATGTCCTGCATCAAGGCATCAACTTGGGCGAAGGTTAATCGTTGGGGTGAATCTAATCTTAATCGAGGATCACTACGCCAACCTATGCCATCACCTTCGGGCTGCATATTACGATCGAGCAACAAACGACACCAAGGTTCGGCAAGTCCTGTTAAATGTGCCCTCGCCCGCACCGCAGTATCTATACTGTCGTAAATCTTTACCTGCCCATGCTTCTGAGTTAAATACTTCTCATGCTGATAGAAACTTTTTTTCAATCGCGCCTTAGCTTGCGTTGGCAACTCAGACAAGGGGCTTAACGCTTCAATCAATACCAGCTTGTTAACCTTTTCGGGAAACGTCGCCGTGTAAGCTGAGGCGATAATACCGCCAAGCGAATGCCCAATCATTGCCGCTGGCTTTTGCGGTAATGCCGTTAACAACGCGTCTAAATCATACAAATAATCAATCCAATGCAGCGGATAGTGTCCCGGCCTATGTGCAGAAAAGCCGTGTCCCGGCCAATCAATGGCAAGCACTTGATAATCAAGTAAATGCGCTGCTAAGGGTTCAAAACTGTTGGCGTTATCTAACCAACCATGTAAGGCAAGTAATAAAGGTTTATCCTTCGCCCCCCATAATCGGCCCGCGACCGTAATATGAGGTAATACAAATTCAATTTGATTTTTGGGGGCGAAAGATTGCCACATAATGCCTCTGATGTCAGGTAATTAAGATGATTTTTTGACAAATTTAAGTGTCATACGGTCACTTTCACCGATCGCTTGGTATTTTTCTTTATCGGTATCACCCAAGGCAAAAGAGGGCGGTAGCGTCCAAACACCTTTGGCGTAATCTTTCGTATCTTTGAGGTTCGCATTGATTTCTGCACTTTCAACTAAGGTAAAACCTGCTTTTTTGGCTAAAGCAACCATAGCCGCTTGATCCATATAGCCAGTGCTGAAGTTCATTCCTTCGTTGGCTCTATGCTCTACCACGCCAAAGATACCGCCGTCCTTCAACACTTTATAAGACGCGGCAAACACGTTTTCCAGCTGATCTGTCGATGCCCAGTTATGTAGATTTCGGAAGGTTAATACCAGATCAGCACTACCGTCAGCGCCTAAATCCATCTTATGTGGAGGATCGAAGGTTACAATCTTAGCATTGCCCATGACGTCTTTATTGGCCGTCATCCACGCAGCATACTTAGTACCCGCGTTCGCGCGATAACGATTTCCGGGAGTATCTGTTGCAGGAGCTGTTTCGAAACTGGCTGCGATATATTGGCCCTCTTTAGCAAGATAAGGCCCTAATATTTCACTGTACCAGCCATTACCCGGCCAGAGTTCAATCACAGTCTGTTTTGGGGTAATGCCAAAAAAAGTTAAGGTTTCAGCGGGATGACGATAAACGTCACGACTGGCATTTTTAGCCTGACGAAAATCGCTTTTTAAGACTTTATCTAAGCTTTCATCGGCATAGGTAACACTCGAACATAAACCAGCAAGCAGCAGACTGGCAACTAAGGTGACTTTTTTCATTGTAATTCTCCATGGATACCGAAGGCTTAACCTAGCAGCCAATGGCCAAAAATCCAAGGAATAGAAGTCGGAAAACTAAGCTTTAAGCGACATAAGTGGTTATAGCTCAAAGTGATGAGCAAAATCACCTTTACCTAAATCAACAAAGTTCAAAGCAGAAAAAAGATGGGGGAAACACTAGACGACTGAGACATTAAACAAGCTTGAGAACTAACGACTTGCGGCATTATCTACGCGGCGCCACGCAAAATACAAAGCGCAAGCACTGGTTAATAACCATAATCCCACCCAAATCCACGCGGGGATCCAAGAGCGCTCGGCCAACATAACTGCATCACCTTGACCATCAAGCCCGAGCAACACAGTCGGACTCGCAAGTGCATTAAGCATGATCATCAAGCCAATAATACGCAAAAACTGAGTCAACATTTTGTTTTGACTGAGTTTAAGCGGTAACAACAAAATAATAGTCAGCACAGCTAAAATCGCTAACGTGAGAATATCCCTGCCCCAAAGCAAGCCGCTTAGCACCACTAAAGCACCTAGCAAGGCAAAACTCACGCGGATCCCCTTTGGCCAAGTCGCTAATAAATAGATTAAATATCCCCAACAGGCCGCGCCAAAATACCCAGCAAAGCCAATAAACATCGGCGAGCCACCTTGGCTAAAACAAAATCCGGCGCCGTTTGGAAACAACTGAATATGGCTGACCACGCCCGAGCTTAAAATCGTTGCAATGCCGTGGGACAATTCATGGAAATAGCTTTCAAGCCATTTAAACGGCACGCTTAAATAGGGAATGCGAGTGATGAGTAACGCCACCACCAGCTCGATGATAAACAAGCCACGGCTTGGTACACCGCTGGCGGCTAAACCTGTTAATTTAGAAGAGGAAAATCGCGAGGTTGAACTAGAAGACGTTTTTTGATGCTCAAGCATACAAGTCCACACCCACCATTTGCTGAATTTCATCGCGTTTGGCGGCATGTTGAGTTTGTAAATATTGGGCTATCGCCCCCTGATGGCCACGCGTATCTTGCTCATACTCGAGGTGGACGCCGAGCCTTGACTGTAAATTTCCCGCTGCGCTTTTACTTTTAGGCTGAGTTTCTAAACTAAGGGTTTCAACGGCATCTTGCTCAATCACTGGGCGTGACGATTCAGGCGCAGTCAGCCCCTGAGCGATAGCGGGTCTATTACTCGCTACAGCATTCGTCAAACTCATTTGATTCACATTAACTTGCATCAAGAAGCCTTAAGTTTGCACTATCCATCGTTAAGCCATTCATCGTAAAGAATGCTTAGTATCAGTTGCCTGAGATTCTATCGCAGATACTCAAGCAAAGAACAGCTTATTCACGGCCGGGTAACTTTTTCCATGTGACTGTATCACGTAAGTACACAGGTTCAAGCTCATCGACCGAGGTTGTCAGTCCAGCTTTTATGCCTGCTTCAGCCAATATCAGCATAGCCTTTGCATCGGGATATTTCACGGCCTCGAGAGCTAAAATCCCCTTGCCGAGTGCCAGCAAATCGGGATAAGCATCAAAACCTGTGCCGCAGCCCACAATTGGCGCTTGAGTATCGAGCTGAAGTTGTACGTCCGCAGGTGAACTAACTACTTCTTTACCGACAAGCGTTGCAATACCGTCAACGGCCACAAACTGGCCCCAATACACTTCGCCCATGCGCGCATCAATGGTGCACAAAACTTGCTCGGCTTGATGCTGGCTAATCGCCATTTGTGCCATTGCCGCTAAGGTTGAAATACCAATCACAGGCAAATCTAACCCCAGTGCCAGACCTTGCGTCATGCTAGTGCAGATGCGGATCCCCGTAAAACTGCCAGGGCCTCGTCCGTAAGCAATCGCAGTCACTTTATCTAAGCGAATGCCCGCTTGCTTGAGCACTGAATCGACCATAGGCAGCAGACGTTGACTGTGTTCACGCGGTGCATCGGCAAGTTCAGCATAAATCTGACCTTGGTATTGCAGCGCAGCTGAGCAGGATTCGGTACAAGTGTCTAAGGCAAGAATACAAGCAGAGTGTTCGTGTGTTATTGTCATTTCAAAACCGGATTAGCGGGCAAGATTTCGCATCAAATTTACATAATCTGTATTGCGCGAATATGCCATGAGAAAACTGGCGCAAATAATAACATCAAATGTCCGAAAACAAAGGGCTAAGCAAGCAACTCAGCTAAAATAGCGCCCTCATGATATTCAGTCGCAAATCTGGACGAGATGAATTTATGTGATCTAAGTCAATGATCAATAAACTTATTAATGAATATAGCTCGCTTGGGGAAACTTTTTCAACTTTGATTGTCAGAGCAGAAAAGTAAGGGGCGAATTTATCCCTTGCCATTCCCTTAGTATTGTACGATTGCTTTAACCCGCCTTCGATAAGGACATTTCATGTTAAACACGCCTCCATTGCGTCGCTTAAGACGCTTACGTAATTCAGAAGCAATGCGCGATCTGCTGCGCGAAACCCATATTTCGCTGAGCGATCTTATCCATCCCCTGTTCATTGAAGAGCACATCACCCATGCTGTGCCCATCTCCACGCTACCTGGCATCAGCCGTTTACCTGAGAGCGCACTGGCGGATGAAGTTCGCGAGCTTTACGCCCTTGGGATCCGCTATGTGATGCCCTTTGGGATTTCCCACACTAAGGATGATAAGGGCAGCGATACATGGGACGACAATGGTTTACTCGCCCGTATGGTGCGCACCATTAAAGCTACCGTGCCTGAGATGATGGTAATCCCCGACATTTGTTTTTGTGAATACACAGATCACGGCCATTGCGGCGTCGTACACAATAATGAAGTCTGCAACGACCTCACCGTCGAAAATTTAGTTAAGCAATCGATAACGGCCGCCAAAGCGGGCGCTGATATGTTAGCACCATCGGCCATGATGGACGGTCAAGTGAAAGCCATTCGCCAAGGGCTCGATGCCGCAGGTTTTGAACATGTGGCGATTCTGGCCCACTCGGCAAAATTCGCCTCTTCCTTCTACGGTCCTTTTAGAGCCGCGGTCGATTGTGAACTCAATGGAAATCGCAAGGGATATCAACTGGATTATGCTAATGGTCGTCAAGCCCTGTTAGAAGCCTCATTAGATGAAGCCGAAGGCGCCGATATCCTGATGGTTAAACCCGGCACCCCCTACTTAGATGTGCTCAGCCGTTTAAGACAAGAAACCCACTTGCCACTCGCCGCCTATCAAGTCGGCGGTGAATATGCGGGCATTAAATTTGCCGCCCTTGCGGGCGCGTTGGATGAGCGTGCAGTGGTGACTGAAACGTTTATCGGCTTAAAGCGGGCGGGTGCAGATTTGATTGTCAGCTATTACACCAAACAATACGCCCAATGGTTAACTGAAAGCCGATAGTGCGTCGGTAGCTAATCAAAAGTTACGCTAATCGTTAAACCGATAGCTAAGCGGCTTGTTAAGAGAACAACTAGGTTTTGCACTTTAGAAACCCCATAAAAAACGCCACCTTTATCGGTGGCGTCTTTGTATTTAACACCCTATTCACTTAAGCCTTCTGCAATCTTGCAAACAAGGCTTTCACTTTTTCCACTTTAGGACGCACGACCATCTGACAATAGGGCTGCTCACCGTGTAAAGCGAAGTAGTCGTTGTGATAATTTTCAGCGGGATAAAAAGTATCAAACGCTGAAACTTGGGTCACTATCGGCGCATCAAAAACCTTGGCTACTGCTAACTGAGCAAGCATAGCGGTAGTTTGCTCTATCTGCTCAGCATTATGGGTAAACACCACGGAGCGATATTGTGGCCCCTTATCATTACCTTGGCGATTAAGCGTGGTCGGATCATGGCTCTCAAAAAAGACCTGTAATAGCGTCGTAAAATCAATTTCCTCTGGGTTGAACTCGATATGCACAACCTCTGCATGGCCGGTTTGGCCCGAGCAAACAGATTTATAATCGGCATCATGGGCATCACCGCCAGCATAGCCAGAAGTAACATTCACCACGCCCTTTAGACTTTTAAAAATCGCTTCGACGCACCAAAAACACCCAGCACCAAAAGTTGCAAAGTGATTCGGTGCTTGTTCAACAGCCTTATCCATCCCTTTGAAAACCATAGAAACTGAGTTAACACAGTGACGGATATTGTTAGGTGTTAACATTTCACCTTCAAAGACATGCCCCAAGTGACCGCCGCACTGGCTACAAACAATTTCAGTTCTGCGGCCGTCAGCGTCTATATGGCGGGTTACAGCGCCAGCAATTTCATCATCGAAGGCAGGCCAGCCACAATGGGCATTAAATTTATGCTCAGAGCGATACAAGGGGGCATGGCATTTTTTGCATAAATACAAACCCTTAGCATCGTGTTCATAATACTCACCACTAAAGGGGCGTTCAGTGCCTTTCTCTTCGATAACATAGCGTTCAAAATCGGTCAGTTTATTCATATTAATGCCCTTTCGACTCACGTCGTTGTGTATTTCGATATTCTTTGATTAAGAAGCTGATTTATAAGGAAGCCAACATAAGACCCACTCCAAGCAAGATTTCTTGCACTCGGCTTCAAAATGCGACTGACATCAATCCAATCACAACAAATCTAATGCCCATACTAACGGATTTAGTGACTAAAATCTTACCACTCAAGTAAGTACTAATATAAGTGCTCATATTAAGTACTCATATAAGCGACTGCATAAATGACGGAAAATACGGCAGTTGATCCAGATCACAGTCGCTGAGTATTTGCACCCACATCAGCGCACGGCTACACTTGCTGCGGGTCAAATTACAACTAAATATAACAAGTAGAAACCAAAATGAAATTAGAAACCATTGATTACCGCGCTGAAAACAGTGCCCAGCAATTCGTTGAATCACTTCGGGAAACTGGCTTTGGTGTTTTATCTAATCATCCGATTGATAAGCGCTTAGTTGAAGACATCTACACCGAGTGGCAAGCCTTTTTTAATTCAGAAGCCAAAAACGACTATATGTTTAAAAAAGAAACCCACGACGGTTTCTTCCCTGCGTCGATTTCTGAAACCGCCAAAGGCAACACAGTCAAAGACATTAAAGAGTACTACCACGTGTACCCTTGGGGCCGTATCCCCGATTCACTACGTACCAATATTCTCGCCTATTACGATAAAGCCAACGCACTGGCTGCAGAACTATTAGAGTGGATCGAAACCTACTCACCAGAAGACATAAAAGCCAAGTTTTCGATGCCATTGCCAGAAATGATCGCCAATAGCCAAAAAACCTTACTGCGTATTCTGCATTACCCGCCGATGACGGGCAGTGAAGAAATGGGCGCCATTCGCGCCGCAGCCCATGAAGATATCAACCTTATCACAGTGTTACCTGCAGCCAATGAGCCTGGATTACAAGTGAAAGCCAAAGATGGTACTTGGTTAGATGTCCCAAGCGATTTTGGCAACATTATTATCAATATCGGTGACATGTTACAGGAAGCCTCTGGCGGCTATTTCCCATCGACGTCACACCGCGTCATCAATCCTGAAGGTACGGATAAAACCAAGTCACGGATCTCTTTGCCGTTATTTTTACATCCAAACCCTGCAGTCGTGCTATCGGATCGCTATACCGCTGACAGTTATCTGATGGAAAGACTGCGCGAACTCGGGGTGATCTAAGCCTTAATTCAGCCTATTAATCCAAGCAACAATCACAAGAGACAGTCAAGGATTAAGCGATTAAAGCGCCTTAGGGCGCTTTTTTTATGACATTCGCCACCTTCAAGGTAGAATAGCCGTTCTTTAAGTTATTTAGGACAAGGCGTTATCATGGCAATTCAGTGGTATCCGGGGCATATGCACAAGGCACGCAAGGAGATTGAAGAGGCAATGCCTCAAGTCGATCTTGTTATCGAAGTGCTGGACGCGCGTATTCCCTACAGTAGCGAAAACCCCATGGTGGCTCAGCTTCGAGGCGACAAACCTTGTATCAAACTGCTCAATAAATCTGATCTGGCCGATCCAGAGATCACCGCACAATGGATTGAATACTTAGAGCGTGAACAAGGCGTCAAAGCCACGGCGATCACAACGCTGCAAGCAGCAATGGTGAAAAAAATCCCTGATCTCTGCCGTAAGCTAGTACCAAGTCGCGATAAAACCGAAAAAGACATTCGCACTATGATCATGGGGATACCCAACGTTGGGAAATCTACCATCATCAATACCTTAGCTGGACGTGTTATTGCCAAAACCGGTAACGAACCTGCGGTAACCAAAACCCAGCAACGGATCAATTTACGTAACGGTATCGTGCTGTCGGACACCCCAGGTATTTTGTGGCCCAAAGTAGATAACGAAGCGAGCAGCTATCGCCTTGCCGTCACTGGCGCGATTAAAGATACGGCGATGGAATATGAAGATGTGGCCCTGTTCGCCGCTAAGTATTTCTTAACCGCTTATCCAAAAGAGATTTGTGAGCGCTATAACTTAAGTGAATTACCCAAGGATGATGTCGCACTTCTCGAGGAAATCGGCCGTAAACGTGGTGCGCTGCGTCCCGGTGGTCGCATCGATATGCACAAGGCATCAGAGTTATTACTGCATGAATATCGCTCGGGGAAAATAGGCTTACTCTCGCTAGAAACACCTGCGATGGCAGAGCTTGAAAAGATTGAAGTCGCCCGTATCATGGCCGAAAAAGAAGCAGAGAAAGAAGCCAAACTGGCAGCAGAGAGACTTAAACGTTCAGGCAAACGTCATAACGACTAGTCAGCCCGCCACTCTGCATTTGGAATATAAGGCGCAGAGTTTGTTAAAGACAAGACGCTGATGACTTTTATATTCCAGCTTATGGCGCTCATTCATCAAGTTTAAAGTTAAAGCCAGTATATTGAATATACTGGCTTTTTATTATCAGAAACGGAACTTTCGCGTTAAAAACACTTTTACGCCAATGACTTCTGCGTGCCTGATATAAGCTCTCAATATCCGCCAGTCATCATCCTCTTGGCACAATACACCAAGGAACCATCTTGGGTTTGACTGCACGGCAAAGGTGCTTTAGTCGCGGGATAGATCGACCACTTCTTTCAAGTTTTCTAATGGTACCCACCCTGATTCTTCACTGACAGCTTTTATACACCATACCCAGCCATTCAACATTCGTGTGCCAATGAGTTGTCCCCCTTCATGCACATTAAGTTCTCTTGCCGTATAGTCCTCAAGCGCCAGCCCGTCGGAATTTTTTAGGCGCTGAATCACTTGACCAGGAACCCAACCAGCATCTTGCCCTGGCGTAGTGCAAAGGAACCAGAGATCCCAGCCTTCAGGACCTGCATATTTTTCTCTAACAGTAAGAGGATCACCTTTTTTGAACGTAATGGGGTTAGGAAACTCACTTTCATGTGGATTGACAACGATATATTTCTTAGTAGTCATGTATTCAGCTAACCTTTTGATAAATATTCGTAAAAATTAACTTTGTTCGCTTATTAAAGCACGCCCAATTAACGCTCGGTTTGAGTGAAACTTATCCGTTTTCTATCAGACATACTATCCGACAACATACGCATGCACAGTTTTCAAACCAATTATCAGCATAAAAAACTGTAATATTTTGATTTTAAATACGATGACAATAAACTGCATTATGAGTAGGAAAATGCCAGTTAGCGTAATATGAAGGTATATTCAGTTAGCCAAAAACCGCGCCAATTTGCACGCAGTTTTCAATGGGAATTAACAGCAACCTAATGAATAATTACAACTTTTTTAACTTATTTTAAGGTCTTCCAAAACATGATCTGCTGCCTGGAATGCCAATGCTGCCAAAGTGAGGGTTGGATTACCCGTTGCAACTGTTGGAAACACTCCGCTACCGACTAAAAACAGATTGCTATGATCCCAAGATTGCTGGCGAGGATTCACCACAGATGTATCTCTGCAGTCCCCCATTCGATATGTCCCAACAATATGCCCAGCACCGTAAAACCTAAAATTATGGCCCTGATATTCAAAATTATTCGACGTCACCTCACTCTTATCACCATAGAAAACCGGCGCAGGCGGTGCCTTGGTATATTCGCGCGCACCAAGGGCATCAAAGAGTTTAGTCGAAATATCTTTAGCCGAGACAAATGCGTTGCGCACATAATCTTCGCGGACTCGATAGGTTAATTTGGGGCGCGGCAAACCTAAGTTATCAGTCAAGGTCTCGGACAATTCGACACGGTTTTCAGGATCCGGCAATTGCTCAATTAGATAACCCATACGAATTTGCCGTGTATAAATACCATTTAAGATACTCACCAACGAGGCACCAAATAAGCTGCTATTTGCAGGCATAGCGGGATCAAACCGTAATGGAATCCCCTGCTGATTGACAGAATCCCCATTTAATTGCGAATTATTTTGCCCAAATACAAAATCAGCTAAGGTCGTGAATGGATCATTTGCTGCCCACTGCCAACCTTCATTGCCGATTTCAATACGATAGGCGGCACGGTCTTTACGAAAGGCGCCATCACGTAAACTTTCGATACCCGCAGTAGATAAAGGCCCCCGAAAACCATAGACAGGATCTTTCGCCAGACCCCAGGCCAAATACATAATGTGATCCATCAAATTACGCCCCACTTGATCGCTATGGTTGGCGACGCCGTTCGGACAGGCTTTATTACGCTTAGACATGAGCAATAATTTAGGCGTCTCAATCGCGTGAGCTGCAATCACATATTTTTTACCCGTAACTGTACCGCCGCCCGTCGCTATCCCCCCGTGAGTTTGATAGGTCACATAATCAATACCAACTACATCCTTTGTATTTTCATCCACTTGAACATTTGTCGCGACGTGACGATAAAACACATCAACATTACCGGTTTGCAATGCTCGCCCGAGCGTCACAGTAGCATCGTATTTGGCTTGTATAGGGCAAATAGGAATACAATTTGTATTCCCCGCACATTGACGGCGTTCCCCCGGTAATGAATTGCGCCCCTGAGGGGTTGGCGTGACTGACAATTGAATATTGTCGTACACCATATAGCTCACAGCTTGTTCATATTGTTGATCAACTAAAGATGAAACAATGCCAGGCATTGGGTAATCGTAATTCGGCCCATAAACACCATCCGGTGAAACATTAAATCCGCGATAAAGCTGATCCATCGCCTCTTTGTCACCGGCGACGCCAATCTCATTGGTCGCCTGTTCATAGTAAGGAACCAGCGCCTGATAAAATTGTTTTCCACCGGGCCAATCCACACCCTGCTTATACTGGGTTTGCAACTCAAAATCATTGGGCAATAAATGCAAACTGGTCCCTAGCCAATGCCAAGTTGTGCCGCCGCCAATACGCTCATAGGAACTAGCAAAAGCAAACTTTGCTTCAGGGCTGTCAGGTTTCAAATGCTCTGGTTGCGGCGTGTAGTCGAAATAACATTGCTTTGGATTACGCCATGCGCCAATTTGCAACACGGTATAACGCGGCACATTTTCCTTCGCAGGATCAGGCAGCCCGAGTGGATTATCCGCCGTCGATGCCGCTGGATTTTGTGTGGTTGGAGGATAAGGTGACTCAGGTGTTTTGGCATTGGCTTTAAAGAAGGTTTCCATGTAACCACTGCGGTCAACAGGCACTTCCTGCCCTGCTTCGAGGATTAATACTTTTTTCCCCGCCATCCCCAATTGATAAGCCATGATAGAACCGGCAATACCTGATCCCACAATAATGACATCGTAATTGGTTTGAGTGCTCATACAGCACCTCCTTGATGACCCGTATATGCCGACAGTGCAGCGGGCTGTTTCGCCCAATAGCCATAGCGATAATTTGAATCCCCCATCGGATGAGCCTGCATAACTTGCCAAACTAAACCTGTGGTATAACTTTTTGCCGAAATCATATCGCTAACCGTGGTTTCCGGCTCTGTATCCGTCGAGGGAATAATGGTTGGCCATGCACCTGAGCACCACATAAAAATCAATTTACGACAGGCCAACACAAAATTAGCCCCGTTGTCTGGTGCCAGCATTTGCGTGCCAATTTGTTGATCTGATAATTGCTGCGCTTTTAACGCCGCAAATTTTTGCAGAATAGTTGTAACTAAAGTTAGGTCCTTCGATTCTTCGGTTATTTTTTGCGTAAACACGGCTAAGTATTCGGATTTAATATCCACGGGATCCAATGTCGGGGCAATAATACTGGTCGCAAAGCCGGTTAATACCGCGCTCAAACCAATAAAATGATTCATAGTATCGGCAGTCGCGCCTGTAATATCAGTCATGATGAGTTCCTTTCGTAAATTATTGCGCGCGTTGCAGCAAGTAAGTGAAATCAGCAAAATTACCGTTAGTGGTTGCCGCATTATTGTGACAAGCCATACAGCTGCTTGATGTTTGCTTTACCGAACCTTGGATATAAGTTTCGAGCGTGGTGTTCGCTAAAAATAAGGGAGCAGGCACGCCCGTTGGATCGGTGGGATTTTTGGCATCGGTAGGCCATTGCGTACTGATCAATTCGTAGTTCTTCCATACCGATCCCGGCACTACAGCGTCGAGTGCTGCGTGATAACTGGCATTTAAGGCTTTAGCATCGGCAGTGATAGGAATGACGCGTTCCACTTGAGTTGGTTTAGTGTGCGGGGTTGCCGGATCCCACGGGCGTGCTGGTGGTTCATTCACTTTGCAGTCAGTACATTTAGCATCGTAAAAATTATATGCCGACAATGATGCTGACTCACCTTGTGTTGGCGCATTAGCGACATGCTCAAAGGTAGACCAAATCCATTGTGGTTCGTCTGCGGTTTTGTGGGCAATGTGAAAACCCACTAACCCGACTTGCTCAAGCGCACAAGCTGGCTTAACCCCGTGTTGCTCTTCGGGATTGTTATAAACTAGCGCGTAAGTTGTATAGTAATTCGTCGAATCAAACTTGCCGCCCATTTTTATCCATGAGGCTTTAAGCATAATAGAACCTACCTGCCCGGTTTTACTGTCGCTCGCGGTAAAGTCGACATCGGCATTAAACTGTTTCTGTCCTTTTTTGCTGTAAAGGTTATTGTTCAAAATAAAATTGAACATAGTTTCATTGGTTAATATTTCATAACGGGTATAAAGCCCGTTTTGGTCAATCAATGGACCCGTTGTAAAAGGCTCACCGCTTTCATCCAACACATTCGGGGTCTTCCCTACTTGCGTTAAATAAATAGTCCCTTGAGGAATGGACTTGGGATCAATACTTTTGCAAACATCCGGCACATTATTGGACTGATCCCACCCAGGTGGTTTTACGCCATCGGGTAAAAAAATCTCCCGGCTTTCCTTCCAATGCAGCCACACGACTGGCTGGTTAGTTTTTTGCCCAATGGTGGACATAGTATTGGGTGTGCCATCGGCATTTGCTGGCCAGTTAAGTGCAATAAACGATTGCCAAGAAAAATCATCAAAATCATGTTGCAGGCTTTCGAGTGAGAACGGGGGTTTTGCTGTGATTTCCAGCGGCATAACAGGGCTTAACGTGGGTAGCGTTATAGCTGCTTTTGTCTCTACTGGTGCTTCTGCATGTACAGCAGCACTCATACACAAAAAAAACGCACTATAGCGAAAAGATTTGATAGACATGAAATTAACTCTCCTTGTTATTGGGACTTATTCAATGCTTAAAACGTTTACGATTCCACTTTCTTTAACGACTTAAAATCAGGGCTTTCACAACACCCGCCACTGCAGGCGTGATGGCACGATACAAATAGCGTACAAGACTTGACCTCAACCAAATCCCAATAAATGGGTTTCGATATTAAAATTGAAGTTTGCTGTTTTGATCGCAGTCTCTGGCTTACTGAGCAGGTCTGAACAGATTGATTGATACGGATAAATATTAACGTCTTTCATTGAAATTCCTTTTCATGATTGCGTTTTATCACGATACCTTGAGTCTAGATTATTCATTGATGATCACCTCAAATGAAACCTAGTTATCTCAGTGGAAGGGTTAAACACTCCTGTGTTCCCGTAGTGAAAATAATTCTATTCTGCAGAAAGAAAAGTAACCTTCTGAAAATATTCCATGTTAAAAGATTGTTTACGTTTCACTTATTGTCAAGCGTGAGGCAGAAGGTTTATTTTATTTGTAAAAAAGCCCGCCGCACGAGACGACGATAACAGCAGTAAAAGCATAATGTGATATCAAGAGTTCAACATTGATCTGAAGGCTGCGAGGGCCAAGCGTGGGCAGTGCTCCAATACTGACTAAGCGATCGTAAAATCGGTCGCAACCACGCGCGGCCTATTCTTATTTGGTAGCCATTGATTCAACAATAACTGTCAAAGTTTGGAAGATTTCGACTTATTTTCATCATTAGATTCTGTAAAGAGTCACTCAGCATCTGATTATATGGCCCTGCTAATGACTTTATAAACACTTTGACTGAAACAGAACACAACTGGTTCTTACTGTTGAAACAGGAAATCTATTTTCTTGTACTGACTAAAATTCTAAGATTAAAAATGATGCCATTTGGGGATGCTTTGACCTACTTAGGTAGCCCTGTGAAATATGACCATGTCGTTCCACTTGCTTCCCTCAATTGAGCCGCAGAGTACCTTCACAAACTTGTTATTCACCGATGTTTGTGCCCATAACCAATACATTTATACCTTTATAATTCACTTGTTCTATAGGCTTAAACCCATGATGTAAGTACAAACCTCCAGTTAAATCTTCTGTTTGAAGATATAATTTTTTCACGCCTATTTTATGTGCTAGCGATATTATCTCTTTCACAAGTTTTGAGGCGACACCCTGTCCCCTAGCCTGCTGAGTGACGTAAACACCACCAAGCCAAAATTCAAATTCTGGGTATATGTCCATTTCTCGAATTTTTAGCTCTGCTGAACCAGCAAGAACACCATTTACTTTTCCAATGATCAGAATAGGCGCGGTATCACGATTTATTGATGCAGAGACTTTTTCAACGACTTCCTCCTTGGTATAGCTACTATTGTCTTGGCACCATTCGTTGAAATACCAACTAGCTACCGTGTCTATCGCAGAGGGATTATCGGCAAGTAATGAAATTCCCATATATGTCCTTAGATGTACAACGATTTGATTTTCTTTATGAACAACATCTTACCAACTTAACCTTGTAAGGCAAGCAGCCCACAACCATTGATGTTTGTAGTCAAACTATACTGATATCTATTAATGACTTTATGATGATGTTTACTTTGCTGTGGCTTTATTGAAAGTTCGGACTGGCATGACTTCTAGGTTGAAAGTAACCTCATCACATTAGCTTTTTTATAGCCACAACTTTATTAACCCTACTTGCATTTTAAACTTTGAAACAAGCTTTGGGGCATTTTAGAGTTAACCGATTTTAAGCACGCCACGCTTTAATCGCTTCTGTTGCTAAACCAGCTAGCTGTTTTGAAACTTCACGACCTTTGTAAATTGACGTTGTGTCTTTTGCGATTGGAACAGAATAATGAATATCGTGAGCAAGATTATTTAGATACTCGCGGCCACCACCTTCATAATTTTGCAGTTCCTGACCATTGAGCTGGATCATATAGCTATAGCCAAATGCACTCATGTTGCAATTTGCATTCAAGTACAAGCGACCTTCATGCTCCAAAAGGAACCATACTCGGTTTTCAGAATCCATTACTTTCATCGTCATCTCGCATAAGGGGATTTACCCGAACTTATCATAAAACCCAAACCGTAAATGGAAATACGCATCTCAACGGAACTTTTCGGTCAATTGATCTAATAAAGCTTCCATACTCTGCTCGAGGAGATCGAGCACTAGTTCAAAACCCTGTGCGCCGCCATAGTAAGGATCTGGTACTTCCGTTATTTGCGTATCAGCATAGGACAACATTAACTGTAACTTGTGTTGATACTCAACCGGACAACGGCTAAGCAGATCCGCCAAATTGGCATTATCCGCAGCTAGAATTAAATCAAAATGCTCAAAATCATCATTCACCACCTGCCGCGCCCGCATGCCCTCGAAACTAAAACCCCGCTTTTTACCAGCCTCAATAGCGCGGCTATCGGGCTTATCCCCTTGGTGATAACCAATAGTACCCGCCGAATCCACCTCAATATTAAGCCTGCGCTCAGCAATCTTAAGACGACAAACCGCCTCTGCCGTCGGTGAGCGACAAATATTACCCAAACAAACCATCAATATTCGCCGTACACTTTGATTTTTTAACATGAATACCTCATAGCTTAGTATTATCAATAATTTATCTAGTGTGCTTAAACCTAGATGTAAACTTAATATGATAAGCAGCTTAATACATTAATTATTTACCTATAAATACAACATGTTAAACCTAGAAACACAAAATATTCTTACGCCAAACCATTATCAAAAATAAAATGCGCGCTACGATCCGAAAGTTAAGGGTGTCACCTCAGCTAAAATATTCCCCTTGAGCCATATACATACCAAGCACGCACAAAATTTAACCTAACCCGTAAAATATACGATAAACAGCACAGAAACAAATTAGCCTCCTTGCTAAGGATTTTTTATCGACTAGGTTTATATGTCAGAGTACGGTTTAAAATAAAACTGAATGTTCACCGCATACTCGCTCAAATAAAAAATACACCACAAAGTACAAGAAGAGGAAAAGTAAAATGGATTTTATTGAACGAATCGATGTTCTATCAAAACGCATCCCTCAAATTGCTAATAGCCTTCAAACTGAGGAAGCGACTAAGAATGCCTTAGTCATGCCATTTTTGCATACAGTTCTAGGATATGATGTTTTTAATCCTAGCGAAGTTGTCCCAGAATTTACGGCAGATACTATAGGTAAAAAAGGTGAGAAAGTTGACTACGCATTAATTAAAGAAGGTGAAGTGCAAATCCTTATTGAATGCAAAAAGTACAATGAAAAGCTGTCCATAAAGCATGCGTCACAACTATTTCGTTATTTTTCTGTCACCAACGCACGCTTAGCTATTCTTACAAACGGTACTGAATATCAATTTTATACCGATCTTGATGCTCCTAACAAAATGGATGAAAAACCATTTCTGATCTTAGATCTTGAAAATATTGATGAACACTTAATTCCTGAAGTTAAAAAGCTGACTAAAAACTCGTTCGACGTTAACTCAATAGTCAGCGCGGCAGGAGAACTAAAATACTTGAGTCAGATAAAACGTATTATTAGTGAGCAATTTAAAGAACCTGAAGAAGAGTTTATTCGCTTTTTTGCCTCAAGGGCTTATGATGGTGTTCTTACACCTAAAGTAAAACATCAATTTGCTGAAATTACTCATAAAGCACTAAGACAATTTCTCAACGACAGCATTAATGAACGTTTAAAATCCGCTATTGGCAATGATAAACCAACTGATGAAAACAAAAATTTAATCGATACCCCAATCCCATCCAATGATGAAAAAATTAAAGTAGTTACTACTGAAGAAGAAATTGACGGTTTCAATGTGATAAAAGCTATATTGAGGCAAAAAATAGAAGTTAATCGAATCATCGCAAGGGATACCCAAAGTTACTTTGGCATACTATTGGATGATAATAACCGAAAACCCTTATGCCGCTTACACTTCAATGCTAAACAAAAGTATCTAGGATTAGTAGATGAAAATAAAAATGAAACTCGTCATCCTATTAACTCTGTAGATGATATTTTTAATTTCAGTGAACAACTATTATCGACAGTCGCCTATTACGAATAATACTATCAAAATATCAATTGCGCATTACTCAGCGTAAAGACTTATGCGCAATTTGATTTACTAGGAACGGCTACTCAGTTTCAACATCGGTTCTTACCCGTAAAAAACTGGCAAACCGCGGTAAACCGTTAACGGTAAGCCCAAGGTATTTATAGGTGATGATAGTGCCCACTGCGGGGGGATGTTGGCGCTCTGCGAGACTAAAACCTGTGCCAATACTAAAAATTCGGCCGTCTGGCGTTTGCACTTTTAATGCGCCCATCTGCCCTGCAAATTGACCTTTACCTGGGATATAAGCGATAACAGTAGCTTCAGCATCATAATAAGGTTTTAACTTCATCAGATGAGGATTGCGGCCACTGATATAAGTCGCAGAACTGCGATGCAGCATCAAGCCTTCGGCACCTTTTGCAACTAAGGCATCGAGTTTTTGATACAGGGCTTCAAGGCTTTCTACTTGGAACTGCACTATGACTTCAAGATAATTCGATTTGCCACTCAGTTCAGTCAGCGCAAATTGATAGCGATGCTGAAAGTCGCCACTCGCCTTGGGGACATCGAACACCATAAATCGCACTTTGCGCCAATCATCATCCTTAGCTGAGGTTTGTCGAACTAAACTCGACATCGCTTCAAACTGACCTCGCCCAAGCCATAATTCACCATCGAGGGGATAATTCGGAAAATTTACAGTAAACCAAATGGGTGTGGCGATGGCATTTCCCTGCCGAGTGAATAATTCCTTGCCATTCCAGTAACCTCGAACCCCGTCGAGTTTCTCACTAATCAAAAAATTTTGAATATTAATATCTTGCGAAGTTCGAGTCGCATCAAATTCGGTAGCAAGTTGTATGGCAGGTGGTGAGGTTTGTGCGTTAACCGAAAGAGTTAAACCGCAAAGTATAAGCAAGCTGAGCTTAAAAGTACTAAAACGGATGAAATGATTAAATGTTAAATTTTGTAACGGGTTTGTATGAGTCATTCCCTTGCCCACGCTGCAATATATCCTTCATCAAGCTTAGGCCGCACGGCTAAAGTTGCACTAAAATAACCGCAAAAGTCACTAACTCCCTAAGTTAACAACGAATGTTGATGATCAAATTTGCTCAGTTAATTGTTTATGCACTTTTCATCTCAGGCTATACTGCGGCCAAATTTATGACTCAGTCAAATGTTAACAAAGACAACAGTAGGGTTTATTCCCCCCTGTTTTGAATGAGCAGAACCTCAGCGCTTTGTCGCTAACGTCAATTGGAAACACTATGAAACCAGCCAATAATCACGGTATTAAGCGCATATTCAGAGCGACGGGATTTTCGATGAAGGGCCTAAAGGCCGCTTGGATCCACGAAGCCGCCTTCAGACAGGAATTAATCTTAACGATAGTCATGTTACCCGTAGCCTTATGGGTTGATATCAGCACTATTGAACGCCTTATGCTGATTTTCACGTTGTTTATCGTGTTGATTGTTGAGCTATTAAACTCGGCGATTGAAGCTGTGGTTGACCGTGTCGGCAGTGAAATACACCCATTAAGTGGCCAAGCCAAGGACATTGCCTCGGCTGCCGTCTTTATGAGTCTTGCGCTTTGTGGATTAACTTGGCTGGTTGTATTAACGCCGCTAGTGCTTTAATTCTTAGTTTCTAAACCGTTGCATGAACAACCATTGAGCCATCGTCCCTTAAAAAGTCGATGGCTTGTTTGATCTGGGCTAAGCGGTCATTCTCAGCCCAATACGCAAGATACACATTTCGTGAAATGGCATTCGCGCCGCTGACGAGATGCAATTCGCCGCCGCGCAATGCATGTTGCACTAGATGCTCAGGTAAAAATGCGCAGCCGCCATTATTCAAGATGAAATCTAACGCAATACGTGCTGAACTCGTGTGCAACGTTGGCACTGGCAGCGAGGCATATTCCTGCGCGTGAACAATATTGAACGCCGTACCCCAATCGACTTTTACATATTGCCCCGGCACAACCGCTTTTACCGTTTGACCTTTTAAGCTCGACACCAACAACAAATTAATTTGCCCCAGTTGCACTATCTCAAATTGATCAAGCTTTGGCGGATCGAATGAAATCGCAATATCTAAGGTGCGGTCAATTAGCTGACGCGTCATTGCATTCGCGGGTAGCACTTCGGTGCGCAACGCCACGCCAGGTAAACCGACATGCAGTCCCTGTAAATAACCTTGCAAGTAAGCGTCCCAAATATTCGGCCCTGCACCAATGGCAAGCTGAGTCGACTGTAACTGACTGAGGGAAACATCTTGCTTAGCCCGCTCCCATGCGGTTAACACCGCCTCGGCATGACCAAGCATACGTTCGCCTGCTGGCGTGGGCTGAATATTATTACGTTGCCGTTCAAATAAGGCGACACCCAAAATGCTCTCAAGCTGTTTCACCCTAAAGCTCACAGCGCTTCGGGTGAGATAAAGATTCTCAGCCGCTTTACCAAAATGGCGAGTACGGGAGACTTCGAGAAAGGTTTTTAGTAAATCGGTATCCATAAAAATTCTTGACCAACATAGGCAAATTTTTTTGATTTATAAATCAATAATACTAGCCAATACTCCAGTTGCAAATCTTTGTATATCAAAAACTAGAGGGTATCTGCCATGTCTGAACAGTCTTTTTTTAACGCTAACAAGGGTTCTGAGACGTTTAACGGCTCAGTTGCTGCCAGTTTTGTCTCTCAAAAACGTTTCTACGACGATGCTAATTTCCCCAAAGGCTTTAAACGAAGCGGCGATTTTACCAATAAAGAAGCTGAACTCCTTGAATTGCATGGTCATGCGATGAAGAATTTAGCGGAAGGAAAAACGCTGCCTTGCACCTCTGATGAAGCCCAATTTGTGGAAGTCGCCAAAGGAAATATCGCCCCCAGTAGCTTGTTAGAGCAGATCTGGGTAAAGTATCGCAGGCTCGCCATGGGGAAACCCTTTTATGCCGTGGTTGGTACAGTGCATTTGCCTGCAACCAAGCCCGAGATAGAAATAGAGGCTGAGGCTGTATTTGATATTGAAGATGATGTTCAGGATGAACCTGAACCCGAGGATAAAGAATGAAGATTAAGGTTTGCTACTAAATGCGTGGTTGGATTTTATATAAAGAAACCGCGACTCAGCTAAAACCTGAATGGTATGAAATTGAGCGTCTACTGGCGGCAGCAAAAGCCGATAACATAGAGTTGGAAGTTTACGCACCTGATGAATTTGATCTGACTGTCACCAGAGAAGATAACAAGAGTATTTTATTGAATGGGCAAGCCGTCGAGCTGCCCGATTTTATCATTCCGCGAATGGGCTCAGGCACGACCTACTTTGCTTTAGCCATTATTCGTCACTTAGAAAGATTAGGGGTATATTGCCTCAATCCATCTAAAGCCATTGAAATCGTTAAAGACAAGTTATTCTCCCAACAATTGTTGGCCGAGAAAAATCTGCCTACGCCTAAAACCATGTTGGTTAAATTCCCCGTCGATATCGCCCTCGTAGAACGCCATCTCGGTTTTCCTGTGGTGATAAAAACACTTTCAGGCTCACAGGGCAGTGGTGTGTTTTTATCCCATAAGGCGCGTGAATTTGACGATTTAATGCAGTTGATTGAAGCGACCAATAAAAACGCTAACATCATTCTGCAAGAGTTTATCGCTAACAGTCATGGGCGCGATCTACGCGTATTCACTATTGGTGGTCGTGTGGCGGGTTGCTATGAAAGACGTGGTCAAGAAGACAGCTTCAAAGCCAATGTCAGTGCCGGTGGTTCAGCGCGTCCATTTCAGATCACTCCTGAAATTGAATGGCTTGCCACCCAAACAGCCAATATTCTCGATCTTGATGTTGCAGGTATCGATTTATTGTTTGATAACGGCCATTACAAAATTTGTGAGGCTAACTCATCTCCAGGGTTTGAGGGCTTAGAGTCCTGTTTGAATGTGGATATTGCCGCGCAAATTTTGCATTTTATTCGCATCCGTTTAGGCATGTTTAATAAAGATGAACCAAGTAGCCCAAAAATCGTAGCTGATAGCGTAGAGGCTGAGACTTCTACCCCGTCACTTCTATCGTCTGCGTCCTCTATCGAGACGAAATAGAAGCACTAGGACATATCAATATCTAGCGGGATCGTACCGCTAGATATTCTCAATATCGATGATTCTCCACCATGTTTGTGTCTATATCCATTTGTATCTAGCCCCATTAACAACGCAACAATCCTAAAGCCGTTCAGGAAGGAAACACTTGTCCTTAGTCTTTCAATCCACAATTGATGTGATCGCTCACTCAAATTTCATTCAACCTCACGAGAACCAGCCCTACTTTTGTTTTGAATCACAATTTTTTGCATTTTTTAAAACATTTTGTTCACATTGAAAAATTTGCTGTTAAACTCCAAATGTTGTTTTTTTATAGCACTAAATTCTGACCTTATCGCTAAACATAATAAGAATAATGCAGGAGTCACTCCTTAACATGTCGATCCGCCTATTACCCCTAATCATAGCGTCACTGCTCAGCACTCAAGTGCAAGCCGATGATTTTACTATTCAGTTAGGCGGCTTTTATTCGCAATCAGACACCAATATGGAAGTCACTAACCCTGTTTCGGGTAATAATTTCACCTTAGATTATGAGTCCGATCTACAACTTGCAGAAAACGAATTTTTACCATTTATCGAGTTAAATTATCACTTTAACGAACGGCACAATATCTACCTAGACTGGAAACAGCTTCATCGTAACGCCGAAACCCAAGCCTTAACCAAACCCTTCCAGCTCGAGATTAACGACACCATTTACGATATCAAAGCAGGCGGTAATCTAAATTCAACCTTAAACATTGATGTACTGCGCTTCGGCTATGGCTATGATGTATTTCAAGGCAGTAACTATGATGTCGGTCTATCACTTGGTTTACATACTATGTTTATCAAGACAGGTTTTGAAGGGGTGATTGGTGTTTGCGCTTCATCGGAATTACTCAATAATGTCTGCGGTAGCCAAGCAATTCCGCGCATTGTTGACGAAAATGTCACTGCGCCACTGCCCGACATTGGCATATATGGTCAGTATGAATTTGTTCCCGGTTGGCAAATCACCAGCCATGCACAGTATTTTTACATCAAACTCAATGATGTCAAAGGCGAACTGGTTGATATTAAAGTGGGGGTTAATGCACAAATCACCCCAAACTGGCGAATGAGCGTGGCCTATAACTACTATAAAGTTGACGTTGATATCGCCCAAAATTCGCCGAATAAAGATACTCAAATCGCCGATTACAACATCTATTACAATTTTATTGGCCCTATGCTTTCTATCAGCTATTCCTTTTAATTCAATAAAAATCTCTTCCCATATTGTATTAAACACCCCTTCTCGCTCAAACTGTTGCCCGAACCCTGGCCCAAATTAGTGCGAAAAAATAAGGGCGCCTACTGGACGCCCTCATGATCCAACCCATTAAACCTATTTACGGCCATCCTGCTCACGTTTGGCTTTAAAGTCTGATGATTCAAGCCAATGGGGCCAATCTGAACCATTCGCTAAGGTGGTTATCATACTGGCGATCAAGTCTAGGTCTTGACTCACCCCCTCCAACGTCCAATTTGGATCATAATCATCGGCTCCTTGGTGATATTTATGCGCAATATAGTCAGGATCTGTATCTCCAAGACTCATAAATAACAATCCTGGTACACCTTGCTGGGCCAGCGCAAAATGGTCTGATCTAAACATCAATCCATTCTGTGGTCTTGGATCCGCTTTTACCGAACGGTCTTGGGCTTTGGCGGCTTTATCTAAGTATTGCTCCAACTCAGATACCCCTTCCCCATAGCGCAAAATGTAATCAACGCCTTTATTTACATTCATGCCATCGATATTTAAAAAGGCGACGATATTTTTGGTTGGCACACTGGGATGCAGAGCAAAATGCTGTGCACCAATCAGACCCGTTTCTTCTGCAGTAAAGGCACTGAAGAGCACCGAGCGATCCAGTGGCGCCGTGCTAGCTTGCTGTTTGAAGTAACGCGCTAACGCTAAAACCCCCGCCACACCGCTGGCATTATCGACAGCTCCGTTTAAAATCTCTGACTTACCGTCTTCAATCACAGTGCCAAGGTGATCCCAATGGGCATGCATCATCACCACTTCCTCGGGGCGCGTTTTACCGGGCAGTAAAGCCGCGACGTTATGGGACTCGGCGCGTTCAATTTTATTGTTTAACGTGAGCTGCGCGCTCAGCTTAAGTGGGATAGCCTTAAAGTTTGGCTTGGCTGCTTGCTGTTTTAAGGTATCAAAATCCAATCCCGCTTTGGCAAAGATTTTTTGTGCGGTTTCGTGCTGAACCCAGCCCATCACGCCCACTTGACCTTGGTTATTATTGGCATCGACCAGAGTAAACTTAGTCCCTGTGTTGGAGTTTTGCACCACACCCCAGCCATAGGCGGCAGGCGCTGTTTCGTGAACAATAAACACGGCCTCAGCGCCTTGACGCGCCGCTTCCTCATATTTATAAGTCCAGCGACCATAATAGGTCATAGCATTGCCTTTAAATATTGTTGGATCTTGGGTCGCAAAGCCGGGGTCATTCACGAGTACGATGACCGTTTTGCCTTTTACATCTAACCCTTGATAATCATTCCAGCCATATTCGGGTGCATTGATACCATAGCCAACAAATACCACATCGCTTTTATTCAGGCTCACGGTGTCAGCGATTCTTTGGGTTCTCGCGGTAAATTCACTGCCATTGGCAAATTTAAGTCCGCCAATATCAAGCTGCATGTTTTGATCGGCACTAATTTGCGCCAAAGGAACCGCCTGTAAATAGCTATCGCCAAATCCGGGTTTGAGACCCATATCTTTAAATGCTGTCACTAAATAGTCTAAAGTTAACGTTTCACCTTCAGACAAGGGCGCGCGTCCCCCAAAAGCATCACTCGCTAAGGTTTTCACATCGGTTCGGTATTGCACGAGATCGAGACTTTTCACAAATGCCGTTTCAGCAAAGACAGGTAATGAGATAGTGGCCAACAGACTTGTGGTTATGATTAAATTTTTCACAACTTTCTCCCAAGTTATTATCATTATTTGGTTTTAAGGATAGACTTTACCATATCATCTTTAATTTATGATGGAAGTCTTAGCGCAAACGGAGTCGCTACATCCAAGAGTAAACGGTAATCATGTCTCCATCTGACCGATATTCTTGTCGTTGACTTAAATCTGACTGCAACAGAATAAAAAATAGCGAAAATTTTAAAATATCCGTTTATTTTCATTGAGTAAGGTAACAATATGTCGCTAGAGTTATTACAAGCCGCTGCACTGAACCTCAAAAAAGCAGTGCCTCTGATGCTCAAACATAAAATTCCGACCACCCCCGTTAACTATGCGCTTTGGTACACTTATGTTGGTGAACAAAATCCCGAGTTAAATCAACAACTCGATACTGTTATTGCCCAATACAATACTTGCCCTCCTGTCAGTAGCGAAATCTTGTATCGCCAATATGTTGCCGACCCAGTTGAACTCGATGTCAGAGAAATGCGCCAAAATCTGGATGCTATGGTGACTGAGCTTTCCCAATCACTCAAAGATACCAATCTAGATGCCAATGACTTCCAGTCACGTATCGAAAGTAATTTTGAAAAGCTCAACCGCATCGAAGACGAAGGCTTTAGCGTTGAGCAAGTACTCGATCTGGTCCGCAGCTTAGTGAAAGAGTCGGACAATATTCGCTCGAGCACAGAGTTCTTTACCGGTCAGCTGCAGAAGGCTCAAACCGAAATAGACGCACTAAAGAAAAAACTTGAACAAACAGAAAAAGACGTTCTCTACGATGCACTGACGGGCTGCTTTAATCGCCGCGCCTTTGACACTGATTTTGCAGGAATGATAGCCCAAGCCCCCTTAGGCACTTGTGTGATCTTGGCCGATATCGACCATTTTAAAGTGTTTAACGACACCTATGGCCACCAGCTCGGCGACCAAGTGTTACGCGCCGTGGCGAAACGGCTACAGGAATCCTGCCGCGATGGCACAAAACTGTATCGATTTGGCGGCGAAGAATTTGCGATTATTGTCCCTAAAAGTCAGCTACGTATCGCAAGGCAACTGGCCGAAGCTATGCGCCGTGGACTCGAAAAACTCAGTTTAAAAGACAGACGCAAAGACGAACGCATCAATAATATCAGTGCTTCCTTTGGCGTCGCCCAATGGCAAGAAAAACAAACGGGTATGCAATTGATTGAAGCGGCAGACAAATTACTTTATGAAGCCAAGCGCTTAGGACGAAATCGTGTGCTGCCTATCAGTAACTGATAGTTATAACTTAGCTTGAAGCCGATAATTCAGCTTCAGGCTAAGATGATTAACAAATGAGCATTTTTTGAAAGCAACATGAAGGATTTAAAGTAGATTTCAGATTAATGTTTGAAACTGCGAGAAACAGTTCCAATATTCCCTTGCACGCCACTCCCTATTGAAACGGATACATTCGTACCGTGTGTTTCCATCGACTCATTTTCGACGGGTATCGCCTGCACCACAAACCGCAGTTCAGCACCACCTTGAAGTGAATCGAAGGGATAACACGTAATTAACGTTAAGCGATTATCATCGGATGGCGCCATAAATTGAGTTTCGGTTTCATGTACGACCTGAGTCGCCACCACTTCATAAATAATGTGATTGCCTTTAAGCGTTTGTAACGATAATCGACGCCCCACCGCCATGCCATTGAGTATCGCAAAATGCGTGTCCCTGTGGCCGGCAATCACAGTATTGCCTTTTTGCCCCGCTGGCGCACTGGACAACACCAGACTCGGACCAAAGGCCAAATTTCGCCCAGAAGCCCCCGCAAGAACATATAAACTGTCATTAAGCTCTGCTTCAATATTGTTGTTCGCCGCCACTTGCTCACGATGAATAGACAGCTTTGCCACGGGATAGGTATCCGCCCATGACCAAGGCTTATGGGATTGACCATCAGCCAAGGTTTTAGTCCACGCTTGTTCAATCAAATACTGGGCAAAGTGTGCTTTAGCTTGCATATAGAGTCCCTTTCCTAACAATGTTGCGCCAATTAAAAATAATCCCACCACTAAAAATCGCTGTGTTCTGCTTTTGCTCATCGCGCTTAACTCGTCGCTCATCGTTCACTGGCAAGTGCCACCAAGGCCGACTTCTCTTCACGTCTTTGTCGAAGAATCGATCCTGTAAGAACCAAAGCGAGTAGCAAGGTCAGCGCACCTAATAACATATCCAAACGGCTTGACGTCGCGGTTTGCGGCAAGGCTCCAAAAGGTTGCCAACCTAAGGGCAAGTGCTGACGAACCACGGCATCACGGCTCATTGCAGTTGAATCAATTGGGGTTAAGTCCACCGCCACTAAGCTGGTATAGGCGCTGACTAAGTGATAATTCATTGATAAGGCCGTCACTTGCTGTTTGACCTTGTCATCATTCGCGCCATTTTTACTCAACTCCAATGCACCAATCTGTTTACGCGCCCACAGTAAGTCTAAACCTGCACCTTGATGGGTCATCAATCCTGCGGAGTTGTCCTGCAGCGAGAGCGACTGTTGCCAGTTTTGATGCCCTTGCCGTCCTGAAATCACTAACTCCTGTGGCTCACGGGCGCTGCGCTTTAGACTCACGAGCACAGGCTCACCGCGGTACAGATCAGCAATCGGTGATGGCCAGTAATCGGGCACACTGCCATCATCAAAACGCACTTGAATATCGGTTAACACTGGATATTGAATTTTGCTGAGTAAGGCGCTGATCTTCTCATCGACTTCATCCACTTTGCCAATATAGGTAAAAGTGCCACGACCGAGTTCAGCCGCCCTTTGCATAAAGTGAGAATTAGGCGCCGAACCTATACCGACAGTAAATAGTCGGCTTTCACCTATTTGATAACGGATCAAATCAAATAACGCTTGTTCATTGCCCACAGAGCCGTCGGTCATAAAGATCACTTGGCGCAAAGGCTGCGTTGCATCAAGCGATACACTGCCCAAGGATTTTGGCAAGGCAGCATCCAGTGCCAACGCCATTTCAGTGCCACCATCGGCCTGTAAACGGCTCACAAACTGACGTGCCCGTGACAAATTCGACGAGGTCGCCGGTAATGGCACTGCTGAGAACTGAGACAAACTGGAGTTAAATTCGATAATGTTAAAACTGTCCTCCGGCTTCAGTCCTTTTAACGCGTATAACAGTGCATTTTTAGCTTGAACGATAGAATCCCCCGCCATAGAGCCCGAAGTATCAATCACTAAAATTAATTCACGGGGCAAACTCGGCTGAGTACTCTTTTCAACCTTAGGAGGCAACACCATGACGAGACTGTAATTATCATCATTTACGCCGCTGGTTTTATTTGTCTCAAGTGTATCCTGAGACAGATTTTCGTCATCGAGCTTATGGGTTTTACCTTGCTGATTAAACACCCAAGCCATTGGGCTCGTGCCCTGCTGTACTCGCCATTGCAGCACAAAATCACGATTAGCGGGCACACGTTGCGCCAGCGATACATCGACCGCGCCGCTGTTGTCTTGCACCGCGTCGCTGTTGTCTTGCTTGAGTTTGATGTCATGGTAAGGACTCTCAATGGACGCTTTATCAACCCCCTTTGCGAGTAAGACTTGAATGTCTGCCTTCAGCACAGGATCGCGTCCACTGGCGCCGTCCCGCACTGGTGCCACAATCCGGTCAGCATCAAACACCTGCGAACTTGTCACTCGGCTTGATTGGCGCACCTGTGCCATAGGATCATGTGAGTCGCTAGCACTTGAATCCGATGTTAATCCCGGAATATAACGGGGCGCGACCACCAGCGGAAAACGTAAACTAAACAAACCATCTTCATATTTAATGGTCTCCTGATAGCTTATTTCTACAATCAGCTCCTCTTGAGGTGCTAGGTTTGCGACTTCGGTCGTGAACATATTAGGCTGCTCTTGGCTCACTAAGCTGGCACGTTTGCCTTCAGCTTTCGCTTGCTCAAAAATCTGCTTGGCATCGGCCTTAGGATGAATTTGCCCTTCGATCACTCTCTGGCCTATATGTAATCGCAACGAATCCACCGCAGCCTCATTGGGCAGCGGGAACAAATATTGCCCATTCAACACAAATTCAGTGTTGTTGCGAAAAACCTGTTTCACGCTCACGCGATTACTTAAGCCAGAGACTTGCATCAACACTTGTGTATCAAGCGGCAAAGATGGCACCCATGCACCGCTCGGCTGACGATAAAGCAACAGCCCCTGCGTAATATCATCGTAATTAATGATGTGTGACTCTGTGTTATGTTGCCCGACCAATGCCGAAGCCATATTCTGTGGCGCAGACAATGTGCCGGTACTATTAGGCGAAGCCAATGCCACAAAGGGCAAACCCCAACACACGGCGGCGCTGATCAGCAATACCGCTACCGCTTCACTCACTTCTTTTACCCTTTTCCCTGTGATCATCACAAAGGCTTCCTCTATTAACAAATATGAACTGATGTCGGTCGTCGTTAATATGAACGACGTAAAATGGACTACTTAAATTGACCGCTAGTCAGCAGCATGCCTGGCCGTCAAGGCCAAATGAGGCTGTAGTGTTAATGTCACGCGGCGGTCGAACACATCCGATTCTCTGTCTTGGTCGGCTTGCAAAGGCGATAAAGCACCAAAGGCTTGAGTGGTCATACGCTCGGCAGTGACGCCTTGCTTAATCAGGTAGCCACGCACCTCCAGTAGACGCTGCTCAGAAAGGGCTTGGTTGTAACTCTCATCACCACGGCGGTCGGCATAACCCTTCAGCTCAAGATTGAGTTCTGGTGACAAATTCATCACCTCAGCCACATCATCTAATTGGGGCAAAAAATGCGATTCAACCTCAGAGGAACCGGTACGAAACTGTACGCTAAGCCCCAAAGCAAGTTCACTGAGCAATTGACGTTGTGCTGACAGCAACTCATCAAGCTCTTGCTGCGCCTTGGTATATTCGCTCGCCCGTTTTTCAGCGGCTTGCTGTTTTACACTCCACTCGGATAACTGGGACTCTTGCAAATGGATCTGTCTTTGCTGAACATGCAGTGTGTCTGTATCGCTGACCGATTTGCCAATTAAGGTGCCTGTGAACGCACCAATAATCGCCCCCACTGGACCACCGACTAACGCCCCTACTAAGGCTCCACCACCGAGGCCAATTAAGGCTTCCGGTTGTTCGTCCTCGCTTGCGTATTCGTCATCCATCGCGATACCGCTAAAATAGGCATCATTTTCTAGGGTGAGGTCTTGTCCTATCACTTGGTTTTGAAGTGAAACCCGCGCTGACACACTGGCTACAGGTGTGCTTAATAAACTCAAAACCAATAGATTAATTAGTGTCTTTTTCATCATCTCATTCCTTTTTGATTATTAGCTGAGCTTGGACTCGTACCTGAAGCAATCCACTCAACACCACATCAGGTCAAACGGGTACAAAACTGAATGGGGCTATTAAACACAAGTGGAATGGCATGAGCAGGGATGGAAAATGGCAATACAACTATCAATTGTGGCAACAAAATGGCAATTGCATTTGTGGCCTTTTTTCTCGGGTAAAATCCTGTATAGTCACGAAAACTTACTCCCCCAAGTCAATAGGAATACGGCTCTATGAAGCGTATCGCCATAGTGGAAGATGAAGCGGCCATTCGCGAGAATTACAAGGACGTGCTGCAACAACACGGTTACAGCGTGCAAACCTACGCCGACAGACCATCGGCCATGCTAGCCTTTAATACCCGTTTACCGGATTTAGCCATTATCGACATCGGCTTAGGTAATGAAATTGACGGCGGCTTTATGCTATGTCAGTCATTGCGCGCCATGTCGAGCACGCTGCCGATCATCTTTTTAACCGCCCGTGACAGTGACTTTGATACTGTGTGTGGCCTGCGTTTAGGCGCCGATGATTACTTGAGTAAAGAAGTGAGTTTTCCCCATTTAACCGCACGACTAGCCGCATTGTTTCGACGCTCTGAACTTGCGGCCAGCCAAACGGCGCAGGAAAATCTGCTCGAACGTGGCCCACTGACCATTGATGCCAACCGCATGCAAGTCTATTGGAACCAGTTACCAATCGAACTTACCGTGACCGAATTTTGGATGGTGCATGCGTTAGCCAAACATCCAGGCCATGTACGCAGTCGCCATGAATTAATGCAAGAGGCTAAAATCTTTGTCGATGACAGCACTATCACCTCCCATGTGAAACGCATTCGCAAAAAGTTTATCGCTACCGCGCCAGAGTTTGATTGTATTGATACTGTCTATGGTATGGGTTATCGCTGGGACAGCTTGGCCTGATCTATGGCTTAACAAACCTTTAAGCGCGCGGCGTTGAACCAGATAACCTTGGATGAATGAACTTTTAAACCCATTAATGCTGATCCTTAACTTATGACACGTTTCCCCTTTGGTCTACGCACTAAAGTCATCGGCCTTAGCCTGTTCTTGCTCTGCCTACCTTGGCTGGGGTACCAATATGTGTGGGAAATGGAAAAGTATCTTCGCCACGGCCAAGAACGCACCTTAGAAGGCACCACTCAAGCACTGGCCACCGCGCTGCACGAGCGGCCGAAATTGTTCGATGGGCAAGCGAGTTTTTTAAAGCAAGTGGAAAAAAGCCGCGATCTATACGCCTATCCACTGGCGGGGGCGATTCTACTCGACGGCAAACTCAACGAATGGCAGGAATATCAGCACAGATTTATCCAATACGGTGAGGCGCACCAAATTATGCGTGCCGATCCGAACGCCCCCCTGACCTTAAGCTTTACCCACATGGTCGGACAATACGATGGTTATCTGTATGCTTTTTTTCAAGTCATTGATCCAACAGTGGTACTGCGGGGTAAAAATGCCCTAAGTGTCGATAGAAACGATCATCTCTCGATTGCAACACTCGCGCCCGACAATAAATTCAAACGCTATATCGTTGCCACGACTCAACCCGGCTGGATCAGCGCCTTCGAATTACCCGCTAATCCTAAGCAAACGGTGCCTGTTACACCTGAGGTACGTATCCAAGGACAATGGGCGACGACAGATGTGGGCTACAATGTCGAGCTGCGTATTCCCTTAGACATGGTCGGCAGCAAACTCGGATTTGCCATTGCCGATGTCAACGACAGCAAATACCGTGATGTCGCTGCAGTTGTCGGCACCTCGGCCTTAGATACGGTCGACAATCTCGGCACAGTGCTGGTACCATCACCGGAAATTGAAAGTATTATCAAAGGCATGAGCCACTATAGCTCACGTATTTGGGTGGTCGATAAACACGGTCGCGTACTGGCAAAATCCGGCGACATTCGCGCGAATGACAGTGTATGGACCCGCACCTTAGAAGATGAAAAGAGCACCGCGCTGTGGGATACCTTCAAGCGTGATTATCTGCATCCGCTGTACTATAAAATTCTCACTAAACCGCCCAAAGACTTTATTGATTCCTTACAAGATTCCACCGAGCTTGACGGCAGTCATATCCAAAAAGCCCTCGCGGGTCAGCAAAGTTCGACTTGGCGGTTAACCCCAGACAACAAAGCTGTGGTACTCGCCGCCGCGAGCCCCATTTGGATTGATAACAATGTGATGGGTGCCGTCGTCGCCGAAGAAACCACCCACGGAATTCGAACCCTACGCAACCGAGCGCTGGAAAAACTCTTTAACGTGATTTTGACCATAATGAGTATGGGCACCTTGGCGCTGTTCTTCTTCGCCTCGAGTATTTCTAACCGCATTCGTAAATTGCGAGATGAAGCCGAAAATGCCATCGACAGCCAAGGCCGTGTGCGTAATCACCTCAAACCGTCGAAGGCTCGGGATGAAATTGGCGATCTGTCCCGTAGCTTCTCTAGCATTGTGGGGCGACTGGGTCAGTACACTCACTATCTAGAAAACATGTCGTCACGCCTGTCCCATGAGTTACGTACGCCCGTGGCTGTGGTGCGTTCATCCCTTGAGCATTTAAACCTGCAGACCTTAGATAAAGACACGCAAAAATATGTCGACCGAGCCCAAGAAGGTGTCAGCCGCTTAAGCATGATTTTAAACAACATGAGCGAGGCAACACGCTTAGAGCAGAGTTTAACGCAGGCCGATATCACTAAGTTCCCACTCTCACAAGTGGTCAGCGGTTGTATGCAAGGTTATCAAATGACCTATCCAGAACAAGGCTTTAGTGTGAAAGTGCCCGAGCAACCACTGATGATGCAAGGTGTGCCAGAATATATCGCCCAGTTAATGGACAAACTTATCGCCAACGCCATTGAGTTTTGCCATAAAGACAGTGCTATCGAAGTCACACTCACCCAAGTGGGTAAGCAAGCAACTCTGCTTATCAGTAACTTAGGGCCTGAACTGCCCATTGATATGTCGGAGCAGATTTTCGATTCCATGGTGTCGGTACGGATTAATCAAGCCCAAGATAAACCCCACCTAGGCTTAGGTCTGTATATCGCGCGATTGGTCGCCGAGTTCCACCAAGGACAAATCCTTGCCCGTAATCGCAGCGAACATAATGGTGTAGATATCCTTGTTACCTTACCTTTAAATTAAGAACATACGGGCTTTAAGTTAAGCGTGTTACAGCTTTTAAGCCCTGCGTCATAATCTCAACAGCTAAAATACAGGAGGCCAATAACATGAGCCAAACTCATCACGCGCCTCCTGTCATTTATGCGGGTAGATGCTAAGATGACCGCCATAACAATCGATAAGAAACGCCAATTATTCTCCCAAATTGTTCAACCTCTTCGTTCAACCTAAATGCCAAGGTAATGATCCAATGACAGATAAACATCATCAAGCCACCCAAATCGTCAGCTTAGGTCGAGACAAAAAATGGACCAAAGGCGTGATCAATCCGCCCGTCTTTCGCGCTTCGACTATCGTCTTCGAAACCATGGATGAAATGCGCCACGCCGCGAAAAATAAAACCAATGGCGAGATGTTTTATGGCCGCCGTGGCACCCCAACCCATTTTGCCTTTCAGGCCGCGATTGCCGAACTAGAAGGTGGCGTCGGTACGGCGCTGTATCCTTCTGGCGCTGCGGCGATCAGTGCGGCGCTACTGTCATTTTTAAAAACGGGCGATCACCTGTTAATGGTTGATAGCGTGTATGAGCCAACGCGGGATCTGTGCACCCATATTCTCGGCGGTTTTGGTATCGAAACCACCTATTACGATCCGCTGATTGGCGCAGGCATTCGCGACCTCATTCGCCCCAATACTAAGGTGCTGTTTTTAGAGTCTCCGGGCTCCATCACCATGGAAGTGCAAGATGTACCGACCTTGTGCCGCATCGCCCACGAACATGGGCTGATCACTATGCTGGACAATACTTGGGCCTCGCCCATCAATAGCAAACCCTTTGAAATGGGTGTAGATATCTCAATTCAAGCGGCGACCAAATACATCGTCGGTCACTCGGATGTGATGATAGGCACGGCCACGGCCAACGAAAAATACTGGCCACAATTACGTGAACACAGTTATTTGATGGGACAAACCACATCGCCAGACGATGTGTACCTTGCTGCCCGCGGCCTACGTACCTTAGGCGTGCGTATGGCGCAACATGAAAAAAATGCCCTGCAAGTGGCCAACTGGTTGAAAACCCGGCCAGAAGTCGATCATCTGCGTCACCCCGCATTCGAGACATGCCCTGGGCACGAATTCTTTAAACGCGACTTTAGTGCCTCCAACGGCTTGTTCTCCTTTATCTTAAAACAGGGCGATGGCGATGCGGTCACCGCACTGGTTGAAAATATGAGTCACTTTAAGATGGGCTTTTCTTGGGGCGGCTACGAGAGTTTAATCCTCGGCATTTTCGGTATTGAAAAAATCCGCTCGGCGACTCAATGGGATGCGAGCAAACCTTTGATCCGTTTACATATTGGTTTAGAAGATCCCGCTGATTTAATCGCCGATCTCAGTGCTGGGTTTGAACGCTTTAACGCAGTATTGGCGGCCAAAGCTAAGTAACGATATTTAATGTGCTAAGTGCTAGCAGAATATAAAAAAGGGGCTGAATAAATATTCCGCCCCTTCTCTTATCGATACTGACACAAATACGAATTTTTATTGCAATATCATTATGCTTATCGCAAATAAACCGCTAAATCATAAACCCTACGGTGATTAATTCGCTTTCGTTCCAATACTTAATGCAGAATCGACCCAAGCCGCAGAGCCATAAAGCGGCACTGTTGAGAGCGCATGTTTATGGCTGCCATTGGTCTCTTTCGTCGAATAGGACAAATACAACAGAGTCTGATTTTGCGCATCGTAAATTCTACGCACTTTTAATGACTTAAATAAAATACTCAGGGACTCAGTGAAAATCACTTCGCCGTGTTTCCCCATGTCTATCTTCGCCAGATCGGCCGCAGTAATTGGCCCAGTTTGACGGCAACTGATCCCCATATCGGACGGATCGGCAAAATCTAAATTGGCTTCGATACGACTGATATGGCAAGTCACCCCAGGTATTTTAGGATCATTTTTAGCATCAATAATCACATCTTTAGTGGTAAAAAGCCCTAAGCTCACCTTACCCACATCGTCACCACAACCCGCAAGCAATAGACCTACAGAGGCCGCAAACGCACACTTCAACAGAGTTTTCATTCATACATCCTTTTACATTAGTGCTGATATGCTAGCGCTTATATATTAATGCGTAGCGAATAGCTTTTGTGCCCAGCGGGTTAATCCGGCTGTCACAGAGCCAAAGTGATCGCCGACCACGACCGGAATATCGGGATAAATACCAGCGATTTTCGCATAAATCGCAGGGCTTCGTGCCGTACCACCCGTCACGTAAATCACATCGGGTTTACACTCTGCTTCAGCGGATAAATCCTCTGTTGCTGAGCGGTTTACCGCGACATTTGTTGCAGCCAAAGTTTTTGCAGCTTGCGTGAGCGCTTGGTGCATCAGGGCTTCCACTTTCGTCAGCGACGGCTCAATGGCATTTTCAAACAATTCACGACTCACACCCGCGTGCAGCGCCGCTTCGATAAAATCCAGATTAACATCAGTATTATCGGTATCTGACAGTGCAATTTTCGCACGCTCGGCTTGGCGAACCAGTTGATAGCTTAACTGCTGCTGTTGCACCTTTAACAATCGCTTCAGTAACTGTGGCTGCTCGGCTTCTTTAACCAATTCATCAATCAATTTACGGCTACTTAAGGTACTGAATTCTCGCTGGGCGCTAATATCATTCACTGCGACCGCATTCCAAAATGTTTTACTGGGCATAGGTTTGCCATTGATCATCAAGGAACCTAAACCAAAGTGCGGCATAAAGGCATTCATTGCAAGGGCGATATCAAGATCGTTACCGCCGATCCGCTGGCCGCTGTGACCGAGGAAATCTTCACTGCGATCCGCTTTTTGTTTATGGGCGGGTCCCATTTTTACCACAGAGCAGTCCGTTGTACCGCCGCCTACGTCAACGACCAATACCGTTTTGTTGTCGGTCAAGGTCGCTTCATAATCCATCCCCGCCGCTAACGGCTCGAACAGAAAATCAACGTCGATGAAACCCGCGCGTTTTGCCGCTAAGGTCAAAATGGCTTCGGCCTGACGGTTACTCTCTTCACCGCCTATGCCTTGAAAGTTCACCGGACGACCAATAATCGCATGGGTGATCATCGCAGTGCTACCCTGTTTAACAAGGTCTTTTTCAACTAACACAGATTCGGCGCGCACTTTAATATGCTGCATCATCAAGGTAACAATATCTTCAAACAGGGCCACTTGTTCGGGTCTAAGCCCTGTCGCGCCTAAAAAAGATTTTGGCGAACGGACATAGAATCCCTCCTCCGGCATCTCTAAATACGCGCTCACCGCCTGCTCGCCAACAAATACAGCCTGAACATCGGCATCGAGATCTAACTCATGGCGCACCATACGGGCGCGACTCAATTGCGCGGCGCGCTTTTTGGCGTAATCGGCTTTTAATTCAGTGGGAAGGCCACGATAAACCGCCTCGGCGATCAGTTCCCTGTCCATCGCGTATAAGGTCGAAGGCAAATAAGCTGATTGCTCTGATAACGCCAATAACTGCACACCATCATCCAGCATGATCCCTACGGCGCAGTTAGCACTACCATAATCAAATCCAACAAACATACCTTTATACTCCCGCGATAAAAAAGCCGAGCAAGATAACATAGTTTGCGATAATGCCCAAGGAGTTAACACTGACGGATTTATTCTCCAGTAAGCCACGCTTGCACAGTTTCTCAAGGCTTAAATCGCAGTGACGCGAACAGAGTTTAAGCTCAATCCAAGATGATCATCATAAGGTCATATTTCTGTCACACTCGTCATCAAGTTGACATATTTCCCTCGTATCTTTATCCCAGATAAATCCCAGACTGATTTTGGCGTGTACGCAATATTTATCATTGAAATTCCTTCACTTGTCGGCAGTAAATCTGATTGCACAACGGCGGATGAATGCTATTGTATATTGCGCCATGACGCTTGCTTAAAGGAGCTGTGCAGTGTCCCCGAATACCGATAAACTTTCGATTGATAAAGAACTCTCTTGGTTGTCTTTTAATGAGCGGGTATTGCAAGAAGCCTGCGATCACAATGTTCCCTTAGTGGAGCGAGTGCGCTTTTTAGGGATATTTTCCAATAACATGGATGAGTTTTTTAGGGTGCGTGTGGCTGCGGTCAGACGCTCCATTTTGCTGTCATCCCTGCAGGAAGGTCGCAGTAATAGCCGCCATTTAATGGCCAAGATCCAATCGAAAGTGATGGCATTGCAAGAAAGGTTCGATGGCATCTACACGGATTTAATGCGCGAACTTGTACGTCGTAATATTTTGTTAATCAATGAGAAACAATTAAGCGAGTTCCACAGCGACTGGCTGAAAAAGCATTTTAGAGATCATTTCAAACGCCATATCGCGCCGCTTATGGTCAATAATAATCGCGATCTGATCAAGCAAATCAACGACGACGCCACCTATTTGTGTGTGTGTTTGTTCACCAAAGCTCGCCGCCAATATGCCTTAGTCGAAGTGCCGACTAAAAATGTACCGCGGTTTATCGAACTCCCAGCCGAAAAGAGTAAAGCGAAAAAATATCTGATTTTATTAGATAACATTATTCGCCACTGCGTAGATGAACTCTTTGGTCCCTTCTTCGAGTACGATGCTATCGAAGTGTATTCGATGAAGTTAACCCGCGATGCCGATTTTGATATCACCGACGAGCTTGAACAAACCCAGCTTGAGAAAATGACCAAGGGATTGAAAAAACGTCTTACCGCCGAGCCTGTACGCTTAGTGTACGACAAAGAAATGCCTGAACACATGTTAGTTATGCTCAAAGAAAACCTGAACATCAGCTCGACTGAATGTTTGATCCCAGGCGGGCGTTACCACAGCTTTAAAGACTTTATCGCCTTCCCCAACCCGAGCCGCGACTACCTCGAAAACGAAAAACTACCGGCGCTCAATAGTGCAGGTTTTGGCCGCAGTGCCAACAGTTTCGATGCGATTCGGATGGGCGATATCATGCTCAATTATCCGTACCATAAGTTTTCCCACTTTACCGAAATGGTGCGCCAAGCGGCCTACGATCCGGCGGTGCGCTTTATTCGAATTAACTTATATCGAGTCGCGAAAAAATCCCATGTGATGCAATCGCTTATCGATGCAGTGAAAAACGGCAAACAAGTCACCGCAGTCATTGAACTCAGAGCCAGATTCGATGAGCAATCCAACATCGAATGGACCCGCATCTTGGCCGAAGCGGGCGTCAAAGTTCACCACGGTATCACCAGTTTAAAAGTGCATTCCAAGTTGTGCTTGATTGGCCGCGAAGAACAAGGTGAAATCAAACTCTATTGTCACGTTGGCTCTGGCAACTTTAACGAAGGCACAGCGCGGGTCTACACTGACTTGTCGCTGTTCACCGCCAATCAAGAGATTGCCCGTGAAGTGGAGCAAGTGTTTGACTTGATTGAACATCCGTATCGCCGCGATAACTTCCAGCATTTAATCGTGTCGCCCTACGATGCCAGACAAAAACTGAGTCACTTAATTGATAATGAAATCGTTAATGCCCAGAGCCATATGAAGGCGGCGATTACCTTAAAATTAAATAACTTACTCGATGAATCCTTGGTCCAAAAACTCTATGAGGCTTCAGCCGCTGGGGTCAAAATCAAGTTACTTATTCGCGGCATGTGTTCGCTTATCCCGCAAATTCCGGGGATCAGCGACAACATCGAAGTCTATAGTATCGTCGACCGATTCCTCGAACACTCGCGGGTGATGCTGTTCCACGCGGGTGGAGAGAACAAACTCTTTATCTGCTCCGCCGACTGGATGAGCCGCAACATAGATAATCGCGTCGAAGTGAGTGTGCCGATTTATGATCTGCGCCTAAAACAGATGATAATGGATATTTTATCCTTACAGTTCAATGACAACACTAAAGCACGTGTCATCAACAAGGAACAAAGTAATCCTTATCGGAATCGCGGTAACAAACGAAAAGTGCGTTCTCAAATTGCCATTTATCAATATCTGATTAATTATGAGAAGCGCCAACTGCAAGAATTTAATGCCTTACGTATGTCCACCCATGAGGGTGACGCTGAGCGAGAAGTGAAAACTCAGCCTGACATAACACCTGAGTTACGGGCCAAAGCCAGCTAATCGCTGGCTTTATATCGCTTTGATTGCCTAAGGATAATCCGATTGGTAACCACATATTCGCACACACAGTCACACGCTACGCCCAGCAATGTACTCGCAAACTCTAAATCGCGCCACTTTGTCGCCATCGATATGGGGTCGAACAGTTTTCATCTGGTCATTGCCCGCGAGCAAGATGGCAGTTTGCAGATTTTACATAAAGAAAAACAACAGGTTCAGCTCGCCACTGGGCTCAATGCGCAAAATATTCTCGACAATGACGCCATAGAACGTGGGCTCAATTGCCTACGGGATTTTAACCAAAGATTTTCCAATCTCGACCAAGCGCAAGTGCGATTAGTCGCCACCCACACTCTGAGAATTGCCAAAAACCGCGATCAGTTTATCGAGGCTGCACTCGCCATCATGCCCTATCCGGTGGAGGTCATTTCGGGCCATGAAGAAGCGCGTTTGATTTATAACGGTATTGCCCAAAGCCAAGTGCTAGGGAAAAGTAATTTAGTCATCGATATCGGTGGCGGTTCTACCGAAGTTGTGATCGGCCAGAAAAATACCCCAACTCAGTTATCTAGCCTGCGCTGCGGTTGTGTGAGTTTCAATGAGCGTTTCTTTATTGATGGGCTCATCACCCCAGCCTCATTTCGTGATGCTCAAAGCGCGGCCGACAAACAGTTCGCCTCGCTCTCCAAGGAATATTTCGCGGGCGGCTGGGAGCTGACGTTAGGCAGCTCAGGCACAGTGAAAGCCATCTGCGAAGCGATTCAAGAAGAACACGGCGATGAAACTATCACGCTGCCACGACTAAAACAGCTCAAAATCAAGTTGATCAAATGTGGCCATATTAGCCAAATTCAATTTGCCAATGTCGATGATAAACGCATTCCTTTAGTGCCCGCCGGACTTGCCATTTTAATCAGCTTTTTTAGGCGCTTACCGATACAAAAGCTCGAGTTTAGCCCAGGAGCACTGCGTGAAGGCGTACTCTATGAACTGGCCAAGATTGGTCAGTATCAGGATATTCGCCACCGCACCGTCGACAGTATTGCCCAGCTTTATCATATCGATATGGCCCACGCCGCTAAGGTACGCGACACCGCCATGGCCTTGTTTGAACAGGTCGCCGATGAATGGCAATTAAGGCCCCATGCACGCTTGCTCGCCTATGGCGCAACCTTACATGAAATCGGGCTACACATTAATTCAAAGTCCCTGCACAAACACGGTGGTTATATCATCAGCAACAGTGACTTACCCGGGTTTAGTGAAGCCTTGCAGCTGGATTTAGCGCGGCTTATCACCAATCACAGAAAAAAGCCCAACGAATTAATGCTCGCCGAACTTGAGCCCAACCATAAGCTCACGTTGAATCGCCTGCTCTGCCTGCTGAGGCTCGCTGTCTTACTCAACCTTGGCCGTATCGCTAAGACGCTGACCTTAGATCATATTAAAGTGATCCCCGATGGACTCATGCTAGTGCTACCGAGCCACAAGCGAAAAATCAGCCTGTTTATGAAGGATTTACAGCGGGAACAGAAGCAAATGCTCACCCTTGGGATGAACCTGCGGTTAGTGTCTAGTCTGACTTAGCGGTTACGGCGTTAGCTCAGCCGAACGTGGCAGAGGCGAGTGTGGGTTAGCTCTGTGTGAATGATTTTAGCGAAGGATTCGGTGCTAAAATATTGCCCAGAATCGAGGGCAATTATCTCGCCTAAAAACAAGGTTAAGTTAGCTGTCAATCTGGCTTGGCAACGGAATTTCAACAGCATAGCGGTTGACTTAATCCATGCGCCACGACAGATTAAAGTTTAAAGGATTTTTAACCCTTCACTAAAGCACAAATTCCTGCTCGCGCGTTTGCCGCTGAGTGGGGATTTCTGCTATCATCCACGGCTGACTAATCATAATTCCACGAATTTAAAGATAATCAGAGTCAAACCCTTTTTATCTCGCGATATCAGCCCCATCGCCTGCAGGTACAAGTATGATTAACCACTTTAGTGTGCTTGGTATAAAACCCAGTGCCAAAGAAGACGACATTAAAAAAGCCTATCGACGGCTGTCAAACAAATATCATCCCGACAAGTTGTTAGGCACCTCGGAAGAGGAAAAGCAGCAAGCCGCCGTACAACTTGAACGCGTTAAAAATGCTTATGATGTGTTGTCCGATCCTAAGCGACGTAACGCGTTTATCAAAGATTTCAATAACGTCATAGTGACCGATCCCGCGAGCGCCATGCGCGAGCTGTGGGATCAATTTTATCCTTGAGCGTTTTCTAGAGTAGTGTCAAATGGTCAAAAAACTGAATATCTCACGCATTAATGAGCTTAAAAATAATGCCTACGACAATATCGAGTCCTACGACGATCCCGATACACCTAAAGCGCTAGAGCAATTTACTAGCCAAATCAAAAAGGTGTTAGAAGCCGATCCTAAGATGCTCGATACTGTGCCTGAGTACCTGCCTGTCGCGCTTTACGGTCGAATTAAATTTCCCGCCGAAGCCAAACTCAAGTGGGCACATTGGATAAACACGGCTACTCAACCCGAGTGGGATGAGTTTAAAGTCACGATTGGCTTTAACAATGCTGATTTACCTTTAGTGTTAGCCGTGCGTGGTTACTCGGAAACCTTACTGATTGAAAGCTGCGCCGTACTGTATTTACTCGAAACTCAAGGTAAAGCAACGCCAGCAGCAAAACATCACGACGATGAAGATGATGATGACAACGATTATGTTGGCACCTCAGATAACGACGACGATGATGAAGGCGAAGAGGAAGATGGCTACTACGATCACTACGATGATGAGGACCGCTAATGAACACTAGTCTCATTGAGATTACCGTCGCCGAAATTAAAGAGTTGGCGGACGTAGAGCCAAAACAAGCGAGCAAACGCTTTGAAATCATTGCAAATACCATGAGCGACGAGCAATTAGTCGAAGTTATCGAACACATGGATATCGTCACGCTGACCCAAATCAACAGTCATCATGATATCTCTTGTCCTTCGATCATGTCTGAACTCATGACCCCAGAACAAATTCGCGACATCGTCTGTCAGCAACCTTTGTACTGGGAAGAAAAAATCAAAAACAATGCCGAAGAACTTATTCAGCATACCTTTGATTTTTTGACCTATTTAATTCGCATCCAAGATAGCGAAGAAAAGCAAACTGCGATTTTAGAATGTATCGCCGAAGATCCTGCGGGCCTCTTCTACCTGTCGATTCCTTTCATCGAAATGATGTTAGGCGAAAAGCATGAAGATGAAGACGGCTATACAGATCTCTACGATGACGAAGAAGACACTGAAACCATAGGTTACGATAGCCGCGTCGCCAGTGAAGATGCACACAGCCTCAGCATAGACGACCCACGCAGCCTAATGGCCTTGATCCACGAGCTCGCGCCCGATGTTGAAAAAGCCATTAAGAGTCTGCTGCGAAACGAAAGCTCAGGTTGGGAAATGATCATCAGCAAGTTTGTCAACGAGCTGGTTATTCAAGCCAAAGAGAAAAACCAAGTGACGGATGAATACGCTGAAGTCGATGATATGTTTAGCTTTTTGGATTAAGGAATTATTTGATGCAACTGGTACTGCGTGATGTAGATCAAGGACCCTACCTGAGCAAGGTATTGATCCAAGGCCAAGCAGACGAAACGCTGAGCGGTGAACAGCTGTCACAAATCAAATCCAAAGCCATTTTGATGAGCCTCAAACTGGCCGATAAGTTTTACAACAAGTATAAAATGCACCTGCTCGAACAAGCGGCGCACGATGTCATTGGTGTGGTGAGTCTTGGTTTGATGGAATTGTCAAACCAAAACCCGCAGCAGGCGATACGCCTGTTGATCACCGCCGATGGCGTAGTCAAATGCTTTCAAAAAGGCTGGAGCATGCTCAGCACTGTCAGCAAGCACAAACTCGTCAACGGCAAGTCACTGTACGGCGATGTCGACAAGTTCTTGCTTGAACAAGTGTCTAGCCCGCCAGATGCGGAAGAATGGTTAGGCTATGAAGCCTATCAAGATGCTCTGCTTGAACACCAACGCCAACAGTCGATTGCGGCCCTATTGGCACAGTTTTACGCGCAATCGAGCTATGATCCGCTAGATTTTCTCAATCTAGAGAGTGTATTAGCCGAAGCGGTACTGTATCGATTGTTGTTTGATGGCGCCAAAGTCAGACAGGATTTGAAAAAGCGTATCGGCAAAATCACCTTAAAAGAGGAATGGTTTACCCGTGAGCATATCGAATTGGAAACCCAGAAAGCGTTAGCAGAATTACCCGCAGAACTCGCTGAAACCATCAGTAAAGATCTCGGTAAAAACTTTGCCCCCGCCCTACTGCGTACCCTGCACTTTGCGAAAAGCTACCGCGAACTCTTACTCAGCGACGCTTCACCCGAACGCTTAGAAAGATTCGAACATAAAGAAGGTCTCGTCGGCCTCCTCGGCTGGCCACTCTACATAGTACTTTGATCGGTCCTTTAATCAGTAGTGTGTTCAGTAGATTAACGAGTGCTTGAGTCGCTTTAAAATGAGTGCTTTATTGAAAAATAAAGCACTTTTTTACTGTCTTTTGTCTCTATGCCCAATCTCAATAATCAGTATTGAGGTCTCAGTTTTGAGTGGTTTTAGCTTGAAAATAAGTGACTTACAGAGATATAACTCTTCAGTTAGATAAATTCTGGAGATTCATCCCTCCTCAGATAACCCCAAATCCGAAACATGCCATTTTCTATCGAATAAGGAATTGAATATTGGGCTAATTGTGTGCTTACAACATCAGAAAAGTCCGTCACTCGATCCGCCACTAATCGGCCTAGCCATTCTCTTTTGAATGGATCAACTTCTAACCACTCAATGGTTTCTGCTATTTTAAGTAACTCATGCCACCACACAGCAGTAAAACCTGCATTTGGATTTTCATCATAAATCAATTTGTATCGCACATAGGGAATAAAGTCTTCAGATCCATTTAATGCCTTTTCAAGCTCGCACCACTTTGTTTTATTCATTACAGACGAAAGCTGATGCTCATTTACATACTTCAAAACTTCAGAATTCATTTTTTAGTGTCTCAAGCGACTAAGTGAAAACTAAATGATATAGCTTTAATAGATATATTTTGCCAATAAAAACTAATTAAAATGGCAGATAAAATGATGGGCAATAAATTAGGCCATCCATTTTAAACCGTGGAGCGCTTATTGGTTTGACCTACTCATATTGGCTTACCATCGTATTTGCTCGTCGACAGGGTGAATAGAAACCTAGGGATTCTAAGTTTATGAACGAGAGCCATGGAGGGCGAACTGGCAGTTAAACAAGAATGTTGTTCAAGTCCTTCCTTTGGATGCTCGCCCGCCACAAACGCGAGCAACTTGTTACGAGTCATTTTTAATGGTGATTATTGTATTTCCATTCGAACTAAAGGTGCTCGCTCACCCATGTAAATACTGACAGGAACAAGCAAACGCTTATCATCCTGCTCTCGAAGTTGATAATAATCCTCGGTGCATGCAAATGAAAATGAGTTATTTTCCCGAAGCACTAATTTTCGAATGACGCCATTGCTGGTTTTCGCACTGAGTTGCCCATCATCAAATGTAACAGTCATCATCGTATCGTCTGTACCTTTGTATTTACCAATCAGAGTCTTAGCTTGTTCTGTGATATTTTGATGAGCAATTGGCGCTGGTGAAAGGTTAAGTTGCCTTGCAATCATATTTAACAAAGCTGGGCCTGGGTGAACAGCGTCATTGTTGCCGAATACTGTGCCAAGTAAATCATGCGAGGGAAAATAGACTGACCATGCCACAAAACCAGGCACTTGCCCTTGATGACTGTACGACGGTTGACCGCTTATCGGGTATACATCAGTGCCAAACCCATAATTGACTGATTCCCCGTTGTTTAGTTTTGCTCTAGTTACCATCAGCTGATAATTTGCAGCCGAAATTACCTTCCCAGAACTTAAACCACGATGCCACAAGCTCATGTCGTCAAGAGTCGATGCAATTGCACCCGCCGCATAAATCCAACTACGGTCAACGATTTCGGGAGTAAAATACGCATTAGGTTCATCGCTATTTGCGGTATAACCTCTCACAATTTGCTTTGAACTTACCCCTTTAGTCACAACAAACGAATTCTTCATGCCTAAAGGAGAAAAAATATTCCGCTGCAAATACTCGCTATATGTCAGACCAGAAGCGGCTTCAATCACCTTTCCTAACAAAATATATCCGGTATTTGAATACGCATAATCAACACCAGGCTTTGTCAGCACTGGCATTTTACTCACTACATTGATCACTTCATCAATGGTGGCGTATTTGTCCCATCGCTGCCTGATCCCTACATCCGAGTTGTAATTTGGCAGCCCAGAAGTATGACTTAGAACACTTTCAATCGTTAGCTTTGCGTACTCAACTGGAAGATCTGTAATAAAATCATCCAGAGTATTTTTTAAGGATAAATTATTATTCTCAACGAGTTGAAGTATCGCAGCGGCCGTAAACTGCTTTGAGATTGAGCCGATCTGAAAAATACTATCAACTTTTAAGGGGTCACGAGTGCTTATATCTGCAACCCCAAGTGCGCCTTTGAAAATATGCTTTCCAGATTGCTCGATACTGATTGCAAGTCCCGGCTTATCCGATGATGTATGGCAAGCTAACATGACGGAAAAATCGTGTTGTTTTGCATTCACACAGGTAACAAAAAATAGAGAGCTAAACAGTAACTTTTTTACCATGGTAATAAACACGCCTTTGCAAAGAAAATATAACGCCGCCAGCAGAGGCCGAAAAAACAGAGCGAAGCGGCAGTTTTTTCGGCCCTCTGGCTGGCCTTATTAAAAGTTTTACCCTCCATCTGCTAGCTTCTTAATTTCTTCATATAAAGGCTGCCCACTTTCAGATGCGGAGTTTAATTGTATTTCCCGTTCTTGGTAATTGTGGTGGCCAAGTTCTTTGCAATGCTTATAAATCTCCATCAGCATAGTTGGGGAGTTTTTCTTGCAGATATGTATCCGATTATTGTCGTACTCCGGAAACTGCGAAATTGTTATATCTATAAATGTATCATCGACTTCAAGCCACACATGACTTTTTACTGAGCTGTACTGCTCGAGTGCATTTCCACACCATATGATTTTAGATTCTATACCTTTTTCTTTCAGGTACATGGCAAGGAAATTACTAGCGATGTCACATGACCCAAAAGGAAAAGAATTAAGCTCATTCCATCGGCCTAGCTTGTATAAACGGTAGGATTCAAGCTCTGCGGCCTTTACTAGGGCATTCCTAAATCTATGTACATACTCTTTAAGCAATTTTGATCTCCGAGGACTTTTAATACCTTATATGGATTTTTATTACTAAAGTTTTGTTTGAGCTTGATTAACCATATCTTGAAGCGCATCGATAATGTTCGTTTCTTTCTTTTGTTGTTTTGCTAAATTAAGTGCTTGGACAAAACCTTCATAGGATTGATTAAATTTTTTCACCTTAGCATAACCTTGAGCAAGTTTCATATGCGCATATGAATGTTCTGGGTAATCACGTACAAATTGCTCTAATGTCTTAAGCGCTTCTTCTTCTCGCAGGTTCATTTGCTGTTGCTCTGCAAATTCTACATAAATATCAACAGGGGCTGAAACAGTGAAGCCAAACTGCTTAGATAAATCTGAATAGTAACTTTTAACGACTGATATGTTCGCATATTTAGCCAACTCAGGGGTGATTTTAAAATTAACATCAGCATACAAATACTCTAGCCCACTCGTTATCGCAGGTAATATGCCACTCATGTGAGTACGCTCTGGATAGTGTTCAAATTTCCAGTCTAGATTAACGGGTTTGTTCCTTTCCATGTTGGTTAATAGCTCTAATGTACCCGTATAGAATTGACTACCTTCACCAGCAACCGAAATAAAAAGTTTTTGTTTAGGACGGTTGCTTTCTATTAGTTTTTTTGAATTTTGAATTATTTCATCATAACTCCACCATCCATTGGCGCTTATAGCTAAGTAATTATTGAACAGTTCTGGGCGCTCAAATAAAGCTGAAAGTGCTAATGTCCCACCATTTGAATGACCAATAATTGTTCTGTGAGGATAGGTAGTATAATTTTTATCAATATATGGAAAGAGCTCATCATTTAGAAATTTTAAAAATTTATCTTGCCCTGAATCAGGCCATTTAGATTTTACAAATGTTTGAAATTTGGTTTGTGGCTCACCGTTTATCTTAGGGAGATAGTCACGAGGACGATTTGTTGTTTGAATACCAACAACCATTGTTTTGGGTATTTGTTCATAGTCGACTAGAGACTGCACTATGCCCGTGACGGTATGAAAATGGTGTTCACTATCAAGTAAATAGATAACATATAGAGAATCACCTGTATTTACTCCCTTTGGTATATACACTGAAATAGGTCTATCTTCGCCAATAATTTCAGAATGTATAATGAAATTTTCTCCAATAGTCACTTTATCTAATGCAGAAGCCTCAGATATAGCAACGGTAAAAACAAAGAGTAATGAAATTAAAAAACGCATAAACAAAGTCCTTTTTGTGATTTTGATTGTGATTTAAAAACCTAATACTTGCATTGTTCGCATACGTACTTACCTCATTAGACCAGTAAAAACGCGCACTCTTAATTATATGTATTAACTAAAAGCTAACAGCTTTCTATCGCTTTTCATATACAAGAATCCATCATAAAAAGAGCAAAATCTGGCCACCCATTTTAGATCAACAACATAATGCACTTTTGGTTTGTCTACAACTTGTACGAGCTAAAATTGCTTAAATAAGAGTCATCAAAAATTGAAGGACTAAAGCTGAGGCATAAAAATGAGCTTACTCATTAAAAAATAGTGGATTTAAGACATGCTAACCCACCCAATAAAACACATGGGCAGAGATTGGTTTAGTTAAGCAGGATTACAGTTAGTTGCTGTGAAAGTGCTGACAGCTTGCGGCAAAGTGCCGTCGTCGCTTTTCTAGATGTTCACAGTAATCAGTGAGTGCTTGCAGCGTACCCACCGGACCATGAAATAGCTTGCCAAACTCAGTAGTGAGCTTGAGCCAATTGTCATGTGGGATATTTAATCTTGCCAGTAACTTAGCGCTATTTACACTGATTGCCCCACGTTTGTCGCTTCGAATAATTCGGCCTGTATCATCGACCAATTCAAGGTAATCCGATAATAAAAACGCAATGCCATTGGGCTGGTTGTCGCGCTCATTACCGATAAAAGGCAGCAGATTTTTAGGCTGCTCACCTTTTAATGCGGCACGAATACGCAACTGGATACTGGTATGGTCGGATTGTTCTGGTGTATCAGCCAGTTGCGCTCTAATAGGATTCAAATCAACATAGGCCATACAAGTTAAAACTGCGGCTTCATCGAGTAGAGCTTGCGATTTAAAGCGACCTTCCCAGAAACGACCTGTACAGTTATCTTCTTGATTCGCTTGTCTTGCGATGGGTTCGTTGAGGCAGCGCATAAACCAACTGATATCACATAAACGGCTGCGATAAATGGCAATTGAATGCTTTAATCTGTGAACCTCATGCGCTTCAACTAACTCACCTTTGGCGAATTTTTGCGTTAATTCATCGCCTTTAAACAGCTTATGCCACTGCTCAAGTACTTCGTGGTCAGTCCAACGATTGGCGCTGTCGATATCGACCCGCAGCACCACATGCAGATGATTGGACATCACAGCAAAAGCCGCCACATCAATAGCAAAAACCGCTTCGAGTTCAAACAGTAGCGATTCTACCCAAGCGCGGCGATGGTCATAATTTTTTCCAGAATAGGTATCATCGCCACACAAAAACGCACGCCGCACAACGCGGCTACAACAATGGTAATAGGGTGTGTCTTCAACACTTATCTGAGTTCTACGTGGGCGCGGCATACAAACCTCCTTGTTTAATGCTTAACCCAAGCATAGTCGGAGGTTAACAACTGCGCTATTTAGGCTGGGTGTCCATTTTTATTGCAATTTTTATTCTTTTTATTATCCATTTTTATTCAAACTACGAAACACACTTTGGGGCAATATCTTTTTAGCTAAACGAACAGCAGAAGTGTTAGTTAAGATTGGCATTGTTGCAACTGTGACCGTTGGCGGCATGGATGCCGTCGTCGAGCCCTCAGGGACGAGTTTATTGCGAGTCACAGGGGAAACAATGACAATTCATGCTGCAAACTGACGACAAAATTATCTTGCTTTGGGGCAAATATCTTTTTAGCTAAACGAACAGCTGAAGGGTTAATGAGGATTGTCATTGTTGCACCTGTAACCTTCTAAAACAGGGATATTTTATTAGAGCCCTCAGGGAGGCTTCTTGTTAAATAAAGAGGTGACGAGTCACTGGGGAAACAATGACAATTGATGCGTCACAACTGACAACAACTTTATTTTGCTTTTGGGCAAAAAGAAAAGCCCGCGGCTGCGGGCTTGGCGTCACTTTAAATATCAGCGGAATAAAAGGACTGGCTTAACGGTAAGTCAGCGTTGTGGTATCCGTTAACTTGTCGTTATCTTTAACGGTCAGTTCAACAGTGTGTTGTCCACGGCGGGCAAGGCGCAATACCACTTGACCGTTAGCACGGGTGCCATTGTCGAACGTCCACTTATGTTGCTTGATCACACCATCGGTATCATAGCTAGTCGAGATAAACATATCGACTAACCATAAATTAATACGCTGAATTTGCGCAACGGGTGGTTGTTTCACGTTGTCAGCAACCACTGTCACCATTTGCGACGTGCTATGGGTTAGGCCATCATTATCAGTCACAGTTAGCGTAACCAGATACTCGCCGCTTTGGTTGTAACTGTGGGTCACAACCTCACCCACTGCGGCAGTGTTATCACCAAAGCTCCACTCAGCTGACACGATTTGTCCGTCGCTGTCGGTTGAAGTGGATGTCAGTTGCACTGCAGCGCCATTCACCACTTGAGTGAAACTGGCCACTGGCGCGACTTTTTCCGCTTCAAGTAAGAGTGAAATCACCACAGGATCGTGATCCGATGAGCGGTAAGCATCACTTGCGAATAAGTCTTGGATTTGAGCAGGCGTCTTAAACTCTTCGTTGTAATCCAATACACGTGGTTCGTCGGTATTGATATGCCACTGCGTCACATCCACCACTTTATCCAGCAGGGCTGCGTTCGCTAAAGCATGGTCCAACTGACCCGATTCAGCCGAGAACACATAGGAATAAGGATTTGGCTTTTCAAGTTTGGCAAACAGCTCACTAAAGCCTGCATTACCTAAAGCAGTTAATGGATCTTCCTTCGCATAGGCGTTCAAATCACCAATCAGCAATACGCCTTGATCTGGATATTGCTCGCTAATCCATTGACCTGCAGCCGTCGCCGCACGGGTACGAGTGATATTACAGTTGCCTTGACCGTCGTTAAGATCAGGTTCGCCCGCACATTCACTGCCCTTAGATTTAAGGTGATTAACCGCAACAACTACGCCTTCTTCACTGCCGTTCACGCTAAAGGCTTGCGTCAGCATTGGACGGTTTTTGCTATCGTCAAACAGGGGCTGTTGATCGCTATCTAATGGCGAATTTGCACTGGATAAAATACGTGCAGCGCCCTGCGGCGTGACTTTATCACTGCGATAAATCAAGCCGACTGTGATGGCATCGGTGCCAATCGCATTCATGCCTGTTGGCACGATATAAGCGTAACGTGCTTCACCCACAGCGGCATTCAAACCTGCGACTAAATCGGCAATGGCTGAATTAGCGCCAAAGCCATCGTTTTCAATTTCCATCAAACCAAATACATCGGCACTAATGCCCACCATGGCGCTGACAATCTTCGCCTTTTGACGCTCAAACTCGCTTAAGGTATTGGCACCACGCGCGGTTGGGAAACCTGCACCTTGGCCATCACCATTGAAGTAGTTAAGCACGTTAAAGCTAGCGACTTTTAGATTACCACCATCAACCAATGTGGGCGCAACTGGGCGTGGGTTTTCCGCCACAAAGTTCACCGTTTCGATTGGCATAATGCGATACAGATTAAAGCCATAGTGCATTACACCTGTGAGCGATGTGGCTTTATCGCCTACACGCACAGTGTTTGATGCGCTCAAACCAGGAGCGGGGAATTGCACAGGATCAGGATTCTGCGCCGTTAAACCGTCATCCAATAAAATACTGTCACGTTGGTTGGCTGCGCTCACCGCCAGCGCATCCGCGCCCGGCGCAGCCACCTGCGTACCAATAAAGTGGCGCTGACTGCCTAATGAAATCTCGCCATAACGGCCTAGGTTATAGACTTCATTCACCACTAAATCTTGGCTGAAACGAACCCGCATGCCCTCAAAGGGCTCAAAATCATCACTGCTGTTAACAGGTAAGGTCACTAGCGCGGCCGTTGGTAACGTTTATCCTGTGGCACACAACTTGTGATCAGATAAAGTCGTTAGTTCAGTTAAGCCTTGATATTCAGTGACTTTGGCTTTTAAACGAATACGATCGCCTGCCACATAAGCTGTGGGCGCAGTGCCGGTATACACAAACACCCCTTCCGAGGTTTGGGGATCGCTATCGGCTTCGTTATCAGCCATTTGCACGAAAATGCCCTTAAGACCGGCTTCTTGATTACTGACGACAACCGCCTCAACCACCAAAATTTGACCATTGAGAGGGCTGGCAGCGCCCGCGCCTTGAAGCGCATGAATTGCTGTGGCCTCTTCGCCGCACACTAAAGAGCTTGGTGGAGGGTCGACGGGATCGGTTGGCGTACCCGCACTGAACTTACCAAGATCAGAAACATCATCCTTAGCAAAACCTAGCCAAGTGCTAAAGCTTACTGCATCAGTACTGATAGGATCGGCAATCAGCAGATCAGGATTACGGCGCAGGGTATTATCTTGAGTGGAGAGATCACCACTGCCCCACTCGGCACCGGGATCGACACCGACTTGACCTAAACTATCAATGACTTGATTTTGATAGGTCAGTTCAATCGCATCGTCGCCGTTAAAGAAGCTGGCGCTACTCTGTTGATTTGTGACCGCAAGGATATCGGCAGAAGAGTCATTATCGGCAACCACATAAGTCGCCCCCGCCGCTAATGAGCCAGTGAGCGCAATGGTCGTGCCGACGTTTGTGCTGCCATTAAAATAGAAGCGCAATTGATATTGGCTTAAATCAATAGCGCCCGCGGTTGGGTTATACAGTTCGATAGCTTTATTATTGCTGCTGCCTTCGACGTATTCAGAAATGATCAAATTATCCGCGCCATGGGCAAGCCCACAAACGCTGCTGATGGCTAACGCCAGCACAGTTTTAGTGTTAAACATTGAGACCCCTAAATGTATTGTTTTAATATTTGGTATTTAATTGATGCGCTTAGATGCTTCAAGGTGATGTCACCTCGAAGACTGACAATACTATAGGCGGTCAAGGTTACAAATTGGTTGCATCAAAGTTGCAACTTAAGGTGGATATTATTCGTGCGATTTAGCGATCAGAACTAGGAAGAAAGCAGTACGGGAGATGCTGGCCGCACTACACAGTGCGGCCAGAGATAAATCGAGGTTCATCAAGTAAGCAGAACAAATGGATGACAATCCTGACACAGGGTTATAAGGGCTGAAGCTTTTCATCGAGTAAACTGACGAGCAGTAACTCACCTTGCAAATTCACTCTAAACTCACCGTATTTTGCTGCACTAAAATGATCGGCTTGTCCTTCTTCAAAGAAAAAGCTGTTCGATGCGAGCTTAATTTGATTACCACGAACACGAAACTGCACTCGTAGTTGATCTTTACCGAGTGCTTGGTCGGTATAAAAGTCGACAAAACGCGCCACTTTTTGCCCATCGACAGCCAGCAATAACTGCCCCTGCATTTGTTGCGGCGCTAAGGCGCTACGCACATCGCGCGCAATGGCATATTCAAGCGCCATGTAATCACCCTGCATTAATGAGCGCGGATCGACCGGTGCTAATGCAAAACGCACCACTTGGCCGTGATTAAGCAGTTGTTCGAATTTGAAAATGCGCCAATTCACGCCAGCGAGAATCGTCACTGTTGTGAATAATACGAGTCCAAGCGCCCATTTATGTGAAGCCGACAGTTTTCCCATCACATTGCCCATCACACAGTCTCCTTGGCATTTTCATTGGCAGGAAATAACCGCCACATCACTAACCTTGCCACCAACAGCAAGGCGCCTAAGCCCATCAAATAACCAGATTTAAGTAACAGAGTCGTCTCTAGGGAATAATAATACCCGCTGACAAATAACAGCGCCGACACCATTCCCATACCTTTCAACCAAGACTCGTTGCAATAATGACCAAGCAAGATCAATAGAATAGCCGTTGATAAACCCTGCATAGGTAAGGATAAACCGCTAACGATGACTAAACCGATAACACCCCCCAGCGCCGCTGGTGAGCTTAGTGATTGCTGGCGCTCGCGCAAGATTGTCACCAATAAAAATCCGCAAATAGCGAAAATAATCAACAGATTAGTCAGTGTCAGCCACAGGCTTTGCTGCCAAGGGCTAAATAAGGCTTCAAAAATACTGTCCATACTAAAAGCGTGCATCAACTGCAACGAAAGCAACGCGAGTGCGAAACCATAGATGAGCATCCGAGCCCTGCGATAATGACGCCCGAACTGATTGATATTTAATAACACTAGACTAATGACTACGGCAAAAAGGCTTGGGCTAAAATTGAGCAGTTCAAATTTTGCCATCAGGCCAATCACGCACCAACTTAAGCAAAAAGCGAATACAAACTGGGCTAGCCCGTGGGCAATCAAGCCCCACAGTAATAATGTAATACCCGCCATACAGAGATACCATGTGAGGCTAAAATCATTGTTAATTAAATCAAATAATCCCCATGCCACACTGATCAAACCACTCAAACAGGCGGCAAAAGCAAATTGTTCAATAAAAATCTGTTGCCGCGGTAAAAAATACAGCCCAATCCCCAAGGCCAAATAGGTTAAGCCAATAAATAAAATGACATCTTCTTCAACATGCTCAAAAATGGCACCAAACACTGCCATCATGAAGCTCAATAAAAACAACGCCGCTATCCAAGCAGCAAACGCCTGCATAGTGGCAATATACCAAGGGATATCATGGTCTTCTGGCATTTGAGCGGCACTAACATTGCCTTCGGCATACAAAGCTTGCCAGAGTTTGATTAGACTTAACTCACTCGAAGCGTCGATTGACGTAACACTATCAGTGCAGGGTCGAGTGATCATTTCGCTATCCTGTAAACCATTATTGTTGCTCATGAACATCTCCCACGCCCACGCTCCCTTGGGTGGCGATTCCTACAAACTGTGGTTTAAGTTTCCGGCTTAGCTCCCTCAACCAAATACTCAAACCTGTGCTTGCCAAAATGATATAAAGCCCAATAAACAAAAATCCACCTATGGGGTTATTATCCTCAAACATCAGCTTTATCAGTAACGCGGCGCCTACGGCAATCAGGCTAAAACCGCCCAAGGCCAAGGGATATATGCGTGGTAATCTATAACGAAAAATAACGAATCCGAATATCAGATGGGCAAAATAACCACAGAAGATCCCAGTGCTGAAGCTATCGCGTTCAAGGAAATCGTCGAAAATAAGCCAAGTGATTAACCAAGTAAAACAACCCATAGCAAACAATGAACAGGCATATTCAAGGATTGGCGCATGCCAGCGCCCCGCGACTTTGTGGTCTAAAAGTACAAAAGCATAATAGATAACTAAATTCAAACAGATAAAGATCAGCAATTGTCCTTGAGCGCCCCAAAATAATCCCCAGAAATGGGAAAAGGAATCCAGAAATATCCCTATGCTAAGGTTTAGCAGTCCCACCAGCAACAGCCACAAACCATCAAATCCCGCCACCCAAGCAAAGGGTAAGATAACGAATGCCCATAGCGCGAATAACTGCCAAGGATCGGCGCCCGTTTGATAGGTTTGCCCAACTAACGCTAATAAGCCACCGACTACCACACTTGCGGCCAGTAGCACGCCATTGGCGGTCGTCGCACCAAAAGTGCTGTCTTTACGATAAGAACTAACAGGGGAATAAATGTTGGCACGATAATAGAGCCAAGTAAATGCGCTGATAGCGAGTATTATCGCCACTTCAATCAGTCCAAATTTGGCAAATCGCCCCAAAGATTGCCAATTATAAGCAAAGAAAAAAATCACCCCACAGGCAAAACTTAACGCACCGAACCAGAGTAATAAATGAGCGATTAAGCGACGCCAACTCGACCCATCCGGCAAGACTGTCACCTGTCGATAAAGCTTATTCGCCTGCTCTTGCGTGATATGTCCCTGTTCAACCCAACCACACACTTGAGATTTTATCTTGCTCAATGTGAAATCTCCCTCATCCTGTTTGCGCTAGCTTACTATGACAGATTTAAAATTCGCACTTTATCGACAGCATTGAACAAATTAAATTGTGTATACTTGTAAAAAATCATTCATGCTAAAAATAACAAGGGGTGACTATGATATTGAGCCAGTTGTGTCGTCTACTCTTTTGTTTAGCCTTAAGCATTAGCGCATTTACTGCGGCTATCGCCCAAGATAAAGTTCAGTCGCCAGCGATTCCCGAGTCAATTCCGACAATTCATGTCGGTGGTTATCAATTTGCTCCCTATGTCCATCAACAACAAGACGGGCGTTACACAGGTCTCACACTCGATATCATTAATGCACTAAATCAAGTACAACAAGAAGTGGTCTTTAAATTTGCCGTCACCAGTATTGAGCACAGATATAAAGCCTATTCCTTAGGTCGCTTCGACATGATGCTCTTTGAGAATCCCGCTTGGGGATGGCAAAAAATAGCGACTCAGTTTATTCCGCTACATATGATAGATGGTGAAGTCTTTATTGCACTTAAAACTAAAGCTCATAACCAAAGCTATTTCAAAAACTTAACCAACAAGTCAATTGCGTTCATCAAAGGATATCACTACCAGTTTGCCCACTTTGAAACCGATGCGAATACGCTGGCAAAGCAATTTCGTCCCTTGTTCGTCAGTCACAATAACGCCTCTATCGAAAGCATTCTACGTGAACGCGCCGACATAGCACCCGTGACTAACTCTTACCTGCAGTATTATTTAAAGGTTCATCCAGAAGATAGAAAATTACTTTTAATATCAGATAAATGGGATCAAAAATACGCTAATGGCATTTTACTTAACCCCAGTTCACAGCTCGATAGCAAAAGGCTCTCACACTGGATTGAACTGCTCATCAATAATGGTAAACTCGCTGAACTCGCCGCCCAATACGGTATTCAATTAACCCCATAATTCGCTGTTTGTTTTTCAAACTCTGATGCTTCAATCGCGATGATTTATCAAGTTCTCATGAGCAATTTACGCGGCAGACAAAAGTGGCCCTAGCATAGCCAAAATACCAATGAGCAAGAAAATCAGCGCTTGCACTATGATCATCTGGCCACTATTCGGTGGACTCAGAGTGGCAATGTAAAACTGCCAAATCGCAAAGATCCCATAGTTCATCCCGAGGAATAACAACAGGCTAAAGGCATACATCCCAGGGATTACCTTTAGTGCACAGGCTAAAAGTGCAGCCGTTGAAACCACAAAAAATACCGATTGGCAGTGAAATAAGCACAGTAGCATTTGCTTGCTTTGCTGTGACACATTTGCCTTCAAGAGTGGCGCCAATAAAACCCGCTTACCATAGATTAAATGGTACCCACAGACTCCAGCACTCAAGACAGTCGCTGCCATTATTGTTAATACCATAGTGCTCCTATTTAGTACTCATATTTGATTATCTTTGAATATCGTAAACTGAACTAAGAATTTAAAACTGAGGAGAATTTAAACCCAAGGCTTAAATACTTGACCATGTAACTAAGACCCTAAAAACTGCGGTTGAGTTTCAGCCGAGCGAAAATAAGCAACTTGGTTCTAAGCCCCTAAACCAAACGGGGCTAAAATCTATGGGGAAACCGACTCAATATGAATGCCCCCATCAGCTCCTTAGTGCTTGTACTTTAACGCAAAAAAGGAGCCATCAGGCTCCTTCTCTTCACAATCCGTAAACGATTACCCTGACTAAAACCTACGATTACATCGTCGCCATAGTCCAATAATTTAAACGCTTTTGTGGATCGGCTAACAGGTTTTTACATTCTTCTTTATATTTACCCATTAACGCACCTAAGTTGCTTGACCCCCCTAAGCTTTCGATTTGACGGGCTTTAGCATCGGCAACCGCTTGAGTGACCTCTGCTTCAGAGCTGTATTTCTTAGCTAAATTCTCAGACTCAATTTTAGAACTTTTTAAACGCTCACCCACGGCCTGCATTTGCGGTGCATTCATCGCGCCAATGGCTTCTGAGCTAATTTGATAGTAAGCGGCACATTCAATGGCTTCTTTACTAAACGCTTTTTCTGCTTCATCAGCCCAAACTGCAGTACTGGCACTTAAGACTAAACCACCTAATACTAACGTTTTTACCTGAGTTAACATGTTACTTTTCCTTTTAATCGCCATAAATAAACCTACTCAAGCCCTCGGTGGAGCTCAAGTTCGTAGATATAAAAATCTTGGTTACGCACAAAGCCTAAACCTTCATACAAGCCCTGCGCGCGCTGGTTTTTTTGCTGTGTTTCTAACATCAAATAACTCATATTATGCGCTTTGGCATAACTGGCGGCTTGTAGCACTAATGCCCGCCCAATACCGACACATCGGGCATGTTGAGTCACATACACATCATTGAGGATCAACATAGGGGCCAAACGTAACGATGAAAAACTGGGATACATTTGAATAAAACCTAATCCAAGCCCTTGATTATCTTTAGCTATAAATATCACTGATGAGCCATCTGACACTCTTGAATAAATAAACTGCTCCGCAGCCGCGAGATCATCCCTACGCCCATAAAACTGTCGGTACTCATTGAATAACACTGCAACCTCATGGACATGAGTCACATCTACTCGAGTTATAATGCTTGCCATGGGCCTTTCCTATTTATCATTAGAGTGTTGGCGGTCGTTGTCGCAATCGAAATTGCAGACTGTTTTTCACCGTTGGCCACTCGGTATCAATAATGGAATACACCACGGTATCGCGGATAGTGCCGTCCTTAAGAATCTTATGATTTCGCAATACACCATCTTGCTTAGCGCCCAGTCTTGCAATGGCTTGTCTCGAAGCTTGATTATGCCAGTGAGTACGGAACTCAACGGCAATGGCGTCTAAGGTTTCAAAAGCAAAGGTCAATAACAGCAGTTTAGCTTCAGTATTAATCCCAGTGCGCTGGGCACGTTTAGCATACCAAGTGTATCCAATCTCAAGACGACGATTATCAGACTCCCAGTTGCAAATTCGCGTGCATCCGACGATTTCCCCTGACACTCTATCCCGCACCGCAAAGGGAAAACTCAGGCCCCGCGCTTTTTCTTCGAGTGCTTTAGCCACATAGAGCTTCATCTCAGTTGGCTCAGGGACACTGGTAAACCATAAACGCCAAAGTTGACCATCTGTAACGGCGAGACTCAATGCCGCCACATGGGACAAAGATAAGGGCTCAAGTACAATATGCTCACCACTTAAACAACCTAAGTTATCTTCACAGCCCACAGTATCGCCTCCGTTAGATGATAGAAAAGTGTGTTGTAGCGCACGTTTTTATCTAGCCTAACATTAAACGAGAATAAAAAAATACCCTATTTTCAGCATGATTGGACAAATTCATTCCATTGTCGGCGGCTTAGATTACCTAAAGCTTAAGAATGTAAAAAAAATTGAAAAAATGAGTAGAAGGCAGTTAAAACAGGTTGGAATAAATACTGCTGCGGAAGAACACGCCGTGATGGCCAATCAATATCCGAGAAATAGCCAATGACATTGCGCAGTCGCGATAAGTGATTGGTGATTGGTGATTGGTGATTGGTGATGACGATGACAAAAGCGGCAATCGAGAGCAAAAACACCTAAACCTGTAGGCAGCATTTAGGCGTTTGTTATAAGGCGAAGTTAAAAGCCATGAACACTGTTACTGACCCTAAACCAGCCCGCAATGCTATTACGCTGGGCCAAGGTTTTGGTCACTTCATGGGGAAAACGCTCACTGAGGAAAATCACAAAATGGCCCATTTTAGGCGCGATGCGTTCAATCTCAATATCGGCTTCATCATAGATAATCAACTCACCACAATCTGCCGCTTTCCAATCAGGATTTAAGAAAAACACTGTGGTTAAAATACGATTTTGGCTGCCCTTAAGTGCATCAACATGTTTTTTATAAAAGGCCCCAGGCTGATATACCGCATAATGGCTTTCATAATCGAATAAGCCCATAAACAAGCGACGATTCAAGCCATTTTTGAGTTGTGTCATCAACTCAAGATACTGGGCATCGGGCTCATTTTGCTCTTCTAGCCACTGTATTCTGTCACGACGAATGTCTGGATTTAAGTGCTGTTCAGAACCTCGACCAATAGAGGCAGCTTTTAATTCATATATTTCAGTTGATTGAATTTTTTCCAATAGTACTTGGCTAATACAGGAAGGAACTAAGTCAGATAAAAAGATATAGCCTTTGTCTACCAAGGCATCAGCGATCACGTCCAGCATTGCTTCACTTAATTGCGAAACCATTATGCTACATCCAAAAAAGGGCTACGCTTTTGCTGTACTCAAGGGCTCAAGGAGGGATTAAGTGAGCCTGATTTTCGAGGGGCGTCGATAAGAGATATGATTACCATATCTCAACGATAAAATTTGCGAAATTCTAGAATAAAGAAGACGGAATTACAATAAAATAAAAACCTATATAAACAATACGTTAAGGTTGGCCAAACAGTTCAACAGGCGCATCATGATCACTAAGCTGCAAACAACGCTCAAAGTGTAATCCAAGTTTGTTCAGCAAAGCTTTTGAAGCACTATTATGGCTGCTAACAATCGCGACAATACGCTCAATACCTAAACTTTTACCTAAGTCAAAAGCGGCTTTAGCCGCTTCGAATGCATAGCCCTTGCCCCAATATTGCGGCAAAAAAGCATAACCTATATCGACATTGTCCAGTGTCGGCCGTTTAATTAAACCGCAGATGCCAATGGTGAATCCATTCTCGGCGAGCACTACAGCATAAAAACCAAAGCCGCACTCGGCATAACTTTTCATCGGTCCATTGACGATATAATCCTTAGCCTGCACAAGTGTGCGTACTCCTCTATCCCCGATATTCTCTATAAAGCCTTGGCTGTTGAGCAAGACTAACATAAAAGAAGCGTCGGCTGGGGTTAACTGCCGCAGGATGAGTCTAGGAGTACGCGCAACTTGCATAGAATTTCTCCACTAAAAATAGAGGCGGATTTATAAATAACGGACGTACTGACTGCCGTCCTTTTGCGGTTTCTTGGGAGCAGTAACGGCTGGCGTACCCACATACAAAAAGCCGACGATTTGATCGTGTGGCTCAAGACCTAAAGCAACATTTACATTCGCATCAAAGGCAAAATCCCCTGTACGCCACACTGCACCTAAACCTAAGGCGAAGGCAGCCTGCTGCATCGCCATGGTCGCGCAACCCGCTGCAATAAGCTGTTCAAGTACGGGGACCTTGGAATGTTGCTGCGTTTTCGCCACGACAGTAATCACCATAGGCGCGCGCATTGGCATGCCCTTAGCTTTATTGACAAAATCCTCGTCGGCACCGCTCGCTTTCGCTGCCTCAACAAAGATATCTGCCAAGGTATCTAACCCTTGTCCTGCGGCAATAATAAATTCCCATGGCGCTAAGGCGCCATGATCTGGCACACGAATGGCTGCATCTAAGATGATTTTTAATTGACTCGCATCTGGAGCAGGAGCAGTTAATCGTGGGGTTGATTGGCGAGTGAGTAAAAGTTCAATAGCGTCCAAGTTCTTATCCTAGTTCGATATAAATTGCGCTCAAGCATAGCAAATTGCTGACAAAGAGGCATAAAAAAATCCCACCGCTTGAGTGGGATTTAACTTGTTAAGTGCACTTACCATCGAGTGTGCTTAAAAATTAAATGCGCTTGAAAATCCGATGCAGTTAACAATTGAGCCCGCTTGAGAAAGACTTACTTAATCCCACAGCGCTTAGCGATGAAATAATCTAGGCTAGTGTAACGACCACCGCCTAAGGTAAAAAGCGCCAACAACATAATAAAATAGGTGATCGCAAACTCAATACCATTATTAAGCACAGCAAAATTACCTGAACTGGTCAGCCAGTCATAGTTACCGTGCTCCTGCAATAACTCTTTGGCTTTTATCAGTTTATCCCCTGCCTCAAGCACTCTGTCATTCGCAAGCCAAGAAGTACCATCGGCAATCGCTAACCAACCATTTGGCCAATGCACAGTCAATGCGGCGACCAACATAGTGACCATTAAAGGGATTGAAATCAGTCGCGTCGCGAGCCCAAGCAGTAACAAGATAGCGCCAAAGAACTCAGTTCCCGCCGCCAGTCCTGCCATTAACGCCGGCATTGGCAGACCTAAGCCCCAATCGGGATTGGCAAACCAAGCAACCGTATCTTCAAAGTGAGCGAGCTTGTTATAGCCTGCCTGCATTAACACAGGTGCAAGGTAAATCCTAAGGGCTAATGGCGCTAAGCCTTCGAAATAGCGGCTCATATTGAGCAGTTTCTGATAAAGGGATACGAGTGGCATAAGGTCTCTATTAGTAGTTAGTAGGCTGATTTATTGGCTTGCAGGAATAGACCCTAGCAAGGCAATAAATCTTTCATGGCCTAGGCTTCTTTTTCAATCGCTTCCTGATTCAGTTCCTTGAGATCTTGAATGAGTCCACCTAACTTTTTATAAAAATGCTTAGACTGCTGCTCCGATAAGCTCGCATTCATCGCCAACAGCAAAGTCCCAAATGCCTCAGTATTTTTACGTAAAAACACTTTATGTTGCTCTGACTTAAGCTCATCGGGCTGCGTCATCAGCAAGGTCAAACGCTCGGTTAATAATGCTTTATCAGCGCGCTGACCCAGTGCAACCTCAAACTGGCGTAACCATTCGTGCCTGTACTCAAGCCACATATCTAAGGTGGATAAACGCTGTTGATTATATTGGTGAATAAGCACTTTTTGCTCCGCAGTTACACTTCCAAGCCAATCATCAAATTGGGTTTGAAGGTTTTCATCGGCATCTTTTTGTAACTGTTCAGGGGTTTTACCCGCAAATTCTTTAACGAGCTCCTGCTCTTCCTCCCGTAATTTTGTGAGAATCTGCTTCACCTGTTCATCGGACAAAGACATTATGATAGGTAGAAGCTCGGGCAAGGCGAACTCAAACAATCGAAACCAATGCCGCTTAGCAATATTCACATGATCTGCCCATAGCACTGGCGTTAACGTATTGGTTTTTATGAGGCCTTCGACTTCGGTCAATTGCACCACATAATGAGCTAACTCTTTGGATTGGTGCCAAATGACAAATTTTTCAATGAGGGCATCGAATGCCTTTTGCTGAGATTTATCTAAGGTAACATAATCCTCTTGCTCCCAGCCGATGGCCCAGTCGAGGAAATGGTAACTGAATTTAGTAGAGCAGGCGCTTAAGCCTAAGAGACACACAAGTAGCATCACGCCTTTTTTCATACTGAATAATCCATCCTAGAATTGTTGCTAATAAGACGCTTGAGACTATATAAAGTTGCTTTTTATATCAAACAAGTTTGTCTAATAAAGGTTTTCAGTATGTTCTACCCACATGTCCCACCAATCGCGCGGTCAATGCCATAAGGGAATGAACCATTATCATCAGATGGAAACTAAGCACACGCAATAATGACTATTTGGGGGTGATCAGCGGCCAGAAGCAATCAAACCAAGCAAGGTAGTCGGCGCTACGACTGGGTTCTGTTTGCGCTGCCATCAATAATGCCCAGTAACAAGCAAATACCCAATACATGTCAATAGCGGCAGGCACTGCAGTTACTGCTTGTGCAGTAACATAAGGATGTCCACTCAGATACTGTTTCACCAACACACTTTGCTGATAGGGCGTTAACGCATGGGTCGCTAACACTACAGCTAACTCACACAGTGGATGCGACGCCGTCGCATATTCAAAATCGATACAACACAAGCGGTTACTTTTGAGTAACAAATTATGGGGATTAAGATCGCGATGGCAAAACTGCGGCTTGATTATGCAGGCTGCTAACTCATCACACCAATGTTTGATTTCGATTTGAATTGCAAGCAGCTTAGCCACCCGCTCATTCCAATCGTGAGTATTGCTATAACCAATATCACTACCCTGCTTCAATAGCACAGCTCGCCTTAATACTGGCTCACTAAATGTTGCAGAAGCCTGATAGGCAAGCATTTGCTGGTGATATTCCTGCCACTGCTCAGTGATACTAATAGCATAAGGCCCTGTAGGCAGATCGCGTAATTGCAGCAATAACGCCAATAGCAAACAATGGGCTTGGTTAGGGTGCGTTTCTTGTTCTGCTGCCGGAAACTGTGAATAGTTAAACGTCGATTGCCCCAGCACAAAATCAGCAGCACTCGTTTGGCGCTCTAACGCTGGCCAGTGGATTAAGACCTCGTTTTCAATATCGTCACTTTCAATATAATCACTTTCAATAAAATCACTGAGGTAATAACGCTCATCTTCACTCACCCACAACAGTTCAGGAGCAAGTTTAGCTTGAGCCAATTGCTGCCAGTAAAAACGCTCCTGCTGGCGGTTGCAAAAACTGTCCGCCGCATCCGCATTCACCCGCAGCACATAACTGCCTGTGGGCGTAGTGATTTTATAGTTGTGATTACTTAAGCCGCCCGCAAGCTCATGAATACTTAACACGTTAACTAGCCCAGCACTTTTGAGTATGGGGTAAAGTGCTTTGAATGGCTCGCCTGCTGAGCGTTGCATCGAGGCGTTTATATCGAGCATTAACTGAGTAACTTCAAGGTATTAGCTTCACGGGCATCGGCTAACGCGGTTCGCCACAGGAAATACCCCACGACCGCCAGACCCACATAAAGCACGAATAACAAGGATGTCAGCATCAAGCCTTTGCTGAGATAAAGGTAAATCGACACTATGTCGATAACCACCCAATAAAGCCAATTCTCAAGTACCTTTTTTGCCACTAAATAAGTCGTCATCACGGCGAAACAGGTTGTCGCCGCATCTAGATACGGGAATGCGGCTTGGGTATACGTCGCCATACCGTGACCAACCAAAAGCGAAATCACACCCGTCGCTGCGATCAACTTTAAATGGGTTTTCAATGGCCAAGTGGTCACTTTTACGCCTTGATGCTTATCACCACCTTGGGTCCAGAGCCAATATCCATAGAGCGCCATCGCCATGTAATAGACGTTAAGCACAGACTCCATCAGTAGCGACACCTTCCAAAACAACACAGTGTAAATAGCGGTACTGGCAAAGGCCGCCGCCCAGCACCAGACGCTCGCCTTCATCGCCAGTAGTAAATATGCCATCGCCAACAATACCGCGAGGGCTTCCCATACGGTCATCACATGGACTTCACCAAAGGCCGTATTAACGCTCTCGACCAAGGTTAACCATAAATCTGTCATAGTGTTGTTCTCATTGCCTATTTGTCGCTTACATGGCGGTCAATCATTATTCGCTGTGAGCTAAATTCAGCTCACCACCGATAAACTTACACACAAATACCGCCTTGCCCCACTTCTCATGGGCCGCTTGCATCTCGGTCGCCAGCATAGTCATCACATCTAAATAATCGCCGCACACTTGAGTTGCCATCGCATTAGTCACGCGCTCGATATTGGGATAGCTATCCACGCGGCCAATAAACCACTTGATAGGATCGAGGTAATTTTCATTAAAGGGATACATGCTAATTTCTGCGGTCAGTTTCATTTTAATTCCTTGATATTCTGAAGTAAGGCTGTAGCCCAAATACTGGGCTACAGTTCAGTTAACACTTAAATGATTATGCTCACTTTAAAATGAGCTATTACATAAACTTAACGTTAAAGGTTACGCCAATCTGACGCGGGTCGCCGTAACGAATATATTGCTTTTCCGCCCAACCGTTATCTGGCTCATTGCCAAAATAGAAGCCACGCACACCGTATTCTTCATTAAACAGATTGCGTCCCCATAAATATGCCGACCATGCGCTCGACTCATAACCTACACGGGCATTGACGATAGTGTAGGGTTCAGAGCGGGATTCATTGCTGTCTGAATAATAGAATTCACTCTTACCGCTAAGATTCAGGTTAGCAAACCAACCCGAATTGGCACGATAAGTCCCGCCAAGGCTGTAGGTAACATGTGGAGAATGGGCTAGATCGCGGCCAGTTAAATCCACCTCAGTGCCATATTTGTCCTGATACTGGTAGTCACCGTAGGCCGTTTCTAACCAACCTAAGCTTGAGTAAATTTGCAGATTATCCGTGGCATACCAGGTTGCATCTAACTCAGCGCCATAGTTATTCGAACTGCCTGCATTTTCAGTGAACAAGATAAAACGCTGTGGTTTATCGGGATCTTGCTGTGATGCAGCCACCTGTTGATCTTGTCTGTCCATATAGAACAGCGCCAAATTAGTATCGATAAGTCCCGCTAACCAATGGGATTTAAGGCCGATTTCATAGTTATAGAGCGTCTCAGTATTAAACTCTTTTTTATCGTTCAACTCGACGGGCAAAGTCATGTTGAAACCGCCCGCCTTGTAACCGCGTGCAACTCGGACATAAGCATTGTGTGAGTCGTTCAGCACTTTACTCACAGCAATATGACCGCCCCACATGGTTTCGCTCGGGTCGAAATTATCGTTATTCGTATCAGAGTAATGGCTGTTGCGACGCTCTAAACGTAGACCCACAGATAAAGCATAATTTGAGCCCAAATCCGTATCAAGCTGGCCAAACAGCGCATAATTTGTCGCTTCATACTCTGAGTCTAAGACTTCATCCGGCGAAGCATTGTATTCAGAATACAATTGGTTATCTTCTTTCAGATTCATGGCATACACACCAAGCAACCAATCAGTACTCTCTGCAAAAATACGGCCCTGCTCGGTAGAACTTAGGCGAAACTCTTGCGACGCGGTTTTACGCTGACCCGTTTTATCCCAAAAATAATCGTATTGACACGGCGCCAGATTGCCATTGTCATCATTGCATTGCTTAGAGGCCCAATATTCTGAGTTAGCCCAATCGCCATCGTAACTGTAATGGTGATCGGTATTCGCAAAAGAGGTTAACGAAGTTAATTCGAAGTTTTCTGCGCCAGAATAGGTCGCTTTAAAACCCGCGCCTGTGGTGCGTTGGCTATCAACACCCGGTTGATCCGATGTTGTCTGAGTTGGTGAATTAGTTAAACTCCACACATCATAGCCATTATCAAAATCGGCATGCAGCACAGTTAAATCAAACTGCAAATCATCTGTCGCATACCAGCGCAGCTTAGCGCGGCCGCTGAATTCATCGCGACCATTGGTATCATCACGGCCTAAATACAGGTTATCGTGGTAACCATTTTGCTGATGTTGCTGCATTGACACACGATAAAGCAGCTTGCCAGAATCCGTTAATGGGCCAGAACTGAAACCGCTAAAAGTGCGTAAATCATCATCGCCTAACGACACTTCGCCGCCATGCTCAAACACATCAGTTGGATCGTTACTCTTCAGATAAATCAGTCCCGCTAAGGCATTCGCGCCGTAACGCGTCCCCTGCGGTCCACGAAGCACTTCGACCTGCTGTAGATCGTACATGCTCGACACCATACCAATACCGGATAAATCGATATCATCTATGATGTAACCCACGGAAGAATTAGGTGCGCCTTGGTATTGTTCCTGTTCCCCTACACCGCGAATTTGAAAATATTTCGGCCGAGAGCTTCCACCTGACCAGTTAAAATTGGCGATAGAATTAAGCAGATCTTCAAAGTGTTGCGCACTTTCATCCTGAATTTTTTGACTGTCGATAACGGTAATGCTTGAAGGCATTTTTTCTAAACTTGAGCTGCGAAAATCCGCCGTCACCACCATGACTTCCATCTCAGGGCTGGGATCGGGTCTGTCAATAGCGTCGGTTTGTGCAAAAACAGGGGTGCTCAGCGCTGCGGCGATGGCTAACGCCAGCGGCGCTCGGGCTAAAAATAAGCTTGGCGATACGGTTGAAAATGGAGATTGATGGTTTGACGTTTTACGGTTTGACATAGGACCTCAAATATAATGTTTGAGATCCGGCAACGAATAAGCGATTCAGAAGTGTGCTGTTGATTGGCCCATTCCTACGCCGGTATTAGCCGGATCAGGTTCTAAGGGTTCGTCAGATGACATCTCAGTTTGCAGCCGTTAACGTTAAAATCAGAGTAACATTAATGCACAACAAACACCCCTTGGCGGCGCCTAGTATACATGACGGAAATAAAAAGTGGGCACTCTTATCTCTGCGATTCAATTAAATGTCGCGAAAACCACTGCCCTTCAGTTCGTATGATGAAAATATCTTTATTAGCCGCCTAAATCCTTTCGTCCATTTGACCGCCTATCATGATAATGCTATAGAAGGTCGCAATTTCGAACACAGTAAGAGGACAATAGTCGATGCAGCTAAAACCTTTATCGAAAGGACGTTATAGCCAGCGATGGGAGCAAGACTATCCACTTATTGAAGCGGTTGTACTTAGCTGTATCAGCGAAATAAAAATGCTCAAAAAAGGCGCTCACCTCATGACGCAGGGGGAAGCGATGGCATCACTTGTATTGGTGAAGCAAGGTCGCGTATCACTCGGCCATACCGCGAGAAATGGTCGGTGTTTTCAATTAGGTACTATTGATTGTGATTCACAGCTGTTTGGCGAAATGGAGTTCTTCACCCAGTACCACTGTCAACTAGACATTATTGCCAGTGAACCCTTAGAAATCATGTTGATTAGCGCTGAAAAACTGCAACATTGCCTCGGTCAACACCCTCAACTCGCGCTATTTTTTGCTAGTGCAATTGCGATTGACTACCAAGACACAGTGGATATTTTTACTCGGCGACTGCTCTATCCCATCAGTTATAACGTGGCATTTGATATTTACCATGAATACTTAAATGACTTGCCCGTAGATGGCTTTAGTAAACGCTATTTAGAGGCTGAACGATTTGGCACTACCGACCGAGTCTACCGTCGGGCGCTACAAAATCTTGAGGAACGAGGCTTAATTGAGCGGAAAAAAGATGGCATTCGGATTTGTGATCTCAACGCACTCAAGAAATTTGTTGAAGCAGGTATATAACCGCTTTCAACATAACCCACACTCGACTTAATTTAACAACCGAGTGTGGGATAGATGAACAGGTAAATTAACTTACCGATGGCGAGTGTTGTTCCATAGCCGATTTCATCCGACTTGAAACGATCAATAGCATAAATATCGCTGCGTAAAGCAAAGGAATCACATACATCACAGTTTGTAATCCGATAATACGTTCAAAGAAAGAACTGATGGCTGGGCTAAACATCGCCCCTGCACTTCCGCTAATAAGAATATATGACACATTTTTGCTGCTAGCTTTTTTTACAAAAGACACGCCATAAGCAATAAATGCATTATAAAGCGCGGCACACACAAAACCATAGCCATAGGTTAAATAAGCTATCCAATTAAGATTATTGGTACTGACAATGGCAGCGGTGATCACCATAGCTAAAGCAATAATACCGACTAAGAAATGGTGAATTTTTACACGAGTCACAATCACAGTCGAAATTAACGCCCCAATTAGCGCAGCGGACCAATACTGGGTAATAATATTACCGGCATCTTCAAACGGAATATCAAATTTTTGTTTTACAAATAAAGGTGCCCAAGTTAAAAAAGTATATAAAGCCAGCATTCCTAAAAATAAACCAATACCTCCACTAATAATACCGAGATTCCATTCAGACTGTTGTTTCTCTTGTGTTGTAGACGATTGCTCGCAAATAGAGAAATGAGTGAACAAGGTAATAATGACTGTACCGAACGCCACTAAACCTACGGCTAAATAGCTATAACTCCATGATAATGAATTTGTTAATGCATAAGTCGTTATCAATGGAAAAATAACGCCTGCAATATTAAACGTTGCATCTTGCACCACTAACATTGTGCTTTGTAATTTCTCTTGCCACACAGACACCACAATCGTACCAGCAATACATAGACCGATACCGCCACAAAAACCAATTAAGGTCATTGCTACCATCACAACTTGTAGGGAACTGGTTAGATGTAAAGCCAGAGCAGAAAGAGCAACCAGACTGTAACTTATCAAGGTCATTCTTTTGATACCCATTTTTTCAATAAAGAAAAATGCTGCAATCGTCCCCGCGAGTGCACCACCATTGAGCAATGAAAAGATTGATGCAACTTCGTTAACATTAGCGGCAAATTTCTCAGCTATGGGTTCAATCAACATCCCAAATTGGGTCGCAAAGCCCGCCATAATAAAATTGGCGAGAAAACTGATGGCTGTTAAAGTAATTTTATTATTCATTATGTCATTCCATAAGTGAAATGCTAAGGGTTCAAAGGATGGCTTTAAACCTAATTGAGGGCGGTTTCTAACGCGAGCTCGATCATATTATTAAAAGAGAGTTGGCGTTCTTCGGCCGTTGTTTCTTCACCGGTTAAACAATGATCCGATACCGTTAAAATGGCTAATGATTCGATACCTTGTTGGTGTGACAATCCATAAAGCCCCGCCACTTCCATATCAATACCTAATACCCCAAAACGTTCAAGTGCAGGGATCATATCTTCATCGGGATCGTAATAAAGATCACCACTAAAGATATTGCCAACTTTTACACTAATGCCTTTCTCATTCGCTGTTGTATAGGCTTTATGCAATAAAGAAAAGGTCGCAGAAGTTGCCATTTGGTAGCCGCTACTACGCTTAGCGTTAGTAGCTGAATCCGTGCCTGCGGCTTGGGCTAAAATGACATCTCGCATTTGTACATGTTTTTGTGTTGCACCTAAACTGCCAATACGAATAATGCGTTTCACGCCAAAATAATTAATCAGCTCATGGCCATAGAGCACCATAGATGAAATACCCATACCATGACCCATAACGGAAATGCGCTGTCCTTGGTAAAAGCCCGTGTAACCAAGCATATTGCGAACATTCGTGACTTCTACGGCATCGGTGAGATAGGTTTCAGCGATATATTTAGCACGGAGTGGATCACCCGGCATAATAACAGTTTCAGCAAAATCAGTAGGTTGAGCATTAATATGAGCAGTCATCTTTCTATCCTCATGTGGTAATATGCTGATAGTAGTGCTCAATCACTGAATGTATTTAGGACTAAAGTCCGGATTTCACCTTGCCGTAAACCTTTTTGCTTAAAAATGGGTAATTTATCGCAACTTTCAATGTCAAAAAGACGAAAGCTAATAACATTTGAGTGACCTTAAGGTCATTGAAAGTTGATGTAAAACGAATAAAAAGGCTTACTCCTTAAAAGAAGTAAGCCATTTTAGAACGGGTTTAATATCAAAAAATCAATTAAACACGGAATAAACTAAACAGAAGCAAACTCAAGCTTAGTTTGAAAAGGTTTCACGCACGTATACATCAAATTTAACCACTTGGGCATTAGGTGCAACAGCGCCGACTTGCAATTGCTGTTTACCGTGTAATTTCACCGATTTCCAGCTGGTCGCTTCATCTTCGATAGTAAAGCCGCTGGCATCGTACCAAGTGAATTTATATTGCACACGCATATCGGAAGAGGATTTGCTAACAATCAACGCTGAGCCCTGCACTAAATCACCGACTCGGCGTGCATCCACACTCTGTACCGCAATATCTCGGGCAAAGCTGGAATTATCGACGCGGGTTTCACCCAGTGAACTCACTGAAATCCCTGCGGTATGTGAGGCACAAGCACCTAAGGTAAGCGCTGCGGCCAGTAATAACCCTGTATAAACTTGTTTCATATATTTCTCCTAGTCACGCCACAAAATACGCAGCTAGCGCATCATTTCCCATTAAACGACAAACTAATCGAACAGTGCTGAACTCATGCTTAATAACATAGGTTAAATAAAGCATTCTCAATCTAAAATAGTGAATCAGTCATGCTTCATCAATCTAAACTTAATCAGATTAATCAATCAAAAAATGTGCCCGTGCCGTAGCAATAAGCTGCTTACGATTGGTTTGCCAACAATCAATATTCACGTTGGCGACTCGTCGACCCTGACGGGTAATACGACACTCAGCAAAACTATCCTTGTGCAGGCCTGCACGTAAATAGTCAATTGAAAAATCAACGACTTTAGGCACCTTTGCCGTTTGCATAAATACCATTAACTGCACTATCGCCGACATTTCCATAAAGCCCGCAATCACGCCGCCATGAATGGCGGGCAACACAGGATTACCGATATTGTCATCTTTAGCGGGCAATTTAAAAATCAGTTCATCACCAAAACGCTCCACCTTCATGCCAATAAATTTGGCATAGGGAACGTGCTCAAGTAAATGGCCAAAATCATTAAGTTCAGTAGCGCGTTTAACTATCCCTTGCACATCAATAGGCGCTTTAACCTGTGCGTTTTGAGTTGTACTGGCTGCATCTAGTATCGAATTATTTGCGCTCATCACTCTCTCCTATCGCAGGCACGGCTTCACCCATTAACGCTTGCCTAAAGGCATCACCGACCATTTCTGGACTGATCCGCATAAAAGAGCCGACGGCATGGGCGATGGGATCGTCAATACTGTCTTGGTAAGCAATTGCACGGGTAAAGGCAATATTAGAAGACAACTTATAGCATTCTGCAAAACCAAATACAGGCTTATGGGGCTGAGCGGGCTTCATGTAGTCCACCCGCAAATCGAGCGTAGGTGATATTTCTAATAATTTGAATTTATGGAAAATAGCGCTCACGACTGCACTGCCACACGCGGTATCCATTAAAGTAGTGATCACCCCACCATGAATAACACCGGTATCAGGATACCCAATTAATTCAGTGCTGTAGGGCAACTCAATCAACACATGGTGCTCACTCGCCTCCAATACGGTCAAACCGAGACGGCGACACTGAGCGAGTTGATCCACAAACCGCTGCGCCATTTGGGTCAGCGGGAAAAAATCCGAATTGACCTTCATTTGCCTTGGCTCAACATGGGCCCCAGAGGCTCCCCGCCCACAAGGTGGAAATGAATGTGATAGACTTCTTGTCCACCGTGTTGATTGCAGTTCATGATCAGTCGGTAGCCATCTTTAGCGATACCCGCTTCCGCCGCCAATTTAGCTGCAACCGTCATCATACGGCCAAGCACCGGCTCATCAGAGGCTTTCATGTCGTTCGCCGTAGGGATCAAATGATTCGGCACAATCAAAATATGGGTTGGCGCCTTAGGGGAAATGTCTCTAAAGGCAGTCACAAGTTCATCTTGATACAGAATATCCGCGGGAATTTCGCGACGAATAATTTTGCTGAAAATCGTTTCTTCGGCCATGGGGCGTCCTCCTTGGGTTAGTTGGCATAGTATACTAGCAATTCAATACTTTGTGTCTGCAGATATTTTGCTTTTCATTTGCCAGTTGCAGGCATTTTTGGCAGCATGGCCACCATTAAAACACTCAGGTTTTGCAGGATAAATATGATCCATTACCAGATAATCCCCGTCGATCCGAAAGCCCATTTATTCGCTGTCACTATGACATTATCACAACCCAAGCCATTGCAGGTCTTTAGCCTACCCGCTTGGCTGCCAGGCAGTTACATGGTGCGCGACTTTGCCAAAAATATCATTGAACTCAAGGCACAAGATGCACAAGGCCAAACGCTTAAGCTCACCCAACTAGATAAGCAAACTTGGTCGGTTGACCATAATAGCAGCGAAATTATTCTGACTTATCAAGTGTATGCTTGGGATCTGTCGGTGCGCACCGCGCATTTGGACATGACCCACGGCTTCTTTAATGGCAGTAGCGTGTTTTTATCCGCCCATGGTTTCGAAGACTCTTTACACACCGTCTCTATAGAGCCACCAACAGAGTCAACATTAAGTGACTGGCGCCTTGCGACCAGCATGACCCGCACCAGTGGTGACGATTTTGCCTTCGGCCAATTTTCAGCTAAAAGCTATGACGAGCTCATCGATCATCCGGTGGAAATGGGCTTATTCACCTTAGGGAGTTTTGATGCCTGTGGCGTGCGGCATGATATCGTACTCAATGGTCGCCACCGTGCTTGTATGCCAAGGCTCTGCCAAGATTTAAAGGCCATTTGTGAGTATCAGATTAACTTCTTTGGTACGCCTGCACCGTTTAAACATTATTTGTTTATGACCACAGTATTAGACAATGGCTTTGGCGGTTTAGAGCACAGAGCTTCTACTGCATTAATGTGTTCACGCAAAGACTTACCGCTGTCGCTAGATATGCCAATCAATAATGACTATCGCACTTATTTATCCCTGTGCAGCCACGAGTATTTCCACAGCTGGAACGTTAAGCGCATTAAGCCTGAATGCTTTTTACCCTATAAACTTGAGGCAGAAACCTATACGCCACAATTATGGGCCTATGAAGGCATCACCTCCTATTACGATGACTTTCTTACCTATCGTGCAGGTCTGGTAGATGAACAAAGCTATTTAGATATGCTGAGTGAGACCTTCACCCGTGTCTATCGCAGCCAGGGGCGCTTTAAACAAAGTGTTAAGGACTCAAGCTTTAATGCTTGGACTAAGTTCTACAAGCAGGATGAAAACGCACAAAATGCCATCATCAGTTATTACACTAAAGGGGCTCTGTTTGCGCTGTATTTAGATTTAACCCTGCGCAGCGAAACCCAGGGCAAATACAATCTCGACCATGTTATGCAGATTTTATGGCAGGAATATGCTCTGCAAGATAAAGGCACCACAGATACTTGCCATCAAGCCATCGTTGAACGACTCCTTGGTCGTGATTGCCAAGATCTGTTTGCCTACTTAGATAGCACTGACGATATTCCGTTAGCGGCTTTACTCGCCGAATTTGGGATCAACTTGAGTCTTCGGGCCAGCCAAGGCCCGCAAGATGTGGGCGGTGGACAAGTGAAAGGTTATGAGATTGCATTCGGCGCGAAAACCCAAGCAGCACCTATAGGATTAAAAATCGTGACTGTCACCCAAGGCAGCCCTGCACACCTTGCAGGGTTAAGTGCTGGTGATGTGTTAATTGCCGCGGATAACCTACAAGTCACAGGACAATTTGAGGCGCAGCTACAGCAGTATCCGCTGGGTGAATCCTTGAATTTACATTGGTTTAGACGGGATGAATTGATGACGGGTGAATTGATGATAACTGCCGCGGCTAAGGATACTGTCGCCCTATCCATTCGTGACAAAAGCAAAATAGCGGCTTGGCTTGGACGTTAATAGACTTTCGGCTTAAGAACACTTTTGAGAAATAATAAAAGGGGCTTTAGCCCCTTTTATCTGAGATAAGACTTAACTTAAACGTATATACGTTTGTATATCAATACTGATATCGACTTAAACCACCACATCGTGCAAATAGGTTTGTGCCCACGCAATCGCTTGACCACGGCTAGACACTCCAATTTTACGGAATACTCGGTACAAATGGGTTTTTATCGTGCTTTCACTGACAAACAACTGATTGGCGATATCTAAATTAGTACTTCCCGTCAACAATGCTTGTAATACTTCACGCTCACGGATAGTTAACGGTTCAGTGTCTTCGAACAATCCAAAATCATCATTTACCCCATTAATGAGCTGAATTGGGATGACCCTATGACCTCGTAAAATATTCGAGAGTCCTAGGCTTATTTCAGTTAAACCTGCATCAAGATAAAACACCCCTGCAGTTGTGGCAGCTTGCATTAAAAAACGTGCATCCACTTGTTTAGGGAACTGTAAATAGACAACTCGCACACTCGGTTGCTCACGGGCAAGTAAACGTTGAAATTGATGGGCTTTTTGAAGATCAACAGTCGCTAAATCGATCACGACCATGGAGGCATTATTATCTTTGATTTTCTCACACATCTCATCAGGGCTGACTTGGGTCAACTTAACGAGAAACTCCTGCGGCCAACGTCCTGCGAGCAATTCCATCAATACTTGCGATCGTGACACTACAATCCAATGTAATATTTTGAACATCCTGCTCACTCCCTGTCTGGTTAACGATTATTCACTTTAAGGATCTAAGATCCTCCAAATACGACTTCAACATCCGTTCAATAGACTTCCAAGTCTACCGTGGTCACGATATTAGCATTAGATAAAACAGATTAAAAAGACTTACGTAAAAAATATTTACCGTACGCAAATCAAAAACTTCTAACACTTTCGTTGACTACACTATCAATCAGAAGTCTTAATTGAAACTGAAAAAAGTTACTGAAATTTTAGGATAAAAGCGTAAGATCATACCAACACAAAAAATAAGGAAATTCCATGTCCAGCAGTAACCCCACCGCTTTTGAAATAAAATCCTATCCAGTGTGGGACAAACCGACGCGATTATTTCATTGGATTAATGTCATTCTTGTGCTCGCACTCATCTTAGTCGGTGGCATCATGATGTATCGCACTGAGCTAGGCATATCTGAGTTAACAGGTAAAATTGGCTTGAAAACTTTACACGTGTGCATAGGATATGCGTTTGCAATAAACCTCATCGTCCGCTTTGTGTGGGGTTTTATCGGTAACAAATATGCGCGTTTCAGCCACATGTTTCCCAATGCTAATAGCAAAAGCGAATTAATAGCTTATAAGACTGAATTAGCCGCGGGGAAAAATCCGCAGTATTTAGGTCATAACCCTAAAGGTAAATTTGCCGTGCTGGCCATCATGTTGCTATTAGTGACCATAATGATCACTGGACTTTTCCGTGCAGGTACAGATATTTATTATCCGCCGCTAGGTAGTGCTGTACAAAGTTATCTTGCTGATACCAATGTCGAACCAACAAGCTTAAAACCCTATGATGCAACGGGTGTGAACGCAGAAAAAGCGGATGCACTTAAACCAATGAAAGGATTGGCAGGTCAAGTGCACGTCTATGCGGTTTATCTGTTGTTACTGCTGATGTTATTACATGTATTCGCGGTGATTTATACTGAAGTAAAACGTCAACCAGGGATTATTTCAGCCATGTTTTCGGGTAAAAAAATCATCCAAGGCCAACCCAAAGATGAGTAATGAGTGACTTTAGTCATAAAAATAACGCCAGCATTTGCTGGCGTTATTTATTTAGATTTGAAGGCTCACGCCAACGTTTCTAATATGTTTGATTATTTTTTCAGAACAGTTGCTGGGGTACGACCATCATCATGGCAGCTTTCACAGGTAGGTTTTTGACCGACATTCATATCATGTACCGCATGACAATCTGCACAGACTAAATTACCGTCATGTGGTTTATGCACAGCGTCCATTTCAGCATAGGTACCATGACAACTTTGGCACTGTGCAAATTCAAAGGCACCATCCGCAGAAGGCGTACCATCTTTATGACAGCTTTCGCATCCACCTGACTCAGCATGGAAATCAGACAATTTTTGATCTGCAGCAAATGCGGTTGGCGACAGCGCTAACGCTGCAAGACTTGCCCCGAAAAGCGCACTTAATAGTTTTTTGCTCACAATAGTATCCTCCAATGGCGATTGTCAGTGGAAATTCTTGTCAGGGTGACTTCCATCTCTCAACCAAAATAAATAGCACGACTCGATATAACTTAGCTAAGGATGAACGAATAAGCAAACCCAAACTAAGCGACACAACTTTATCAACATACTCAAGGGTAAAATGTGCGCTGCATCATGTAACCACATGCTTATATAAGAGTTTTACATCTACCTAACCTAGAGGCTACATAATGTAAATCCCTAAACTGGCAAGCGACAGAATAAATCCCCCTTAATCTAAAACTAAAAGCTCGATTCATGGTGATACTTAAGACAAAGTGATAATAAAAAGGAATGACAATAAGTGAATGGGTACAGAGTACTAGACGAGGATGCTTTAAATTGTGAAGGCACAACATTCAACCCAAACGCCTCTGGCACTTAATTCAAATGCCAGAAGGAATTAGCGATAACGGTTAACTCGCCCACTATAACCAATAATACAAATGGCGGTTAGACAGGTAAGCATCAACTCGCATCAAGTTTATTGTCAGCCTCAAGCTCTGTTTTAGGCCAAGCGTTAATCACGGCTTTGACCAACGATGCCAATGGAATGGCAAAGAATACTCCCCATACACCCCATAAACCGCCAAAGACTAAAACGGCCGCTATGATGATCACCGGATGCAAATCCACCGCATCGGAGAATAAAATAGGCACGAGTAAATTACCGTCGAGCGCCTGAATAATACCGTAACCCAACATTAAATAGCCAAATTCAGAACTAAAACCCCACTGAAAAAATGCCACTAGGGTGATAGGTAATGTAACTAAGGTTGCACCGACATAAGGGATCAATACCGATAACCCAGTTAACACACCGAGCAACACCGAATATCGCAGTCCCATCAAGGCAAACAAAATATAAGTTGCGACACCAACAACCACGATTTCGATCACTTTGCCACGAATGTAATTAAAAATCTGTTGGTGCATTTCAAACCACACTTTACGCGCTAGCTGGCGATTTGTGGGAAAAAATCGCTTACTGCCGCTAATCAGTTGATCTTTATCTTTTAAAAAGAAAAACACCAGTAAGGGCACTAAAATCGCGTACACCATCAAGACGAGTAAAGAAGCTGAATAACCGATTAATTGCTTAGCAATATCCAACACATGTTGAGTATCGAGCAGTTTTTTAAGCTCACCAACCATCAGATCTAACTGCTCTGGATTGATAAATCGTGGATATTGATTGATCAGTGTTTGTATTGTCAGCAAGCCTTTATCTATCATGCTAGGCAAGTCGGCAATTAAGCTAACACCTTGACGCCACACACTCGGAATTAAGCCAAATGTCAGTAAAACCACGATTCCCAAAAACAACACAATAACCAAGGACGCACCAGCGGTGCGATTAATCCCCAATTTAAGCATTTGCGCCACAGGCCATTCCAATAGAAATGCCAACACAAGAGCGACCAACAGCGGAGCAAGTAGACCTGCCGCAAAATAAATCACTAGCGCAAGCCCGACAAGAATAGCCATTAAGGTCACAGCTTGTGGATCACTAAAGCGCTCTTGATACCAACGAGAAAAAACAGTAAACATGGATCATTCCAATAGTGATGGTTGGCAAGGCTTCCCAAACGCTCAGGAAAGTTTATTTATCATGATGTTATTCGAGACTTTACTCAGTTAGACTTTCGCTTCTACATGTCAGCTAAATCAAAAAAATACTGACAAGAGTAAATAACCTAGCCTGAGCGGCACTCTGGCTCAGAATTAGGCGCTTGATGTTAGTCTAAGAGGATTTAAACATAAAAATCCTCAATTTATCCCTGAGATAGATCAACTTTGGTGACCATCAAGGCTAACAGACTTGCATCATTACGCAACTCTTGCACGACATGCCCTTGTTTTTTTAAATATTGGGGAACATCTCGCCGCGAACCAGAGTCTGAGAGTAAGATATGCAACTGCTCACCCTCTCGCATTGGCTTCAATGCAAGCTTCACTTTCACTAAGGGTACTGGACAACGAAAGAGCGTTAAATCAATAAAAATCATAATGAACTTGCTATAGACGAACTTGGGCCATTATCCTAAGTTGCACCTCAAACTACAAGCTAAGTGCAGTATCTGCCTTTAGTTGAGATAATTAGAAATAAAAGGATCCGCTTGCGTAACTTGACTTTTTTGACTCGATTAAAACCTTTTGTTGCAGGCGCACTCTCCTTGATGCTGCTAACCTTCGCCGCCAAAAGCTTTGCCAACAATGACTTACCGGATTTAGGTACAGCCGCAGTTAACACCTTCAGCCTTGAAAAAGAAATGGTTTACGGTGATGCTTATATGCGCATCATTCGCTCATCGGCACCTATGCTAAATGACCCCGTGTTGAGTCAATATCTTACCGAGCTTGGCAATAAACTGGTCGCCCATGCCACAGGCGTAAAAACGCCGTTTTATTTTTTCCTATTACAAAATGATGAAATCAACGCCTTCGCCTTCTTTGGCGGCCATGTTGCCGTACACACAGGCTTATTTCTCAATGCCGACAATGAAAGCGAACTGGCTTCAGTATTAGGCCACGAAGTGACTCACGTTACTCAACGTCACCTTGCCCGATCCCTTGAAGCACAGCAAAAAAGTAATCCTGCAACAATTGCCGGTTTACTCGGCGCCATTTTGTTAACGATTGCAGTACCACAAGCAGGTATGGCGGCGCTTGCGACAACCCAAGCCATGGCGACACAATCGAAAATCAACTACACCCGTTTGCATGAAAAGGAAGCCGATCGCATCGGAATGCAAATTCTAGTGGATGCAGGCTTTAATCCTAATGCTGCAGCGGATTTCTTTGGTAAATTAGCCAGTCGTTATCGCTTTACCACCACACCACCACAAATGTTATTAACTCACCCATTGCCTGAATCGCGGATCACTGAAGCCCGTAACCGTGCCGAGCAATACCCTAAACGTTATATCCCTGATAATCTTAATTTTCAGCTAGCAAAAGCTCGTATTCAAGTCCGTTTTTCCAGCTATAGCGACGAAGCAGTATTAAGCATGTTTGATCGGCAGCTCAACAAACAGACCTATACCTTCAAAGAGGCAGCACTTTATGGCAAAGCGCTGGCTTTATATAGATTGAAGAAGTTTAATGAATCAGAAAAAATCGTCGATGAACTGTTAAAAATCGATAATAACAACCTGTTTTATATAGACACTAAATCTGATTTACTGATCGAACGTAAGGACTATGCAAAAGCGATTACTATGCTCGAAGCCCAGCGTAAAATGAAACCAACGTCTCAAGTGATCAATGCCAACTTAGCCAATATATATATCGAAGCCGATCAAGCCCCCAAAGCAATCCCTTTGCTGGAAGATATGATTTTCCTCGATAAACAAAATGAACTGCCCTATCAATTGTTGACTATGGTGTATAAAAAAACCGGTAATCAAGCATTGGAATATTTTTCCACCGCAGAGCTGATGGCCTTAGGTGCTAATTATAAGGGCGCAATCGATCAACTTAACTTCGCCTACCGTGCATCCGAAAATAATCCATTACAGCTTGCACGTATTGAAGCACGTATTCGCCAGTTTAAAATGGCTGATAAAGAGATGGATGCGCTTAAGTAATAAGTTTTTTTACAAATAGATTAAAGACAATTACCCATTTATGCGCCCCGAACACACTGACGGGGCGCGGTTTTTTCTGTTATTATCCGCGCCATTGTTATTTCAGCCCGTATTGAGCCTCTAGTACTATGACCCAAGCGACGATTTACCATAACCCACGTTGTTCAAAAAGCCGTGAAACCTTAGCTTTACTCGAGCAACAAGGCTGCGACATTACCCTAGTGGAATACTTAAAAAATCCCCCTACGGCTAAAGACATCGGCGACATTCTGGCTAAATTAGGCATCAGTGCTCGCGAATTAATGCGCACCAAGGAAGCAGAATATCAAGCCTTGGGACTTGCAGACTCATCACTAACAGAATTGCAGTTAATTGAGGCTATGGTCAACACACCTAAACTCATCGAACGGCCAATTGTGCTCGCCAATCAAAGCGCAGCCATCGGCCGTCCTCCTGAGAATGTGCTCACTATTCTTTAACCCATAATTTTTAAACCAAAATGGCTTTTATTTTCAACCCTTAGGTAGACTTATGACGTCCAACACCTTATTTATCCTTAGCCGTTTAGGCTACTTTGCGCTAGTGCTGCTGTTAGGCGGTTGGTTTGTTGGCCAAGGGATTAGCGGTGAATACACCCTGCTATTTAGCCTCTTATGGATAGTGCCGTTATTACTACCCGCAAAGGGAGTTTTCCAAGGTAATCCATACACTTACGCTTGGGCAAGTTTTATTCTGTGCTTATATATGTTACATGGGCTCACCCTGCTTTATGTCACCAATGACGCCTTCGCTTTTGCCTTAATCGAAGTATTATTGATTGGCGTACTGCTAATCGCTTTCCCATTTTATGCCCGCATACGTGGTCGTGAACTGGGATTAGGCCTGAAGAAAAAATCTAAAGAATAGTCCGTTCAATGTATTTTCAGTGCCGTCTCACCTTGCTAGGTATGGCGGCATTTTTTATATTACAAGACCAAACCTTGGCTCAAATATCCCTTATGATCTCAGTCTAAATACCTATTTTAACCTTAGTTCTAACCTCTGTTCCGACGTCAATTCCCATCACGACAAAATTAACACTTATTATACTTACACTGACTTTTTGCAACTAAGTGCCCGTGCTATAGTCAGTTTCTCACAGTATAAGCGTCCCATGGCGCCACAAAAGTCTAAATAGCACAGCAGAGTTAACAAGGGAGAATGGTGTAATGGGAATGTCGATACCACTGAAATTTTTCGGATTTATGGCCTGCTCTGGCCTACTCATCGCATGCGGGGGCGGTGGTGATAGTCAACCAGATGATAGTGTCGTCACGCCACCATCCACTTCACTAGCACGCTGCACAGATAGCATTTCGCCACTCATTACCACCACGTCATCCTCAATTCGCTTTCAAACCGAGCAAAATTATGTGGCGGGTCAATCTAGTACTATCATTGCCAATATCCTAAATCGTGACAGCCAAGACTTAACCTTCCGTTGGCAGCAAATCGATGGCCCTAACATAGTACTCGTCAGTCAAAACAGCCCGGTATTAGCCTTTGATACTCCCACCGCAGGCGGCTACCGTTTTAGCTTGCATGTGACGGGCAGTAATCTAGATGTCACCGGAGAAATTGGCATTAATGTCGATCCCACATCGACGGGTATGCTAAACGTCCGTCAAGATCACCAAGTGGTTGAAGGTAATAATGTGAGCTTAAGACTCGGACAACAATCGGAATTAAGCGCAGCAAATATCTCTTGGTGTGTAGCATCTGGCCCAGATTTAATGGTCGATGTGAGCGATCCGTTTAGACCCTTGTTTACCGCGCCAACGGTCACCCAGGATACAATCACTCGCCTCAAAGTGAATGCCAACGTCAATGGCAATCAGCTTAGCGATGATGTCTTTGTGCTAACAACCTCAGCGCCAGCGATCAGTTCGCCATACTTCGATACCCCAGTTGCGCGCACCCATGCCTATCGTCCGGCTTCACCTTACGCCAATGTGCTAGCAAACTGTGTTTACTCCAATCAGCTTAATGATAGCTGCACTATCAATACCTTACCTTTGATAGGTCAAACCTCAAGCGATCTAAATCGTGAGACCATTCTAAATCGTGTACTGGTTTCACACGACTGGATGGGCGATAACTTTGCCGCTTTCTTAGCCCAGATGGACCCCAACAGCGATTTTGCTCGCCTATTACAATCCGTCACGGCCGTGGTGATTAGCTATGATGTACGCCCTTCTTTTTATTGGGTAGTCACAGGGGCGATTTATCTCGATCCCAATGATTTATGGCTTACGCCAAGCCAACGCGACACTATTAATGAAGCGCCGGATTACCGCAGTAATTTTGGAAATGATCTTAACTTTGTGATGCCTTGGCGTTATGTAAAAGATAACCAATATGCCTCCCTTGGCGTGCCTATCACCGTCAGAGCAAACCGCACATTAGCGCAAATCAACCCCGATCTGGCCTCCTTGTTGTATCACGAACTCGCCCATGCCAATGACTTTTTTCCACGCAGCGTGCATGCCACACTCACAGGGCCAAGACTGTTAGATGACTACAGCCGCCGCAATGCCAACAAGAGTCTAATTTCAGATCAAGTCAGCAAAACCTACCCATTAACGAGTACTGAAATGATGGGACTTGCCAATGTTAGTTTCCTCGGCGCAGCGGCGAGTAATGTGCAAAAGACCTATCAAGCATCGGATGTCAGTACTTTCTTTTCTGCCGATATCGCCAGCGACTTCTATGCCTATTCCAGTACCCGTGAAGACGCGGCCATGTTATTTGAGGAAGCCATGATGAGTTATCGCTATCAAATATTGCGTGATGTCGCCGTCACCAATAAACCTGCGATTTTAACTGCGGATTCGCTGATTATTGACTGGGGACAAAGGGGACGAATTGCGCAAGACAGTCTAGAAAATCGCGCTGCGTTGGTGATTGATGAAATGCTGCCAGAGCTTAATGGGATCAGTCTGGTCGAAAGCCTACCCGAGCCAATGAATATGGTGCAAGGTCAAAGCTGGCGTCAAACATTGGCAATATCGCTTGCGAATACGCAGCTCAAAGGCCAAAGCAATGCAGCTGCAATTAATGCCGAGTCTCGTTTTGAAGCCGAACTTCGCTTAAGTGGTGATCGTCACCAACATCCACAACAATAGCGTTTTAAATTTTAGATAAACAAAAGCCCGTATGTATTCAACATGACGGGCTTTACTTTTTTTGGCTTTAATGCCAGTAGGTTTTGTATCTTCAGAACGAACACAAACCATGCTGTATCTAAAGGTGCAGCATATCTTTGGCAAACGGAATCGTGAGCTTACGCTGATGCACTAATGAGGCTTTATCTAACTTATCCAATACATCAAACAAGGTCCGCAAATCCCGCGCCATACGGTTCAGTAAAAAACGCCCGACATCTTCCGGTAATTGCAGGCCACGCATAGCGGCGCGGCGTTGCAGTGCAGCAAGTTTTTCATCATCTGCCATGGGTTGCAGTTGGTAATTCAACCCCCATTGCATACGTGAAACAAGATCTGGCAAGAGGAACCCAGCATCCGCAGGAGACGAGCTGCCGCTGACTACTAAGGCGCAATTCTTATTTTCTGCGACGCGATTGTAGAGATCAAAAATCGCCTCTTCCCAAACGGGGTGGCCGGCGATGGCATCGACATCATCGATACAAACCAAATCCAACTGTTCTAGGCCTTCAAGCAATGCGGTCGAAATACTCGCATGTATGCCTAAGGGAATATAAAAGCTGCGACGCTCCACTTCATTAGCGTGCGCGCAAGCAGCGTGCATTAAATGGGTTCGACCCGATTTAACTGGGCCCCACAAATAGATGGCGGCTTCACCATGCCCTTCGGCATTCGCTCTCAATTTTTGAATAAGTTCATCATTACCCGCGGCGGGGTAATAACTATTAAAGGTTTCGTCGTCTGGCAAATGCACAGGTAACGAGAGTTGCAGAGGTGAGTTTAAGGGCACTCGGTCTTCTCAATATTAAATAAAAACAATGCCGTGCTTAACTAAGCACGGCCGATAACATCTTAATGTAAACGCCATTCATACACAGGTTTGCCAGTTTGATTAGAGACAGGGCTAAATTCACCTGCACTCACAGGTGCGACCACAGAAATACGCGGCTCTAAGCTTAATAAGCGTTGTAAATCCGTCTCTGAGCCGAATAAATCTAACGAAAAAGTCACTGTATTACCTTGAATATGCGTTAACGTGGCATTTTTAATCGCGCTGAGTTGCTTCAAATATTTTTCAACTTCAACTAATTGCGCCATTTTTTGGATATTAACGAAGGTAACACTCGCACCAAGCTGAGTACCAGTATCAGCAATCGCATACTTAGTAAAATAATATTCACCTAACGCTGCCATCATAGCGGTAATCGCTTGGGCCGAATTTTCAGCAGTACCGTTATAACTGAATAACGGTGGCGTCAAAGAGTCAATGGTAGCCTTAGTATAAAGATTTAAACGATAACGAACCTGATTGCCGGCGGCATCAATTGCCACTAGCGCCAAAAAGTCAGCTTGATAGCGGCCAGATACACTCGCCACGATGTCGGCAAACATCCCTTTAATATCGTTAGGATTAATACCCATCAACTCATCAAGATCTAAGATAGGCAGGAGTACAGGTATACCGCGGGCATAGGAAAAATCGCTAAAAATCTTACGTTCGGCTAACGCAGATGAGTCACCCAATATCATAGTGTCGCCATCACCAGGCATAGCGACCCAAAATAAGGTCAGCGGGCGTTGAGTTCCCCAAACAGGCAATTGTGCCTGACGCAGTAACGCCACTATGCGGCGGTGCTCAAAACTCGCGGTCAACAGCAATTGGCCATTTTGCTCGATATAACCATACTGGCTCAGCAAGGTATCAGGATTACTGAGCTGAGATTGGATTAGGCTGTTATCGAGGGATCGCGCCGTCCCAGTGTTCTTGATAATGACTTGCTCAAGTGCACTTTTTAAGGCTTTGTCGCGTTCAGCAACTGCGCGCGAAGACACAGGCACATTGGCCTCATCTAATTTACTCACCTCAACAGCATTGACGCTATTAATCGTGAACAGACAATATAGAAATGCAATTAAGCTCGGCTTCAATAGGAATTTCAGCATCTTTGAGTAGTTGAAGTAGCGTCAGATGAGGCAAATTGTACCATAGTTAGCGCCTTAAGCGAGTCTTGCCAAAATTTAGCCCCATTTCCGTGCCTGCCATAGCACAGAAAACCCAAACAGTGATCAACGTCAGCAAAACAGGCGATTTTCTTCTGCTCAAAATCCAACAAACTGTTATCATTTGGCGGTTTACCCTAAATTAACGAGAATAATAAATGAGACGACTCGCTATCCCCCTACAGGGCGCGCAAATGCTATTTGTGGCCTTCGGTGCCCTAGTGCTAATGCCGCTACTCACAGGGCTCGATACCAGTGTGGCATTGTTTACCGCAGGTATCGGTACCCTACTCTTCCAATTGATTACTAAACGCCAAGTGCCTATCTTCCTCGCATCTTCCTTCGCCTTTATTGCCCCCATACTTTATGGCGTGCAAACTTGGGGAATTCCATCCACAATGGGCGGCATTATGGCCGCGGGCGTGGTCTACGTCATGCTCGGCGCTTTAGTTAAAGTGCGCGGCACTGACTTTATCCACAAACTATTGCCCCCAGTCGTAGTGGGACCCGTGATCATTATTATCGGTCTTGGCTTAGCCCCCGTGGCGGTGAATATGGCATTAGGCAAGAGTGGTGATGGTAGCTTGACTTTAGTCGCTACAAATACGGCGTTATTTATTTCGCTCGCATCGCTTGGCACCACTATCGCGGTGGCGATTTTCGCAAAGGGCCTACTCAAGGTGATGCCGATTTTAGCAGGTATTATAGTAGGTTACAGCTTAAGCCTAGCCTTTGGTATTGTTGATTTTGCCGTCGTGACCGCTGCAAGCTGGATTGCTATTCCTAAATTTGTCGCGCCAGAATTAAACTGGTATGCCATCGCATTTATGATCCCAGTGGCAATCGCCCCTGCGGTAGAACATATAGGTGATATTCTGGCGATATCCAACGTCACGGGTAAAGATTTTATGAAAAAACCCGGCCTGCATCGCACGCTAACGGGTGACGGGATTGCCACAATTGCAGCCGCAGCCTTTGGTGGTCCACCGAACACAACTTACTCAGAAGTGACAGGTGCAGTAACCTTAACCCGAAATTTTGATCCTAAGATCATGACTTGGACTGCCATTACCGCTATCACTTTAGCCTTCGTTGGCAAACTAGGTGCGCTGATGCAAACTATCCCCGTCCCCGTGATGGGCGGTATCATGTGTTTGCTATTTGGTTCCATTGCCGCAGTTGGCCTCAACACCCTTATTCGTAATCATGTGGATTTATCAGAGCCACGTAATTTAAGTATTGTCGGTGTTACCTTAGTCTTTGGTATCGGCGGCATGGCATTTGGCATAGGTTCATTCAGTCTGACTGGTATTAGCTTGTGCGGTATTGTCGCAATTACCATGAACTTACTATTACCCGCGACTAAGCCACACAATAAACACCACGAGTCTGATGTAACGCCTCATTAATTACGGCTTGAAGACACGATCAATTTCGAAGTAGGTCGTTGAAAAATTACCACTTTATAAAATTGATCGCTTCTTAAGAAACCACCATAAAAAAGCCGCCGTGATATCAATCACGGCGGCTTTTTTATGAAGCAATATTTTTATGAAGTAAGAATTAACTCTTACTCCTCAGTCTTGATCTTAGCGGCAGCAGCTTTAATCAAAGGTTGTAATTCGCCTTTTTGGAACATGTCCACGACGATATCACAGCCACCAATCAACTCACCTTCAATCCACAATTGTGGGAAAGTCGGCCAGTTAGCAAACTTAGGTAATTCTGCGCGAATGTCTGGATGCTGAAGAATATCCACGAATGCAAACTGCTCACCGCAGTTAATCATGATCTGAGCGACCTGTGACGAGAAGCCACAGCTAGGCAACTTTGGAGAACCTTTCATATAAACAATGATAGGGTTTTCCGTGATCTGTTGCTTAATTTTCTCTACTGTTTCCATTTTGATTCCTAAGTAGGATGACATTGACTCAATGCGACTATTGTACGTCAGCTAGACGCAGAACAAAATCCCACAGTTTGTAAGGTTATGTCGACATTTGATTTTTCGATGGCGTCTATCTAGTCAATTAGCTAAACAATGATTCACATCACAAATTTTATCGGTACAATAGTCCTAAGTGAGCACGTTTAAGAAACGATAACCTAAGACCATGGAGAGATACTAATGGCTTTCGAATTACCCGCATTACCATATGCAAAGAACGCACTAGAACCACACATTTCTCAAGAAACCATAGAATACCACTACGGCAAGCACCACAACACTTATGTTGTGAAGCTAAACGGCTTAATCGAAGGAACTGATTTCGCTGGCAAATCTTTAGAAGATATCATCAAGACTTCTACCGGTGGCGTATTTAACAACGCAGCTCAAGTGTGGAACCACACTTTCTACTGGAACTGCTTAGCCCCTAATGCTGGCGGCGAACCAACAGGCCCAGTTGCTGATGCAATCAATGCCGCTTTCGGTTCATTCGACGCATTCAAAGCGCAATTTACTGATTCAGCAGTAAACAATTTCGGTAGCGCTTGGACATGGTTAGTGAAAAAAGCCGATGGCACTCTTGCTATCGTTAACACTAGCAATGCAGCGACACCACTGACTGACAGCACAGTAACGCCAATCATGACAGTTGACGTGTGGGAACACGCTTACTACATCGATTACCGTAACGTGCGTCCTGACTACCTTGCCCACTTCTGGCAATTAGTTAACTGGGACTTCGTTAACCAAAACTTCGCAGGTTAATTCATTTAACCTAACGTAGTTTACTGCCGAATGAGCAGTGGGTTAATCCCAGTAAAAAGAGCCCTAGTGGCTCTTTTTTTATGCCCCTCGTTTGCCGCCCATCCCTTATCCCACCGATTTATCCTCCGCTAACTACAAGTGCAATAATTGCGTTTGCAACTATTTGTTATTGTTTTTATTTGATATTTTTTTGACACAGATAGTGAGTTTGTGTCTAAGATTAGAGTAGGAGGCTGGCTAGCCAGTTATCCGTTCCATGACATCACTGGCGTTTCAGGGGGTTTATATGGGCATTTTCGAGCATTACCAAAAGCGCTACGAACAAAAACTCGATGAAGAATATTCTTTGCAGGAGTTTCTGGACATCTGCAAGGGAGATCGCAGCGCTTACATGTCAGCATCAGAGCGACTACTGCTTGCAATTGGTGAAGCAGAAGTCATTGATACCGCAAAAAATCCAACACTTAGCCGTATTTTTTCGAATCGACTTATTTCACGCTATCCCGCATTTAAAGATTTCTTCGGCATGGAAGACGCCATAGAGCAAATTGTGGCTTACCTAAAGCACTCGGCTCAAGGATTAGAAGAATCCAAACAAATTCTATACCTACTGGGCCCAGTGGGCGGCGGTAAGTCATCACTAGCCGAAAAACTCAAAGCCCTAATGCAAAAAGTGCCCATTTACATTCTGAGCGCGAATGGAGTCCGCAGCCCAGTCAACGATCACCCCTTCTGCCTGTTTGATGTGGAAGAAGATGGACAGCTGTTAAAAGATGAATTCAACATTCCCAACCGTTATCTGAAAACTATCATGTCGCCTTGGGCGGTAAAACGTCTGCATGAGTTTGGTGGCGATATCTCCAAATTTCGCGTGGTAAAAGTCTTTCCATCCATTCTGGACCAAGTGGCAATAGCGAAAACTGAACCTGGTGATGAAAACAACCAAGATATTTCGTCCCTTGTCGGTAAAGTCGATATTCGGCAACTCGAACATTTCTCCCAAGATGATCCCGATGCTTACGCCTATTCAGGCGCATTGTGCCGTGCAAACCAAGGGGTGATGGAATTCGTCGAGATGTTTAAGGCACCAATTAAAGTGCTGCATCCACTACTGACTGCGACGCAAGAAGGTAACTATAACGGCACAGAAGGCTTATCGGCCTTGCCCTATAGCGGGATTATTCTGGCTCACTCAAACGAGTCCGAATGGTCAACCTTCAAAAATAACAAAAACAACGAAGCCTTCCTCGACCGTGTTTACATAGTCAAAGTGCCCTACTGTTTACGGGTCTCAGAGGAGCTGCAAATCTATCAAAAATTGCTAATCAACTCTGAGTTATCGAAAGCGCCCTGCGCTCCCGGCACCTTAGAAACCTTAGCGCAATTTAGTGTGTTGTCACGCATCAAGCCGCCTGAAAACTCCTCCATCTACTCTAAGATGCGGGTATATGACGGTGAAAGCCTCAAAGATACCGATCCTAAGGCTAAGTCTTACCAAGAATACCGTGATTACGCAGGTGTCGATGAAGGCATGAATGGACTATCCACCCGTTTTGCCTTTAAGATTTTGTCGCGGGTATTTAACTTCGACCATTCAGAGATCGCAGCCAACCCAGTACATTTATTCTATGTCCTCGAACGACAAATTGAACAAGAACAGTTCCCCGGTGATACCGCCGAACGTTATCTTGAATTCCTAAAAGGTTATTTGATCCCTAAATATGTGGAGTTTATCGGTAAAGAAATTCAAACCGCTTACTTAGAGTCTTACTCTGAATACGGCCAAAATATCTTCGACCGCTATGTCACTTACGCCGATTTTTGGATCCAAGATCAAGAATACCGCGACCCAGAAACAGGTCAGCTATTCGACCGCGCCGCCCTCAATGCTGAACTTGAGAAGATTGAGAAGCCCGCGGGGATCAGCAATCCTAAAGATTTCCGTAATGAAATCGTTAACTTTGTGCTGCGCGCCCGCGCGAACCATGAGGGTAACAATCCGCTATGGACCAGCTACGAGAAACTTCGCACTGTGATCGAGAAGAAAATGTTCTCCAACACAGAAGATTTACTGCCTGTTATTTCCTTTAACGCCAAAACGTCGAACGACGATCAACGCAAACACGATGATTTCGTCAATCGCATGATGGAGAAAGGCTATACCAAAAAACAAGTCCGACTCTTGTCTGAGTGGTATTTACGAGTTCGTAAATCTTCTTAAACTTGCGCTAACTAAGTACAGGGCTTTGGTGTTGCCAAAGCCTTCGCTGGGTTTTGGGAGGTGCGTATGGCGAACTTTATCGATAGACGGTTGAATGCGAAAGGAAAAAGCACAGTCAACCGCCAACGCTTTATCAATAGATATAAGCAACAAATTAAAAAAGCCGTCAGCGATGCAGTGACTCGTCGCAGCGTAACGGATGTAGATAAAGGCGAAAAAATCAGTATCCCAACACGGGATATCAGTGAACCTATGTTTCACCAAGGCAAAGGCGGTGTCAGGGATAGAGTGCATCCCGGTAATGACCAATTTACCCGTGGCGATAAAATTGACCGACCACCTGGTGGTTCAGGCGGCGGTTCGGGCAAAGGTGAGGCCTCAAACTCGGGTGAAGGCGACGATGACTTTGTGTTCGAAATCTCTAAAGACGAGTATCTAGAGTTATTGTTTGAGGACTTAGAACTCCCCAATCTACAAAAAAATCGCCTCAATAAACTGGTGGAATACCAAATCTACCGTGCTGGGTTCACCAATGATGGCGTCCCCGCTAACATCAATATTGTCCGTTCATTACGTTCATCCCTTGCTCGTCGCATTGCGATGTCGGCCAGTAAAAAGAAACTATTAAAAGAGTTAGAACAAGAGCTTGCTGAACTGGAAAATATTCCAGGTACTAAGGCAGAGTTGATTTTGGATTTAAAAGCTCAAATTGAGGAGTTAAAACGAAAGATTGCTAGAGTGCCGTTTATCGATACTTTCGATCTGCGCTTTAATAACTATTCCAAAAGGGAAATCCCTTCTAGTCAAGCTGTGATGTTCTGTTTAATGGATGTGTCTGGTTCTATGGATCAGGCAACTAAAGATATGGCAAAACGCTTCTATATCTTGCTGTATCTGTTCCTCACCCGTACCTATAAAAATTTAGAAGTGGTTTACATTCGCCACCATACCCAAGCCAAAGAAGTCGATGAACACGAGTTCTTTTACTCGCAAGAAACAGGCGGCACCATAGTGTCCAGTGCATTGAAATTAATGCATGAAATTCAACAAGCCCGCTACCCCGCCGATGAGTGGAATATTTACGCAGCCCAAGCATCCGACGGTGATAACTGGGCTGACGATTCACCTACCTGTAGGCAATTGTTAGAACAAAAAATATTGCCACTCGTGCGCTACTACAGCTATATCGAAATCACCAATCGCGCCCATCAAACCCTGTGGCGCGAATATGAATCCCTGCAACAGCATTACGACAACATCGCCGTGCAGCATATACGTCAAGCCGAAGATATTTACCCTGTCTTTAGGGAGCTATTCAAGAAACAAGCGGTTTAAGGGGGCACTATGGGGATAACTAAATCAACATCTTGGACACCACTGAGCGATGGTCCCGACTGGAGCTTCGAGCTACTGCAAGACTACCTCAAGGAAATTGAGCGGGTGGCAGCGCTCTATAAACTCAGCACTTACCCAAATCAAATTGAAGTCATCACTGCTGAACAGATGATGGATGCTTATGCTGGCATAGGCATGCCCATAGGTTACACCCATTGGTCTTTCGGCAAACGTTTTATCGAAACCGAGCAAGGTTACAAACGTGGCCAAATGGGGCTCGCCTATGAAATTGTAATTAACTCTAACCCCTGTATCGCTTACTTAATGGAAGAAAACACCATCACAATGCAGGCGCTGGTGATAGCTCACGCCTGTTTCGGACATAACAGCTTTTTTAAAAACAATTACTTATTTAAGACATGGACAGATGCGAGCTCGATTATTGACTACCTTGTCTTTGCTAAAAACTACATCAGTGACTGCGAGCAAAAATACGGTGTAGAACAAGTCGAAAGCGTCATAGACTCCTGTCATGCGCTAATGAACTATGGTGTCGATCGTTATAAACGTCCCTCTGAAATCTCATTCAGGGAAGAACAAGCAAGACAAAAGGATCGCGAGGCTTACCTTCAAAGCCAAGTAAATGATTTATGGCGCACCATTCCGACCCATCAACATGAGCAGTCTCAATCTAAAAAACGTCGTTTCCCCGCCGAACCGCAGGAAAATATTTTATATTTTATCGAAAAAAACGCTCCTTTGCTTGAACCATGGCAAAGGGAAATAATCCGTATTGTGCGTAAAATGGCGCAATATTTTTATCCGCAAAAACAAACTCAAGTCATGAATGAAGGCTGGGCAACCTTCTGGCATTACACTATCTTGAATCACTTGTACGACGATGGCGTGGTCACTGACCGCTTCATGATCGAGTTTTTGCAAAGTCATACAGGCGTTGTGGCCCAACCCGATTACAACAGTCGTTATTACAGTGGCATCAACCCATACGCCTTAGGTTTTGCCATGTTCACCGATATTCGGCGTATTTGTGAAAATCCAACCGATGAAGATAAAGCTTGGTTTCCCGACATTGCTGGCAGCGATTGGATTGAAACCTTACACTTTGCGATGCAAAACTTTAAAGATGAAAGTTTTATTAGCCAATATCTCTCACCTAAAGTTATCCGCCAATTTAAATTGTTTGGTATCCATGATGATGAGAAACGCAATTATCTTTCGGTATCCGCGATCCACGATGAACGGGGCTATCAAGATATTCGCCAGTTACTATCACAACAATATAACCTGTCTAATATTGAGCCAAATATCCAAGTACATAATGTGGAAATCAACGGTGATCGATCCTTAACCTTACATTATGTGCCAAATAACGATATTCCCTTAGCCAATAGCCATAAAGAAGTATTAAAGCATTTACATCGATTATGGGGTTTCACTGTCACCTTAGAGCAAAAAAATGCAGATGCGAGTATTAGCGTCTTAGCATCCTGCCCTGAAGCCAATAAACCAGAATAATAAGCACAATAAAAAGGCCGTTTCCAATTGAAACGGCCTTTTTGTTTATTTAGCGCTATCTTAACGCAATATCACTCACAGAGATTAATGATCTTGAGCAATAGAAGCTGGCATATCTTCGCGTAATTGTAACCACATCTTACCGCTATTCATGCCATAGGTACGCATTAGCGCAGAGACATCGAGGTAATTTTTCGCCTGAGCCAACAGTTCTAATTCTTTGTAAAAGTTCAATGCTAATAAACGCGCATCTGAGCTGGTAAAGTAATAACGACCAACTCGACTATACAAACCTTTAAATCCGTTTAATATCAAAACGTAAAGTGGATTTCCAGACGAAAACGCTAAGGTGTGATGCAGTAAGTAGTCAAATTCAGCATAGGATTCAGCCGTATCTTCAAGCTGGTGAATCTTTGCAAGTACCTCCACAGCGGTATCCGGGTTATAACGCAAAGCACCACGAAAATAGATAGCACTGACGTTCGTTCTAGCTGACAAGAGTTGGTCAACCAATACCGGAAAACCCTCGGGATTCAAATCAGCAATAGTCTCAAGGATATTTAAGCCTGAAGTTTCCCAAAAGTTGTTAACCCGTGTTGGTTTGCCATGCTGAATTTTCAACCAACCGTCACGCGCCAAGCGCTGTAGCACCTCACGCAGAGTGGTGCGAGTCACACCAATCAATTCTGAAAGCTCACGTTCAGCCGGTAAAATGGACCCTGGAGGAAATTTGTTTTCCCAAATTGATCTCACAATATACTTCTCTGCAAAACTTGCAGGTCCTTTGGCATTGATAATCATCAGCCCACTTATCCAGTTGTTGTGCGTCGTAATGGTCACTGATCATACCAGAGCGGTAAAAAATGGAAACCATTCACTTAAAATCACTGTGTTATCGCCGTGTAAATGTCACAGAATCGTTCAAAAAAACGACCAAGGTCAATACAGGATGGGCCAATTTTGCCGCTTAGCTCCGCTTTTTGAAATGTCGGTATCAGTAACTCATTACATTAGCTTTCTCTTTAGGCTAGACTCATTTAACTAACGCAGGTATTGATAATAATCACGTGCAATTTTTAACATAATTAGAAGAGAGGCTGCCATGCCGGCGACAATGAGTCAGGCGTTTATTGGGAACTTCTTAGGAAATTCTCCTAAGTGGTACAAAACCGCAATACTGTCATTTTTAATTATCAATCCAATACTCTTTTTCTATGTCGACCCCTTTGTGGCTGGTTGGGTATTGGTTCTAGAATTTATTTTTACCTTAGCAATGGCATTAAAATGCTATCCATTACAGCCTGGCGGATTATTGGCAATTGAAGCCGTCGCGATCGGAATGACATCGGCAAGCCAAGTCTTACATGAAATAGAAGCCAACCTCGAAGTATTATTACTCTTGGTGTTTATGGTCGCTGGTATATATTTCATGAAGCAATTGCTGCTATTTGGCTTCACAAAAATCATTACTAAAGTGCGCTCTAAAATTTTAGTGTCATTAATGTTTTGTTTGGCTTCAGCCTTTTTATCAGCCTTCTTAGATGCGTTAACGGTTATTGCCGTCATTATCGCGGTCGCTGTGGGTTTCTATTCTATTTACCACAAGGTCGCTTCTGGAAAAGATTTCGGCGCCGATCACGATCATACCTCTGAAGGTAAAAATGATGATGGTGAAGATCAGTTAAATGAAGAAGAACTCAGTGCATTCCGTGGTTTCCTACGTAATCTGTTAATGCATGCGGGTGTGGGTACTGCGCTGGGCGGCGTGTGTACTATGGTCGGTGAACCACAAAACCTTATTATCGCCGCGCAAGCAAATTGGCAATTTGGTGAATTCGCCGTGCGTATGTCACCCGTTACTGTTCCTGTATTAATCTCGGGTATCTTAACTTGTTACTTAGTTGAAAAATTTGGCATTTTTGGTTATGGCGCTAAGTTGCCAACGGCCGTTCATCGGATCTTATGTGAATATGCCGCCCATGAAGATGCGCGCCGTACCAATAAAGACAACATGAAGTTAATCGTCCAAGCCTTAGTGGGTGTCTGGTTGATCGCAGGACTTGCATTACACTTGGCTTCTGTGGGCCTAATTGGTCTTTCTGTGATTATTTTAACCACAGCCTTTAACGGCGTTACCGATGAGCATGCCCTCGGTAAAGCTTTCGAAGAAGCACTGCCTTTTACCGCGTTATTAGCTGTCTTCTTTGCGGTTGTTGGCGTAATTATCGACCAGCACTTATTCGCACCAGTGATCCAATGGGCACTGAGTTATCAAGGCAATACTCAGTTGGTGATTTTCTATATCGCCAACGGATTGCTGTCTATGGTGAGTGATAACGTGTTCGTCGGCACAGTGTACATTAACGAAGTGAAAGCGGCATTGATTAACGGTCAAATCAGCCGTGATCAATTCGACTTGCTGGCCGTTGCGATTAATACTGGAACTAACTTACCTTCGGTTGCCACACCCAATGGTCAAGCGGCGTTCTTGTTCCTACTAACCTCTGCCCTAGCACCACTTATCCGCTTATCCTATGGCAGAATGGTATGGATGGCATTGCCTTACACTATCGTGCTGTCTATTGTAGGTGTCATGGCGATTCAAACGGGTTTCTTAGAACAAGCCACCCAATATTTCTATGATTCCCAGATAATCATCCATCACAGCGCTAGTGAAGTTTTAGAGCCGATGACTGGACATTAATCTTCTTTATTGACTGAACTTTATTTAATAAGTAGAGTCCAAAAAACGCCCCATGTCTGAGGGCGTTTTTTGTTGATATGGAGCTCACTTTGACTGTAATGACTCGCTTTGCCCATTCCCGTTCATCTTGGTTTATTCTCGCAGGCACAGCCCTTGGGTTAGAAGCAGCCGCCCTGTATTTTCAATATGTCATGAAACTGGAACCCTGTGTCATGTGTATTTACCAAAGACTCGCTATTTTTGGTTTATTGGCAGCAGGCCTCATTGGCATGACAGCACCCAAATATCGAATCGTCAGGATCTTAGCTGCCGTGCTCTGGGCCATCAGTGCAACTTGGGGATTAAAACTAGCCTTATCGCTCGTAGATATGCAAGCCAACCCATCCCCTTTTTCAACCTGCTCATTCTTACCTGAATTTCCAGCTTGGATGCCATTACACGAATGGTTCCCTGCCGTTATGATGCCTACTGGCATGTGTACTGATGTACCTTGGGTCTTTATGGGTGTAACGATGCCCGAATGGATGGTCGTGGCCTTCAGTGGCTTCTTAGTCGCTTGGTTACTCTTTATTGTGCCTGTCCTAAGTGGTTCAAATAAACCATCTCTTTATAAATAACGAGTTTGAGATAAGGCAGGCATAAAACCTGCCTTTTTATTGACGATTATATTCCACTTATCCTATTCAATCCTCGCAACTTAAACATATGCCAATAGCAAAACAGTGAGAAAGCGCTACACTGGCTCAATGAAAAGTGGTGATTTGGAAACTGGGGATTATGGGAAAAAGTTCGACATCTGAGCCACACACGCCATTAACCCAATGGCAAAACAGTTTGCCATTCAAATTTAGCCTTATTCAGCTCGTCATTGCCGCTATTTTGATTTGTAGTACAGCTTGGGTGATGCTGAGCATTCAACGCCAACAAGTTCTTGATCAGCAAGCCGTGTTAAACCAAAACTATGGCCAGTTGATTATCGCCAAACTGCAAGAAATGACTTCACAGGTTGAAACCGTAGTCGACTCTATTTCCAGTATTGCCAAACTTTACCGCTATGATCATGAGCAACTGGTGAAAACTATTCCCACGTTGCTGAAACTCGATAGTCAACAACGCATCATTTCTGGCGGCGGCGTCTGGCCGGAACCCGGCGCGTTTAATCAGCAAAAATTTCGAGATAGCCTGTTTTGGGCACACAATGTAAACGATGAATTAGTCGCCATTGATTCCTATAACAAAGACACGTTCCCAAGCTACCACACCGAAGAATGGTATCGGCCGACGCGCTATTTTCCTGCTGGTAAAATTTTCTGGTCAAAATCTTATTTCGATCCGACAACCCATGAGTCAATGATCACAGCCTCAGGCGCTATGTGGATGGACCATCAGTTTATTGGTGCCGCCACTGTGGATATCAGTTTAGAAAAGCTCAATGTGCTATTACGCAATACTATGATTAATGTCAGAGGCTATGTCATAGCCTTAGATCATCAAAACCAAGTACTCGCCTATCCAGATGCCAATAACGATCTTAAGCATCAAACCAATACCAATCATTCTTTCGTCACCTTCAATCATCTCGCCAGCCAACAGCCAGATTTCAGCCCCGTCGAAGTCGCATTGCAGAGTGCAGATAAAGCCTTTATAGAAGCGGCGATTGCCGAGCGCGTTTTTACCCAAGAACAGATGCAGCATCTAACGAGACTAAGTCATCAAAATGAGCGTGACATGTTAGCGGCCATCGTAAATAACAATGCCTTAAATCATTTTACTGCCCCGAAATTACTGACGTCGGTAACTTTGACCCATGATCCAATCCTTAAAACGGCATCTCTCGTTTCGGTATTTCTCATGCCAAATACCTATTGGAAGGTACTTGTCGTCACCCCAATTTCACCGCTGCAGGATACCGCTAAACATTTAATCGAAAAGGTCGGCGTTTATTTAGTCTGTATTCAACTATTAGGCTTAATTCTATTATTCTTACTCCAGCACCGACTATTTATTACCCCCATTATTGAAATCGTCCAAGCCTTAAAACGTAATGATTCCGCCTCTATCGAACTCAAAGCCAATAACAGCCATGACGAAATTGGTTTATTGGCAAAAACATTCCTGTCGCGTACTCGACAACTTGAAGTGGCAATGGCGAGCTTAGATGCGAGTAACCTGGCACTAGAACAGCAATTGCAGAGCCAAAACCTGTTTCAACTGGAGTTAAAGCGCCATAAAGAACAATTGAGGGCTTTACTTAAATTTTCTCAAAATCTCATCTATATCAAAGATCTTCACGGTAAATATATTCTCGTCAATGACAAATATTGTGAAATCTTAGGTATAGAACGCAGACGCATTATTGGCACTTCTGATTTTGAGATATTTCCCAGCCAATTTGCCCACGAGTATCAACAAAATGATCGACGCGTTCTGCATAATCATGAAGCCATAAACTTCGAAGAAGCTATTCCATCGCCCCTAGGCAATCTTATTTATATCGTGACTAAATTTAAGATCAAAGATGATGACGATACCGTTATTGCAGTCGGTGCTATTGCCTTTGATATCACCTTACAAAAAATTAAAGAGCAAGAACAAGAAAAGTTACTTTTAGGGCAAGTCGAGGCGCTTAATCACCTACAAGAACAAGTTCGCCTCAGTAATCAACATAACCATGAACTCCATCTGCTCCAAGACAAATCAACCCAATTACTTGAGAAGCATCATCAACTCAATCTCAGTCGTGAACAAAGCCAACAGCTAATGCAAAATTTTCTAGCTGAAATGATGACGCAAATTATGCATGAGCAAGATCAGCTACTCGCCAAAGTGTGCCAACTTCAGCCAATAGATAATGCTAACGACCAAAATCAGATCACCGAAATCATGGTGACTCAGGCAGATAAATTGCGACATATTGCCCAGTTATTAACGAATCATCAAAATGACATTCGGCCACTGCATCTCGCACAATTTATGCGCCATCTCTTAGGGTTGCTAAAGGTACAATTAGCTAAAACAAATGTGGAAATAGCGTTAAATTGCGAAGAAAACATCATTATTGATGGCCCTTCATGGCAATATTTGCAGCTGTTTTATCGTCTAATCACCAACACGTTGAATCATGCATTTAAAGCTCACAATGAACAGCGTGAAATAACCATTAATATCGACAAGTCGAGCGAAGAGTTACACATCAGTATTATCGATAATGGGATAGGTATGACAGAGCCGCAACTCGCACAGTTACGGCAAGAACTAGCGCAAGAACTCTGCCTTGGAACGCTGACCTGTATAAATCTGTGGCTTAAAAATGATCTCAATGGCAGCCTTAGCATAAGTAGCCACTTGAACCAAGGCACACACATTCAATGTCGTTGGCCACTGAGTACAGATTTAGAACCGTAATAAATAAAGGTGCGTTATTGATCTAACCATGCCTTGGCTTGGCTATGTTCATCGGCGGTAAATACCTTTACCGGACATGGCAGCATGCAGGCTAGCGCATTAACCATAGCATTTGTTTGAGTGGCATTGGCAATCATCACGACCCTTGAAAAATCACTTAAATGAAATAAACCTAAGACCGCATCATCCCACAGGGCCCCAACGGATATACCTTCAAATTCAGGGGAAAACTCGTACCAAAGGCGAATACTGGCGTGGTCTTGCAGCTTGGCTTCTATGGCGGGAACCAAATAGCCTTCAACATCCCCATGGTTAACACGGCCAGATGCGACCACAGCCAATATATCATCAGCATGACCCGAAGAAATCGTTAGCATTGAACACTCCTTATCAATACATGAAGGGAAAAATAGTTAAAGCTCATACACTAAAGATACACAGACAATGACATAAATGCGGGAAAGATGGGCTTTTTATTTTAAGCTAACACCATTTAATACATACACATCAGCAATGCAAATAACACTAAAAGGAGCTAATCCACAGCGATGACTCGCATAACCCAGCAACAAAACTTAGTCGCAGAACTCGATGAAAAATGGTGACCATACGAAATAACATGAGGTGAAGCAAAGAGAAGATATTTACCTCACACTCAAGGCTGCTACTGCTCGAGGTTAACAATAAGTGTGAGGAAACACATGGTACTCAAACGATGGTGATTTACGCTGCTAAAAAATAGTATTAGTCATGACTTACCTAAAATCATGCATTAATAAATAATCTAATTGCTATTCTGACTAAGCACTCACTTGAAGTTTAGCGATTTCTTGATCGAACAAATTCTTAATCAAACTAGAAAACTCGGTAATAAATAAAGTCTGTGCGGGAGTCGCTTTATGGTTGGCAACTGAAGCTAAAATCTCTTCTAAATCATACACAATTGCATCCACTTCACGGATAATCACATTACGTTGCGTAAAAGACAACGATGGATTTTGGCCACACACCATAATGATCTGTGCCGACAATTGCTCTTCAAATAATTCCATCACAGTATCGTCTGAAACTACCTCTGAACTTGGTGTTTCAAATAAGCCAAGATGTTCAGTTAAATACTGGACCAAATGCATGTAACCATCTTTATCTGTGACCATTTTTTACCCTTTAAACTCATTAACTTAATATCTATTGTGATGCTACTAATAGCACATCAGAAAATATCAAAGAAGCCAAAAGCTCGGCTTCTTATCAAGATCTAGCATACGCCACTTATTTAACTCTAGCCTATCTTCGATAACAGACGTATTGATCTATACCAATCTTATTGAAGTTACTGAGTTAAGGTTAGTACAAATGACACAGGAACAGCTTGACTAATACTCGATAAACCCGCAATTTCACGTAATTTATCAATCCCAGCCACAAGATCAAACTCATTGGCATTAACAATTACCGGTTGAAAACTGTTCACTAAAAGTTTGTTATCAGAAACTTTAGTGATAATCACCGAAAAAGCCTTAGTTTGCGATTTGCCGTGTAACGCAATTTTTCCATCAATATCAAAAACTTTACTCTCACCGACGCCAAGATTTTTTAGTATCTTAGGGTCTACTTGTGATGACAGTTTCAGCTCTGGATACAAAGACGCTTCAAATAACAAATTTTGCATCCGCTCATCGCGGACATCAATACCCGTTGCCACACCGATTAGTGGAATTGTTAATTCAAATTGACCGTTATCTTTTAGCGTACCTTTGAGTTGTTTAAAGTGATGGACTTCACCTATATCACCTTTCTTTACCGAAATAAAACTGACTCGCGAATCTTGTTCCATCACTTGCCATTGCGCGGCACAGCTAAAACTGGCCATAGCAGATAAGGCGACAATTCCCATCCATTTTTTCATCGTATCCGTCCTTAAAGAGTGAGTTTAAAGCCATGCCGTAAAGAAAATCGACATCCGCAACAGGCTAAAATCCTGCCCAGTTAAACGTGATCAACATCACCTAACTTAAGCTAAAGATACTCTGTTTATCCATTAGCGACCAGTAAACTATGATTCATACGCGCACTAACCATTTATCTAAGCTATTGGCAAAAGCCTGTTTATCTGCTTGAGAAAACGAATCAGGCCCGCCAGTGTGCACGCCAGAACCGCGCAAATCCTCCATAAAATCGCGCATCGTCAGCTTTTGTTTTATGTTATCGACGGTATAAAGCTCGCCACGGGGATTGAGCGCCAAGGCGCCCTTTTCAATGATTAAAGCCGCTAAGGGAATATCCGCGGTGATCACTAAATGCGTCGGTTCAACATGATCGACAATATATTGATCGGCCACATCAAATCCCGCACCAACTCGAATTTGGCTGATATAGGGAGATGGCGGTACGCGGATCATTTGATTAGCCACCAGCACCAGCGGCAGGGCTTTGCGCTCCGCCGCTCGAAACAGGATTTCTTTGATAGGATTAGGGCATGCATCCGCATCAACCCAAATTTTATAATCACTCAATGTCTTTTAACTCTGTTGTTAGGTTCACGAGCTCAATTTTATGCCGAGCTATACGCCGTACTAAGGCGCTAAACGATCGATTTCCCACTCTGCATCATGGCGAGTATACATAAAACGATCATGCAGCCTATGTTCTCCACCCTGCCAAAATTCGATACTCGAAGGTCTCACTAAGTAACCCCCCCAAAAACTGGGCAAGGGCACATCGCCCTTGGCGAACTTAGCCTTCATTTCGAAGAATTTGCCTTCAAGTACTTGTCTGGCACTGAGTTTACTCGATTGCTGTGATACCCAAGCCGCAATTTGGCTGTCCTTAGGACGGGTAATAAAGTATTTAAGCACTTCAGCGGTGGACAGCGCCTGCGCTTCACCGAGCACCGACACTTGCCGCTCTAGAGGATGCCAAGGGAAATGCAAACTGACTTTATTATTAGCAGCAATTTGCTGTGCTTTACGGCTGCCAAGGTTAGTAAAAAATACGAAACCTGTGTCATCAAAACGCTTAAGTAATACTATTCGTTGAAAAGGTTGGCCGTGCTCATCTACAGTCGCCACACACATGGCGGTGGGATCACTAAGCTCTGCATCCCTCGCCTGCGTCATCCACAATTCAAACAAGTCCATCGGGTTTTGCGGTAAGTCGGCACGTCTTAAGCCGCCTTTGGCATACTCGCGGCGGATATCACTGAGATCTGTCATAGGGTTTCCTTAAGCAAACGCCAAAAATTCACATGAGTTCAGGGATCAGCACTTCAGCCTGAAGCTGCTGATAGTGGCTAAAACCAATGTTATAACCTTGCTCGGTCGTTAATGAACACCGCCCTAAGCATAAATGGGCAGGAAATCCCTGCGTTGAGTCGTCGGTATTAAAGCGGATTGTGTCCCAACTGACAGGAGCAAACAAGGTTAATAGACGCGCTAATAGATCTTGCGGATACTGCGCTAAATCCAGATTCGTTTCAAAGCTCACATAGGAGCTAGCGCACGCATTCTCGCTTTGAGGCGTAATATGCAAGGTAACATAATATTTGCCCCAGAGACCGTTCATCGAAAAGCCTGACGGATCAAATAAATGGGCGTCAATCTCAAATTCAGGGAGTAAATCGTTAAGTTCGAGTGCGGCGCAAATCTCATCTTTACTCTGCGAGCCGCCATTAAGATAGTCGGCAAATTCGCCACGAATGTGGTACATCAACAGCTCACTAGTTTGATCATCCTTTGGTGCTCGATAATCACTGTCAGAGCAGAAAAAATAGTGATGATGGCTGTCGAGATGACCCACTCGAAAGGCTTTACCGGCGATACGTTGGCGCAGTTTGCCAATATCCTCGGCAAAACTCGTGGTTTGCAGATGGGCTTGGTATTCGTTTTTACGCTGATAACTCACCAAGGCCATGGCAGGCACGCCAAGCGCGTCGATAAAATAACAAGCGGCGTCCACTAAGGTACTGTTACCACAGGTGAGCATGACAAATCTGTCGTGCCATACAAACAAGCTGGATTCACTCAACAGATAAGCATCACAGTCCGCATTACTTAACTGCGACAGTATCTCGGCGTGGGCACAGTTGACTAAGGCAGACCAAAAACTCACATCGAGTTCGCGTAAATTCGGCGCAGACGCCGTCACGATAATCTCGAGTTTTTTTTCTGAACCTTCAAAAAACATCACCCCTTTGACCTCATGATCGTCATTCATCCTTTACTTGATCCTAGAACAACGCGATTTTACACGACTAAAACGGCAATAAAAGCGAAAAATCTGTCCTTATAAAAACAAAAATCAGCCGAGGTTACCCAAGGCTGATTTATTTTAACACGCTAGAAATTAAGAAAAATCTTCTAAATAGGTATAGCCTTTCAGCCCTAGTTGCAATTCTTCTAAAATTTGTGCGCGTTCACCCTCGGCGATATGCAGATTCACTAACTCTTCATAAGTGCGCATAAAGGCCACCGCATCTAAGTTAACGTAACGCAATACGTCAGCAACCGTGTCACCCGCCAATACAGATTCGATGTTAGTCACACCATTATCTTCGATGCGAACCACTGCTGAGTTTGTATCACCAAACAGGTTATGCATATCACCCAAGATTTCTTGGTATGCACCCACAAGGAAGAAACCAATCAGGTATGGGCTATCCGCACTCCATGCTGGCACTGGCAGCGTGGTTTCAATCCCTTGACCATCAACGTATTGATCGACAATACCGTCAGAGTCACAGGTGATATCGAGCATGACAGCACGGCGTTCAGGAGCTTTATCTAGGCCCGATAACGGCAATACTGGGAACACTTGGTCAATACCCCAAGCATCCGGTAATGACTGGAATAATGAGAAGTTAACAAAGAACTTATCGGCTAACTTTTCATTGAGTTCATCAATGATAGGTCTGTGATAACGGTTTTTCGCACTCAATAGCCCTTGCACTTCATGACACACGCGCAGGTTAGCTTGCTCAGCCCACGCACGCTCCGCTAAGGTCAATTGACCTAAAGCGAATAGCGAATGCGCTTCTTGTAAGTCACTTTGGCTATCGTGGTAAATCTCAATCAAAGCACGTTGATCGGCGCGGCCGCTGATCTCAGACCATGAATGCCACATGTTATGCAATAACTGTGGTGAATCTTCCGCTGGCGGTTGAATATCTTCAGGCTGATAAGCTTCAGTACCGATAACATCGGTGATAAGCACAGCATGGTGCGCCGTTAAGTAACGACCCGATTCTGAAATAATACGTGGCATAGGTTGCTCGTATTCATTACAGATGTCAGTCAATACGTTAACTATGTTGTTGGCGTATTCGGTCAGGCCATAGTTCATCGAGTTATTACTTTGGCTACGAGTGCCATCGTAATCCACCGCTAAACCACCACCGACGTCAAAGCAGTTAACGCTTGCGCCTAATTCACGTAATTCACAGTAGAAACGACCCGCTTCACTCACACCTTGGCGAATATCACGGATATTAGCGATTTGCGAACCTAAGTGGAAATGCAGCAATTGCAGCGAATCCAGCATATCGTGTTGCTTAAGTTGCTCTACAACCAGCAAAATTTGCGCAGCAGATAAACCGAACTTAGATTTTTCACCGCCGCTCGCCTGCCACTTGCCTTTGCCTTGGAACGCTAAACGTGCACGTAGACCTAAACGCGGTGTCACGCCCAGACGTTTAGATTCAGCTAACACCATTTTCAGTTCAGACAGTTTTTCTAAAACGATGTAAACCTTATGGCCTAACTTTTCACCAATCAGTGCTAAACGTATATATTCATTATCTTTATAACCATTACATACAATGACTGAACTGGCTTTTTGCGCCATGGCTAACACAGCCATCAGCTCAGGCTTACTGCCCGCTTCTAAACCCAGTTGTGGTACTTCTTTTGATGCCTGACTCGCCAGGATCTCTTCCACCACAGTTTGCTGTTGGTTTACTTTAATCGGGTAAACCAGCAAATAGTCCGCCTGATACTCGTACTTCTGTATCGCTTGGTCGAATGCTTGGCACAAACTGTTCACTCTGTGGTGCAGGATCTGCGGAAAACGAACTAGTACAGGTAAAGCGACTCCCGCCTTAACCATGTCTTTGGCTAGCTCATTTAAGCCAATCTTGTAATCAGGATTTTTGGGGTCCGGTGACACAGTCACCTCACCTTGATCGCTAATCCCATAAAAACCTTGGCTCCAGTGAGTAACATTGTACCCAGCACGAGCATCATCAATAGACCAATCATTCATTATTATTTAGCCCGTCTATTAAAAAATGGGTTAAACGGTTATGGCTTAATAGCACAACCGCCCGTTCGACAAACCCAGGCAAAGGGACACCTTACCTGACATACACGAAGGTAGATTTTACCTTCTCCTTAATGCCGCAACGTCACGCTAGTGTAAGTGACATTGCTGCGATTTTCATTAATAGCGCAAGAGACAACGCATCTTAGCGCAATACATCGTATCATATTGAAGGGAAAGCTTATTCCCTTACCTCAGTAAAGCTATCTTTACTTGCCTCGCTTGCATTTATCCTCAGGCTAAAGGGCGCAAATACCGCCAAAAAGCCAAATAAGATCCTGAGTCGCATCCTTAAAACATCAAGCTAATAAGTAGCTTAAAGACGTTTGAAAGAGGTTAAGACCTTCAGAAACCGATAACACAAGTAGAAAACGAAAACCGATAACACTGAACTAGCGAAAACGCTAAACCAGCTTATCGCTAGGCAAGATTATTTTAACAGGGGACTATTGGCTTCTTCGCGGCCAGAATTGATGCGGATCAACGTGAGATGCTTAAGGCCAGTATCATCGTATGGTACGACAATCGAGCGTTGGCATTGTGACACTTTTAGGCAAAGTGCAAAAAATGGATGCTTGTGCATTAGCTAATAAAAACCCTCTTAACCCCATGTAAATCGATATGTTGTCAATTACACGGTTAATGACTGGTGAACCATAAAACCTTTATTACTCACGTAATATTTGTAATGTCTGCAACGAGCGGAATCGTTGAACGGCGCAATTAAACCGCGCAATGTCACAGAATGCAAGCAAGAATCTCATTTAATCTTTTACATTAAAATATAATAAACACCTGCTTAACAACCACCCGCCTCCCATTGGTTTTAAATAGAGTAATATTAGTTAGTTAACCCATAAACGTCGTACACGTCTGTTCAATATTTTTTATATCACCTTTGTCACTTTTATTGACATTTACCCCTGCAAATATCCCTGATTTTTGTGTGTCACTCAAGTGATGCACATTTGCCAATATTAAGTGAAGCCAAACAACCAATATCACGGCGCCAAACCCCGCCACAAATCAGTGGTTCCTCCGAGACACAATGCGTGATCAAGCCTGCGCTGAGTGACGGCCCACACACGCTAAAATAAAGCTCAAAGACAATAATGCTGCAGTTTCAGCACCGAAGTGTATAATCGCAACCGAATCACATTCCATTATGCACAGAGAGATCCATGGTACAGATAGGTAAAACCTGCAAACTTGAGGTTGTAAAACAAGTCAGCTTTGGCGTGTATTTAAACGCCCACGAATTAGGGCAAGTACTGCTGCCAAACAAAGTCACCCCAAAAGACTGCCAAGTCGGTGATCTGCTTGACGTGTTTCTGTATCTAGATTCTGAAGATATCGTGATTGCTACCACGCGCCGTCCATTGGCACAGGTAGGCGAATTTGCCTATTTAAAAGCCGTTGCAACCGGCCCTTATGGCGCCTTTTTAGACTGGGGCTTAGATAAAGATTTATTACTGCCCTTCGGTGAGCAACATAAGCCTATCGAAGAAGGCCGTTCATACTTGGTCTATGTACACGCTAACCGCGCCGATGAACGCATCATGGCCTCATCAAAAATCGATAAGTTCCTCGATAAGACTGAGCCGGACTACACAGTCGGTGAGCAGGTCGATTTATACATCGGCGGCACCACAGATTTAGGCTACAAAGCCATTATTAATCATGCCCATTGGGGCGTGATTTACGAAAACGAAGTGTTCCAAAAACTGCGTTTCGGCCAAAGACTCAAAGGTTTCATCAAACAAGTGCGCCGCGATGGCAAAATCGATCTTGTGCTGCAACAAGGCAGTAAACAAGAGTTAGATAAGCATGCCCACATTATCCTGATAAAACTCAAACAGGCTGGCGGCTTCTTAGCCCTGACCGATAAAACCGATGCTGAAATCATTTACGATCAGCTTGGCATGAGTAAAAAAGCCTTCAAAAAAGCCATAGGTGGCTTGTTTAAGAATGGCCAACTGAGCATAGATAATGATGGTCTGCGTTTAACTGAAACAGCAGAATAATCAACTCTATTCAGGACTTAGCGTTAAAATTGTACAGTTTACCGCCACTAAGGCAGAGTTTGACTGACAACTCCTAGGATATTAAGCATGGCTCTGTTATAAACAAAGCCATGCTTTTTTCTTTGGAGCTTATATGGAACTCACGTTACACGAAGCCAGAGTCATCGGATGCCTGCTTGAGAAAGAAATCACCACCCCCGAGCAATATCCACTCTCGCTAAACTCATTGACCTTAGCCTGCAATCAAAAAACCAGCCGCGAGCCGGTACTCGAACTCAGCGAAACCCAAGTGCAAATCGCCGTTGATTCCCTAAATCGGAAACGTTTGATCAGCGAACAGTCGGGATTCGGCAGCCGCGTCGTTAAATACAAACACAGGTTCTGCAATACCGAATTCAGCGAACTTCAACTGTCCCCCGCCGCACTCGCCATCGTCTGTTTGTTGCTATTACGTGGCCCACAAACACCGGGAGAACTACGGACCCGCAGCAATCGACTACACGAATTTAAAGACGTGATCGACGTGGAAGATTGCATCCGTCAATTAATGAGCCGTGAAAAGCCCTTCTTAAAACAATTACCCAGAGAAGCTGGTCGCCGTGAATCCCGTTATGTGGAATTATTCTCTGCAGCGTCATCGCACGAAAGTGCTAGTCAATCCCATAGCACAAGTCATACCTTAGCCCATGTCGCTGTGTCTGTAGACGCAGAGCCGCTTGAATTAGTGAACAGAGTGACAGAGCTTGAACAACAAGTCGCCGAACTGACGCAAAAGCTCGATGAATTAATCGCCTCATTGAACTAATTAGCGATAGATAATGACTGATAAATACCGATGGATAATAAGTGCTATGTGAGCAACATGGCACTTATGGACCAATCCACTGTCTACCCAAGGGTGAGAAACTTAACCGCGCCAAGCACCATAGCCCCTGAACCTAGCGCAAAAAAGAATAGAGACAGCACATGACCAATAATCCACCCAGCAGTTTCAACAACATGTTTATTATCGCCATGTTTGAACTGCGCAAATTTTTATTTAATACCCGCGGGATCATCGCCTTGGTCGCCTTTGGTTTAGTTTGGGGTGTACTTCTGCTTTACCCCATTCAAAGTGCATCGGCCATGTTATTGCAGCCCAATGTAAAAGATATCATCGACAGCTTATTTGGTGCCAATACCCTCAATGTGCTCTTTGAGTGGCCCGTGGCCGAAATGGCAGTGTTTTGGTGTTTTGCGCTGTATTTGTTTCCACTGTTCAGTATTCTTATCGCCGCCGATCAGTTCTCATCGGATAAAACCCGCGGCACGCTGCGCTTTTTAACCATACGCACTAGCCGTGACAGCTTATTGTTCGGCCGTTTTCTCGGCCAAATTCTGATCCAAGGTTTACTGATCCTATTAACGATTATCGCCACTGTCGCCCTCGCGCTCAGCCGCGACAGCCAACTGTTTTTATCTGCGTTAACATCTGGCGCCTTGGTGGGTCTTAACCTCATCATAGTGATCTTGCCCTACACGGCTGTGATGACTTTATTGTCCCTGTATGCGCGCACGGCACGCCAAGCTATGGTGTTTGCCACCATTTTATGGACAGTGATTTCCATCACTATCGTGGTGTTAGCGAATCAATCTAGCCTACTAGCACAACTCCAGTGGGTATTACCCGGTGCTCAACTGTCGGACATGCTCAATACCAATGGACTCAATAGCTTAGTCTATGCCCCAATTCCACTGTTACAAACCGCTGTGGCCCTCTTGCTCGGCAGAATTTATATGCAAAGGAGCTCGCTATGAGTCTGATCCAATGCCAAGGGCTGTCGAAGCTTTACGGCAGCAAAAAGGCGCTGAATGATGTGAGTTTCAGTCTTGAAGCGGGTGCCCCCATTGCCCTTGTCGGTCCCAATGGCGCGGGTAAAACCACGCTTTTTAGCCTGTTATGCGGCTATTTATCACCCAGCTCTGGAACCATAACCCTACTCGGTGAAGCCCCCAATAGCCCTAAACTCTTAGGCAAGATTGCCGCTTTACCCCAAGATGCAGTGCTCGATCCCAACTTGACGATTGTCAGTCAGTTAATATTTTTCGCTCGCCTGCAGGGAATGAACGTGGAGCAAGCAAAGCAAGAGGCACTGCGCGTGTTGGCCTTGGTCGATCTAATTGATGTTGCCGAGCAAAAAACGCCTAGCCTTAGCCACGGTATGAGTAAACGTGTATCGATTGCGCAGGCGCTGATTGGCTCGCCAGAATTAGTATTATTAGATGAACCGACGGCGGGACTCGATCCTGCCAATGCGAAAAAAGTCCGTGAACTGGTCAAAGCCTTATCACCCACCACGACCTTTATGATCAGCTCCCATAATCTCGATGAGCTCGAAAAGTTGTGCGATCAAGTGTTGTATTTAGATAAAGGCCAACTGAGCCAAGCTGTGTCAATGCATGCGTCGACCGACAGCGATTACCTGACGTTAACCATGCAAAACTGTGACAGCGATGCATTGCAAGCGGAAGTGGCAAAACTGGCGGGAGTGGTGAACATCAGCTCAAAACAAAGCAATGTGTTTATTATCCAGCTAGACGACACAAATACAGAAAAAGCGCACAACAATGATATTGAGATGCGCCTATTCGCCCTCTTCAATCAGCATCAATGGCAATACAAGATGCTGCTGAAAGGTCGCACTCTGGAAGAAACGCTCTTTTCATAGGCAAGCGTTAAAAGGGATTTCTCATCATCCAACGGTTGATTAGTGTTCAATCCATAGCTTAAGCGCAATACAGCTTGCGCTTAAGCCTTTTAACTAAGGTTTTTAACTAAACCTTTCAATAAGCCTTTAAATTAAGTCAGTCACTTCGCCCAGTAAAATCAGCCCACCACTCAATCCGACAAACTTGTTCTTACTTTAGCAACACACAATCACCAAAAGCTTCACAAGCCTGTCAATAAAACACCAATCAACCGCACTGAGCTTGCTATGGCTTTCAATCTCGGGACGAGCTTGTTATAACTCCCCTTCGATTGAACCTAAGCTGACTTCAGAGGTTTCTATGAACAAAGCACAACTTATCCAACGTATTGCCGCCGAGCTCAATGCATCGCAAGCGAGCACTAAACCTGTGGTTGAGCAGATACTGCAACAGATCCACGCCGCCTTGAGCGAAGGCGAGAAAATTTTCCTGCCACAATTTGGCACCTTTGAACTCAGATACCATGTCGCTAAAACAGGGCGTAATCCACAAACGGGCGAAGCCATAGAAATCGACGGTTACAATCAGCCCAGCTTTAAAGCCTCAACCGCATTGAAGCAGCAAATCAATAGCGGCGCTTAGCTTCAATGTGCAAGCATTATTTTGCGAGATTTTGCGAACATTAGTCAGCAGCCTTGATAGAAATAAGCCTCAACATAATTTGAGGCTCATTTTTTATCAAAAGAAAAATAACCGTTCCGCTTAGGGGAAAGCCTTAAACAATTATGCAGTCGCTAAGTATTGCTCTCCTCACCTTGATAAAGTGGCGCAATATCGACATAGTCAGCAGCGTTTTCAGCACTTGGATCCTCGAAAAATGGCACACAACCGAGGAAAGGTGCTGTCATCATCTCTTTAAGGCTCGTCAGATTCTCCTCAAACATACTCATGTTCGGATCGACACGATTAGCAACCCAGCCTGCAATCTTAAGCCCATCGGCCAATATCGCCTCTTGAGTCAGCAATGCATGATTTAAGCAGCCGAGTTTCATGCCAACCACGAGGATCACTGGCAGTTCTAATCTCTGTACGACTTCCGAAAGATACCTGCCATCACCTAAGGGTAAACGCCAGCCTCCCGCGCCTTCAATCAAGCAAAAATCCGCTTGAGCAAATGCCACTAAATCTAAACTTTCAATGATAGCTTCAGGCGCTAAACTCACGCCCACTTGGGCGGCGGCAATGTGCGGTGCAATCGCAGGTTCGAAGGAAAAAGGATTGATGAGTGGATAAGCCAATTTTAACGATGATGACGTCATCAGCTGTAACGCATCGGCATTACGCAATCCTTCAGAGGTTTGCGCGCAGCCCGAGGCGATGGGTTTAACACCTAAAGTCAACATAGTGTTGGCTGCAAGAATACTCACAGCGGAGTCAGCATTGGCTATGAGCCCTAAACGATTCACAGCAGTTAATAATGCCGCCGAAACCAAAGTCTTACCGCTGTCGGTATCTGTACCTGTTACAAAATACATATTAGATCCTTATCTGTTACTATGAGTTCTGCTTTGTTAAGCCCACTCTCCATAAGCTAAATGTCCATATAGCTAACGATCTCTATACGTAATGTTAAAAATCCAACGTTTTCTAGATATTAGTGCTAATTGATAATGCCATGACTAAAGGCATAATATGTGAACTTTAAAACCTGCGCCGAGCACGTATTTGAACTATCTGGTAGGTTAAAGGCAAACCTTGGGGTAAACGTAGCGATTCAGCTTTGGCCTGCATGGCCTGCCAATCTTGACGACCACGCAGCCGTGGAGTGAATTCTGAAGCACTCACTGTTGAACCTGAAACCCGAGTTGTTGAACTGGCGACATGTACAGAAGCCCCCACACCTTTAATTGAATAGAGTAGTGCCTTAAGAGTATCAAAATACACTGTCATAGGGACGAGTTGCACTTCAAGTAATTGCCATGTATCGAGTTTAAATGCAGCCTTGAGTGCTTGCATCGTCGAAAAGTCATTCACTCTTAACCCTAATTCAGCTAATTGATTCAAACTCCCCTGCGCCACAAGGCTCAGATGACACTCGCCGTTCGGCTTAAGTACCCGCGCCATTTCGGCTACCGCAGCAGGAAAATCAGCACACCATTGCAGGGCTAGATTAGAGTAAATAACATCTATGCAGCCATTGGTAAAAGGTAAACACTGCGCATCGGCACATACGCCGAGATAATCGGGATAAGACTGTTTTAGCTTTTGTAGCATGCCAAGGGCAATATCCACGGCAAAGACTGTTGTGGATGAATTTTGCGTAGAGAGATCCGCTGGTTGAGACACACTATGGTACGCAGAAAAATCCGTGCCAGGGCCTGCCCCTATGTCTAACAGATAACCTGCTGCCGAAAACTCACTGAGTAAACTGGCAGCGCTCAGGCGTTGTAATTGATTATGATCTTGGTAACTATGGGCCGCTGCGGAAAAACGTTCAGCAATTTGAGTCCCGTGCACATTGGACACAGTCCCCGCGAGAACGCCCCCATAAGAAACGCCCGCATTAAGCTCACTCAGCTTAAGATCGCAAGCTATAAACTTGTTTGACTCATGAGCAAACTCACTACAGCTTGGATCACTAGACTTTATCAGGCTTGGCATTTTAACTAACACTCAACCATAAAAACATAACATTCAATAAAATAACGCGATCTATAGGGTACATTTATCTGTACTCATCGGCAGATTCTCGTTCACTGACAAGCGGAATACCAACACAACTGAGCACTTGGGCTAATTGCTCAACACAAGCAGCAATATCTTCAGCGGTATGGGTCGCCGTTAAGGTAATGCGTAACCGCGCCGACCCTACAGGCACCGTCGGCGGGCGAATCGCCCCACCCCAAATGCCCGCTGCTCTTAACGCTTCTGCGACTTGCAGGGTTTGCTGCGCATCGCCAATGATCAACGGCTGAATTGCGGTATCCGAACCTAAAAGGGGCACGGCAGCATCGAGGCATAACTGTTTGAATAGCGAAATATTCTCAAGCAGTTTCTGCTGTAACTCAGGATGTGCAGTGCAGTACCGAGTCGCGGCTAACGCTAATGCGGCATTGGCGGGCGATAAGGCGGTCGAATAAATATATTCGCGGGCATTACTGACCAAAAAGTCGATCAGCGCCTGACTCCCCAAAACCGCTGCGCCTTGGCAACCTAATGCCTTACCAAAGGTCACCACTTGCACATCGATAAGCTTGGCGGCTTTATCTCTTACATCACTATTTTGATAGCCATCGAGCACCGCAAAACCATGGGCATCATCAACAATCAACCAAGTATTCTGTTGACGACAAAGCGCCGATAACTGCACGATCGGCGCACAATCCCCGTCCATGCTAAACACGCTTTCTGTGATTAACGCCGATGCGTGATTTCGAGTCAGAAGCCGCTCAGCGCTCTCAAGCGAATTATGTAAAAAACGTTTTAACTGCGCACCGCTGTCCTGCAAACCATCGATAATTGAGGCATGCACAAGTTTATCGGCAATCACAGTATCTTGCTGATCAAACAAGGTTTTCATTAACGCCGTATTAGCACTAAAGCCCGAGCAGAATAGTAATCCCGCTTCATGCCCCGTTAAGGCGCAGAGTTCACGTTCAAGTGTGACATGCGCATCACTGTACCCTGTCACTAAGGGCGATGCGCCGCTACCCACACCGTAGGTCTGCGCGCCAAGGTGCAGCGCTTCAACCAACTCAGGAACGCGGGATAAGCCTAAATAATCATTACTGCTAAAATTAACATAGGATCGCCCTTCGAACACAAAGCGCGGGCTCGAAGTGGGTGCGTTAACATCAAAGCTGTGATCAACACTCAGCATTTTACGTTGCCGTAATAAACCTTGCTCACGTAAGGCTTGCTGACGGTCGGCAATTTTCATCTCGAGCAGAGAACTCATCGATTTAGCCTCAAGAATGATTGTCTTAAAAATGCTTGCTTGAAAAATGGAGTGCGGCCAATAAAGCTATCGGCCGCAATCAAAATAGGCTGCAGCCAACAAGGTTTACAGGCTATTCGACCTGTTTGTCGGACAACATGCACTCAGTGATATTACAAAGCAGCCGCGTCATAGAATTGTGCCGATGACTTATCTTGATAGGCCGCCGCTTTTGCTAAAACAGCGCTTTCTTCTTCCAGTTTTGCCGCTGCGCCCTGCTCGGGACGTAAGCCTAAACGTCGAAATAGCCCCATATCATCGCTTTCTTCTGGGTTTGGTGTGGTCAGCAATTTACAACCATAGAAAATCGAGTTAGCGCCAGCAAAGAAACACATGGCTTGCAACTCATCACTCATATTTTCGCGGCCTGCCGATAACCGCACGCGGGAAAGCGGCATTAAGATACGCGCTACGGCGATAGTGCGCACAAATTCGAGTGGGTCGAGGTCGTCAAGCTTCTCAAACGGCGTGCCCGCCACTTTAACTAACATATTGATCGGCACTGAATCAGGATGCTGCGGTAAATTAGCCAGCTGTTGTAGTAAGCCTGCACGATCCGTCGCCTTTTCACCCATGCCGACAATCCCGCCCGAGCACACTTTCATGCCAGAAGCACGCACATGTGTCAGTGTATCTAAACGATTTTGATAGGTACGTGTCGTGATCACATCGCCGTAATATTCAGGCGAAGTATCTAAATTATGGTTGTAATAATCTAAGCCAGCACTGGCTAAATCGTTCGCTTGATCTTCAGACAGCATACCAAGCGTCATACAGGTTTCCATACCTAAGGCTTTAACTTCTTGCACCATTTGTTTAAGGTACGGCATGTCTTTTTCTTTTGGATTACGCCAAGCAGCGCCCATACAGAAACGAGAAGCCCCCGCGGCTTTAGCACTGCGTGCCTCGGTCAGCACAGTTTCCATTGCCAGCAAACGCTCTTTTTCTAGACCTGTGTCATAACGGGCGCTCTGTGGGCAATATTTACAATCCTCAGGGCAAGCACCGGTTTTAATCGACAATAAACGGCTAATTTGCACTTCATTAGGATCGTATACCTCACGGTGAATACTGTGTGCTTTAAATAATAAGTCATTCATCGGCAGCGCAAATAAGGCTTCGATTTCTTCCCGTTTCCAATCATGACGAACTTGCAACTTCGACATTGAACACCCTTTTTATTCTGTTTTTTATCTTGGCTAGGATAACCTCAGCCCTTAAACTGTCAACGCCAACCAGTGAACCCAGTTTACTAATGGCTACTTTATCACCAAAAAAGTGAGCATTTATGCGCAATTTACTCGATTTTGACTTTGATAGCGCCCATATTTGGCATCCTTACACCTCAATGACCCGATCTCTTCCTGTTTTTGGTGTACACAGTGCCAAAGGCTGTGAATTGGAATTAGTTGATGGCCGCAAGTTGGTCGATGGCACTAGCTCGTGGTGGGCCTGTGTGCACGGCTATGCACATCCCGAGATATTAACCGCGATGGAAAAACAGTTGCATCAACTGAGCCATGTGATGTTTGGCGGTATCACCCATGAACCCGCCATTGAACTGTGTAAAAAACTTATCGCTATGACCTGCGAACCGCTAACAAAGGTCTTTTTGTGCGACTCTGGATCTATCTCAGTCGAAGTGGCAATTAAAATGGCGCTGCAATATTGGCAAGGTCAGAGTTGGCAAGGGCGAAGTGTACATGGAGAAGAGCGATCGCTAAAACAACGCATTCTTACCGTTAAGAAGGGTTACCACGGCGATACCTTTGCCGCGATGAGCGTGTGCGATCCCGAAGGTGGCATGCACACTATGTTTGGCGACGCAGTAACCAAGCAATCATTTGTGCCCGCGCCACAAACCGCCTTTGGCGAAGCCTTACAAGCCGATGATTTAACAGCAATGCGCGACATATTAAGCATTAATCACCATGATATTGCCGCAGTGATTATAGAGCCGATAATGCAAGGCGCTGGCGGTATGCGTTTCTACAGCGCAGATTATTTAGCGGGTCTTCGTGCCCTATGTGATGAATTTGATGTCTTGCTGATCTTAGATGAGATTGCCACTGGCTTTGGTCGAACAGGTAAGCTTTTTGCCTATGAACACGCCCATATTACCCCTGATATCTTATGTTTAGGCAAAGCGCTGACTGGCGGTTATATCAGCCTAGCGGCAACGCTATGTACCGATAAAGTTGCCCAAGGCATAAGCCAATCTCCCGCAGGCGTGTTTATGCATGGCCCTACTTTTATGGGTAACCCGCTAGCCTGCGCCGCGGCGTGTGCAAGCTTAGACATAATTAACCGTAATGAATGGCAAGCGCAAGTGGCTGCTATCGAGCAGCAAATGCGCTTAGAACTTAAGGATGCGATTGATTTGCCGAGCGTAAAAGATGTGCGAGTGCTCGGCGCTGTCGGCGTGTTAGAGATGCACGAACCCGTCAATACCGCTGAGTTACAGCAACAATTTGTTGATTTAGGCGTCTGGGTGCGTCCCTTCGCCAACCTTATCTATATCATGCCGCCCTATATCATTAGCTCAGCACAATTAAGCCAACTCACCAGTGCGATGAAGCAAGTCGCAGCAGGTATTAGCGCGGTATCAAAAAGTCTTGAGCCGCAGCTTATCAGCCACGGTTGATGCTTTAACACTTGACCATCTTTTAGCTTAACGCTCTTTCAACTCAATAAGCCTTTAACGTCGAATAAACGAACCCCTGCGCACTGTGCGCTAGGGGTTCGAACTGCTTGGCTTATATCAGACTCAGCAGCCCTTCCCTTGTTCGAATCTCGCATCCTCTCGATAGATAAACACGCTAAAGTTGCAATTGCAATATTGCTCACAATTTCCATTAAAACTCTGTAATTTAGTGCATTTATTTAATCCGCCAACTGGAAATTTTATCAAAGCCAACGATGCTTATATCACTCACTTTACACAACATATCTTTCGCCAAAAGCTGACAACAACTTGAGCAGAGGGAATGGCTTAAATCGCTATACAAAGAAAAGGAGATCATATGTTCAAACTCGCTGACATCCCCGTTAATCGAAAACTCGCACTACAACTCATTATCGCCCTCGCAGGTGCCTTAATTTTACTCACTATTTCCGTCACAGCCCTAAAGCACAACCTGATGGCAGAGCGTGAAGCACGACTTAATGCCGTATTGTCCCTCGCCAGCACCCGTATCCAAGCGTTGTCGCAATCGCTCCCCCTAGAGCAAGCACAGCAAGCCGCTAAAGACATGTTGAACGACATGCGTTTTGATGGTGATAACTACTTGTTTGTGATTGATGAATCGAGGCACGTTATCGTTCATCCCATCAAAAAAGAACTGGTTGGCCAACAAATGGGTAATCGAGGCGAAGAGAATTATTGGTTCGAAATGGTCGAACTCGGCCGTGATGGCAAACAAGGATTAGTCGAATACCGCTGGACGACGGCGAATGGCAAATCAGCGCAAAAAATCTCACTTGTCATGGGATTTAAACCTTGGGGCTGGATCTTAGGCTCAGGTATGTTACTCCAAGATATCGAAGCCACCATTTGGAATGAATACCTCACCATGGGAGGCATTACATTTGTCATTATTGTGCTTATGGCTTGGCTAGGATATGCCATTAGCCGCTCTATTACTCAGCCATTGGATGATGTGAATCTGGCTATGCTCGCCATCACAAAAGGTGATTTAACGACTCAGCTAAAAATCTATGGTAAAGATGAACTTGGCATCTTAGCCCACAATATAAACCAAAGCATAGACTCCATTCGTAGCACTTTACTTCAAGCGAGTCATAGCGCTGACAATGTTGCACAAGCCTCGGCTCGTATCGCCTCAACTGCAGAGGAAACCAATCAAGCGGTAAATAATCAGCGGGATCAACTCGCCCAACTTGCCACAGCCATGAATGAAATGAGCGCCACTATCGCCGATGTAGCGAATAATGCGGAGAGCACAGCCAAAGATACCAAAGAAGCCACTTGGGAAGCTGGCCTTGGCGACCAAGATGTTCACGCCAGCGTAGATGGTATTCATGCTCTTGCCAAAGAAGTGGAGCAAGCGACGGATCAAGTGAATATGCTTAAAGAGGAAGTCATGCAGATCAGCGAGGTCACCTCTGTTATCAGCGCGATTTCAGACCAAACCAACTTGCTGGCACTGAATGCGGCCATTGAAGCCGCCCGCGCTGGCGAACAAGGGCGAGGGTTCGCTGTAGTCGCCGATGAAGTGAGGCAACTTGCCAGTCGCACTAGGCAATCGACCGAAGAAATTCAAAACACGATTTCATTATTGCAACAACGGGCCGTGAGCGCCGCTAAGGCAATGGATGCAAGCCGTGCACTGGCAGAAAACAGTGTGAATCAATCGGCAAAAGCGGGGAAGGATTTATCGCTTATTGTTGCTCATATAAAACATGTGAGTGACATGGCAACCCATATCGCCACCGCCGCAGAAGAACAAAGTGTGGTCGCAGAAGACATGAACAGAAACGTGTGCGGGATTAATAACTCAGCGCTCGAAGTCTCTGAATCGGCAACTTATTTGGCTCAAGAAAGTGAAAGTTTGGCCGAATTATCACTGAATTTAAACAATAAACTGGCCGTATTCAAACTCTAGTCATGTATTTAGTTACACCCACAAACCTGTGTCAAACCGTTTAGCCAAGATAAGCCGCATAAAAAATTACGCGATTATCTTGGCATTTCGTTAAACGTGCAGACGTCACTAAACTCATGTTACCTAGCACGTATACCAAGCTTATTTTACCAAGCTAGAAATCAAGGCACGTAGCGCGGCAGGTTTTATCATTTTCGCCATATAGTGATAGCCGCGGCGTTGCACATCTTCCACCAACTCTTTGCGGGTATTAGCGGTGATCAAAATACCGGGTAAATCTTTGCCATACAGGGCACGAATACCGTCCATCGCATCGACGCCATTTTGGCCATCATCTAAATGGTAATCCGCGAGCACAATATCAGGCGCGACGCCTTTCAGTCCTAGTTTAATGCGTGCATCGGATAAATCTTTTGCACAGATAACCTCACACTGCCAGCGGCTTAATAGGCTTTCTAATCCAGCTAAAATGGCCTCTTCGTTGTCGATACACAACACTTTGATACCCGACAACGGCTGCAGCAGCGACGGCAACGCTTTCACTTGTGGCTGACGCACAGTTTCTCCAAGCGGAACACAAATGGAGAAGACCGAGCCGCGCCCTAAATGGGACGAAACCTGAATACCGTGTTCTAACACTTTACTGATGCGATCAGCAATCGCCAGACCTAAGCCCAAGCCGCTAACATTGTTGCTCTTAGGATTATTCAACCGCTTAAATTCTTTGAAAATTTCTTGAGTTTCTTTTTCATCAATACCACAACCCGTGTCTAACACTTGGATTTCAAGGTAATGACCTCGATGACGGCAACCAAATAACACTCTGCCACCGCGAGCATAACGGTAGGCATTGGTTAAAAAGTTTTGTAATACTCTGCGCAGTAACGAAGGATCAGAATTAACGGTTGCGCTGCATGGGACCATCTTAAAACGAATTTGGTTATCCGCTGCCATCGCCTCAAATTCCACCGATAACCCATTGATAAGTTCTGAAATCGCAAAGTCACGGCGATTAACATCCACCATACCTGAGTCGAGTTTAGAAATATCCAATAGGTCGGTGAGCAATTCGCCGGCAATTTTTAGCGAGCTATTCACATGGGATAAGGTGGTTCTGGCCTCACGATCTAGATTGGGATACTGAGATAACGACGCAGTGAACAATCGCGCAGCATTAAGTGGCTGCATTAAATCATGGCCGACGGCGGCCAAGAAGCGACTCTTAGAAGCGTTGGCGATTTCTTCCTGCGCTTTAGCCTCGAGTAACTCACTGTTCAACATGGCTAATTCATAGGTACGTTCGTTAACGCGGCTTTCTAAGGTTTCATTGGCCTCGAGCAGCGCGCGCTCCTGTTCGCGATACTGAGTAATGTCGGTAAAAGTCATCACAAAGCCGCCATCTGGCATAGGATTTCCCTGAATTTTTATCACTTTACCGTCTCTGCGATGGCGCTCAGAAGTGTGCGGTGTGCCATTACGCATATGCTGCACCCGCTGCTCAACCTGCTGTTCTATTTCCCCTTCACCACAATAACCTCGCGCCGCATTAAAGCGGATCACTTCACTGATGGGCATGCCCTGCTGCAAAAATCCATCGGGATATTGATACAGCTCCACATATTTGTAATTCCATGCCACAAGATTGAGATCGTTATCGATAACACTCATGCCTTCATAGGCGTGCTCAATCGCGCCGCGCAACATGTCTTGACTGAGCATAATCTTCGATGAGGCTTCATCGACCAGACTAAAGACTTCATCCAGCGCTAAATCGCGCCCTTGCAGCACGGAATCCATCACTAGCGCTGCGCTTGAAGCGCCGAGTACGCCCGCCAATAAACGTTCAGTGTGGGAAATCAACTCCGGCGGCGCCGCTTTATGCCAACTATCACTTTTTACCGCATCAATCGAGAAACGGCTAAAGCTCTCGTAGGCGCGTGTTGGGCTAACGAAGCGACTCGCCAGTATCAGTAAATCTTGCTGTGAAATCGGACCATTTTTCTTATTAGCGCTGTTTTTCAATTTGCCAGGGCTCACAAAAGCACTGGCCTGAATACGCTCAGCCACACCGGCTCTAAACCAAATAGAACCCAAAATATAACAGGCGATATTGGCAAAAAGAGCCGTCAGTGCATCACGCACATTGGGCGTTATCGCATCTAGCAGGCCTTTCTCGCTCGCGACACTAGACAAGAACGCCGATGAACTTTGCACATCGGTCATGCCCTGCAACATGATGTAGAACCACAGCGAAAAGCCCACGCCGAGTCCTAAAAATACCCCAGCACGATTGCCGTGTTTCCAATAGAGTCCACCGACTAAAGCTGGCGCAAGTTGGGCAAAAGCCCCAAAAGACAACATGCCTAAATGGGACAAGGAATCACTGTCTGATAATGCCAAATAGCTGCCATAGCCTAAGCCAAGAATAATCACGATCGCCAAGCGGCGGGCATTAAGTAACAGGTGCGAGAACTGACTGAAGTTTTTCTCGCGGATATGGCCTGTGCGCAGCATCACGGGCACCAGCCATTCGTTACTTACCATCACACTGATAGTCACCACCGCGACTATCACCATGCCGGTTGCCGCCGAAAGTGTGCCCAGCAGTGCAATCACCGCCAGCAAAGGTTGGTCTAAGGCGAGTGGTAGATTAATCACATAGGTATCGGCCGACACAGAATCGCCGAGGATAATTTTCCCTGCTAAAGCGAGCGGTCCAACGAATAAACCAAAAAGCGCTAAATAGATGGGAAATAGCCAACGCCCCTTTGACAACACGGACTCATCGGCGCATTCCACCACCATTACATGGAACTGCCTTGGCATACATAAAAAGGCCGCCATTCCGACGAGTAACTCAGGCATTAAAGCTTCAATACGTGGATTGGGATAATTAATTAGTGACTGCGCATTGGCCTGCTGCCAAATATCCCCAAAACCATCGAACACTCCGAAACAGATGACGATGCCGACCAACAAAAATGCGGCCAGTTTCACCAGAGACTCAAAAGCAATCGCAAGCATCATGCCGGGATTATGCTCGGTCGCATCGAGTTTGCGAGTACCAAATAAAATGGCAAATATGGCTAACAGCGAAGTGATCAGTAACGGAATCGTCACGCCATCGAGGGGATCGTCTGCGGGTTGAAACAAATTAAGGCTGAACACCATCGCCTTAAGCTGCAGGGCGATATAGGGCATGATACCAAACAAGGCGATTAAGGTGACTAAGGCGGCTAAAGTTTGAGATTTGCCATAACGGGCGGCAATAAAGTCGGCCACTGAGGTGATATTTTGCGCCTTAGACACTAATACCATCTTGCGTAACATGCCAAAACCTAGAGTAAAAATCAGAATAGGGCCGATAAAAATCGGTAAGAAAGACCAAAAATCCTTAGCCGATTGCCCAACTGTGCCTAAAAAACTCCACGAGGAGCAATAAACCGCTAAGCTCAGACCATAGATAACGACCTGAAGCTTTTTAGTGATCTGAGTAAACCAACGCTCCGCCCCCCAAGCCAATAGGAATAAAAGCGAGACATAACAGACGGCAATAACAGCAACGACTAAGGTTAAATTCATACTTTGCTCTTTTTTCTGATTATTGTGCGATAAAACCTGTCTAAAATCTAGCCGGATTTTTAATGCAACAGACTAAATATAAAGGAAAATTTAACACTAGACCAAGGTCTAATGGAGTTGCCGCCCCCTTGCATACCATACTCAGTCCACGCAATTTTTCAAAAGGGAAGCCCTATGAGCTCGCAGTCTCTCTACAAAGTCTCCGGCAATATCGCTGCCAATGCACTTGTAAACAACGATAAATATAAAACAATGTACCAAGAGTCGATTGTCAATCCTGAAGGTTTCTGGAGAGAACACGGCAAGCGTATTGATTGGATTAAACCTTATACCAAAATTAAAAAAACCTCTTTTGATGACCATAACTTATCGATCAATTGGTTTTACGATGGCACCCTGAATGCTTCTGCCAACTGTTTAGATCGTCATTTAGCCGAACACAGTGATCGCGTGGCGATTATTTGGGAAGGCGATAACGCCAGCGAACAACGCAAAATCACCTACGGTGAATTACATGCAGATGTGTGTAAGTTTGCCAACGCACTGCGCAGCCAAGGCGTGCGCCGCGGGGATATAGTCACAATTTACATGCCTATGGTGCCAGAAGCCGCAGTCGCTATGCTTGCCTGTGCCCGTATCGGTGCGGTGCACTCAGTGGTCTTCGGTGGTTTCTCACCGGATTCAATCGCCTCTCGCGTGATTGACGGAAAATCCAAAGTCATCATTACCTCCGATGAAGGTATGCGCGGTGGCCGTGCAATTCCATTAAAGCGCAATATCGATGATGCCTTAAAGCACCCTGATGTCACTACTATTGAAAAAGTTATAGTGCTGAAGCGTACTGGTGGCAAAGTAGATTGGGTAGAAGACCGTGATGTGTGGTGGCATTCACTGATGGAAACCGCATCAGAGCACTGCCAACCAGAAGAAATGGACGCAGAAGCGCCGTTATTCTTGCTTTATACCTCAGGTTCAACCGGGAATCCCAAGGGCGTATTGCACACCACTGGCGGCTACATGGTTTATGCGTCTATGACCCATGAATATGTGTTCGACTACAAAGCGGGTGAAGTGTACTGGTGTACCGCGGATGTGGGTTGGATCACTGGCCACTCTTACATGGTTTACGGCCCGCTCGCCAATGGTGCGACTGTGCTTATCCATGAAGGTGTGCCGAATCATCCAAGCCCTGCCCGTTTAGGCGAAATGATTGACCGCCATAAAGTGAACATTCTATATACAGCGCCAACGTTAATTCGCGCACTGATGGCCGAAGGTAAACAACACTTCGATAAGTTCGATGGTAGCAGCTTGAGGATCATGGGCTCGGTAGGCGAACCTATCAACCCAGAAGCGTGGCGTTGGTACCATGAGGTCATAGGTCATGAACATTGCCCTATCGTCGATACTTGGTGGCAAACTGAAACGGGCGGCATTTTGATCACGCCACTACCAGGTGCGACCGATACTAAACCTGGATCAGCTACCCGTCCGTTCTTTGGCGTTCAACCCGCCTTAGTTGATAACATGGGGAATATTTTAGAAGGTGAGAACGAAGGTAACTTAGTGTTACTCGATTCTTGGCCGGGCCAAATGCGTACTGTGTATGGCGACCATGAACGATTTGTACTGACCTACTTTAAAACCTTCCGTGGCATGTATTTTACCGGTGACGGTGCCCGCCGCGATAAGGATGGTTACTACTGGATCACAGGCCGCGTCGATGACGTGATTAACGTATCCGGCCACAGATTAGGTACAGCAGAGGTTGAAAGTGCGCTGGTATCACACGAACTGGTTGCTGAGGCTGCAGTAGTTGGCTACCCACATGATATTAAAGGCCAAGGTATTTATGCGTATGTCACGCTAACCCGCGGCACTGAAGAAACCGAAGAGCTACGTCAAGAGCTGCGTCAATGGGTCCGTAAAGAAATTGGTGCGCTGGCAACCCCAGATCTCATCCAATGGGCGACGGGCTTACCTAAGACACGTTCAGGCAAGATCATGCGCCGCTTCCTGCGTAAGATTGCCGCTAACGAAGTGACCAACTTAGGGGATGCATCAACCTTGGCCGATCCAGCGGTGATCGAGACCTTGATTGAATCACGTTTAAATCGTACTGAGTAATATCCGAGTCACGAATAACGTCCACAACGCTTAGTCTATGCCCAATAGGCTAAGCGTAACCTGAACCTCCCTTTTTAAACCTCAGGTTAAAAGTGAACCCTGTTGAGAGAGAGTGTGTGATTGCTCCTTTCTCTAGCTTGCCCCTCCAACCAGGGGCATTTTTTTTGCCTGTTATGTTAAGCTTGCGACCTCACTTTTATTCAGCATAGATTTTTTATCAGCGTGTCAGTCAAACTCAGAGACTATCAACAACAAGCGGTTAATGCCGCCATCGCCCATTTTAGGCAAAGCCAAGCTTCCGCCGTACTTGTATTGCCCACAGGCGCCGGCAAAAGCATAGTGATCGCCGAACTGGCACGCATCGCCAAAGGCAGAGTATTAGTGCTCACCCATGTGAAAGAATTAGTTGCACAAAATGCAGAGAAAGTCGGTTTACTGACAACCGAAGCCAGTATTTATGCGGCGGGACTCAATCAAAAAGCCACCGACGGAAAAACCGTTGTTGCCAGTATTCAATCGGCAGCGCGGGGATTAACGCAGTTCGATCAGCCGTTCTCGTTAGTTATTATTGATGAATGCCACAGAGTCAGCCTAGAAAAAACCAGCCAATATCAGCAAGTACTCAACCATTTACGCACGAAAAATCCCCAATTAAGATTGCTCGGTCTCACCGCCACGCCCTATCGCCTTGGCACTGGCTGGATTTATCAGCAACACTATCACGGCAAAGTGGGGTCTCCCGAACATGCCGTGTTCGAACATTGTGTGTTCGAGCTGCCCATAAGGCCGCTCATTAAGCAAGGTTACCTCACAGCGCCAACCCTGTTTGATGGCCTCAGTGCCCAGTACGATTTCAGCCAACTTAAAGCAAACGAGAATGGCGAATATGCCGAAGCCGAGGTTAACGATTTACTGGGACATTACGGCCGCGCGACCACTGCGATTGTGAAACAACTCATTGAACTGAGCCAACATAGAAAAGGCATTATCATTTTTGCGGCAACGGTGCGCCACGCTAATGAGATTTTTGGCCTACTCAACCAAGCTCACGCTGCACAAAGTGCCATTATCACAGCACAAACGCACGACAATGAACGTGACGCGACGATTGAACGCTTTAAAGCCCAAGAGCTTAAGTTTTTAGTCAACGTGGCTGTGTTGACGACAGGCTTCGACGCGCCCCATGTGGATTTGATTGCAATTTTGCGCCCTACCGCCTCAGTCAGTCTGTTTCAACAAATGATCGGCCGTGGATTGCGAATCGCTGAAGGCAAAAAAGATTGTCTTATCATCGACTATGCTGCCAATGGTTATGACTTGTATTTCCCTGAGGTCGGCCAAGCGAAACCCAACAGTAAATCGGTCCCCGTGCAAGTGCATTGCCCAGTATGCGATTTTGCCAATATATTCTGGGGACTCACGGACGACGATGGCGACATTATCGAACACTTTGGTCGCCGCTGTCAGGGCATAGTCGAACAGCAAGGTAAAAAGCTGCAGTGCGACTTTCGATTTAGATCTAAATCTTGCCCTGATTGCGGCGAAGAGAATGATATCGCGGCGCGCATTTGCCAGCACTGCCAATCGACCCTCATCGATCCCGATAAACGCCTACGCCAAGTGCTCAGCCAGCAGCACCATCATTTATTCCGCTGCCAGCATATGAGCCTCATCGACGATGACGGCAATCTGAAAGTGCAGTACCTCGATATCGACGGTAATGAATTCAATCGCCGCTTTAAATTACAAACGCCGGCCCAGTGGCGAACCCTATATGCCTTATTCATCTTTCCCCATAGCCGTACACCGGGATTAAAACCGAAAAAGTACACTAAGGTGACAGAGTTAATCAGCGATGCGGATAAATTCCGCATGCCCGATCTCTTGCTGCTGAAGAAACATAAAAAAGGCTGGGATCTGCTCGAAAGCTATTTTGATTATCAAGGTCGCTATCAAACTGAAAATAAACGCGGCTGACATTATCAATTCACTTAGGCCTATGGTATAAAACGACTAAAGTAATCCTAAGGAGCTATTATGTTCGTTGTTATTTTTGGCCGTCCTGGCTGTCCTTATTGCGTTCGTGCTGTGCAATTATCTGAGCAACTCGTTGAAAAACGTGATGACTTTAAGTTCAGATATGTCGATATCCATGCAGAAGGCATCTCTAAAGCAGATTTAGAAAAAACTGTCGGTAAGCCAGTTGAAACCGTACCGCAGATTTTTGTCGATGAGAAGCACATAGGTGGCTGCACAGATTTCGAGCAATATGTTCGTGAAAACAATCTGTTAGATTAAGCGCTATAGATATGTAATCCGCTTAATGCAAAAGGAGACCTAAGGTCTCCTTTTTAGTCTTTATCACAACCAAGTGGGATTAGAGCTTTCCATAAATAGTGCTCGGTACAAAACTGCCTAGACCCCCCCAGAATTATACGCGCCATTGTCATCATCACTGCACATAATGCCAGCTTTAATATAATCGCCAAACTCAAGATACATTTCTTTTTAAAGATGCCGCATTAGTCGAACTTGCTAATGCCAATAATTATGTTAGAAAAATATTTTGCAGTGGAATAAGTAAAACGAAGGTATTAAATTCTGTACTCAGTATTGGAGTTTAACGTGGGACATTCAGGGGGAAATTCGAGAGAGATACAGCTGAAAAAATAAGTGGTGGGTCGTGAAGGATTCGAACCTTCGACCAATTGGTTAAAAGCCAACTGCTCTACCGACTGAGCTAACGACCCATCTATTGTCTATTAAAACTGTTACTCTGATTTATACACTTTCAGTAAAGTGGTGGGTCGTGAAGGATTCGAACCTTCGACCAATTGGTTAAAAGCCAACTGCTCTACCGACTGAGCTAACGACCCATCTGATGTTGCGCTGATTTATGCACTTTCAGTAAAGTGGTGTGTCATTAAGGATTAGAACCATTCGACTGATTGGTTAAAAGCCAACTGCCCTCGCTTTATAAAAAAAGCGACTGAGCTAACGACCCATCTGGTGTTGCACTTATTTATACACTTTCAGTAAAGTGGTGGGTCGTGAAGGATTCGAACCTTCGACCAATTGGTTAAAAGCCAACTGCTCTACCGACTGAGCTAACGACCCATCTGGTGTTGAGCTGATTTATACACTTTCAGTAAAGTGGTGGGTCGTGAAGGATTCGAACCTTCGACCAATTGGTTAAAAGCCAACTGCTCTACCGACTGAGCTAACGACCCATCGAGGTATAACGCTGATTTATGCACTTTCAGTAAAGTGGTGGGTCGTGAAGGATTCGAACCTTCGACCAATTGGTTAAAAGCCAACTGCTCTACCGACTGAGCTAACGACCCATCTAGGTATTACGATAAAAATGTTCACTTATTTTGGCATCAACAATGCGAATAATAAGTGGTGGGTCGTGAAGGATTCGAACCTTCGACCAATTGGTTAAAAGCCAACTGCTCTACCGACTGAGCTAACGACCCATCTGGTGTTACGCTGATTTATGCACTTTCAGTAAAGTGGTGCGTCATTAAGGATTAGAACCATTCGACTGATTGGTTAAAAGCCAACTGCCCTAGCTTTATAAAAAAGCGACTGAGCTAACGACCCATTGTACTACTGACTATCTCATTAAATACCACTAACTTATTCTATTCATTAGAGTAAGTGGTGGGTCGTGAAGGATTCGAACCTTCGACCAATTGGTTAAAAGCCAACTGCTCTACCGACTGAGCTAACGACCCATTTACTGGTATTTCACGCCCCGAACGACCTCGCCGCTCTGAGGGCGCCTATAATACCTTTTTCATCTTCTCATGCAAGCGCAAATTCCCAATTTTTTGTCGTTTGCATGAAAAACAGACTAAGAGTATGTTTTTTAGTTAATTACGCTTTAATTGCAGCCAGTTGCTGCTGTGCAATGCGTGCTGCGGCGCTGTTTGCGTAATCTTTGACAACTTGTTGGTAGTATTGCATCGCACCAGCTTTATCACCGGTTTTCTCGGCGATCATGCCAAGCTTCACTAAACTATCTCCACGTTTATTAGAATCACTAAAACGATCAACCACAGTTTTGAAGGCTTGTTTGGCTTCTGCAAATTCGCTCTTATTAAATAATAGCTGTCCTAACCAATAGTTCGCATTCGCGGCATACACAGAGTCTGGGTATTGTTTGATAAAAGCACGGAAGGCAGGAATGGCATCGTCATACTTACGCTCTTTTAAGACTAAGTTAACGGCATTTTCATAACTTGCAGTTTCACTTAAACTACTTGCGGCAGCATTGGTCGATACCACAGAGGGGATTGATGTCGCTGCAGCTGCAGGTGCGGCAGATGCCTTTGAGGATAAATTAGCAAGCTCATCATATAACTGACGCTGACGCTCTTGCATCTGCTCAATCTGATAATTCTGTTGTTCGGTTAAACCGCGTAAATCGAGAACTTCCTGCTGCAGTGTATCAAGACGACGTTGCATCTCGAGCTCACTTTGTTGTCTCGATTTTACAATACGTTCGATACGAGCAAGTCTGTCATCACCCGAACCACCAGCAATATCTTCCACAGGAGCAGGCGCTGCAACCGCAGCGCCCGCACCAAGGAACATTGCCGTAATTAAGACGGCACGTTTCATTGTGTTACTCTCCGAGATTCAATCTTAGTAAACTAAAACTGCACGACGGTTTTTGCCAAAACCTTCATCAGTGCGAGAAAAATCAAGTGGTTTTTCTTCGCCATAGCTGACTACGCTCATTTGGCTTGGCTGTACGCCCATACCTTGTAGGTATTTAGCAACGGCTTTAGCACGACGTTCGCCCAGAGCAATGTTGTACTCAGGAGTGCCACGCTCGTCCGCATGACCTTCAATCAGTACGCGCACACTTGGGTGCTCAACTAAGTAAGTACCATGAGCTTCTAATACAGCGGCGAATTCAGTTTGAACTTCACTGCGGTCGAAATCGAAGTAAATGATGTGTTCTTTTCTCAACTCTTCTAACTGCTGACGTTGCTGCTCTTCAGATGACAACATAGCACCCACACCACCAGTTTGAATGCCACCATTCAGTTCGCTACCTGAACCGTTTGTTGAGCCCATTGCATCAGTTTCTGATTCTGAAGTTGAGCTACATGCACTAATAGCCATAATTGGAAGTGCTACCAACATAGCTTTTAACAACTTATTCAGATCCATTACGTGTTCCTTATAAAATTAAATGTGATTAAATCAAGGTATAACATTAGAGAAACGGAGACCAAGAAGGTGATTTCACCTCGCCTTGACCCACGGGTAATCTCGCTTTAAAGCGTCCATCCGTAGAAACAGCTGCTAATACTTGCTTACCTTGGTGTGTAGTGCCATATATGACCATAGTACCATTAGGCGCCACACTTGGGGATTCATCCAAGCGTGTAGAGGTTAGCACCTGCATAAAACGCGTATTTAAATCCATACGCGCAATATTAAACTTACCGTTAGTACGGTTAACAAAAATCATACTACGTCCATCTGGCGTAATTGAACCGCCAAGGTTCCATTCACCTTCAAATGTTTCACGACTCACTTTACCTGAACTTAACTCTACGCGATAAATTTGCGGTCTACCACCACGTTCAGAGGTGAAAATCAACGACTTCCCATCAGGATACCATGATGGTTCAGTATCGATAGCATAGTGATTGGTAATACGCTTAATCGCTTTTGTCGCAATATCGATAACATAGATCTCAGGCTGACCATCCTTAGACAGCGTCACAGCCAAAGATTTGCCATCAGGAGAGAAAGCCGGCGCACCGTTAATACCAGGGAAAGAGCTCACTTTAGTGCGCACTTGGGTATAAAGGTCTTGTACGAAAATCTCTGCTTTTTTATTTTCAAAGCTAACATACGCCAAACGACGCCCATCAGGCGACCAAGTAGGTGACATTAATGGCTCAGGTGAGCGCAGTAACATTTGCTCGTTAAAACCATCATAGTCAGCAACCATCAACTGATAAGGTGCTTTTTGAGTATGATTGACCACGACGTAGGAGATCCGCGTTAAGAATGCACCGCGAATACCGGTTAACTTTTCATAGACGATATCGCTAATTCTATGACCATATTGACGAAATTGCGCTGCTGAAATCACAGTTTGGCGACTGTCCATCAAAAATTCTGTAGCGCTGACTGAGCCTTTCAATGCTTGGTTTTGTGCTTTAACTAAATCGATTAAATCAAAACTCACCAAATACTGATCGGTTCCGTAAGGTTTCACAGTACCTAACACCACAGCTTCTGCGCCAACGCTAGACCATGAACTAGGTTGAAACTGAGCCAAAGCACCAATATTGCGCTGAGGTAGTCCGAGCTCGTCTAAAGGTTTAAAGGTACCGCTACGAGCCAAGTCAGACATCACCACATCAGCAATCGCTTGTGGCGGTGCGCCAGGACCTTGCCATACAAAAGGCATCACAGCGATGGGACGCGCTGCGTCAACACCTTCTGTGATCACAATATCCAATGCCGCTTTCGCGGGGGTGGCGCACAGCAGAACTGCCAGTGCTAACCATTTTGCCAATATTTTCATGGTGCTCCTTTAATTAAACGTTGGTTCAACGATTAAGTTAATTTCTTTCATCAAGTTATAAACCGCAGGATCCGGAGACACAGGCAGTTTGCCCGCTTTCAAAATCGCCGCTTTTGCTGCACGACAAACGTTGGGATCACCACCTTTTGTTTGGCTGCTGATCACAAACCCATCATTCGCTAAACGCACAGAGACAGTACAAGTCTTTCCACGCATAGATTCATCCACTACCAAATTACGTTGAATAGTTGATTTTATCATTGCCTGATACTTACCGACTTCACTCTGCATCTGCTTATTCATGGTTTGCGACAGCGCCGCTTGCTCAGCCGCTAATGCATCAGCCATTTCCTGCTCTTGATCGGCAAGGGCTTTAGCATCTGCTTTAGCTTTAGCATCTGCTTTAGCTTTAGCATCTGCTTTAGCTTTAGCATCCGCTTTAGCTTTGGCATCTGCTTTAGCTTTAGCATCTGCCTCCGCTTTAGCTTCCGCATCTGCTTTTTGCTTACGGTCAGTTTCAGCTTTCACTGCAGCAGCTTCTTCAACCTTGCGTTTTTCAGCGGCTTTTTGTGCGGCGTCTTCAGCAACCTTACGCTCCTGCTCTTTCAGCTTACGGTCAGCTTCGGCTTTGACCGCCTTTTCCTTTTCCTGCTGCTGTTTCACCTGGGCTAATTTGGTCGCTTCATTGGCTTTTTGAATCTCAATTTCCTGCTGCTTACGTTCTTGCTCTAGCTGTTTAATCTGAGCTTGTTCGCGCTCGCGTGCCTGTTTCGCTTCTTGAGCTTTGCGTTCAAGCTCGGCTTGACGTTCTTGCTCACGGCGTTCGGCATCACGCTTTTCTTGCTTAAGTTTCTCAACTTGATTAGCCACTTTTTGCTGATCAACCATAACCGCTTTGATTGCTGGTGCGCTAACTTGTTGCATAGGCTCAGGTTTGTGAGAAAAATCTATTCCTAATGCCAGAATAATTATCACGCCAATATGAATACCCGCTGAAATTGACAGAGGTAATGTTACATCTGACTTATCTGCCACCTATTTCTCCTTGGGTGAATCCGTCATCAAACCGACTGATGGCACGCCAGATTGCTGCAGTGTCACCATCAACTGAATCACTTTATCGTAAGGAATATTTCTATCGGCTTTAACCACAACAGGACGTTCAGGTTCAGTCACGATAAGTGCAGCCACTTCCGTTGCCAATTCTTCCAAATCCATAGGCACATTCGTTGAACCGCCTTTATTGAGGAAGTAATCACCATCACCATCGATTGAAGCAACAATGGGCGGCTTACTGTCATTGGGTAAAACTTCTGCCGCCCCTTGAGGCAGCTCCACTTTGACCCCTTGGGTCACTATGGGTGCTGTTACCATAAAAATAATTAACAGCACGAGCATGACGTCGATATAAGGCACCACGTTGATTTCAGCAACGGGGCGACGACGTTTGCGCTGATAAGCTGGTTGCATTATGCCCCTTCCTTCTCACTGTATGCTTGGCGATGCAAAATGCTGGAGAACTCTTCCATAAAGTTTGCGTAAGCCATTTCTAATTTATCGACTTGAGTCGAGAAACGGTTGTACGCAATTACCGCTGGAATTGCAGCAAATAAACCCATAGCCGTTGCAATCAAGGCTTCAGCAATACCGGGTGCAACCATAGCTAAGGTGGCATTTTCCATCGAACCAATAGCGATAAAAGAATTCATGATCCCCCATACAGTACCAAATAAACCGATATAAGGGCTAGTCGAACCAATCGTTGCTAATAACGGCAAGTTAGCTTCTAACTTTTCCATTTCGCGAGACAAGGTCACACGCATAGCTCGCGATGTACCATCCATGACGGCATCGGGCACTTTGCTATTTAATTTATTCAGGCGTGAATATTCCTTAAAGCCAGTCACAAATAATGACTCTAAACCGCTATTATCTGGACGAGATGATAATTCTTTATACAAACGGTTTAAATCAACACCTGACCAAAATTTGTCTTCAAACTTCGCCGATTTACTTTTTGCGGATGTCAGTAAGCTACGGCGTTGTAAAATCACCGTCCAAGACATCACCGACAAGCAAAGTAAAGTGAACATAACAAATTTCACTAATAAACTGGCTTGTAAAAATAACCCAACAATCGACATATCAGCTTGCACTGTCAAACTCCTGCACAATATTTAAGGGAATAGCTCGGGGACGCATACGTGATAGCGCAACACAAACAACCAGCACTGTGCCTTCACAATAACAGTCTCCCTGTTTATCGACCAAGCGTTGATGAAAGATCAACGAGGCCTTTTTCAACTCTATGACCTTAGTTTCAACAATAAGGTTCTGTTCAAAACGTGCTGCTTTGCGAAAATCGAGTTCCGCACGCTTTACGACAAAAGCGGTGTCGTCGGCTAATAACGCAGTCTGACTCACGCCAAGGGCTTTTAGCCACTCGGTTCGCGCGCGCTCAAAAAAGTTGAGGTAGTTCGAATGATAGACAACGCCACCAGCGTCGGTGTCTTCGTAATAGACTGAAATTGGCCAATGAAACATCATTTGAAAATAAGCAAATTTTGGTTGAAAAATTGACGCTTACTATACCTAGGGAAACAAGACTTGTGAATGACCCGATGAAGATATAGATAGGAATAGCGCGGGTTTCAGATGAATAGGGGCAATTGTAAAAGAGAATGGGGTCAAACGACCCCATTTTATTAACATAGTTAGTTATTTTGCGATAGCTTGTGGCAAGGTTAAGCCAAAACTCTGCCACAAGAAACTGTAGATGTCGGCAAATTCGTCGATCTTCATCGCCGTGGGCTTACCCGCTCCATGACCAGCATTTGACTCGATACGCATAATGACAGGTTTATTGCCCTGCTGTTTCTCCTGCAGCATAGCCGCAAACTTGAAACTGTGTAATGGCACAACACGATCATCATGATCCGCAGTCATTACCATAGTCGCAGGATAAGCTTGCGCTTTTACATTGTGATAGGGCGAATAAGCCAATAGCGCAGGGAATTGCTCTGCTTTATCGGCACTGCCGTATTCACTCGTCCAAGCCTAACCAATAGTGAACTTGTGAAAACGCAGCATATCCAAGACGCCCACCGCAGGTAATACGGCAGCAAAAAGTTCAGGACGTTGAGTCACAGCAGCGCCCATCAACAGACCACCATTACTGCGGCCATAGGCACCGAGTTTAGAGCTGTTGGTGTATTTTTCGCTTACCAGATATTCCGCAGCAGCAAAATAGTCATCAAACACATTTTGCTTTTTGTCGAACATCCCCGCTTGATGCCAGCTTTCGCCATACTCAGCGCCGCCACGTAAACTCGGCACAGCATAAATGCCACCCATGTCTAACCAAGCGATATTGGCAGGGCTAAAACGTGGTGTCATCGAAATGGCAAAACCACCATAGGCATAAAGTAATGTCGGATTTTGACCGTTTTTCACTAAGCCCTTTTTATAGGAAAGCATCATAGGCACACGCGTACCGTCTTTGCTGCTATAGAAAACCTGCTCAGAAACATAGTCATCGGGATTAAACGAGACTTTGGGTTTAGCAATGACAGTTGAACCACCAGTTTTAAAATCAAACTTATAGGTGGTTTCAGGCTGAATATAACTATTAAACACATAATAGAAATAATCTTTGCTGGCTTTACCAAAAGGCCCTGCCACATTGCCAAGACCAGGCAATGCCACATCTTGACGCTTCTGACCACCCATACTGTAAATCGATAATTGACCTAACACATCATGTAAATAACTCACCACTAAATGGTCATTAATAATGGCGACATTATTAATCGGATCTTTAGACTCAGGAATAATCGTTTGCCATTGCGATTTATCACTATTGCGGGTGTCAATCGCAATCACTTTACCATTAGGCGCCTCTAAGTCGGTTTTGAAATAAAACACTGAACCATCATTACCGAGAAACTCATATTCAGCTTCTAATTTGAGGATCAATTCCACCACTTGGGATTTAGGCTCAAATAACGATTTATAGAAGAAACGATTACGCTTATCCGTACCTTGAGAAATCGACAGTAATAAGTATTCACCTTTCTCAGAGACATCAATGCCAAAGCCCCAATCTTTATTCTGTGGACGCTCATAAATCAATAGATCTTGATGTTGGTCTGTGCCTAATTTGTGGTAATACACTTTTTGGTTAAAATTAACGTCAGCTAAGACATCCCCCCCTGCTGGGGCATCATAACGGGCGTAGAACACACCTTGATTTTCTTTATCCCACACTGCGCTAGAAAATTTAATCCATTTCAGTTCATCGGCCAGTTTCTTACCGGTTGCGATATCAACGAACTGCCATTGCTGCCAATCTGAGCCAGAATTTGAAACACCATAAGCTAAAATTTTACCGTCATTACTCACAGCAACGCCGGATAAGGCAACAGTACCATCCGCAGACAGTTTATTTGGGTCAAGAACAGGCTTTTCAACACCATCTAAACCTTTAACATACAAAACCGATTGCGCCTGTAGGCCATCATTGCGGTAGTAAAATTGATTGTCGCCGTTTTCAAACGGAGCAGAGACTTTTTCGTAATTCCAAAGTTCTGTAATACGTTCGACCACAGCTTGTTTATTGGGGATCTTAGCGAGGTAGGCTTGACCAAAGTCTTGTTGTTCTTTTACCCACTCTTCAGTTTCAGGCGTATTGGCCTCCAGATGACGATAAGGGTCGGGCACTGCGACACCATGAATGGTTTCGACGAGGTCATCTTTTTCAGTAACAGGGTAAACGAGTTTAGTTGCGCTTGCCTGCTCAGTCGAATTTTGCTCAGGTGCATTGCCACTTTGGCAGGCACCGAGTGCCATCCCCAATGTGGCCACTAACAAACCTTGCTTTGCAAGGCGAAATCTTAATGCCATCGTGTTGTCGTCCTTCTTATGGTTTCGGGCTTAAGGCCTTTTCAGCAAGTACTATACAAGCAAAAAAAATCATGGCAATGGCGTAACTTAATATGAAGTTTTTTAAGCTGTATCGTGAATTTAACAAAATAGCAGCAAGGATAAGCTTATTGAAGTGTATTATTATGCATTAATAGTGAGTTATAAGTTATTAATCAAGGTAAATAGTGACTTAAGTGATATAAATCACCTTTGTAGCCATTAGAATTACTAATGTTTATGGGCAATTTTTCTCGTTTGTTTTACAACAGGTTTCCCAATAGAATGTGCTTGTTTTCAGGAGATAACTGCTTGCAGATATCGAAAACAAAGAACTTTTAAACTGGTGTGTTCCCAACACTTCAGTTTCTTTTCTGGTTCTTATGCTTGACTTCCTTCCTTCAATTTGTTGATTGCAAATGCATTATTTTTGCGGCCCGCTTAGTTTAAGCGGGCTTTTTTTTAGCATTTCAAACACAATCCTGATTATTGCAACGGCCAAGTTTTATACTTCATCTATATTACTCGTACTTATCCCACTCTCGCTTTCTGCAGTACTTGTTGAGGTGGATATGTCATATCTACAAATTAAAAAATCTCATTATTTTTACCCATACGCGCAAATTGAGCGAATCATTCGATTAAAGTGGCATACTGCCTGAACTCTCCTTCTTTTAAAAACGACAATGCCAAGTCATAAACTTGGCATTGGAAAACACTTAAAACCTAGGTAAAACAAACACTACAAAGGTTTACTGATCCGTATAACAACACGACGGTTACGCGCCCTTTCATCCATTTCATCATTGGAAGCCACGTGACGACGCTCACCATGCCCAAATGTGACAATACGATCTTGAGGAATACCACTGGCAACAAAGAACTCTTTTACAGACGCAGCTCGTGTATCCGACACTTTCTGGTTTACTGAACGGCCGCCATAGCTGTCGGTATACGCATCCACCAGCACTAACTCTACCAAGGGATCATAGGCTAAATATTCTTGCACCCGAGACAGTTGTTGCTGGGAGAAACGAGTTAAATCGGTTCCGCCTTCATCGTAATTTAATACAGTAAAAGCGATATCTTCAAAGCTATAGGGCAATAAATGCGCTAGACAAGCTTTAAACTCAGTATATTTACGGCCAAAATTAGCTGAAGACAAACCCACAGCTATCTTATTCGACTCGTTATACCAATCAGCATAGTAAAACGTTGGTTCCATACCGCGACTCAACTCTGCCAACATAGACCAAGCTGCGCGCTTAGGCACTTCACCGTTAAAGTACTTTTGATAATGTAATGAAGTGATCTCTTTCGATACCACACCAGGACGCCACTGCGGCGCGCGGCTAATTAATTTCGCCTGCGTCACTTGATCAGGTTTTACCCACATATCTAAGGTAAAAGTCATATTCTGCTGTTTACCCGCTTCACTGGTAAAAATTGCTTTACCGTAAGAAGGAATATCATGCTCAAGGCGACAGACGATGGGAGTATTTTCACTCACTCGCCACTGGGAATCACTTAAAGAGGCGACATAATGGCGCAACTCTGCCATTGCAGTTGCTGGAACGCATAAAATTGATACTAATATCAGTTTTCGCCACATAGCCTTTACTCATGTTTAATCGGTTACATGGCTTTATCGGCAAACTATTTAGTTCCTTTAGCTCATAAAACCACCAATCAAGCATGACACACCCCAACACATTTAGCATAATAGCGCCCTGTGAATTTTCTTGAGTACTTTATGAGTGACATTTGCGACGCGAACAAATTGAAATACCGATTTCGAGGCTACTTTCCCGTAGTCATTGATGTCGAAACTGCGGGCTTCAACTCTCAAACCGATGCGTTGCTAGAAATTGCCGTCACCCTACTAAAAATGGACAATGAAGGTGTGATAGGAATCGATAAAACCCTACACTTCCACATTGAGCCCTTTGAAGGCGCAAATTTAGAACCCGAAGCGTTAGCATTCAACGGTATTGATCCCACTAATCCGTTACGGGGAGCGGTGAGCGAGAAAGAAGCCTTTTTAGAAATCTTTAAAGCCGTGAAGAAAGCCCAAAAAGCCTCCGACTGCCATCGCAGTATCATAGTGGCGCACAATGCGGCATTCGATCATGGTTTTGTGAGTAAGGCGATAGAACGTTGCGACTTAAAACGCTCGCCGTTTCATCCTTTTGCCACCTTTGACACAGCTACGCTTGCAGGACTCGCCATTGGTCATACCGTACTTGCCAAGGCATGCATTATGGCGGGTATTCCCTTCGATAATAAAGAAGCCCATTCGGCGCTATATGATACCGAACGTACCGCGGAGCTTTTTTGTCACATAGTGAATCGTTGGAAATCATTAGGTGGCTGGCCGTTACTGGCCGTGGATGCGCAGGATGCAGAAAGCGGTACTGTGGAATAAATTGAACAGTTAACAATAGATCTTCAGCAATGAAAAAACAAAAAAGCTGCCATTGGCAGCTTTTTTCATTTAACAGGCGACTGTGATTAGAAAAGTACTAATTACAGTGAGCTTGCGTTTTCAGACAGGTAAGCAGCAACACCTTCAGTGCTTGCATTCATACCTTTATCGCCTTTTTCCCAGCCAGCAGGACAAACATCACCGTGCTCTTCATGGAATTGCAGTGCATCGATCATACGTAGCATTTCATCAACGTTACGGCCTAATGGCAGATCGTTAACAACTTGGTGACGAACCATGCCTTCTTTGTCGATCAAGAATGAACCACGGAAAGCCACACCCGCTTCTGGATGCTCAACATCGTATGCTTTACAGATTTCATGTTTAACGTCAGCCACTAGCGTGTATTTAACTTGGCCAATACCGCCTTTTTCAACTGGGGTGTTACGCCATGCATTGTGGGTAAACTGAGAATCGATAGACACACCAATCACTTCTACGCCACGCTTAGTGAACTCTTCCATACGGTGATCAAAAGCGATCAACTCTGATGGGCAAACGAAAGTGAAGTCAAGTGGATAGAAGAATACGACGGCTGGTTTGCCTTTGATGGCTGCAGTCAAGTTAAAGCTATCAACGATTTCGCCAGAACCTAATACAGCTGCAGCAGTAAAATCAGGAGCCTGACGGCCTACTAATACGCTCATTTTATATCTCCATCTATGAGTTGAACTAAGTGTAAGGCAAGATGCCTTCTAGCCAGTATGTTCTCAACCTAGGTCAAGTTAAATCCTTACTGATTAAAAGGTGTTCTTACCAATCAAATCCTTAGGCATTATAAGTCGTGTGCTGTGCCTTACAACCTATTTAAGACCAATATCACATTTTTCAAGGGTATTTCCGTTTTGCCTGACTAAGGATAGAGCAATCTGCGTATCCAGTGTGCGGAGCAATCCACATTCGGCTAACAGACAAAACCCAGCATGATCACATTTTCAGATATTTTTCAGATAAGCCCTCGGCAAACTGGACATCCACTGCCTTTGCAGTCGAAAATAGCTCCTTTGGCTTAAAGAATTAAGAAAATTGATAATGAATGCAGTCGTAATTGCAGTGTGCTTAATGTTAGCACTCAGTTTAGCTAGGGTGAATGTGGTTATTGCCCTGACCGTGAGCGCCCTCGTGGCGGGATTGGTAGGCGGAATGGATCTGCACCAAACTATAGATGCCTTTAATACAGGCTTAGGTGGCGGCGCACAAATTGCGCTCAGTTATGCATTATTAGGTGCTTTCGCTGTCGCACTATCGCATTCAGGCTTAACGACGCTGATTTCTAGAAGCATCATTAGTAGCCTTGGACAAGATCCTAATCCCACAAACACTAACTGGGTACGCTGGTTACTGCTGTTATCGCTACTCGTTATGTCGATGGCTTCACAGAATATTTTACCGATCCATATCGCCTTCATTCCGATTTTAGTGCCACCACTCTTACATGTGATGACCAAACTGAACATCGACCGCCGCCTTGTGGCTTGTGTTCTAACCTTCGGCCTAGTCACCACCTATATGATTTTACCGATTGGTTTTGGTGGCATTTTCTTAAATGATATTCTGCTTTCCAACTTAACCAGCAATGGCTTAGCCGCTGCTCGCGAGCAAATTCCGCCAGCCATGTTAATTCCAGCGGCGGGTATGGTCGTAGGGTTACTCACAGCAGTATTCATCAGTTACCGTAAACCTCGGACTTACGACGAGGCAAAAGTGTTGGTCGCTGAACCTGAAGAAAATCTCAACAAACGCAATATCATCATTGCTGCACTGGCGATATTAGCCACTCTCGTCGTACAACTTGAAACTGACTCTATGATTTTTGGTGCCTTAGTCGGCTTCATGATTTTCAGTTTTTCGGGTGCCTTGAAGCATGTCGCCGACCAAGATATCTTCAACCAAGGTGTGCGAATGATGGCCAATATCGGCTTTATCATGATTTCAGCAGCTGGCTTTGCCGCTGTAGTGAAAGAAACCGGTGAAGTGGGTACGCTTGTGGCCTCGCTTAGCGACATCATTGGGGATAATAAAGCCCTCGCAGCCTTCTTGATGTTACTGGTTGGTCTACTGATCACTATGGGAATTGGGTCGTCTTTCTCCACCATTCCAATTATCGCGACGATATATGTACCATTGGCATTAAGTTTTGGTTTTTCAGTAGCGGCCACAATCGCGTTAGTTGGCACTGCCGCCGCGCTGGGTGATGCGGGCTCGCCAGCATCAGATTCCACCTTAGGTCCCACTGCAGGTTTGAATGCCGATGGTCAACACGATCACATTCGTGACAGCGTGATCCCAACATTTATCCACTACAATATTCCACTATTAGTGTTTGGTTGGATTGCAGCCATGGTGTTGTAAGTGTTATCGCAGATGTTTATATTACCGTATTAGGAAGTAACAACAGCGCGGCATTCTCCGCGCTGTTTTTTATCTCGGTATTCACTTTATTGCGGGCAGCAGGTTAACTCACTGATTCACTCGATAACTCACGTAATAATGAACGTAATAATTAACGTGATAATTAAGATGTCGGGTCAAGTTTGCGACTCCCTTGCTTATTCTTTTTATCCTCATATAACGCTTTATCCGCCGCTTGTAGCACTGCCTCAAAGGAAGCATAATCTTGCGAATCAGCTACACCGCAGGAGACTGTCAGCACATTTAAAAACTGCCGCTCTGCGACCGCCTGACGTAAATGTTCAGCCAACAATAAGGCCCGTTCAAAAGTACAATTAGCCAAGATGACGACAAACTCATCACCGCCGGTTCTGATTAACAAATCATTTTCTCGAAATACACTGCGCATCGCATCAACAATTTGCATGATCGCCATATCCCCGAGTTTATGCCCATAGGTATCATTAATGGTTTTGATTTTGTCGCCATCCACACAAATCACCGCGTAATGCCCCTTAGTTGCGACATCAAACAGTGTGGTCTCATAGACTTTCTTATTATAGGTTCGAGTAAAAGCATCCAATAACATCGCTTCACTAAACCGTTGACGCTCAGTACGAAGTTTCCTAAAACGATTGATATTAATTTGAACGAAGAAGATCACGATAGATAACAAAAACCACAGGGGCAAATTCCACACAATGAAACGAAATATACTGATTTTATATGTCAGTGAAGTCATGTTATCTAAATGATTTGTCATCGAATAAAACAAGAACTCCGGCGTCAGTTCAGCCCAAAGGCTATCTGTCGTGATCACCAACTCAGTACCATAATCCGTTTTCTGCAATTCAACATGTTTATTACGCATAAAAACCGACGTCATTAGAGCCGTGTCGGCAATAACATCACCGATGAAATGATTAGGATCATTAGATGATGAAATCGGTGATGCCATCGATAAAATGACTTTTCCACTGACTTCATCTTGATAAGGAATGGATAATACGATTCCATCGGCTAAGGACTCTGGGGTCGCGTCTTTCGCGCAATAGTGCAGACTCTGACAAAACTCATTCGTTGAAGTACGGTCTTTAATCAGCCGCGCTTTTACGTCCTCAGGAATTGGGGTGGCAAAATACATGGCATCACTGCGATAAAGTCCCACATACAGGAATATATCTTCGGCATTGGTCTTTTTACTGGAATAGAGATAATCAAAGTAGCGTAAGACTTGTTCTTCTTCTGCGGAAAGCACTCCCCCTTGCGGCAGCATTAATCTGGAAGGGTCAAGTTGAAAAAGCGCTAAAGAGGATTTATTGAAATCAATAATATCGTGCAGAGATAAGCTTTTACCGAGCAGTTCAATATAACTCGGTGTAAGTTGCTCATTTTTTACAAAAGACACAAAGGATTTATGCTCTCTATCGATTTTAATCGGTAATAGAATAAGTAGGAGTACGACAAACAAGAGGGTCGCAAATTCAAATGATCGACGCAATAATAACCAGTTGAGAGCCGAATTTCCCATAATTCCTCTTAATCCCTGTTCTACCGACAATGTACCTTGCACAAAACGTAAAGTGCGATCAATAAAATTGCAAAATAAGCCAATAAAAACAACTTCAATAGATAATTATTATTTACCTTGTCCTAAACTTTAGCAGCTTAAGATAAAGTTGTTATTATTGTGTTGAACAAAAACAAAAAGGGAGCCTAGGCTCCCTTACTGACCACATCCGCTCAATTGAGCATCAGCAACTCTAATTATTTAGCAACTTTGTCTATTTAGTACCAAAGATTTTATCGCCCGCATCACCAAGACCTGGCAGGATATAACCTTTCTCGTTTAAGCATCTATCGATAGCGGCAGTATATAATTCGATATCCGGATGCGCCGCTTCTAAGGCTTTAATGCCTTCAGGCGCAGCCACTAGCACTAAGGCCTTTATTGAAGTACAACCGCGCTTTTTCAATAAATCAACGGTCGCAATCATAGAACCACCTGTCGCCAACATAGGGTCGACAACTAAGGCGATACGCTCGTTCATGTCGCTGGCCAGCTTCTCAAAATAAGGCACAGGCTCAAGAGTCTCTTCGTCACGGTAAATACCGACAACTGAGATACGCGCACTTGGAATGTGCTCGAGTACGCCGTCCATCATCCCCAAACCCGCACGTAAAATTGGCACGACAGTGACTTTTTTACCTTTGATTTGATCGACTTCAACCGGACCGTTCCAGCCTTCAATCGTCACCGTTTCAGTTTCGAAATCTGCGGTAGCTTCATAGGTTAATAAACTACCCACTTCGGCGGCTAGTTCACGGAAACGTTTAGTGCTAATGTCACCTTCGCGCATTAAACCGATTTTGTGACGCACTAAAGGATGTTTAACCTCGACAACTTTCATTTTTCTCTCCTGCTTATTTTTCGGCGTATTATTTTAGGCAAATTTTTCAGATTCTAGTTGATTTGTTTACTAGGTAAAACAGAAAGTTTTGCCATTCGGTCTAATCGTGAGCTATCTCGCAAGAATAATCCCCAATCGTCTAAGTTACCTACTGTGATTTACTATTTTGTGACCAAACTCAAGACCTCTAAAAATAGAATATCTCGCATTCAGACCAAAAAAACTCCGCCGAGGGGCATAAATCCAAATCATGACTTTCGACCCCTAGCACAAGCTGGTAGAATACCGCCGCATAAAATCCAATAACGATGTACCCGAGAGGATCCCTCCGTGAGCACACCTACCCCACTGAGCTATAAAGATGCCGGCGTTGATATTGATGCAGGTAATGCACTGGTAAGTAACATTAAAGCAGCCGTTAAACGTACCCGTCGTCCAGAAGTTATGGGCAACTTAGGTGGTTTTGGCGCCCTGTGTGAAATCCCCACTAAATACAAACAACCGGTTTTAGTGTCTGGCACCGACGGTGTTGGGACTAAATTACGTTTAGCTATCGACTATAAAAAACATGACACTGTCGGCATAGACTTAGTCGCCATGTGTGTGAACGATCTGATCGTTCAAGGCGCTGAGCCACTGTTTTTCCTCGATTACTATGCGACAGGCAAGCTGGATGTTGAAACCGCGACGTCTGTTGTCAACGGTATCGGCGAAGGTTGTTTCCAATCTGGTTGTGCGTTAATCGGCGGTGAAACCGCTGAAATGCCAGGCATGTACGAAGGTGAAGATTACGACCTAGCAGGTTTCTGCGTGGGCGTAGTTGAAAAAGCCGACATCATTGACGGTAGCAAAGTGGCAGCGGGTGATGCGCTTATCGCATTAGCCTCGAGCGGCCCTCATTCAAATGGTTACTCTTTAGTACGTAAAGTATTAGAAGTGAGCCAAGCAGACCCTCAACAAGATCTCAATGGCAAACCGCTAATTGAACATCTACTTGAGCCAACTAAAATTTACGTGAAATCATTGCTGAAACTGATCGCAGCATCAGATGTACATGCAATGGCACACATTACTGGCGGCGGCTTCTGGGAAAACATCCCGCGCGTACTGCCAGATAATTTAAAAGCGGTTATCCAAGGCGATTCATGGCAATGGCCTGCTGTTTTCAGTTGGTTAATGGAAAATGGCAACATTGCAGAATATGAAATGTATCGCACCTTCAACTGTGGCGTCGGCATGTTAGTCGCGCTGCCAGCCGATAAAGTGGATGCAGCACTTGCATTACTGGCTGCAGAAGGCGAACAAGCTTGGCTGATCGGTGCTATCGCAGATCGTGAAGGTAATGAAGAGCAAGTGGAGATCCTGTAATGCCCCAGAGCTGTCGTGTAGTTGTATTAATTTCCGGAAATGGCAGTAACCTGCAAGCGATTATCGACGGTTGCGACGATAATCTGCAGGCCGAAGTTGTCGGAGTCATCAGTAATAAACCCGATGCCTATGGCCTAGTGCGCGCCCATCATGGCGAAATTGATACCAGCTGCGTGATAGCTCACCAAGGTGAATCTCGCTCTGAATACGATGCGCGTTTAATGACAGTGATTGAACAGTACCAACCCGATTTAATCGTGTTGGCAGGATTTATGCGGATCTTAACCGATGATTTCGTGAATCATTACCTAGGTCGCATGATCAATATCCATCCTTCACTGTTACCGAAATACACTGGCTTAAACACCCATCAACGTGCCATTGACGCTAACGACAGCGAACATGGTGCCAGCGTGCATTTTGTCACGCCAGAGCTGGATGCAGGCCCGGTGATTTTACAGGCCAAAGTGCCTGTTTATGAAGAAGATACCGCTGATATGCTCGCCGCCCGCGTGCATGAGCAAGAACATGCTATTTATCCACTCGTGGTGAAATGGTTTAGTCAGCAACGTCTTAACATGCAAAATGGCCAAGCCTATCTCGATGGCAACCTTATCGGCCCAAGCGGTTACGCGCCCGATTAGTTCCACTTGACAGTAAGTTGTACCAATCAAAAAAATAGAGACCTTCGGGTCTCTATTTTTTTAACTATTTTCAACAAAAGCATTGTTTTCTGAGGCAATGTGGCATTAGATAACTTAACGAAAAGTGATTTTTGATCGGCATGACAAGAGACTATTAGATGAAAAATATTATCTGCGATATCGATGGTGTACTACTGCACGACAATAAACTGATCCCCGGCAGCGACAAATTTATCCAGCGCATTTTAGAGCAAGGCAATCCGTTAGTGATATTGACTAACTATCCCGTACAAACGGGTAAGGATCTGCAAAACCGTTTAAGTGCCGCCGGTATTGATATTCCTGAAGAATGCTTTTACACCTCTGCCATGGCCACCGCCGACTTTTTAAAACACCAAGAAGGCAGCAAGGCCTATGTCATTGGCGAAGGCGCCCTCACCCACGAACTCTACAAAGCAGGCTTTACCATTACCGATATTAACCCCGATTTTGTGATTGTCGGTGAAACCCGCTCCTACAACTGGGAAATGATCCATAAAGCGGCAGGCTTCATCGCACGCGGCGCGCGCTTTATTGCCACTAACCCCGATACTCACGGTCCAGCCTACAGCCCTGCTTGTGGCGCACTCTGCTCACCCATCGAACGTATTACCGGTAAGAAACCTTTCTACGTGGGCAAACCGAGCGCTTGGATTATTCGCTCTGCACTTAATCATATCGATGGGCACTCGGAAGACACTGTCATCATAGGCGACAATATGCGTACCGATATTTTGGCGGGCTTCCAAGCTGGGCTTGAAACCATTCTGGTCACCAGTGGTGTGAGTAAGCTTGAAGATATTGACAAAGAACCCTTCCGCCCGAACCATGTGTTTGCCTGCGCGGGCGACATCGATGTTGTTTAAACAATTATCTAAACCTTTGTCTAACCCTGCGTAGCCAGTCATTCTACAAGTCATTCCAACATTACCCATGCAATACGCCTTACCCAAAGGCGTATTGCATAGGGTAAAGCAACATTAAGTAACACATTCACCTGCCGCTCAGCCTTGTGGCTCACAGCGGCTTGCTTCATGATAAGTCTCGCTTCTGATTGATTAACAGAAATCTAAAATACCTTAATTAAAACAACAGTAGGATTAACCTATGCGACGTCTGTATCCCCTCTGTGCGTTGGCCATGCTCAGTGCCTGTAGTCCTAATGTACCAGAGCCTGATGGCAACAGCACTTTAGCTGAACTCAAACCAGTGCAGTTTAATGAAGCGCGCTTTAGAAATGATATTAAAGCCCTGTCATCCGATGAATTTGAAGGTCGTGCGCCCACCACTCACGGTGAAAAACTCACCTTGGATTATTTGACCAAAGCCTTTACAGAGATGGGACTCAAGGGCGCGTACCAAGGCAGCTTTTTACAACCTGTGCCTATGGTGAGCTATACCGCAGATGAAGCGCAGCAAGTCACAATGGCAGGATTACCCTTTAAATACCGAAAAGATCTAGTGCTCAGCAGTCGCCACGATAACGGTGGTATTAGTATTGAGAACGCACCATTAGTCTTCGTCGGCTATGGAGTGAACGCACCCGAATATGGTTGGAATGATTACCAAGATCTCGACATGAAAGGCAAAATCGCGGTGATCTTAGTGAACGATCCCGGCTTTGCTCGCCCTGACTCGGGGAAATTCAACGGCAAAGCCATGACCTATTACGGCCGTTGGAGCTACAAATTTGAAGAGGCCAGTCGTCAAGGCGCACTCGGCGCACTGATTATCCATGATACCGAGCCCGCCTCTTACCCTTGGTCCGTGATAGAAAATAGTTGGACTGGACCACAGCAAGATCTGGTCCTCAGTAAAGCAGAACAAGATAGCCGTATCCAAGTCGAAGGCTGGCTTACATTGGACGCGGCTACGCAACTGTTCGATAAAGCCGGTTTATCACTGCCTAATTTAATGGCGCGCGCCGCCGACAGCTCAATCAATTTACCCCTTGAACAAACGGCCAACATCGCCTTTAAAAATAAAGCCGAATACGCGAATAGCTACAATGTGGTCGCCACACTCCCCGGCAGCACACAAGCCGACGAGCAAATCTTGTTTACCGCCCATTGGGATCACATAGGTAAAGACGAGACGAAAACAGGCGATAAAATTTATAACGGCGCCATGGATAATGCCTCAGGCACTGCCGGCATTCTCGAAATCGCCAGACAATTAGCCGACAATGCCAAACAAGGCCATGGTTTAGCGCGCTCGGTCACCTTTATTGCCACCACAGGTGAAGAACAGGGCTTACTCGGTTCACGCTATTACGCCGCCAATCCACTTTATCCTATCGACAAAACCGTGGCAGTGTTAAACCTCGACAGCACTAATATCTATGGCAAAACCAATGACTTTACCATCGTCGGCAAAGGTAAATCTGAGTTAGAAACTTATCTTATCGATGCGGCGAAACAACAAAACCGCATCGCCATGGGTGAGAAAAATCCCGCTTCGGGCGGTTTCTTCCGTTCAGATCATTTCAGCTTTGCCAAACTGGGCGTGCCAGCGGTATTTGCCGGCGGCGGTAGCAACCCCGTTGATGAAGCCACGGCTGCTTATAAAACCCAGATGCAAGCTACAATGAAAGGCTGTTATCACAATGTCTGCGATGAATATCGTGAAGATTGGGATTTAAGCGGCGCGCTGCAAGACTTGCAAATCTACTACCAAGTCACGCGCACATTGGGCAACAGCCAAGATTGGCCGGGATACTATCAAGGCACAGAATTCAATAGCCTGCGCCCAGCCAAAACAACACTGGTAACGGACGCAAAATAACAAGCGAAGTCTTTGGCTTCTTGTGAGAGACAGTTGGGTTAGTCGTCTCTTATTGACGCCTGCTAGTAGAACCTGCGAAATAAAGCGCCAGCTGAATAAAGCGTCTCCTCCACCAGCCAAAGCGCCAAACAAGACCTACAAGCACGTGAACCATTCACGTGCTTTTTTTGTTTTCAGCTCACAAACAATGCCGTTATCGCGAAATATCCATCCTGCCACACAATTCTGAATAGGCTTATGCCATTGGTTAATGCCAAACTCAGCGCATTAATTGATTAAAAATAAAACACTTAAACGGGACAACTCATTATTTAAGGTCTTTTTTAGCGGTTTTTCTATCATCGATACTTTTTTAAAACACATTGTGAATTCCCCAAAACCCCTCATGCCAAATCAGATAATAAAAACAAATCATCAAAAATAACGCAAATTAAATGAATTATTCTCAAATAAAATCATTAAACATAAACATCTAAATCAACAAAAACACCAATAAACAGATAAAACGTCAAAAATAGTGTTTGGCAAATGCCTAAATAGCTGGCACATTAAACCTCAATTGAGACATCCTCAAATGACAGACAGTGTGGGAGTTGTACTATGTGTTCAATCTTTTCGATTTTAGATATCCAATCTGATGCCAAAGAACTGCGCCAAGTCGCGCTAGAAATGTCTAAGCTAATGCGCCACCGTGGCCCTGACTGGTCAGGTATTTATGCCAGTGATAAGGCGATTCTTGCCCACGAACGTTTAGCGATTGTTGACATTGAACACGGTGCTCAGCCGCTGCTGACTGAAGATGGCAGTTTGATCCTCGCGGTCAACGGCGAAATCTATAACCACAAAGAATTGAAAGCCCAGCTAGGCGATAAGTACAGCTATCAAACCAACTCTGACTGCGAAGTAATCTTGGCGCTGTATCAAGAATACGGCACTGAATTTCTTGATAAATTAAACGGTATCTTCGCCTTTGTGTTATATGACAAAGCCCAAGACAGATACCTTATCGGCCGCGATCACATGGGTATCATCCCGCTATATACAGGCCGTGACGCTGCGGGTAACTTCTATGTTGCCTCCGAAATGAAAGCCTTGATGCCAGTGTGTAAAACGGTAGAGGAATTCTTACCGGGCCAATATTTGTACTCAAGCGATGCCGCCGCGGTGAAATACTACACTCGCGATTGGCAAAGCTATGATGCGGTTAAAGATAACCCTGCCAGCCAAGAAGAATTGCGTGACGCATTAGAAGCAGCGGTCAAACGTCAATTAATGTCAGACGTACCCTATGGTGTGTTGCTGTCGGGCGGCTTAGATTCATCGATCATTTCCGCCGTGACACAAACCTTTGCTAAACGCCGCATTGAAGACGATGGCGAAACCAACGCTTGGTGGCCACAGTTACATTCCTTTGCCGTCGGCCTTGAAGGTGCGCCGGATTTAATCGCCGCCAAAAAGGTCGCCGAAGCGATTGGTACGATTCACCATGAGATCCATTTCACCTTCCAAGAAGGCTTAGATGCGATTAAAGAAGTGATTTATCACTTAGAAACCTACGATGTCACCACCATACGTGCTGCCACGCCAATGTATTTAATGGCGCGTAAAATCAAAGCCATGGGCATTAAGATGGTGTTATCGGGTGAAGGTGCTGACGAGCTATTTGGCGGCTATTTATACTTCCATAAAGCGCCAAACGCACAGGCATTCCACGAGGAATTAGTCCGCAAACTCGATAAGCTGCATCTGTTCGATTGTCTGCGAGCCAACAAAGCCATGGCCGCTTGGGGATTAGAAGCTCGCGTGCCCTTCCTCGATAAAGAGTTTATGGATGTGGCAATGCGCATCAACCCTGAAGCGAAAATGTCTAAGGATGGCCGTATTGAGAAACACATTCTGCGTAAAGCCTTTGAGCATAAATTGCCAAAAGAAGTGGCATGGCGTCAAAAGGAACAATTCAGTGACGGCGTGGGCTACTCTTGGATTGACGGTTTGAAAGAACAAGCGGCAGCGCGTGTGGATGATTTACAATTGGCGAACGCGAAATTCCGTTTCCCATACAACACACCAGAAACCAAAGAAGCCTACTTCTATCGCTGCTTCTTTGAGGAACATTATCCACTGAGCGGCGCTGCAGAAACGGTTCCAGGTGGTAAATCCGTCGCCTGTTCAACGCCAGAAGCATTGGCTTGGGACGAAAGCTTACGCGGCATTATCGACCCATCAGGCCGAGCAGTGCGCTCAGTGCACACCTCAAGTTATTAATAGCCTAACCTTGAAGGACTAGGTTGATGAGCTAGATTGATGAGCTAAGTTAATTAATTAGATTGATGAACTGGTTAAAACTGCAAACCACAAGCGCCACCCTAGGGTGGCGCTTGTATTTTAATGCTTTTTACTTTTATTGCTTACTCACGTACAAAATGGTGACTTAGCTAAAATACCAAACTAGGCCGACAACGCACTGAATGGCTTGATTTGAGAGTGGGCTTGAATGTGGGTTTGAGTGTGAGCGTTGGTTTGCACTTGAGTTTGAAAATAAGCATTACCCTGCGTCAACGCCATCGGATCTAGGCTTAAAAACTGCTTTCCAGCACTCAGCCCCGCATGATAATCATGGCGTAAATCCGCATCGGTACTGCCCAGCAATTTACTTTGCAAATTTTCAGCAGCAAAAATCTGCACTATCTCCACATCCTCTGGCGGATTAGCGATGAAATCCAATTCATCCTGATAGGCTTGTTCGTGCTGCACTAAGTAATCTATGGTTTTCGGACAAAAGCCAGAAACACAAATCCAAGATTTTAATTTGTGAACCCAAGCCGATTGCGCCTGAAAATCCTCGCTCACAGTACGGATCACCACAATTTTGCGGGCACCACGACGATAGGCCTCACGCACAGGTAAAGGCGCTGCTAAACCGCCGTCGAGATAAAAATCACTATCAATACCTTCGCTTAATGCTGTGCCGTGACCAGAGGCGCTATGATTAGCCGCGCCGTTATTACAGGCGTTGTCACTCAGCCAAGGCGTGAGTTTCACCCCTTGTTTATATAAAAATGGTAATGCGCTAGAAGCTTTTAGCAATTCGCGCCACTGGCCTTTACTGCTTGGACTTAAAAAATAACCTTTGCGATCACTGGCATTAGTGGTGGTGATCAGTAACTGCCGATGACCGAGTGAGGCTGTCGCCGCGTTAAGATCTAATTTAAACATCCCTTGTCGAGTCTGCTCAAAATACCAATCTAAATCGACTACATTGCCGCCGACTAACCCGCGACCGAGTCGATAGAAGCGTTTATGGCGCGATAAACCGCGGATTAAGCGTTTGGCATAACCCTTTTGGCGGGCCAAAAAACTGCTGAGATTCTGTGAACCTGCTGAGGTACCGATAAATAAATCAAAGGGATCGAATCCGCCATCAAGCCAAGCATCGAGCACGCCTGCGGTGAATATACCGCGCTGACCACCACCTTCTGCAATCAGGGCCACCTGTGGGCTAGCGTTAGATTGAGGGTCTTTGGAGGCTAAGTGGCTGACGGCGTGCATAGGAAAACCTTATCGAATAATTCATATAAGGCGAGTCTAAACAAGCTGAATCAGAAAGGATAACGGATAGAAACTATCATCTTAATAGGTAAACACTATTAAGATGATAAGTCACACAAGGTTAATCCATGCTAAATGCACGAATACAGACAGAGAGCTACGGCGGTTATTCGCGCAAGATTAACCCATTCGCTCCAGCTTGCTCATAATCCTTAACGAACAAGCTATTTTTACATCAATGCATTAAAACTTATGACTCAGTTCAAGCGAGATATTACGCGGCTCACCGGGGAAATGGCCATTACGCTCGCTAAAACCACTGACGGCATATTCTTTATCGAAGATATTTTTAAGATTTAAGCGAACTTGAGTTTGATCCCACTGGGTCGTCCAGCTCATGTCAAAAATCGTATGGGGCTTCACCGTTTGGCCATCGAGGCTGAACTGCTCGCCCACATAGTCCATACCAAAAGCAATCGCCGAATCGAGTGCATTGATATCGTAACGGGTCCATATCCCTGCTTGATGGCGCGGCGCATTGGCAAAGTGCTTACTATCAAACGTATTGGTTAAACTATCGTTTGTTACCCCTTTAACCACTTCGGTCTCGTTATAGGCATAGTTTGCCGTGACGGTCAGGTTATCGGTTAAATCCCCCACCAGCGTCCATTCAAGGCCTTGACTGTGTACTTCACCCAAATTAAGTAAAGCGGGAATACCATCGTCATCGCCAGTATCTAAAGGGTTAGCTTGGGCGACATTTTGTTTTTCAATGCGATACACAGCAAGCGTGGTCATAAACTGGCCATCAAGCCATTCATTTTTCATCCCAAGTTCAATTTGATTGCCCGTTTCTGGATCGAGGAAACCGTCACCAATATCTTCTGCTTGATTGGTTAAAGATGCTGGATTGAAGCTCTCTGAGTAATTCAAATAAAAGGACATTGAATCAATTGGGCGATAATTAAGCCCTGCTCTTGGCGTTATCGCGTTATCGCTGAAGGAGAAACCAGTATTTTTATCATAATCATCAAACTGGCTAAAACGCAGACCAGCAATTAATGACCACTGTTCATTAAAGTGCAGATGTTCCTGTACATAAATGCCGTAACGGTTAGCGCGGGTACCATCGGTATTTTTATCCTTCAAGTTGTAACTATTAGGGTTGGTTTCACCATAGTTAAGGTCAAAAATATTCAGGTTACCAACACCATCCTTATCAGTCGCCAATTTGTACTGATATTCGGTTTCGACATAGTGATAGTCGCCGCCGAACAGGAATTCATGTTCAAAACCTAAAACATCGAATGCATAGACAAAATCATTGGTTAAACTGATTTCATCATTAGCCCGTGCTTGAACTCGGTATTCACGCTTAATGGTGCCATCACCCATAATGGGCTTTTTATTGGCATCTAAGGTCGCCCAACCTCTCGATTCATGATATTGCTGCGTCGAATCATTATTCAGATAACGGATCTGAGTCTTGACCGAGAAATTATCGGTAAATTGATGATCGAGAATCGATTGCAGCACCAGTGCATCCATCTTCTGGAAGTCACTCTTCTCATTGGCATTATAGGATGGCGCAACCAGGAAGTTACCGTCATTATCGACAGGAACGCCGCGCAGTCGATTGCCACCTAAATCCTGCTTAATAATATCGAAAGTGGTAGTAAGCTTGGTATCATCACTGATTTCGTAGAGTAACCCACCCGCCACTTCGGCATTTTGACTATCGGCATTATTTCGAAAGCTATCTTCCTGCTGATAATAGGCGCCAAAGCGATAGGCAAGATTTTGGGTTAAGCCACCGGTGAAATCCAGCGAGCCGCCCATCATATCCTCGCTGCCCGTACTTAAGGTCAGCTCTTTACTCTCGACAAAGGTTGGTTTTTTAGTGACATAGTTAATCATGCCGCCGGGTTCACCGCCGCCATAAAGTGCGGATGCAGGACCTTTTAACACTTCAACCCGCTGCACATTAAAGAGTTGCGGCACAGAAAATCCCGAATAGGGATCGCCCCTTACCCCATCATAAAAAACGTTGGCATCGTCGCGGAAACCGCGAAAGGTCACGCCCGAATAACTAAACTCACTCACGCCCGCGATAGAGCGGTATAAATCGGTAATATTGCGCGCCGCTTGGTCGACGATTAACTGCTCGGTCAGCACTTGCACCGACTGCGGCAATTCCATCACATTAATCGCCGTCTTAGTGCCAACTGTCGTTTCTTTATCGACGTACATTTGCATTGCACGGCCATGGACAGCAATACGCTCAGGTGCTGCGAGTGTTATCTCCCCATCGGCTGCGGATTGAGTCGATGCAGGACTGGGGACTGGTGAGCTCGTAGACAAGGTCTGCTGTGGAGCCTCTTTATCGAGTACGGTTTCAGCGGCAAATGCCGACTGATGTTGAGCGAGTGCAAGTGCGATTAATGAGTAGGCGAAACGAGTCTTCACAGAATGTCCCCAGCGCGAGCGCATAAAAATGGCATAAACCAAAGGGTTTACAAATGTATTCAAACGAATTGGCCGTCATTATAAAGAATGATTTACGAATAACAACGATTATCATTTGAATTTACATAAATGTGAAATCTGTTAGGTAAATAGCTAGCGTCAGCTCACAAAACCCTTGTTGTGTTTGGTTATGACTAAAACGAAAAGAGCGTCAGTAGCACGGACCTTAGATAGAAGTTTTAATGTGGGACAAGCAAGAGACTCACAGTATCGAGCTCAATACTGGCGTGGAACCTAAGAATGAAAACAAGTTAAAGATTTAAACTATACAAAAATAAAAACCAGTGACAATGCGCTGGTTTTTGAGCTGTTCTTAAGCAAAGGCTTCACTCAGCCTATAAGGTGAATGCTTAAAAGATAGCTTCATCCAATTGAGTTAGCATTTCACTCGCCTGCTCAATTTGCTTACGCAGACTGCGACCTTGCACCGCCCAGTAAGCCATGTAGAAATCAGCAGTTTTCAATTTAGCTTGGTAAAACGCGGTTTCTTCAGTGCCCTGCTCCAGCGCCGCTAATGCCACCGCGGCACTTCTGGCCCACATCCATGCCAGTGCAGTCACCCCAAACAACTCCAGATAAGCCATAGAGGCTGCGCCGATAATGTCAGGATTGGTCGCTGCTTGTGCAGCTAAATAACCGCTAGCCTTTTGCAAATCACCCGCACAATCCATTAAACCACTCACGTAGGGTTGCATCGCCGCATTGGTGCTATGTGACTTAATAAACTCAGTCACTAACGCCGACCATTGCTGCATGGCCGCGCCGCGGTCGCTAAGCAGCTTACGCCCCACTAAATCCAATGCCTGGATACCGTTAGTGCCTTCATAAATCAGTGCAATACGGCTATCACGCACAAATTGTTCCATACCCCACTCATGAATATAACCATGTCCACCAAACACTTGCTGTGCATCGACACAGGCATTAAAACCACGGTTAGTGATAAAACCTTTCACCACTGGCGTGAACAGTGCCGCTAATTGGGAGGCAACTTTGGCTTTGGCGGGATCGGTATGACGCTCAGCTTCATCGAGCCACAAAGCTTGTTGTCCAACTAAGGCTCTTGCGCCTTCATTAAAGGCTTTTTGCGACAGCAACATGCGGCGCACATCGCCGTGAACCAAAATCGGATCGGCGGCTTTTTCTGGGGCTTTGGCGCCACTTAAGGCGCGGCTCTGTAATCTGTCTTTGGCATAGGCTAGCGCATTTTGATAGGCAATCTCAGAGACACCCAGACCTTGCACGCCAACGCCTAAACGCGCTTGGTTCATCATAGTAAACATGGCGCGCAGTCCTTGGTGCGGCTCGCCGACAAGCTCACCCAGCGCAGCTTCAAATACCATCACACAAGTTGAGTTACCGTGAATGCCCATCTTATGTTCAAGGCCACTGGCATATAAAGTGTTCGGTGCGCCTAAACTACCATCGTTATTCACTAATACTTTAGGCACGGCGAACAAAGATATGCCCTTCACGCCTTCAGGTGCATCGGGCAAACGGGCTAATACGAGGTGCACTATGTTGTCGGTGAGTTGATGATCGCCTGAGGAGATAAAAATTTTTTCGCCAGTAATGGCAAAAACGCCTTCGGATACTGGCACGGCTTTCGTGCGTAATAAGGCTAAATCAGTACCCGCGTGGGACTCGGTCAAGTTCATGGTCCCAGTCCATTCACCGCTGACCAGTTTACTCAAATATTTTTGCTTAAGCGCATCACTGCCGTGGGCATAGATGGCGGCATAAGCGCCATGGGTCAAACCGGGATACATGGCAAAGGCCATGTTAGTTGCCGTTTGTATCTCAGTGGCAAAAATCCCCACTACTTCTGGCAGGCCTTGGCCGCCATATTCAGGATCGCAGGTCAGCGTTGGCCAGCCATTATCGACAAACTGCCGATAGGCATTATCAAATCCTTCCGGGGTAATCACCTTACCATCGACCAACTTACAGCCTTGCAGATCGCCGACACTATTGAGCGGCAGCATGACTTCAGTACTAAAGTCAGCCATACCTTGCAGGATCGCATCAACGAGATCTGGATCGATTTCATCGAACCCCTTGAGAGCATCTTGCTGATAAATATGTAACATTTCATCGAGGATAAATTGATAGTCGCGCAGCGGCGCTTGATAAACTGGCATAATCGCTTCCCTTTTCTTGTTAGACTGCAACTCAACTAAGTGATCTGACCACTTTGGTGCTCTGACCACTTTAGCTAAATCTGCCGAAAAAGAAAGCACCCCAACGGCCAGCAAAGACTTTTGTTTACACAAACGAACAGCGAAACCGTAAATTGATCGCAACAAAGCCTTATGTTATCGCGGAAAACTTTGTAAGCTAACTGCCTGTTTTTCTGATATGCCAGCAGAGTTAAGGATATTGTTACTATGGGTTCTGTCACTACTAAAAAGCACGCCAACGGGCTCGATTATGTCGAAGTGAATACGGCGTTATGTCAGGCAAGAATTTTTTTGCAGGGCGCGCAAATAGACTATTTTCAACCCGTAGGCAAACCACCTTTGCTGTGGGTTTCATCGGCTGACGATTATCAACCCGGTAATGGGATCCGTGGCGGTGTCCCCTTATGCTGGCCTTGGTTTGGCATGAGTAGTGAAGCGAACTTTCCCCAACACGGTTTCGCCCGTACCCGTATTTGGGCGCTGGAATCGGTAGAAATGCGTAATCAGTTAGTGGATTTACGTTTTAGCTTAAAAATCAGCGAGCAAGATAAAATCTATTGGCCGCATAACACTGAGGTCAGCGTGTTATTCACCCTGGGCGACACTCTAAACATTAGCTTAGTGAATACCAACCTAGGCGATGAAACCGTTACGCTGACCCAAGCGCTGCACAGCTATTTCCCGATTGAGGATATCCACCAACTCAAAGCCAGCGGTTTTAGTGGCGCTAAATACATCGAATTTGCCGAGGGGCCTTACCCGCAAACTACGGATGAAGTGCGCTTTGATCGCGAGACAGATCGTGTCTATACCGATCTCGGCCCTGCGCAGTTATTGCATACGCCGCAGGGGATAATTGAAGTCAGCCGCGATAACAGCCAATCCGCCGTATTATGGAATCCATGGATTGAAAAGTCACAACGCCTTGGCCGGTTTAATCCAGAGGATTATCTGACCATGGTCTGCCTAGAAGCGGCCAATGTATTAGAAGATAAAGTCGTGCTCGCGGCAGGTGAAACCCACAGTTTAGTGACCCATATTCGCTGGAAAGACTAACGATTAAATATCCTAGCTCTTAATATCCTAGTCAAAAAACGATACACAAAAATGCCCAGTCCTATTTGCCAACGCAGTCGGGACTGGGCATTTTTATCATTGCAAAACCTATCACTGCGAAACCAGAGTGTTTATCACTCCGAAACCAGAGTTTTATCACTACGAAACCTAAGTTTTTATAACGATAAAACTTAAGGTAAAGCTTATTTCGCCGTTTTTTCTAAGCGCGCCAGCAAGCTAGACGTATCCCAACGGTTACCGCCCATGCCCTGAACTTCTGAATAGAATTGATCCACCAAAGCGGTCAATGGCAAGTGTGAACCATTGCGGCGAGCTTCTTCTAAGGCTATGCCTAAGTCTTTACGCATCCAATCGACGGCAAAACCAAAATCATAGCTCTGGCCCCACATCGTCTTGTAACGATTTTCCATTTGCCAGCTTTGCGCCGCGCCTTTGCTGATCACTTCAATGACTTTCTCACCATCGAGTCCCGCTTTACGGGCAAATTGCAGCGCTTCTGCCAAACCTTGCACCACACCCGCGATACAAATTTGGTTCACCATCTTAGTTAACTGACCTGCACCAACCTCACCTAAACGCTCGGCGCAGCGGGCAAAGGCTTCAATCACGGGTTTAACACGCTCAAATACCGCTTCATTGCCGCCGACCATCACAGTCAAGGCGCCATTTTCAGCGCCCGCTTGACCGCCAGACACAGGCGCATCGAGGAAATCAATGCCCTTTTCCGCTAACACTTGATGAAGCTCACGAGCGACATCGGCCGAAGCCGTAGTATGGTCAACCAGCACAGTGCCCTTTTCCATCCCATGAATAACGCCATCACTGCCTAATACCACTTCCCGCAGGTCGTTGTCATTGCCCACGCAAGTAAACACAATATCTTGACCCTCTGCCGCTTCCTTTGGTGTTGGACAGCAGCGACCACCATAGGTGTCGACCCAAGTTTGCGCCTTGGCAAAAGTACGATTATAAACAGTGACCTCATGGCCTTTGTTCAGTAAATGCCTCGCCATGGGATATCCCATTACGCCTAAACCAATAAATGCGACTTTTGCCATGAGCTGATCCTTAAATAGATAAACAAAATGAATCGATTCAAAATAGTGGCCGCAGTTTAACATCCATCAACGGTAACGTCAGAGTGAAATCGGAGCGAGTGATAAACGCACTTTTCGCTAGAAACAACAAAGGCGCCTTAAGCGCCTTTGCTGATTTAATTTATGGGGCTATTTCACCACATGGGCTTCCATTTCGGCGCCAATCTTTTTACGCATTTCCATCAAGCGCAGTGCAGAATCCCGCAAATGAATATCATGTTCCGTCTGTGGTATCCACTCAGGCACTGGCGTAGGTAGGCCATCTTCATCAACTGCTACCATGATCACAATACAATGGGTGGTGAGATGACGCTCAGAAACTTTAGGATCGCCCGCTCGCACATCGATACCGATATGCATAGAAGTTTTACCCGTATAAATCACTTTTGCGCTAACTTCAACAATATTGCCCACCAAAATGGGTTGCACAAAACGAATACCGCCCGCATAAGCAGTAATACAATATTTACCGCTCCAGCCCGCTGCACAGGCATAGGCCGCGAGATCGATCCACTTCATCACAGCGCCGCCGTGAACTTTACCACCAAAATTCACATCCGCAGGCTCTGACAAAAATCTCAGGGTACTTTGTCTATCTATACCAGCCATATAACCTCAACTTATTCAGCCACTGTGGCTCAATGTTTCGTGCAATAGGCTGAGTTTACGATAGAAAGCCCCATTAGCGTAAAAATAATTACGATTGACCTCGTCAAAAAATTCGATTTAACCAAAGTGGCTAATAAGCACGCAGCAAAGCAATAAACTCGGCAACGCTAAACGATAAATCCATAGCTGAAATTCACTACTGACGAAACGCGTACCCTTAGCAAAAGTGTAAACGCCTAAGCCAAACATAAAGAAACCAAGCACTTCGAGGCCCGAAGACATATTGCTATCGCCACCGACGTTAATCGCCGTCACCAATAAGGCAAACCAAACCACCACGTAAGCAGCGATTGCTAAGGTAAAAGTCTTGATCCCAATGTCCATGTTTGGATGCCACACTTTAAACTCACCACGGATCAATTCGGTCAGATTGGCAGTTAATGCGCCAATGAGGGGAACAAGCGGGATCACCGCGGGATTTAACATGACACACTCCATTAAGATTGAATATGTCTGTCATTATCTGTGGTCATTAGAATTAAACAAGCTTGATGAACAAATGTTAACACTATGGATATCATACAGTTAGAAAGTGACATCAATCACAATAAAGTCATAAGATAACGGAGTTCAACTCACATGAGCAATGAATTTGCCCCATAAAAAATGCGCCCTCAGGCGCATTTTTTCACTGTTTTTTACACCATAAATGCGTGTTTTACACTTTCTTGAACAGTAATGAACCGTTAGTCCCACCAAAACCGAAGGAGTTACACAGAGCGTAATCCATCTTCACGTCACGGGCTGTATGGGCAACAAAATCTAAGTCACAACCTTCATCTGGATTATCCAAGTTGATGGTTGGCGGTACGGCTTGGTCGCGCAGTGCTAGCAAAGTGAAAATCGCTTCAACCGCGCCCGCAGCACCTAACAGGTGACCCGTCATCGATTTAGTCGAGCTAACCAGTACTTTATAAGCGTGGTCGCCAAATACTGACTTAACCGCTGCCGCTTCCGCTTTATCACCCGCTGGCGTCGACGTACCGTGGGCATTGATATAACCAATTTGCTCCAGTGATAACTTAGCGTCATTAATAGCATTGACCATAGCCGCCGCAGCGCCTGCTCCGTCGCTTGGAGGCGATGTCATGTGGAACGCATCACCGCTCATACCAAAACCGACTAATTCGCCGTAAATGGTCGCACCGCGCGCTTTTGCGTGTTCGTACTCTTCCATCACCATCACACCAGCGCCATCACCGATCACAAAACCATCACGGTCTTTATCCCATGGACGGCTCGCCGCAGTCGGATCGTCATTGCGTGTCGATAATGCTTTCGCTGCACCAAAACCTGCCACGCCTAAAGGAGAAGTGACATCCTCAGCACCGCCGGCAACCATCACGTCTGCATCACCATAGGCAATGGTACGCGCCGCGAAACCGATATTATGCACGCCCGTAGTACAAGCGGTCGTCACGGCGAAATTTGGCCCTTTCATGCCAAACATGATCGACAAGTGGCCCGAAATCATATTGATGATGGTACTAGGTACGAAAAAAGGAGAAACCTTACGCGGGCCACCATTCATCAATGCGCTGTGACCTTGTTCAATCAACCACATACCGCCCATACCCGCACCAATAGCAGTACCGACACGACCAGGGTTTTCTTTACTCATGTCCAGACCTGAGTCTTGGATAGCTTGGATGCCAGCCGCCATACCGTATTGAATAAAGAGGTCCATCTTACGGGCGTCTTTTTTCGTTACGTATTGCTCAACATCGAAATCTTTTACTGAACCACTGAAACGAGTGGTAAATTCACTGGCATCAAATTTGGTTATCGGTGCAATACCACTCTTACCCGAAAGCAAAGCCTTCCAAGTAGTATCGACAGTATTGCCCACTGGAGTTACTAACCCCAAACCGGTTACCACTACACGACGTTTAGACACGGCAGTCACCTTTAAATGCTAATTTGTTAATTCAGATAGAGGACACAGGGTTTTCTATCATTAGACAATTTCTTAAATAATTTTTATTTAGAAAAATTCGCCAATCTGCGGCGAGCATCTCGTGGATAACAATTAAAACACGATCCAGAGACGATTGAATGGCACGGAGGCAGAATTTGACGGGGGTAAAACAAAAACAGGCGGCAAAAATGCCGCCTGTCTTCAAGAATTCAGAATTACTGATTCTTAGAAACGTAGTCGATCGCTGCTTGAACAGTAGTGATCTTTTCAGCTTCTTCATCAGGGATCTCGGTATCAAACTCTTCTTCCAGAGCCATAACCAACTCAACAGTGTCCAGAGAATCTGCACCCAGATCGTCAACGAAAGATGCCGCTGGCTTAACGTCTTCTTCTTTAACGCCCAGTTGCTCTACAATGATTTTCTTTACACGTTCTTCGATGTTGCTCATTAGTTTTCTTTCCTATTCAAATTACGCACTTGCGTAAGATTGCGAGTAGTTTATTAGATTTGGCTGACAATGCAAGCTTAGTTTTCGTGGTCTAACCACGAAATTTCACTATCAATTGATACAGATCACTACTCAGTTGCGACAGAAATCCCTGCCATTCGCCCTTAAACCATGTACATGCCGCCATTCACATGCAAAGTTTCGCCTGTGATGTAAGCGGCTGAGTCCGAGGCCAAAAAGAGCACTGCATTGGCAATTTCTTGCGCTTGCCCTAATCGTTCCATCGGAACCTGTGACATGATAGCTTTTTGCTGCTCTTCGGTCAGCTCATCTGTCATATCGGTCTGGATAAATCCAGGAGCGATAGCATTAACTGTAATTTGACGAGATGCAACCTCTCTTGCAAGAGATTTTGTAAATCCAATCAAACCCGCCTTTGCTGCCGAGTAGTTAACTTGACCTGCATTGCCCATGGTGCCTACCACTGAACCGATATTGATGATTCGGCCAAAGCGCTTTTTCATCATGGTACGCATCACAGGTTTTGACAGTCTAAATAACGATGTCAGGTTGGTGTCGATAATATCCTGCCATTCATCATCTTTCATCCGCATCAGCAGATTATCACGGGTTATACCCGCGTTGTTGACTAGAATATCAACATCACCCGCTTTTTCTTTGATCGAGGCGAATAAATGTGTAACAGATTCACTATCTGTGACATTAAGCACTAAACCAAAACCTTTGTCACCCAGATATTCTTGGATCGCCGCAGCGCCCTTCTCACTGGTTGCGGTTCCAATAACCACGGCGCCCGCTTCGACCAATGTCTCAGCGATCGCACGGCCAATACCGCGGCTCGCACCTGTCACCAAAGCCACTTTGCCTGTTAAATTCAGGTTGAAACTCATATAAACTCCTTACTCAGTTAATGCTGCTAATGAAGCAACATCATTAACCGCTTGGGCTGATAGTGATTTATTAATTCGTTTTGCTAATCCTGTCAATACTTTACCAGGACCACATTCCACCAGTTGGGTAATGCCTTTTTGGGCCATTAGCTCAACAGTTTCGCTCCAGCGGACAGGACAATATAACTGACGCACTAACGCATCTTTAATGTCATCAGCAGAGGTGGGTGATGCCACATCAACGTTATTAATCACAGTAATTGTTGGGGTATTAAACTGTACATCGTTTAATGCCACGGCCAGTTTATCCGCCGCAGGTTTCATTAATGCGCAGTGTGATGGCACGCTGACAGGTAAAGCCACCGCCATTTTAGCGCCCGCGGCTTTACAAGCTGCTGCAGCGCGCTCAACTGCGTCTTTTTGACCTGCAATGACCACTTGACCAGGACTGTTAAAGTTAACTGGACTCACCACGTCACCTTGAGCCGCGTCGGCGCAGGCATTAGCGATACTCTCGTTGTCCAAACCGATAATCGCATACATAGCACCCGTGCCAGCTGGAACCGCTTGCTGCATCAGTTGACCACGTAATTCCACCAACTTAATCGCGTCTTTAAAATCCATCACACCCGCGCAAACTAAAGCAGAATACTCGCCTAAGCTGTGACCCGCGAGTATAGCTGGCATAGGTTTGCCTGAAGCCACGTAGGCACGCCAAATCGCCACGCTCGCCGCTAATAGGGCTGGTTGAGTTTTATCGGTTTCATTTAAGCTTTCAACAGGACCTTGCTGAACCAATGCCCACAGATCATAACCTAAGACGTCACTCGCCTCAGCAAAGGTTTGTCCAACAACAGCATGAGATTCGGCAAGCTCGGCTAACATGCCTAGGGCTTGTGAACCTTGACCCGGAAATACAAAAGCAACATTTTCCATATTCAAATTACCTATGGCTAACTTAATTTATTGAAAAATCATGTGGAACACACATGTAGAACTTAGAAACGAATGAGCGCACTGCCCCACGCAAACCCAGCACCAAAGGCCTCAAGCAGCAGTAGTTGTCCGCGCTGAATACGGCCATCACGTACGGCTTCATCCAATGCAATGGGCACTGACGCGGCAGAAGTATTACCGTGTTTAGCTAAGGTCAATACGACTTTATCAAGACTCATATCGAGCTTTTTAGCGGTAGCATTGATAATTCGGAAGTTAGCTTGATGTGGCACTAACCAGTCAATTTCTGACTTATCGATATTGTTAATGCGTAACGTCTCAGTCACCACATGGGACAATTGAGTCACAGCCACTTTAAAGACATCGTTGCCTTTCATGGTCATAAAACCGACCGCTTCAGAGGTTTCGCCTTGGCGTGGTGGGAAAGCGCATTTCAATAAGTCACCTTGGCGACCGTCGGCATAAATGTGGGTCGAAATGATCCCTGGCGTTTCGGATGCGCCTATCACAACCGCGCCCGCACCATCACCAAATAAAATAATCGTTGAACGATCTTCTGGCTCACATAAGCGAGACAGTACATCGGCACCAATCACTAATACTTTTTTAGCCGCGCCCGTTTTTACAAATTGATCGGCAACAGATAAAGCATAAACAAAGCCTGAACACGCCGCTGCGATATCAAAAGCTGGAATGGTATGCACGCCAAGCATGGCTTGAATTTCACAGGCCGCAGCCGGAAAAGCATTAGGAGCACTGGTGGTGCCGCAAACGATCATGTCTAAATCTGATGCTTCTATGCCAGCCATTTCTAGCGCTTTTAATGCCGCTTGGTAGCCCATAGTTGAAACGGTTTCATCGAAAGCCGCAATGCGACGTTCTGATATACCTGTACGTTCAACAATCCATTGGTCAGTGGTTTCCACCATTTTTTCCAAATCTTGATTGCTACGCACCTGCACCGGTAGATAACTACCAGTTCCGAGAATTTTTGTATGCATAAGGAGGGATCAGTTATTTATATCTAAAAGAATCGACTCCAAACGATCTTTTATCATTTCAGGGAGTCGACGTTGAGCTTCCGTTACTGCCAAACTAATTGCTTGTAAATAGGCAGTTTCATCCGCGTTTCCATGGCTTTTTACAACTATTCCGCGCAATCCTATCAGACTTGCACCGTTATAGTGGTCGGGGTTCATCTGACTAAGGACCGCCTGGATACGAGGGGCGATAAGTTTAGCCAGAAAACGAACGAATAAACCTTGGGTTAGTCCCCGTTTTAACTGATGTACTAATAACTTGGCAATACCTTCTGAGGTCTTGAGCGTGATGTTACCCACAAACCCATCACAAACAATCACATCCACATTACCGGAATAGATTTCATCCCCTTCGATAAAACCTGTGTAATTGATTTGTTCTGTGTGTTGCAGCAACTGCGCGGCTTGCTGAACTTGGTCATTACCTTTAATTTCTTCAACGCCCACATTGAGCAAGGCGACTTTTGGCCGAGATTTCTTATCTACCACTTCGCACAGGACTGAGCCCATCACGGCAAATTGAAATAAGGTTTCAGAGTCACAGGAAATATTCGCGCCCAAATCCAACAAATAAACCGGTTTTTGAGTCACCGCAGGTAAACAACTGACTAATGCGGGTCGATCAACACCAGGCAAGGTCTTCAGCAATACTTTCGCCATTGCCATCAGCGCCCCTGTGTTACCGGCACTCACACACGCTTGTGCGCGGTCGTCACGCACTAACTCAATAGCCAATCGCATGGAACTGTTTTTACGTGTACGCAAGGCATGCACAGGCCTATCGGACATACTAACGACTTCATCGGTATGAATGATTTCTATGCGCGAAAGTAAACTCGCTTCGGCTTGACGTAGATAGACATCAATTTCAGTCTTGTCACCGACTAAAATGATTTTAAGAAAAGAATGTAATTGTAGTGCCCGCAAGGCTGCAGGCACCGTGACGTGGGGGCCATGATCACCACCCATTGCATCTAACGCAAGCGTCAGATTCGTCATTAGGAAACCAACAAATTACTTGTTGATTACCTTTTTACCGCGATAGAAGCCATCTGCAGTCACATTGTGACGCATATGGATTTCACCGCTGGTAGCGTCTACAGACAGCTGAGCAGTGCTCAGTGCGTCATGTGAACGGCGCATTCCGCGCTTTGAACGTGATTTTTTGTTCTGTTGTACAGCCATTGGCCTGTCTCCTCGATTACTTGCTCTTCAGTTTTTCTAACACTGCAAACGGATTTGGACGCTCCTCTTGAGCGGGTTCTATCTCGCCTACAACCATGTCTTTAGATCCTGCACTGCAATCAATTTCTTGATGCATTGGGATTATCGGCATAGCGACTATCAATTCATCTTCGATCAATTGATGTAGACGCACTTCGCCAATTTCATTGCACTCAATTGGGTCATACGCATCCGGGAGCTCATCGATTTCTGCTTTAGTCCGACATGGACCAAAACAAAACTCGACCGTAACCTCAGTGGTAAATAGTGTCATGCAACGTTGACATATCAGAGTGAGCTCCGTCACAGCCTTCCCTTTCAGGTAGACTATCCCCTGTAAATCTACGCCACATTCAAGCGACACTGCCACATCGGAACAGTCGCCGGCACATAACTCAGTTAATCTTTTCAGTTGCACACCAGGAACAACGCCCTGATAAACTAGGCGACTCGAGGCGGCGCGAAATGGATCAATTGAAACCGGTATCTTTACTGTTTGCATAAGGCGCGCATATTATAGTTTGAAAACGCTAGAGTCAAAGAAAAAATACTAACTTAAGTCCCAGTTTGCGACTTAAGCCTTTCCCCTGCCCCAACATTGAAATTGACGGAAGCGAAATAGTACCCAAGCATGGGGCCGCATACAAGCGCAAGCCGCCTAAAATAGTCACATTCATTGAAAAGAAACCGTAAAAGACGAAACTCTTGTACTCTCCCGCATTGATTGGTCACAATATGACTCACTCTTTTGCGGATATCCTATTATGCCAACCTCATTAATCTTAGCTTCGACCTCTGTATACCGACAATCTTTACTGCAAAAACTCGGTCTTCCCTTCGAATGCTGCAATCCTAATATTGACGAAACGGCGTATCTCGAGGAATCGGCCCATGCTTTAGTGCTGCGATTAGCCAAAGCAAAAGCCGTCGCGGGAGCAGAACAATTCCCCGATGGTCTGATTATTGGCTCCGATCAAGTTGCCGTCATTGATGGCAAGATTATCGGTAAACCCCATCATTTTAATAATGCCGTCGCGCAGCTCACTCAAGCCTCAGGCAAGGCCATCACCTTTTATACTGGTCTTGCACTCTATAATGCCAAAACTGGCGCTATGGCCGCTGAGGTTGAACCCTTTACGGTTCATTTTAGGCACCTTAGCCATGCGCAGATTGTGGCTTACATTGAAAAAGAAGAGCCCTATTATTGCGCGGGCAGTTTTAAGAGTGAAGGTTTAGGTATCGCGTTATTTACAGCGCTCGAAGGTCGAGATCCCAATACCTTAGTTGGCTTACCACTGATATTACTGACGGAAATGCTGTTAGCCCAAGGTGTAGACGTTCTCGCTTAAACGTTTGCCAAGGCTTTGCTCTGTTTATTGAATCGATGACGCGTATCAAAAATACCGGGCTACTGAGTCGTTTCATCGACGAGAAGATGAGACGTAAATAAAAGTGATAAGGAAGTCTCATGCGCAGCGGCATGTATTGCCGCTCCAGCATTAAATAGCAGTGTTAGAGGTATTGCAGTAATTGCTTTGGTGAATCTATCAAGGCGATAGGTTTTGCCCGCAGCAACTTTTCGGCACTGTGAGCGCCATAGGTCACACCAACGCTATCAATCCCTGCATTGGCCGCCATGGTTAAATCCAGCAGAGAATCACCCACCATTAAGGCTCTGTTCGGGGCAATATTCAATTCTTTCAGCAAACTTGAGATCATTTCAGGATGGGGTTTGCTGTGCACTTCATCGGCGCAGCGTGATGCAACAAAGTATCGACCTAAGCCCGTTTGCGCAAAAACGCGATCAAGTCCCGCACGGGCTTTACCAGTTGCGACGGCTAACTTATAGCCCTGGCTATGCAAGTCATCAATTAACGCTGGAGTTTGTACAAACAAGGGCGTTGGCGTGGTGTCTAAATGCAAATATTGTGCTTTAAACTCAGCGCGCATCTGCTGATATTGATCATCTTCGCCTTGGCAGAATGCATTATTAGAATGTAGAGGCTGAGAATATACAGAAGAAGCGCTGCAATTAAGCCCCTGTGGGAACAGGACTCGCAGCGCTTCTGTCATAGAAAGACCAATAATATCGCGAATGTCACTTTCAGTTGGGATAGGTAACTGCAATGCCTTAGCCATATTTTCAATACAAGTGATAATTTTACCGATAGAATCCATCAAAGTGCCATCCCAATCGAAAATCACTAAATCGTATTGCTTTATCTTCATCCTTGAAACCTATCCCCGTCGATTACACACGCTTTAATTTATCGAGTAATTGCGACAAATTTTCATCTAAAGGCGCTGAAACCCGCATCACTTCATCATTTTCTGGATGAATGAACATCAATTCAGCGGCATGTAAAAAGAGTCGAGTTAAGCCTAATGAACGCATACTATCGTCAAACCCTTGCTCGCTGTACTTATCATCACAGGCGATTGGATGACCTGCAAATTGACAATGCACCCGAATTTGATGAGTACGTCCAGTGACAGGGCTTGCCTTCACTAAAGTACAACCTTGGTAACGCTGCATAATTTTAAAGCGCGTTTCTGAAGGTTTACCCTCAGCATTAACACGCACAATGCGCTCACCGGATTTGAGGGTGATTTTCAATAAAGGCTGTTTAACGGCTTTATCTTGAGCAGACCATTCACCTTTAACTAAGGCCAAATAGTCTTTCTGCATCTTTTTATACCGAAGCTGATCATGCAGATGTTTAAGCGCGCTACGCTTTTTAGCCACCAACAACACACCCGAAGTATCTTTATCGAGACGATGTACTAGCTCTAAAAACTTTTGTTGAGGACGCAGTGAACGCAATGCTTCAATCACACCGTAATCGACTCCACTACCACCATGCACGGCAATGCCAGCAGGTTTATTCAGCACGATCAAATGATTGTCTTCATGCAAAATACGGTCTTCGAGTTGCGAGACTTTACTTAAGTTCGCCGATGGTGCGGTACGGTTGTCCGGCTCTGCCACGCGGACTGGCGGAATACGTACTATGTCGCCAATCTGCAACTTGTACTCGGGTTTGATGCGTTTTTTATTAACTCGAACCTCGCCCTTGCGGACAATGCGATAGATCATGCTTTTCGGCACGCCCTTCAGCTTGGTCATTAAGTAATTATCGATACGCTGTTCGAAGTGATCTTCATCAATCGTGATCAACTGAACCTGTTGTGGGGTGGATTCTATATTCATGATGCGCCATCTAATTATAACGGTCGCCATTGTACAACAACTGAGAAGAATTGTGCCTTTCCATTGCTGAATTTTTTGATTATTGCTATATTTCACCAGCGATTAGGGATAAGCCGTGAATAAAGTGTTCACAACGCCCTGATCCCAAGCGGAAAATTTAACGGATAAAAAAATATTTTCTTGATAGCAAATCATTGATTTGCAAATCGTATACAGAGTAAAAATACCACAAATGCGTTTTTTACGATTAAATCGAGAAAGTCACCTTACTTTAATAAGGTTTACCCTAGGTTTTCCTCCCCGATTTCGAAGGATATTTTAACTTGTCGTCAGACAAACCGATTCGACTTGGGCATTACCGGAACGAAACTAAAGAATTTATGGGGTTGGTTGATGTTTTACAACGAATTCCTTGTTTTTGTAATCATTAAAAAATAAGCCATAAATAGGATGCGACACGCAGCGACTGCGTCTAACAGTAATGCGCACCTCTTGCCTAGCCACCAGCCGTGAGGCTCAGTTGACCTACTGCTAGGCCCGTAATGCAGCGAAGCGCGATGTTTGATGACCTCTATTTAAAGAAGAATGACGTCATCATGAAACGTATGTTAATCAATGCAACTCAATCAGAAGAGTTGCGTGTTGCCCTTGTTGATGGGCAACAACTGTATGATCTAGACATTGAAAGCCCAGGTCATGAGCAAAAAAAATCAAACATTTACAAAGGTAAAATTACCCGCGTAGAACCGTCTTTAGAAGCCGCTTTCGTCGACTACGGTGCCGATCGTCACGGCTTTTTACCACTGAAAGAAATCGCTAGAGAATATTTCCCGAAGGGATATTCGTTCCAAGGTCGCCCAAACATCAAAGAAGTGGTCAGTGAAGGACAGGAAGTTATTGTCCAAATTGACAAAGAAGAACGCGGCAATAAAGGTGCAGCCTTAACGACCTTCATCAGCCTTGCAGGCTCTTACTTAGTATTAATGCCAAACAACCCACGTGCTGGCGGGATTTCTCGTCGTATCGAAGGTGATGAACGCACTGAGCTAAAAGAAGCGATGGCTGACTTAGAAGTGCCTGCGGGCATGGGTCTTATCGTGCGTACTGCGGGTGTAGGCAAAGAATCTGCCGAGTTAAAGTGGGACTTAAAAGTTCTACAACACCACTGGGCGGCGATCACCGAAGCTTCACAAGTTAAAGGCGCACCTTTCTTAATTCACCAAGAAAGCAATGTGATAGTTCGCGCTATTCGTGACTATTTACGCCGTGACGTGGGCGAAATCCTCATCGATCATCCACGTATTTTTGAAGAAGCGAAGCAACATATCGCCTTAGTTCGCCCTGATTTCGTTGAGCGCGTGAAACTGTACGAAGCTGAAGTGCCATTATTCACTCACTTCCAAATCGAATCACAAATTGAATCCGCCTTCCAACGCGAAGTACGTCTGCCATCTGGCGGTTCGATTGTTATCGACCCAACTGAAGCGTTAACCTCAATCGATATCAACTCTGCCCGTGCCACTAAAGGCGGCGATATTGAAGAAACAGCACTGAACACTAACCTCGAAGCCGCCGATGAAATTGCCCGTCAATTGCGTCTCCGCGACTTAGGTGGCTTAGTGGTTATCGACTTTATCGATATGACGCCAGTGCGTCATCAGCGTGAAGTTGAAAACCGTTTACGTGATGCTGTGCACCACGATCGTGCTCGCGTGCAGTTAGGTCGCATTTCTCGTTTCGGTTTGATGGAAATGTCGCGTCAACGTCTACGCCCCTCTTTAGAAGAATCTGCAGCGCATATCTGCCCTCGCTGTCATGGCCAAGGCACGATTCGCAGTACCGAGTCTTTAGCACTGTCAATTTTACGTTTGATGGAAGAAGAAGCCATCAAAGAAAACACCTCACAAATCGAAGCGATTGTGCCTGTGGATGTTGCAGCTTTCTTGTTAAACGAGAAACGCAAAGCCATTCGCATCACAGAACAGCGTCACGATGTCGAAGTGTATGTGATACCTGACGCACACATGATGACGCCTGATTACCGCGTGATCCGTCACCGTAGTGATGATGAAATCAGTGAATCAAGCTATAAACGTATAGAGCATCCTGAAGCCAAATTATATGAGCCACGCAAACTGGAACGTACTGCGGCGCCTATTCCGGCATTAAAAGGTTTTGCTGCGCCACAGAAAGTAGAACAAGCCCCATCACCAACGGTGAAAGTTGAAGCGCCACAACCAGGCTTCTTCAGCAAGCTTGTGAGTGCAATCAGTGCCATGTTTGCGCCAAGTGAAAAAGCTGAACCCGTAAAAGTTGTTGAAGCTAAAGCAACTGATACCACTGCGGCTAACGCAAATCGCCGTAACCGTCGTAATGACACTCGCCGCCCACGCAATGCCCAAGATGCCGACAAAGCAAAAGAAGGCACTCGTGAGCCGCGTAGCCGCAATCCAAAAAAGCCGACTGATGCAGTAGTCAGCACACAAGAACGTCCAGTACGCGAAAAAGAAGAAACGGCTAAACGTCCAGCTAAAGCTGAACCTAAGCCACGCGTACAAGCGCCAAAAGATGTTGTTGCCGACATTGAAGCAGATGATGCCCCTAAGCAAGAAGTCGCCCGCGAGCGTCGTCAGCGCCGTAACATGCGTCGTAAGGTGCGTATCGATAATGGCCATAATACGCCAGATAATGCGATCCCAATTGCACCTGAAGATGCCGCAGAAGTGTTAGCGGAAATTGCAGCCCTTAACGCCGCAGCGGCAAGTACTATCAGTGTTAATGCCAAAGCTGAAGTCATTGCCCAAACGCCAGTAGAAACTAAAGCGCCAAGAACACGTCGCCAGCCTCGTAAGGAAGCTGCACCTGCTCAAGAAGCGCAAGAAAATATTGTGCTAGAAGAGACAACTGTAATTGCTACTGTAGTAGAAACACCTGCTGTTGATGCTGTTAACGTAGCTGAAAACACCTTGGTTGACACAGCAGCTCATACTGTAGCAGCGGATGCTGTATCGCAAGATAGCGAAGTTGATGCAGACAACGAAAATGCGAATGCTGATGATCAATCAAAACGCGAGCAAAGAGATGGTCAACGTCGTAGCCGTCGTAGCCCTCGCCACCTTCGTGCAGCGGGTCAACGTCGTCGTCGCGACGAAGATGACCAAGGGACATCAACGCCAGCGCAATTCGTTCCTAATGACGAATTAGGTGCGGACCAAGAGTACCCAAGCGAAATCGTCAGTGTTCGAGTGGAAACTCCTGTTGTTGCAACTCAAACAACAGCGGTAACTGAACCGGCCGTTAAAACTGCTGACGTCGAAATAGCTGAAACCAGTTCAACTCCAGCTGTTGAAGCTCCTGCTGTTGTTAAAGTAGAAGCAAAAGTTGAGCCTCAGCCTCAAGCAAATGACGTTGCAGCAGTTGAAACTCAGCAAGTTGAAACTAAACCTGTTGTGACTAAAACCACTGAAACGAAAGCGGAAGAGCCAAAGGCTGCTGACGTAAAAGTTGACCTTGCGTCAATCGTTGAAACTCAGGTGACCAGCGTTACTGCTGAAGCCGTAGTCGTTGTAGTCCCATCAGTTGAAAGCTCAGTGACTAAATCAGTAGCAGTACCCAAAGCTGAAGCAGCTAAAACCGAAACACTTGTCGAGCCAAGTGTTGCACCGAGCGCTGAAGTAAAAGAAGCCGTGAAAGCAACAGCCTCTGCGCCAATGGCCAGACCGGCAGCTATAGCTAAGCCTCAAGCCACGATACAAACGGCTCCAACAACACCGCAAATCACGGATGCAGTTATTGTCAGCAAGCCGAAAGCCGCCAGCCGCTTTGGCTCTATGGTGTCTTCGGATATGACCAAGCCTGTCGTTGAGGTGAGAGAACAAGTGGCTGTCCCTAAAGGACGAGAGTATGAGAATACTGCGAACGAAGAGTCTACTGCCAAAATCAAACTCGCTAATGGTGCAGAGTCGGATATGGCACGTCCATAATCACTTAAGCTAAACCAGAAAAGCCATGCAATTGCATGGCTTTTTTATTTACACTGTAATACTCCACAATATTTAAATTTAGCTCTATCCATTTTTCGGCTTAATCGTAGTCCCTTGAATAACATAACCCATCAAAAGATCCTCGGTATATAGTTCTCAACTTTAAGTATTCTTGTGTTGTCACTAACGTCACATTAGAAGCAATAAACATGCTAACAAAATATCAGGCCAATACCCGCGCCAGTAGAAAGGGCTCTTAATCCATTTAGTGCTAACTGTAGACCCCTCCTTTATAAGTTAGGGAAACTAGTCGAGGGAGAACATTATTCCGCTATAAAGTAGCCGATAATTAAGTTGGATTAGCAACCTAAAGCTTCCGTCGGAAATGCTTAAATGTACGAAATGCAAGGCATCTCAATAGCAATATTCATTTTTTGGTCGGCTCCAAACTACATCATAAATAAGCTAGTGTTCTTTAATATCAAGCACTAAATGCTTTGCCAGCCTCAACTCTTTACTACAAGGCTTTCAGCCTTAGGTGCAGCTTAGTATATGTAGGATAACTAAGTGCAAGAAATGTAAATGCACCAATCATATTCGGCAATATCTGAAGTCACTGATTTACAACAAATGAATGATTAGACACATTCGCGTTCGACATTGAATATAAGATTACGCAAAAAATAAACTCGATAAGAGCAAGCGTTAAGAGTTAACATATAATGGAATTGAATGTTACAGGGGTAAAAATAAGGAGAGTGTATCAAATGGTTTTATTGAAAATATTGGAGATATCAGAATTGGATTCTAACAGAGAAAGATTAGAGGATTAACTTCAGATTTAAGCATTAAATTAATGCGACATGTTAAGTGGATCTCGTCGCTTATACTGGATTCAACAATCTAAACTAAATGAAATTTTATTTTTCGCACAAATAAAAAGAGCCACGGAATTAACCATAGCCCTTTAATCCATTGCTATCAGCTCTAGGCTAACAGCACTGAAAATTAACCAATGATAGTTACGTTTTCAGCTTGTGGACCTTTTTGACCTTGAGTCACAGTGAAAGACACTTTTTGGCCTTCATCAAGAGTTTTGAAACCGTCAGAGTTGATCGCACGGAAGTGTACGAATACATCTGGACCAGATTCTTGCTCAATGAATCCGAAACCTTTGTCAGAGTTGAACCACTTAACAACACCAGTAACTTGAGACATAATATAAATCCTGTAAATAAAAAATTAAAGCCTTAACGGCGGGTGGAGCTGGAAAATGCCGGTATTACTTATGTTTACAGGACGAACTGGTCGTATTGAACACATAAATATAAGCCCAACCTTCAAGCTGATAAGACTATAAACCATTCTAAAGATAAGTCAACACACTGCGACACTTTGGATTATTTATTTTGCCTAAATCTACTTTACGGTTTTGCAACCGGCTAGCAGAACACTAGGTTCATGCTGTTTAGCAAGTACAGTTAAGCATTTTAAATAATTTATTTCAATAGCTTAATCTTATCGCTTACTTTGAAATTCGATGCACCTCAATTTGGAAATCCAATTCACAGTTCAGTCCTTGCAACGCAAATGCTTGCTTTTGGGCATGAGTAAACTTCCAAGCATAGGGCGTCATTTCTAAAAAATGAGCGATATGTTCACTGTTTACCAGCTCTAACTGGGAGATTAAGCGCTCCTGATGCAGACACTCAAATCCAGCAATATGCGCTGTGGAAACGGGGTGTAATCTTGGCTCAGCATAAATTTGTTGTTTCAACGCAAAGTGGTGTAAAGGTCCCGGAGAAACCGTTATCAGTAAGCCTCTATCAGCCATAATCCGTTGTAACTCTTCTACTTTTGAAGGGGCATAAATACGAATGGCAAGATCGACACTTTGGGATGCGATAGGCATTTCATAGGCACTTGCGACACAAAATTGCAAATTAGGGTAACGTTTAGCTGCATATTTAATTGCAGACTTAGAAATATCTATACCTTGTAAATTGCAATCATGGTGCTGGCTCAACACATGGAATAAACGTTGACTGTAGTATCCTTCCCCACAGCCTATATCGAGGATTTGTTTTGCTTCGGCACCAAACTCAAGTGCGAGCTCATTCACTCTATCACTCAAACCTTGATAGTAACCCGCGTTTAAAAATTCACGCCGAGCAAACATCATCTGTTTATTATCACCAGGATCTTTTGAGTTTTTCTTCTGTACAGGTAATAAGTTGACATAGCCTTCTTTGGCCATATCAAACTTATGTTGCTGTGAACAACCCCAAGTTCGCTCCGTTAACGTTAGTGGGGCGGCACACAGGGGACATAAATAATGCATAATGGACTCTTATCATTTAGCTAAATTTGGGTAAGAAAAGTTTACGTTTCGTCTTCCATCAATCGGTCTACCATCAGGATCAATTCCGGTGAAGCGAGTAATTCATAACACTCTAATTTTCTTAATAGCTTATCAGTGTTATCGACATCATTAGCAGCGCGGCTGTAGTTTGGACGCTCAAACATATGGGTATAGGTTCTAAATAACCATTGTTGTTTTTGCAGTAGCAAGGGATCGATCCTTAATACTTCATCAGCAAGGCTGGCGTGACATTGACCAAGCTCCCCGCGCATAAACGACTGCAATTCTAATCTAACCTGCTCGATTTCGGTCATGTAAATTGCAAGAGATTCAGATGATGCGGCATAGTCGTAGTGCCTTGCTAACAGAGCTTTAGCAACCATTAACGCTTTGGGCTCATGCAAAACCCGCAAATCCGCTTCTAAGGGTACTAACTCAAACTTTGAATTAGCTTGTAAGGCAAAAGTTAAGTAACTATTTGCACCTATTAAGTCATTATCTGCACCTAAATGACGAGTCGTATCTAAGGTAAAAGATACACCTCGCCTCAATTCTGCCGCACAAAATTTCGCAGCTGTTCCCATCCGTGTATAAAGCCTAAAACCTTGCCCAAGGCTGCGGGTTATTGGTGTATTGAAAGCCTGAGGGCTTTGCGGTAACGATTCGACCTTAAGACCCATAAACGGCTGGAAGCGGATGACTATATTTTGCTGAATTCCGGCTTCAGCTATGACGATAATCTCTAGTAAAGGGGCATTGATCGCCTGCGACACAATAAAATCACTCACATCGTCGGGTAGCCGTAATGTGAGTATTGATGCCTTTGCAACATCAAGCACCATAGGTTCATTTAGAAATTGATGGTACATAAGACATTATTCTCCTATTTAACCGCAATTGTACCGTCCAATACCAATTAAAATCACCCCGTAAACCATTACCATCGCAAGATATGACTTAATCTTCATGATGCCGTAAATCGGCATTCGAGAAATAGTAGTGACATTGCGTGGTAGCATATTTATGCCTCCAGTGATCTATAACGTTAAGCACAGGAAGATGTAAGTGACGTATACAATGAACTTCACGTAACCATTCACCCAATGTAAAACTCACGATGCACCCTGCCCAGAAAGTGGCGAGCCTAGTCAGCATTGTTAGACATCGCTCGGCTTAGCGCCAGAAAACCATTCGGTATGCTGGTCACCTTGACGGCCAAAATAGGTTACACGTTTACCTCGCAAAAACACGAAATAACCTTGAACTCCTGCATTCATAGCGCGCTGGCAGAAAAGCCGAAATTTTTGCCCATGCTGCTGACTATCCAAGATGGCAGCTCTGAGTTCAATCACATTAAAATTGTCAGCAATTAATGGAAGTCCCTCAAATGATAAAGGTGATTGTACTGTAGAACCTGCTGCGCTATAGAAAGTAAATAACTTCAAGGCATAGTCTACATAGTAATACTCGACACCTTCAGCAATAAGATTGCCGACAATTTGAGGAAATGGTATTAATCCAGACAAGGTTGCTTGTGCAGATTCTAAAATTTTATCCGAGTTCATTGATGTCCTCTCTGGGTCTTGAGTGGTCAATTTATATGTTCAACATCAGCAGTAGAGCCAAAGTGATAGCACTGTAAAAACGTGGAGCATGCGCCGGCGCTGGTTAAACGCTCAAAGCACGTTCTCATAAATGATTAACGCAATAAACACGACCTTCAAACTTCCCCCAAAATCGTTGCCAGACTACAAACACGTTTATGCATATATAACGTAAAGCCATATTAAAAACACTATGGCTAAACAACATAAGGACTTTAAAATATTCTGCGAGCCACTCGCACCCAGTGCCAACACCGTTGGGCTGTCTAAATTGATTTACAACTCACATAAACCCAAACTAAAAAAATATATCATTTACGCTTATCATCTGTTTCTTTATCCCGCAAGCCATCTAGGCTACTGCTAAAATAAGCACACCGAATCAATTTCAACCTCTAGCAATGAGTTTATTGATGGATAATTTACAGCGACTGGGCATTATTTTTTGTATTCTTTCCCTGTGGGTCTTGGCAAACATACCCGTCACTTCTGCTAATGATCAATTCATTATCAATCAGTCAGAATCCAAGCTTGATCACAGATATCAGTATACTTATGACCTTTTACAATTAGTTATTGATGTAACCAAAGCCGATTTTGGTGAAGCATCACTACAAGTCTCAGATCTAATAATGAGTCGAAATCGTATCTTCAGAGCATTACAAGAGGGTGAAACCATCAATGTTATTGCAGAAGCCTCTAACCTACAGTGGAATAAACAGCTTATTCCAATAAAAATTCCCATTAGAAAAGGCATTCAAGGATTTAGAATTTTTATTATTAAAAAGGAAAATGTACCTAGGTTAGCTCAAATCACCTCTCTAGCGCAGTTAACTGCTCTTGATACTGGTTCAGGTAGCCAATGGTCAACTAAAGTTGCCATGCAACAAGCAGGATTTAAGATTATAGAAAGCAATCAATATGACAATTTATTTAATATGTTATCAAAAGGACGGTTTATAACATTTGGCCGCGGAGTGAATGAAGTCTTTCAAGAGGTTAAGCAGTTTAATCAACAATATCCAGATCTCGTTGTTGATGAAAGCATCATGCTACATATTCCGCTAGCGACATATTATTATGTTTCACCTAACAAACCTCGCTTAGCTCAGCGAATACAAATTGGCCTCCAGAGAATTATCGATAATGGTCAATTTGACCAGTTATTTTATCAACGCCATTGCGATTTTTTGATAAAAAGTAAATTGAATCAACGATTAGTTTTTAAAATTGACAATCCTTTTATATCTGAATCAGAAATGACTTCCATTGTCGGTAAAGATTTCTTACTCAATCCAATGGATGACTTTTCCATATTATGTAAGAAATATCATTGAATAGGCTTCATCAGATAAACGCTTTGGGTCCGTCATGACTTAAAAACATCTCTCGGAAAATGGGATAAAAAATAGCAAGTCGCGGCTTGAATTGAAGGAGGTTAGATTTTTGGCCTTGGGTATCAAGAAATCAAATGAAAACCTTCAAGGCCATTAGCCTTGAAGGAAACTTTTTAGAATTGCACTCTGACACCAATAGCCGCTGAGCGGCCTGGCATAGGGGATAAATGCCTTAGGAAACTGTTATGTGGGCGCGCATCTACATCGGTAAGATTATCTAAGCTTAGGTAGAATTGAGTCGGCACTTTCGAAATGACTTGATCTAAAGTGATATTGGCTCCGAGCAAAGCATAAGATTCAGAGGGCCTCTCAAATCTGCTAACGTCACCTTGTGAATGATAGCAAACATAATCGATGGACACAGTAAGCGCATCATACTGCCAATTTAGTGCAGTGCCTGTTTTGGATTGTGGTGTTCGAGGCATTGAAGTGCCTTCTAACCTGCGGCGAAAGTATTCGTCCCGCTCACCTGCGAGAGGTGGGCGAGTACTAAAGATGTCGTAACTACCATCATATTGATATCGAGGAGTATTTCTCACTCTGTCAGTAAATGCGCTGAGCTCAAAAACTCCCCATCTTTGCCACGGGAAGGTATAGATAGCTTGTACCTCTAACCCTTGATTGTTTGTATCTGCTTGGCGCCATTCACGAACATAAGTACCATTACGCTCAAGGCCTGTACTACCAAGATAAATAAAATCATTGAATTGATTTTGATACCAACTTGCCATTAGCTGTAAATCGGCGATTTTAGCGATGGTATTTATTTCAAAGGAGTGATTAATTTCCTTTTTAAGATTTGAGCTGCCCTGTTCTTCAATTAACAGAGCATAGTGTGGGTTACTGGCGTAAAGCTCATTCATTTCAGGAGCACGCTCGGCATGAACGTAATTGACTCGTGTTGACCAATTTTGCAATATGTCCCATTGCAGTGATCCTGAGTAGCTTTGGAGATAAAAATTTCTATCTTTAACATTCGCTCCTGAGCCTCGACCTACCTTGTAACCCTCTGCGTTTACTTGGTGCTTAATCGCATCATAACGACCTCCAAACTCAAAAGTAACCGGACCAAAGTGCAGGATTTGTAGCGTATAGGCTGCATAGTTTTGACTATCGACATCAGGCATGTAATTGTCATAGCCCTCCCCTTTATAGGCTTTAGTGTCGTACTGTAATCCTAAGACACCATCGAAGTTTGATGTCCAACTATGATAGAGCTTAGGGCTAATGACCCAAGAGGTAAGTTCGAATTGGTTGACGGATACCTCTGCCATATGCTCATCATCGACTTGATTCGAATAGGCGCCATCGAGGCTAAATGAGTTTATCCAATTGTCATCCCAGTTTTCGACATACTTCATATCTACGCGATCACCACGGGAGAAAATTCGAATATTACCCCGTTGATCAAAATCCACTGGTGCACTGCTGCCACGACGCATAAATCCCGGAATACCGCGATGAGTGTCCGTATAACCATAAGCCAAGCCCAAAAGACGTTGTTGGCCAGTGTAGCTTCCGCCTGCCGAGAATGATGATGTGTGGTGGCTGCTGTTAAGTACAGTGCCATTACTGTCTATTGAGTAGTCGGTGATAATTTGTTGTTCTAAAGGTGTAGCATCTTCATAGCGTTTTAATTGATTGTTCATCTGCCACACAGGTTGCGCATATTTGATTTGGCATAGATCGGCAAACTGTGCGGCACCTACGACTTTTGACCACGTTTTACAATCGCTGTCTTTAGAATATCCAGGGATATCGTAGTCACCACGGTCTTTGTTGATCATATTCAGCGCAAAGTTAAAAGATTCATTCCCTGCGGTAAGTTTTGCCAGTGCGGTACTTGTACTATTGAAGCCAGCTTTCACTTCAGCGCGACTGTTAAACCCATTGATTGGGCTCAATGGAATACGACCATCTTGGAGATCAACAATGCCTGCCATCGCTTGCCCACCATAGGCAATCACAGCTGTAGGACCTTTAATGACCAAGATACTATCAGCAAGAAAGGGCTCGATGGGGATGTATTGATCCTCACTCACCGACGACATATCCTCAACTTGAGTTCCATTGAGCAACATTTTAACCCTGTTTCCACCAAATCCACGGATTTGTGGCCTACCCGATGAGCTACCAAAAAAACCACTGTCTACTCCCGGTAATTGGCTTAAAGTTTCTCCTAAGGTATCGGCTTTACGATTATTTAGTTCATCGCCGCTGAGTTCGATTTTACTGGCTTGTATTCTTTGGCTTAATGGTTTTTCTAAAGCATGCCCAGTGACATTGATACGTTCAATAGGTTCTGCTGAAACAGCTAAAGTGCCAACACCTAATAACAGAAGGTATTTGTGGGAATTCATTTTGTGGGTCGTCTCCATATGATTACTGCTGAAAAAATGATATGTTATAACGTATCATTATGTATCAGTCGAGTTCAATATGAATGAAAGCAAATTAAGTTACTGATTGTAAATGGCAATCAGAACAGCTCTCGGTATGGTGACTGATGATTGCTAACAAAGATTGTCATTAGAAGGGGTGGATCAGGTAAACTGTTCAAGTATGATCATTTCAAAAAAATTGGCAGTTCTATGACAGGAAAAAATCTTGATTTACTGCGTGAAGTAGTGAAAAAGTGTGAAGAAAAAGGCATCAATCTTACCAGTAAGCGCAAAAAAGTACTTATCGTATTACAGGAACATGATGTTCCTTTGTCTGCCTATGAAATTGCCGATGTGTTAAAACAAAGTTTGGGCGAGAGTTTACCCATAATGTCTATCTATCGCATGTTGGATTTCTTAGTACAGGAACAATTAGTGCATAAGTTATTAACGGTGAATAAGTATATTGCCTGCCATCATGTATGCGATCATCACATTCACAATCAATTTTTAATTTGTAATACTTGTCAAAAAGTCACGGAGATAGCATTGCCCACTGCTCTTGTTGAACAGTTACAGTTGAATGTTAGCCAAGCAGAATTTACCTTATCGAGCCCACAGCTTGAATTAGCGGGTTGGTGTCATGAATGTCAGCAGCAACATAATAGTTAAGTTATGTACATTAACTAATTTGGAACGCTATTTATCATGGTTGCTGAACTTATCCCATACTCACAGTAACGCTATAAATCCCCCAGCCTCCGACATTCTGGTCGATAATGTCCGTCTAAAATCGTGGATATGCCAGTCTTGATTTCATATCGCGGACCAGCTCATTAATGGAAGCAACATTACCCGGTCGCTTGCCGTGGGAAAGCGCCATGGCGAGTGATATAAGTTCCACTGTTCTTATAATATCTCGAGTAAAGCAGAACTGATCGGCCTTCGAATGTGTTAAGCGGTTTCCAAAACGCATGGGGATCTATAATATTTACCCATGAATTTAGTCACGCAGGGACCAGCTTACGTGCGTCAGCAAGTCCTAAATCCGGGTAGAGACCAAAGGTTAAGCACCCTGATGGATTATCAATCCTAAATCGATACTGCCATGTTATAGTCCCTGCAGGGGTAATACGAACGCTTAAGCCGTCGCGGTCTGCAAGCTCTGGTTTCTCTAAATATGGTTTGCCGTTTATTGCACGTAACCAATTGTCAGATAAAGACATTTTAATTACCCTGTGTACATGTGATTTTAGCTAATCTGACGCAGAACCCAATATATACAGATATGTACTCACATCTAAGTTGTAGCAAACTAAATTGATGTGAATGACAACGAATCCCAGTAAAGCTATTTAACTTTCAATAACATCATGTTAAATGCTTTAGAGAACGAAAATAAATGAAGATGAAAGATGATAAAGCTGGGTCAATATTTTAGCACGACTACGGAAACATGTAAGATTAACCATTGATTTATAATAAATATATGTACAAATTTCGTTTAAGAACCTTCCAATATCACAGCTGCTAAACAACAAAATCACTTCTAAATTCAATACTATTTTTAATTGCAAAAAATGTTGTCTAATTATGTTTATCTATTAAAAAGTGGTGTGTATGACAAGTGCTTAAGAACTTCCGGCTCGATACTTCTGATTACTTTAGCAGTGTGTTCTAATTCTAAATGAAGCTCAGACCAACCATCAGTGCTCATAAACTCTGCCAGTAGATAACAAATCCTAGGTGTAACGGCTCACAATCGAAATCCCTTGTGCTCGTAATTAGCGCAATCTTCGGCTCAGTAAGTGACAATAAAATCTTACTGAGCTCACATTAAGTGATAGACAGATGACGGTCAGCTTTATTGGTAGTGCTTAATTTCAATGCAGTGTTCAGTTTACAATAGTGTTCTGTCGCGCAGAGTTTGCGTCAGCAAGGCGAGCTCCTGATCTTTGCTTCAAACCCGAGCATAACCGTAAAAGGCCATTGTTATTAAAAATGTCTCGTTAGGCTTTAGATGAGGAAAACATAACATCCAAATGAGACAGAAAAACCATCTCATTTGGATGTATGCTTTAGGTATACTCAAAACATACATTAGCATCAGAGATAAAATTTAATAATCTCTTAGTAGAGTGCGAGGCTGACTTTTTGGGCTAGGGACTTATGTTGCCGTTATACCTCGAAAAACTCAATCTTACCGCCAGTAAGGTGATACATACTACCAACGATTTTAATTTTATTCTGATCTTCCAGCTGTTTCAGTACTGGGCTGTTTTTGCGGATATTCTCGATAGTCAGTTCAACATTCTTTCTTGCCACAGCATCGACAAAATCGTAATTACTCCCTTTACGCTCTCCGGTGTACTCGGTTTTTTCAATAGCAGGTTTAATTTCATTCAGCAGGCCCGTCAGGTTGCCTAGTTCTGCATTATCAATAGCGCCACGTATCGCACCACAGCGGGTATGCCCCATAACCAGCACCAATTTCGCACCAGCAAGAGCACAGGCGAATTCCATACTGCCCAATATATCGCGATTACTGATATTACCCGCAACACGAGAATTGAACGTTTCGCCGATCCCCGCATCCAGCACAATTTCCGCTGGCGCACGTGAGTCAATGCAGCTAAGGATCACTGCAGCAGGATACTGACCCGTAATACTGTTGCGTTTCTGCGCCAAATAATCATGTTTCGCCGTGCGATTCTCCCGGAAGTGCAGATTGCCCTGCTTAAAATGTTCAATCACAGCCTCAGGTGTCATGCCATCACGTTCTTCTTTACTGAGGGATGCCGCAAAAGAGATAGAGGGCACCGATAAGGCCGCCAGCCCAGTTACCGAAAGGGCCGAGACAGCAAGTGTTTGTTTCAGGATTGTCCGGCGTGAGGGTTGAGCCGGTTGGTTATTTTTCATAATGTTCTGCAGTCCAGTTTGTTGAGTTAACAAAGGTTGTTGCGATAGTACTGTTAAACAAATCACAGCTTCAACCTAATGATAGTGGAGACCCAGTCAACGCGATTAAATACGGGCGGCAGGGTTACAGGTATGGCGTTTTTCATTTGCAGTTATTGTGAGCCAGAAGCAATGGATAGCTAGCCCGAGGGATTTCGATTGCGAGCCGCCACACCTAGGTTCTTCCACTGATGCCTGTAACATTCCTGATAAACGAAATATTCCAAAATTTGTATGCATACGATTATCGAAAATTTCTTCATATGCTGCCTATAATTTCGCAGCTCAACTACCATAAGTCTAACAAAGCTAAGAGAAAGGGCGCATAAAGCAAAGATCAAAAGATCACAAAATAGATCTGTCAAAGTTGTTGTTTCCCGCATACCTACTATTTTCAACTTCTGAGAAGAAAAAAATAACAACACAAAATCAATACCATGCACAGAGTTTGAAATTATGAGCACACTAAAACCTAATGGCGACATTTACCTGCAAGAACGGTAAAATGCCCCATTGTCATTGGGGAGTAGTCATCCTTAGCCTCCCACTAAGGAGCCCACGTCAACAAAATTGAGGTCTAACACCTCATGGCGTGGTCAGCCTCTGCGAATGCGGAGAGCCAGGCGAGACCTTTGGCCGCAATACGCTTTCCCAGCCGGGCGAGCAGTGTTGTCGTGCCATTGGATTATTGCTCGCCCGGCCGGATTGCTCACATGATCCTTACTCTTACTCTGTTTTTCATCTCAGCAGGTACCATTTATTTGGCCTGCGAATACTTCGTCAACGGCATCGAATGGTTCGGCCGCCGTTTGAATCTCGGCGCGACTGCAGTGGGTTCTGTACTTGCTGCCTTCGGTACAGCACTACCTGAAACGGCGGTGACCTTCATTGCCGTTGTCTTCGGCAAAACACCAGAGCAAAAGGACATTGGCGTCGGCGCAGCCATGGGCGGTCCGCTCGTGCTCGCAACCTTAGCCTATGCAGTGGTCGGCTTGGCACTGATTTACCACCATCGCCGCCTTCAACGGGAAACGTATCATGTACGTGCCGATCACGCCCGTATGAGTCACGACCAGCTCGCCTTTCTCGCAGTGTTTGTAGTGAAAGTAGCACTTGGCCTAATCGCCTTTGCCATCAAGCCGTGGCTGGGTGTCTTGTTTCTCGCCGCCTACGCAATCTATGTCTGGCGCGAAATTAAGGAGAGCGACACGGCGCCTGAAGAAGAAGAGATTGAACCTCTCAAAATTCAACCTTCCGTGACAGAGCCATCGTTAAAATGGGCGGCGCTGCAAGCCGTGTTGTCCCTGATCGTCATAGGCATTGCATCCCATATATTCGTAGGTCAACTTGAGGCCATTGGCACAGCGCTACAATGGTCACCACACTTGGTAGCATTGCTGCTGAGTCCGGTGGCGACGGAGCTGCCCGAGATGATGAACACACTCATATGGATACGGCAAGGAAAGGAACGCTTGGCATTGGCCAATATTTCTGGTGCCATGATGATTCAGGCAACGATTCCCAGTGCGTTGGGTATCTTCTTTACGCCATGGCTTTTTGATGGCCCACTGATGGCGGCAGGAGTCATTACTGCTTTGGCTATTATTTTCTATGGCAGCTATTTCGACGAGGCGTTGTCGATGCGCGAGCATTGGTCGCAGTAAGCTCATTGTACGGCATATTTGCCTTGCTGATTGCGTTCTACTTCCCTCTCTAAGAAGCAAAGTGTTAGAGAGCGCCGTGCGGTATGGCGTTCCTATTTGGCTAAATTTGCCCTACACGCCAAGAGTGTAATGTTAAATTTTGTAAATGTTGCAAAAAATTGATTTAAATGAATTAGACTTTTCAGCGATCCTTGTAACCATCAGTAGTGATGATCAATGTATATATCTCGTCACAAAAGCACTACGCACAGCGATACACCGCCCGAACGATTTGGTTGCGCACTATGGTGGTGAGAAATTTATTTGTCTATTACCGGATACTCAGCATTTAGGCGCGATGAACATAACTCATCGTCAACGCAGTGCTCGCTTTACATTTACTCTAGTTTCCAAGCGGTCACCATTAACTGGCGTTGCGCGTATTCAACCTCATCGGCATTTGAAATGGCAAACGCTTATCGAATCCGCAGATAAGCAATCATACTTAGCTAAAAAGCATGGACGTAATCAAGTCAGCAGGGCCAGCTTGCTACGGTAAACACCATTATTGAGTGCCAATCGTAAATTTTGATTTTTTTGAAATTATCAAAGTTGAAATGTGAGATGAGTCATGTAGTGTTTGGATAAATAGAATCATTGACTACAAGACCAAAATGCATCATGCATTTGACGATTTCTAACTGACAATTAGGCTTAGTGAAGTATCTTTTTAGGGCTGGCGCAGTCATTGAAAGCTCTGTAATGGTTTAATTTCCCTACATTAATTAAAGAGAAACTATTTATGTTTGTGATCGATCAAATTATTCTCCTCGCCGCGATTTTGATTATTCTTGGTATTTTATCCAGTAAATTGTCTGCGAGATTGGGTTTACCCGTACTGGTGCTCTTTCTCATGGTGGGCATGTTAGCTGGTGAGGATGGCCCTGGAGGTATTGTTTTTGATAATGCACAAATTGCTCACGCGCTTGGGTCTTTAGCTTTAGCCATTATTTTGTTTGATGGTGGTTTGCAAACACCCATCGCATCGATTAAGCAAGTGTGGAAGCCTGCTTCTGTGTTGGCAACTTTAGGCGTATTGGTGACAGCCATGATCACTGGTGCTGCAGCGGCTTATATTCTAGATGTTTCCTTACTTTACGGTTTACTGATTGGTGCCATTGTTGGTTCAACCGATGCCGCCGCTGTTTTCTCATTACTGCGTAATGCAGGTATTCATATCAACCCACGCCTTAAAGCCACATTAGAAATTGAAAGTGCGACTAACGATCCTATGGCAATTTTTTTAACAGTTGGCTTATTGGAGGTCATGGTCAAAGGGCTTGAACCAGGGACTGGATTATTGATGCTGTTTATCCAGCAAATGGGTATCGGCTCCGCAGTGGGTTTAGCGGCAGGCTGGTTATCAGTACGTATTATTAATCGTATCCATCTGACGACCTCTGGATTATATCCTGTGATGGTCGCGGCATTTGGTTTACTGTCCTTTGGCGTAGCAGCTAATCTTGGCGGCAGCGGCTTTTTAGCTATTTTTATCGCTGGTGTGGTGATAGGGAATAGTCGTTTTGTTTTTCAGCGCAGTACCTTTTTATTTCACGATGGTTTGGCATGGTTAGGCCAGATTGTTATGTTTGTTTTTTTAGGCTTGCTGATTAATCCTTCGTCTTTGCTGGATGTCTGGCAGGAAGGACTGATGATTGCAATCGTCCTGACCTTAATCGCGCGACCCTTGTCGGTAATCCCTGTACTGAAGATTTTTGGCTTTAATGCGCGTGAAATTACCCTAGTATCCTGGGTTGGGTTACGTGGTTCGGTGCCTATTATTCTGGCTATATATCCGCTGATTTATGGCCTGCCTGGTGCCAGTCTTATTTTTAGCGTAGTGTTTTTCGTCGTGTTAATTTCAGCGACAATACAGGGGTCAACATTACCCTGGGTTGCACGCGCTTTAGGACTTACGGAACCGCCTCCTGCGACACCTGCAGCGACACTGGAAATTACTGCTTTAGGCGATGTGGATGCTGACATTGTCGAGTATCAATTGGGCGATACCTCACGCGCTTCTGGTCGCCGTTTATCCCAAATGGCTTTACCTGACGGTACAGTAGTAGCGATGATAACCAGAGGAAACAATGTAATTCCACCTAGGGGATCAACCTTCCTGTATGCTGGCGATCATTTATTTATTGTGATGAAACCCGATGTGCGTGAGTTTGTTGATCTGGTTTGCTCTGGTGTTGCAGAAGCCAATCATTATGAATTACCTACGGGTGAATTGAAGTTGAAAGGCTACACCAAAGTAGCAGATTTAAAGCACTCCTACGGTATTGAACTCTCTGCTAATGATAATTTGTCATTAGATGAAGTGCTACGTCAGAGCTTGACTGACGAGCCGACCTTAGGTGCAAGTAAAGATTTTGGTGAAGTAATATTGCATGTTCGTGAGATGGTGGGTTCGAGGATTGCGACAGTGGGTATCGTACCGAACTCAGCCAATGAAAACTGATACCAAAACAATAATTTGTAAAAGCATAGTTTCATTGTGGTCAATATAGAGATCACAACTAAGCTCAGTGCATCATTTAATCGCGAATGAGTTTGCATAGGTATCTGTCCGAACCTTTGATAAAATCCAATCAACGGGTTAGCAGTCTTGGTGGACAACCGGCTAACCCGCCAGCCCTCGTAAGAGGGCGTTCTTTCTAATTCATCCTATCTAGCAGTGCCATTTCGGCTTTTCTTAGCCAGAAGATGTAAGACTTTTTGCTGTCAAATCCCATTAAGGCCCACTGTTCTTTGCACAGGTAATGGGCGCGAATGGCGCGTTTGCAGTTTATGGATAACTGCTCAACGAGGTGGTCAAAATGGGCGACGTGGGCAGGCACGTTGAGTTCGTGCTTTAAGTTGCCACCGCCTAGCGCTTCGCCTAAACGGTCGCAGGCGCTGCGGTTTGAAAACCCCTTGCCCAATTCTTGGTACACCCAATAACGGCCCCAGCGATACAGCCCTAACCGCAACGCCTTAATGTTCATCATCTGTTCGGGTTCATCGCTAAAGCCCATTAGCCACCTCATTTATCTTCTCGATGGAAAGCTTAAACACATCAAGGCATATTGATGTCACATCGTCATAGGGCGCAGTAGTACGGCCATTTTCCCAACGTTGGTAAGTGTTGCAGCTAATGCCGTAAATCTCAGCCACTTCGTCTTGGGTCATGCCCCGTAAACGGCGCCCTACTTTCAATACATCCGCGGCCCGATTAGCCATAAATCCTCCTGCGTGAAGTCCATAACTCACTCGTTTTATTTCTAATTGTTATTGTCATCGTCATAACCACCCCACTAACATTGGCTCGTCCGGCTCACTCGGCTCAGTGGTCGATTGGCGCATTATCTCGGGCGCCACATCATCAAACCCCAGTGTGATTAAGTGTGCGTGGTAGGCATCCAACGCCATCAACATGCCCTTATCTAAGGTGCTGTTAACGTAAGTCCGCAGCAGTAGCGGCAAGGTGTGATTCAATATTCGCTCACCCACCATGGTATCTACGCCCATGTCCGCAATAATGGTGCGGCACAGTTTTCTTAGTGCATGCGATGTAAACGCCTTAAACCGAATCGTTTCACTCCAATACTGCGCAGTGCGAATGCTCACCGGCCCTACTTCGCCTGGGAACAAAAACGCTCATACGACGGACATTGAAGCGGTGATCTGCATCGGCGAGGCGTTTTATTGCAACGCGGCGGGCCATTCACAAAAGCAAGCTGACATTGCGCAGCACAATGCTAAGGCCGAAGCCTTTAAACAGCGACTGTTATCACTGCGCCCAGCTCTCACCTTCACGGCGTTTAACAGCACCAAGGAGAAATCGGCATCAAGCAATCTGCAGTCATTAAAGACGCTTTACGCCAGTGGTACACCCTGCCCCGCAAACAAGTCGGCAGCTGCCAACAATTTTTAAAACGACTCGCCGAGGAATTGGCAAAGGAAGGTAAATGATGATTTCGACCCAATCGACCGTGGATCAGCAAATGCAAGTGCCGCTCTTTCTTACCACTAAGGAAGTCATGACACTCTACCGGATTAGCTCATCAGCAACGCTTTGGAAGTTGCGGAGAAACGACGGTTTCCCTGCCCCTATCTATAATGGCCGCCATTACTTAAAAGCGTCGCTCGATAAGTGGGATGAAAAACAGCAAGTAGCTGCTTGAATTAATTTTTAAACCTTTAAGATAAAGCCCCATTTTTGGGGCTTTATTATTAGACCTTTATTGATGGACTGCTAGGCCATTACCCCCTCGCCTTCGACGCTGCAGCCTTTACTACTACCGCAGTTAGTGCCTACTGCTACAGCATCAGCGATGATAGCGGCGAGACCTGTGCCGACCAGCACTATTTGGGCAATTAACAAGACACCATCGGTTGATATCCATGCGACGACTGTAGCGATGAATGATACCACCGCGACTATGGCCCCAAACCAGCTTAGGCCACTGACGATTGTTTTAATGACGCCTTTAATAAATCCTATATTGAATAGTTGTGAGATGAACTGAAATATCAATGTCGCCTTTTTTAACGTGGTAGAAGCACTGCTTATACCCGTGATCAGTTTCTCCAAGCCTACAGCTTCAGCCCCCAGCGCCTGTACTGCCGCTTTTACCATGCTGTCAGTTCGCATAATGCGTATGCTTGCAAGTTGCAGAGCAAGCAATAACACATCAATACAGAATGTTGCGATTGATTTAGTGCAAGGTGAAATTGCCTCTAAATCAATTGCTTCTATTGCTACACTTTCGTTCTCCGTTAACGTTAAAAAACTTTGTATTTCAGTGGCAGCTTGCATTTCGACATTACTTGGCTGTTGGCCTGTGATAATGGCTGCCACAAGCTTCTCTATCTGTGCAGGTGTAGGCTGTGAGTCTGGGAACCACTGTCCAAGAGTCTCAACTGACTCTTTAAGGACTGCACCTAGATGAAATTGCTCATAAGGTCCGACAGAGGCTTGGCAATTTACGGTACCAAACCCTGCAGCATTAAACGAGGGAGATTGCTCTCCGGCCATACGAAGATAGTTACTTGGAAACGCATTTGACGCTATGGAGGTTAAGACCCCACTGGCGCTGTCTCTTAGAACTGCGACATTGAACTTTTCCCAAGGACCAATCGATGCTTGGCAGTTTACGGTTCCAAATCCATTCCCATTAAAAACTGGCGAAGCTTCACCCGCCATTCGTAAATAGTTACTCGGAAAGGCCATAGACTCAAAGGAGACAGTGCCATCGCCGTTACGAATAGCGTTAAAAATCTCCCATGGGTTTTTATCTGGATCATTTTGGTCTGCCTGACAATTAACGGTACCAAAGCCATTACCATTGAACTGTGGTGAATCCTGTCCAGACATTCTCAATAAGCATTGTGGAAATTGATTGGATCTGATCATGACAGGAAATGTTGAGGGGAATATTGGATCACTATTTGAGGCAGAAGTGTTAAACGTGCTCATAACAAAAGTCCTTTTTAGTTAACTAACAAAGCTATACATCGTCATTGATAACATAGCGTTTTAATGAGCTGAAAAACTGCATCTAGCAGCCCCTAAAAGAAGGCTGTAGCGATCAGTTCATCATTTTTAAGGTTAGTTCAAATGTGACGTTTAACAAAGGCTCACTTCGCTGGATGTTCAACAACAATCACGTTAGTGGCAATAGTGAACTGATTGAATCATTCATGCGATATTTTGATGTTTTACCGTCCCATTCTATCGGGCTGCAGCCGAGACGTTATGTACTCTAAACCTGCTTGATAGCCTGCGGTTTCTGTTGTGTCACCGTTTTTGGCTATTAAATAAGTGGCTTTAAACATCATCAGATTACAAACGGTAAGATAATAAAAATCATCGTCTTGCTTGAAAGCACAAAACTTTTTCCACGGTATGGTGATGGATTTACCGCTAGGGGGCACAAACGTTAGCGTCGAGGCTGTGGCGGTCACTGTATGGCCCCCTTCTAGGCTCGCAAGGCTCTGTAAAGTTGTGTTTTCAATCGTTCGATCCAGAGTGGTTATCTTGCCTGCAAATTTGTTAGCTTGATTTTCGGCGATGTTTTTTAATACAAATTTCCACACAAGAAGGTAAGTGATAGCGCAAATTGCGATTGCGATATATGTCTCTGGGGTGTGAATTTCTACGAAAAAATAAAACATTAGTAACGGGGATAATAACGGGACCCATAGGAGTAATGCACGAATGATAAGGGCATATAACCACTTAGCTAAACGAGCATTCTTTGCAATGCGTGCTGAATTTATTCTTTCCGCGATTGTGATTAACTGTTCCCGCGTGATTAAAAATTTTAGTTCCATGACGTCCTTGCTTAACGTTAATCCGAACACTGTGCCAAGTGCATGATTAATTGAGTTGAAATGACTAAACCATAAATAAAGCTAATATTGAACAGATAACAGTTTACCTTGTGTCGAATTGAGCTCCAATGCACCTAATTACAAAGGGGTGTTTCTGCTGCACTGCAACGCAACTGATTTACATACTGAATAAGCTCACCATTTTCTGCTGTCAGCGACAAACATGCCTACCCCTTCTTTCTAACACGACAATTTTTCTAACACGACTATTTTGCTATCACCCAGAGCGGCCAATCTCAGCTTATTTGTCCATTGTTCATAGGCCTCAGTTTGATCATCTAACCAATCATGTTTGTTGTACACCGCCATCACCCCGCCTAATAGATGGCCTAGCATCTTCTCTGCCACATGGGGCAACACCCCAGCTTCTAACATTCTGGTCGATAATGTGCGTCTAAAATCCTGAATACGCCAGTCAGGGATTTCTAGCCTTAGTTTGATCTCGCAGACCAGCTTATTTACTGAAGCGATGTTGCCTGAGCGCTTAAGATCGTTTGCTGCGGGAAAACTCCATAGTGAGTTATAGAGGTTCCACTGTTCTTGCAATATGTCGAATAAGGCGGGACTGATTGGCCTCCGGATTGACAAATTAGTTTTGCTATTATTTATCGGGAAGGTCCAGACCATCGACTCAAGGTCAAAATCAGCCCGTTTGGATTTTAATATTTCTGATATACGCCCCCGTTAGTAAACATGCCTTGATAGCATTGGTTACTGCTTTGGTCGCGCGGCATTTATCAAGCTCACGGATGATTTTGCCACACTCTAGAATGGTGAGTACTCGCGAACCGACTTTGGGCGCGGAGCCCACATCACTGACTCGTAATTGAAGAACATCAACAAGCGACATCATCTGCCGGCGAACGGACCAGCTAAGTACCGTCTTTAACTGTTTGAGTATCGCACCTGCGGTAACTCGACTATAAATTGCCTTTTATCGAGAAAATCTATCCACTCGCCGAGTGTGACACTTTCGACTTTGCGATCAGCAAAGCATCATAGAGATGTGCTCTAAAGCAGGATTGGTAAGTAGCAACAGTGCCCAGCTTAAGTGCTGCACTTCGCGCCGATAAAAACTGTTCACAACAATCCCTCAGTGTTGTCTGGTCCACAAATGTGTTGCGCTGTTTCCAAAACGCATAGGGATCTATAATATTTACCCATGAATTTAGTCACACAGGAACCAGCTTACGTGCGTCAGTAAGCTCTAAATCCGGGTAACGACCAAAAGTTAAGCACCCTGATGGATTATCAATCCTAAATCGATACTGCCATGTTATAGTCCCTGCAGGGGTAATACGAACGCTTAAGCCGTCGCGGTCTGCAAGCTCTGGTTTCTCTAAATATGGTTTGCCGTTTATTGCACGTAACCAATTGTCAGATAAAGACATTTTAATTCCCCTGTGTACATGTGATTTTAGCTAATCTGACGCAGAACCCAATATATACAGATTATGTACTCACATCGAAGAGCTGCATACTAAATTGATGTGAATGACAACGAATCCAATTAAAGCAATTTAACTACTGATAACATGAAGTTACATGCTTTAGAGAACGAAAATAAATGAAGATGAAAGACGATAAAGCAGGGTCGATTTTTTGGCACGACTACGAAACATTTGGAGCGAACCCAGCGAAAGACAGACCCTCGCAATTTGCTGGTATTCGCACGGATTTAGATCTCAATATCATCGGCGAGCCTGAGACATTCTATTGTAAGCAAGCCACTGATTATTTGCCGTCTCCGGAAGCAATATTAATCACAGGGATCACTCCACAGTTAGCTAATTTAAAAGGCATCCCTGAAACTGAGTTTATGGGACGAATTCAAGCACTATTTAGCCAACCAAACACTTGTGTTGCAGGTTATAACTCACTGCGTTTTGACGATGAAGTGACCCGTTATGGCTTTTATCGGAACTTTATCGATCCCTATGCCCGTGAATGGCAAAATGGCAACTCTCGTTGGGATATCATTGATTTAGTGCGCGCTTGTTACGCATTTAGGCCCGAAGGCATTAACTGGCCGACAAAGGAAGATGGCTCTCCGAGTTTTAAGCTAGAACATCTTACCCAAGCGAATGGTTTAAGCCATGAGAAAGCCCATGATGCTATGTCCGATGTGTATGCAACCATCGCCATGGCAAAACTCATTCGCGAGAAACAGCCTAAGTTATATCAGTACTATTTTGACCTGCGCCGTAAGCAAGCGGTTAGCGATCAAATCGATGTGCTCAATATGCAGCCTTTGGTTCACGTGAGCTCTAAAATTAGTGCGCGCAATGGTTGTGCAACGTTGATCTCACCCGTAGCGCACCATCCTACTAACAAAAATGCCGTTATTTGCGTTAATTTAGCCATGGATTTAACGCCGCTATTCGAGCTAGATGTCGAGCAAATTAAAACGCGCATGTATACGTCAAGGGCTGATCTTGCCGAAGATGAATTACCTATCGCAGTAAAACAAATTCATCTTAATAAGTGCCCTTTTATCACCTCGGCAAAAATCCTCAGTGATGAGCATGCCGCTCGTTTAGGCATAGATAAAGAATTTGCCAGAGAGCAGTATAAACGCCTAAAACGTCACCCAGAATTACGCGAAAAACTGGCGCTATTATTTGAGCACGATGACAGCAGAGTAACCACAGATCCCGATTTGATGCTGTATTCTGGTGGGTTCTTTAGCCAAGCTGATAAAGCAAAAATGGAAATCATCCGTCATACCCTACCGCAAAATCTAGCGGCGTTAGATTTGCAGTTTGATGATCCACGTATTCCTGAGATGCTGTTTCGTTACCGCGCCCGTAATTACCCTGAACTACTCGATGATACAGAATCGCAGCGCTGGCGTGAATTCTGTCAAAATCGCTTAGCCGATCAAGACTACGTACTTAAATTAGAAAATTTGCTACAAGAAACACAAGCGGATGAGACTAAGCAAAAGCTACTTGCTGCCCTTTGTCATTATTTGCGTGAACTTTAAGTTGTGTAAATTCAAGCTTAAGTCTTTTGTTTTATAGTCTTAAGCTTATTTGTGTGCACCAATAGACTCACTCTATACGTGAGTAACATAAGTTTATCACTCTCGATAGCACTGACATTGACAGCGTATAAACGCGAGCTAACTCGCATTTATGCTGTAACAAAATTACTAGAATGTTCTTCCATGAACTTAACAAATAAGGAATAGGGAAATGCAAGATAGATTCATTCGTAGCATAACCCAACTGCCAACGCCGTTAGCCGATGCACTTATCCCAATGTTGCACCAGAATTTTGCTGGACACATTGATGCGCAGCAACTTGCTACGCTAACAAGTGCAAGCAAAATGACCGAAGCAGAAGTGTTATTAGCATTACTGCCGATAGCAGCGGCATTGGCCAAACCGCCTATCAGTGAGTTTTATGTCGGCGCGATAGCCAAAGGTAAAAGTGGCGATATCTACATGGGTGCCAACTTAGAATTACCCGGTGAAGCGTTATTTCATTCTGTCCATGCAGAACAAAGCGCTATCAGCCACGCATGGCTCAGTGGTGAAAGCCAAATTGTTGATATTATAGTTAATGCCAGTCCTTGCGGTCATTGTCGTCAGTTTATGAATGAACTGGTTGAAGGGAGCAAGATCAGCATTCATCTACCCGCACAGGAAAGCCATCCTCTGGCCTATTATTTACCCTATGCTTTTGGGCCAAAAGACTTAAATGTCACTTCGCCCTTAATGGCCAAGCAACAAACTGAATTTGCGTTAGACAGTGCCGATCCTATGATCATAGAAGGCTTAGATCATGCAGGTTTAAGCTATGCACCTTACACCCAAAGTTTTGCCGCTGTGGTATTAGAAACCCATGATGGCGCAACCTATTGTGGTCGCTACGCAGAAAATGCGGCATTCAATCCTTCTATGCTGCCTATGCAGATGGCCTTATCAAACCTTGCACGCCACAATCGTGAGTTTAGCGATATCAGCCGTGCGGTTTTAATTGAGTCATCTCAAGGAAAAATCAGCTTAGTTGGCGCGACTATGGATGCGCTCCATACCGTTGCCGCCATCGAACTTGAGCACATAGTGGTAGATCCAGTGTAACTCCTGCTTCAAATGCCAAGGGTGTTTCAAAATGCCAACGGCGAAATACGTTAATGCGTATTTCGCCGTTCGATTATCCACTTAAAGCTTAAAAATCAATTATCGTAAGCAATTCTGACGGCTAGTCATACTCCATCCTGTCTTCTACTAACCACGTCATTGAACTTAACCAGATACTCCCCCTTACGCTCCTCCATCCTAATAAAACAAGCTTGCCGCTCCACTTCCGACATAACGCGCCACGCTAAAATTTCATCAAGATGCCTGAAACAACCTAAACAAATATCTTGCTGATCTAAACAACAATTTCGAATACAAGGAGTGACAGTAGGATCATTCTGACCAGACGGCATATTCATTGCCACAAGGTTCAACAAAATGGAATCGACGGCCTCCCGGAAAACTAAAGATGTCAGCTGTGATAATGCCACCAGCTGTTACGACAGCCGTCAGAGTCAATTCTAAGTTCTGGCTGTAGATCACAATCAGCGGGCAACCTTTTGCGAGGGTGAAATTCACGTCTGCTTGATAGAATCCCCCAGTAATGCCGACATCCATAAAGCAACTGTATTCAGGGCCATAATCGACATAGGTCCATCCAAAAACTTGGCTAAAAAAAGCCTTAGAACTCGCAATGTCGCGACTTGGGATTTCCAAATAATTGATACTGTGGTGACGGTTCATAGACTTCCTTGCTATTTAATCAGGACACAAAATGATGAACATAAAATGCGTAAGTAAAAATGGGAGCCAAAGCTCCCATTCTATTCGCGGCTTTAACTCAGGTTAACCTTGGATTAAGGCTGCGGCAAGTCCAATCAGACCGCCAAACACGCCGCCCCAAATCACTAACCAACCTAAGTGCGTTTGGATCATGTCCTGAACGATTTGTTTCACCATTTGCGGTGTTAACTCGTTTAATCTTTGCTCCACTATGTTAGCAATTTTAGTTTGCAGATCGGCCATCACATTTGGCTGTTCAATTTCTTGTTTCAGCAACTCGTGAAATGCATCGCTTTGTGCCATTTCAACTAAAGAAGCTTTCATCTTTACAATAAACGGCTCTTTTAACGGCAATAAGGCATCTGTGCCACCAAACATAGACAACATGCCGCCAAAGGAAGATTGGGCGACTGTGCTAATTAACGCATCAAAAGAAGGCGCTAAATCAACCTTTTCAATCACTGGGGCCAAGTCTATTTTACTCAGCCCTTCTTTTTCAGACAGGAATCGGTCGATATTTTCAGTGGTAAAAAACTGTTTCATCATCAAATGAGCAATACCCGCCTTAAACTCTTCAAAACGAGAAGGCACGACTCCCGAACCATAGAGTCCGGGGACTTTCTCAAACAACATATAAACTGCAACCCAGTTGGTAATCGCACCCGATAAAGCAAATAATCCGACATTCAGGACAATTGCCGAATTCATCAGGTAACCCACAACGACCAAAGCTGCCGCCAATAAATTCGTCACTAAACTCTTATTCAATCTCATATCCCCTAATGTGGCATCGATAAGATGCAAAACTCGCCTATATTAACAAGTTAACGGGAGTCAGGTCTAACACTCAAACCACAGTAAACAAACCCGTTTTAAAATCTGTTTTCAGTGCTAAGTCTTGGCGCAAGGGGCAAGATGAAGCCCATCAACTAAGCCGCAGCGTCACTGAGCCACAAGAAGCTGATTAGCCAGCACCGAATAAAGTGAATCTCCTTGTAGAACATTAAGTTAATTTAATGTTTGCCGACCTAAAAAACGCAAAAATTTTAATTTGCCGCTTGTGAATTATCAACTTGCCTCAACTACACTCAATCAAGATAACGCACAAAAAATATGGCTCAGAATACAGCCGGCACTGAACACTGACAGTTAACCTCGGCTCAATACACAAAATTTACCCAAAATAGAATAAAGGATGCGCTTATGGAATCGGCTTTTAACACAGCAGGGGCGTTAAGTTGGCATGAATTGACAACCCATAATACCGAAGAAGCTATGCACTTCTATGCTGAGATTTTTGGTTGGCACTTTAAAACAGTCAAAATGCCCCACGGTAATTATCATATTATTGAAAATCAGGGCGTCAGTATTGGGGGGATCACCGATAGTTTGCTCCCAACGCTTCCCTCACATTGGACCGGCTACATTACCGTTAACGATGTCGATCAAGTCGCTATCAGCGCAAAAAAGCTTGGCGGGGATATTCTGTTTGGTCCTGAAGATATTCCCGAAGTAGGCCGTTTTTGTTGGATAAAAGATCCACAAGGCGCCATTATTGCAGCGATTAGTTATTTAAATCGCTGATCAAAAATAGCCTCCAATATAGCGAGTATTGACGACTCAAATCATTAGCCATAGGCTGAAACACATGTAGTTATCAATGTAGATGATAGGTTACCACTCAGGAACGTCTTAGATCAGAAGACGTTATTGTCTGTGTAATACCAAGATTTCATTGGTAAAAATATAAATAATTTCTGGAAACATTAGCATTATTCGCTAGAATGTCCGTACTTATGGAAGTTTTTCCCTGTCTTATGCATTGGAGCCTTGATATTAATGCTGACCCAGTTATCGCAATTCAGACACTCTTTTTTTGCCCTCCCAAGATACCTGCGAGTGATTATTTACCTCACAGCAGTCTACCTTAGCTATGTCTGCACATTAGGTTTAATCCTCCCCTATGCGATAACCACGCTGGCACCAGAAAAACTCTCAACTCTGCTCGCTCGTCCCGTCACCCTCGGTGATATACGCATTAACCCTTTTAATTTCAAAGTCGAAATCGACCAACTGGCCATTAAAGAAAAAGACGACAAACCTTTTGCTGGCATTGCACAAGTCCAATTCGAAATACACTTTTGGCGATCTGTTTTTAATCGCGCCGCCGTTATCGAAAACATACACATACAAGCGCCCTACGCACATATCATTCGCGGGGAAAAAAAAGGGAAAGCTGGATTCAACTTCGACGATATTCTGCAGACCTTGAACGAGCATTCATCCACCGATACAGAAACGACACCCGCTGAAGCCAGCTCACCCGTTCGTGTCCTGCTCAGCCAATTTGTGTTGGATGCAGGACAATTTAACTTCGATGACAAAATTACCCACGCTCAAGTGAACTACCCCAATATCAATCTAAAACTCAGTTACCTTGATACTGAATATTTGATGGCGGCATCATCGGCATCGATAACACCAGCCATAAAAGTAAACAAAGTTGATAATACGACACCAAACGCTCAATCAACGTCTGACTCACCCATTGTGCCTATCAAGCACAATCACTATGCGATACAACTCAGTGATGATCATGCTGGTGAAATCAGTTTGCAGGGGCAATTCCAATTGTTCCCGCTAAAAGTTGCGGGTGACATCCAAGTCGCCAAACTGAAACTGACACCACTATGGCGATTTATCGACGATCAATTTAATCCCGTCCTCACGGATGGCGAGCTCAGTATTAAAACTCAGTATCAAGTGGATCTTGCCGAGAATGGTGAGTTACAAGTCACTAGCAACAATGGCCAGTTTATTGTTGAAAAACTTAACATTAACGACAAAGATCGCTCAGTGGTCAAGCTCCCCATGTTTGCCCTCGACGGCATTTCAGCCAACTTGAAGCAGCAGAAAGTGCATATCAACAAACTCCACAGCGATGGCCTAACAATGAGTGCCATTTTGAACCAAGACGGGCTCGATCTTGTTGGCTTATTCATGCCTAAATCGTTAAGCGCCTCCACAACGACTACGCAGCCGGTTGCTAAACCAATCGATGCTAAGCCAGCAGATGCTCAATCGCTAGAGCACGTACAAGTTGCGCAAGTGGAAGAAAAACGTCAAATAGCAGAGACTGCTACTGATGCAAGCGATAGCGCAGACAAAGCAACGGAAAGCGAATTAGCCGCAACTAACGAGAGTGATAAAACAGAACAAAAGACAGAAGCGACTGCAAATGTCACCACTAATGCCACTAAAGAAACCGCTGCAGACACCGCTTCAGAGGCAAATCCTCAACAGCCAGTCAAGCAAGCGCCTAAGACACCTTCAAAAGACACTTGGTTAGTGCAACTCGATGCGCTCAATATTGAAAACTATGACCTTAATCTATCAGAACAAAAGCTAACGGCAACGCCGCAGCAATGGCGAGTGTATCCGCTTAATTTTTCAACTAAGGTCATAACGAGTACTTTAACCGCTCCGATTGAATATGAGCTACAACTCAGCCTCAATGGTCAAGGTACTTTGAGCTCTCAAGGCCAAGTCGATGTGACGGGCGAAACCATAGATGCCAATATCCAACTCGATAAGCTGGCATTAACCCAATTTCAGCCCTATTTAGCACCCTACGTGAATATCCAGCTCAAGAGCGGTCTATTAAGCTCAGCAGGCAAGCTGACCGCCGATGCTAAAGGCAAAGCCATTTACGGTGGCAGTGTTGAGCTCGATGATTTAGCTATTCATGACAAATTGCGTAATGCTCCGCTGGTCAAATGGCAAAAAATGAATATCAATCAACTGGATTTTGACCAACAGAAAAATCAAATCAAAATTGATCACTTAGCCTTTAATCAACCCTACGCCAAAGTGGTGATAGCCAAAGATAGAACCACTAATATCAGCGATCTTATCGTTGAGGCTCCGGCTGCAAATAGCAAGACAACTAAAAACACAACCACAGCCAGTGCTAAGCAAACCGAGCTGCAAACGGCAAGCAAGACAACGCCTGAGTTAAGCCTCGATATTCAAAAAATTAGCTTTAGCCAAGGCTCGGCTTACTTTGCCGATAACTCACTGACTCCGAATTTTGCTTCGGGAATTGAGCTGCTTGAAGGCAATATCACTCACCTGTCGTCCACGCCAGGGACTAAGGCCTCGGTCGATATCAAAGGTAAGATAGACAAGTATGCGCCTGTAACTCTAAAAGGCGATATTAACCCTTTGCTAGATATGCCATATTTAGATCTCGACTTAGTCTTTAAGAGCGTTGAGTTAACCTCAGTCAATCCTTACTCAGGCACCTATGCGGGTTACTACATAGATAAAGGGCAGCTATCACTATCGCTGAACTATCAACTCGATAAGAACAAGCTCAAGGGCAGTAACCATCTGGTCATAGACCAACTGAAACTTGGTAAACCCAGTGACAGTGACCTTGCCACTAGCTTACCCATCACGCTCGCGATTGCCCTGCTGCAGGACCGTAACGGCGTGATTGATTTAGGCATGGAAGTCTCTGGCGATTTAGACTCACCTAGCTTTAGTGTCGGCAGCATCATAATGACGGCGATTACCAATGTAATCACTAAAGCCGTCACAGCGCCCTTCACTTTCTTAGCAGGACTCATAGGCTCTGACGAAACCTTAGATAAGATCAGCTTTGCCGCAGGCAAATTCAGCCTAAGTGAAGATGAGCAAAAAAGTTTAGACAAACTCGCTAGCGCCTTACTCGACAGACCTATGCTCAAGCTTAGCGTTGAAGGGGAAGTCGATGCCATCAATGACAGCCAAGCCATTGCTGAGCGCATCATGAAGCGTAAATTGGCTAAATTAGCCAATATCGAATTCAGTGCGTTACCTGATGATTTAAGTCCGAGCCAATTCCCGACCCAAGGGCCGCTTGCTGATGCGCTAGTAAAGCTTTATGAACAAGAAGTTAAAGCCGATCCTGCCCAAATCAAAGACACTGTTATCGCAGAGGCCAAAGACGCGCAGCTTTCCGATGACGAAATCACCACCCGCTGGCATATCGCTTTATATAATCTGTCGGTAAAAGCACAGAATGTTAACGATGGCATGTTGGGTAATTTGGCCCAAGAAAGAGCGAAAGCCGTTAAAGCTTACCTTGTGGACGTGAAAGAAATTGCTCCAGAGCGGATCTTCTTGCTCGAAAGCCGAGTGAGTTTAACCCAGAATGCAGCCCAAGTGAGCCTCACCATTGATGCTCAATAACTTAGCCAATTAACTTGCTTTTTATATAAAACTAAGCCCGCTAAAGTTCGACTTTAGCGGGCTTTTACCTTATGGCTAAGCGTCATAACCAATCAAAAACCATTCTTCTACAATCAAATCATCTATCTGTTAATTCACTCTAAAATGTTGGCCGTGCTTAGTGCCATAGGTTACACTCTGCGGCCTTTATACAACTGAGATCACAGTTTTTAAACGACTGGACCCAGACTCGCCGCACGCTTTCTGTGGCGCCATGACGCACAAATGTTCTTCAACAAAAATTATCATTAAGGTCAATAACATGTTTATCATTCGCTGGATTTTAGGCAGGATTATTCTGTTTTTAAACTTCGTATTTAGCCCTAAGAAGCGCCAACGTCCACTGGCTGAGCAACAAAAAATTGATGCTCAAACTCAAGCATTAGCCCTGTATCAATATCCTGCATGCCCATTTTGTGTAAAAGTCCGCCGTGCAATGCGTCGCCAAGGACTCAACATAGTGACCCACGACGCTAAAAAAGCACCGCATAAAGATGAACTCATCGCTCAAGGCGGCAAACAGCAAGTGCCTTGTCTGCGGATTGAAGAAAACGGTCAAGTACAGTGGTTATATGAATCAAAAGAAATCATTAACTACTTAGACCAACGCTTCGCCTAAATCACGGCGCAACGGTCAGCGCAAATATACAAATAAGTGCGTCCAATAACCTTTTCAATCGTCTGTTCAATGGGCTCCTTACAGAGGCTTTACGTTGGAATGACGAGGTTTCGGGCGCAGTTCTTTTATTGCGTTGTTTTATCACATTCTTTTATCGCATTTACTTACGCCACAAATATTCACGGTCAGAATAATCAAATAACCACTGGGGCTGATACACCACCAATAGCGTCACCGCCATTCCATTAAGCAATGCCTCTGGGAATGCCAGCAAAGGGATTAGCATCAGGTAGTCGTCCGCTAACACATTCCAATCGCAATCCGCTGCAGACCACAACCACATCGCCCAACTCAATTGATGAAATACAGTTGAGAGGCCCGCATTGATAAAACCACCGACGAAGATGAATACAAAAATATGCTTAGGAAATAAATGGTAACTGCGACTGTATAGGATAAAACACAGAAACAGCGGCACGGCCATAGCGAACAAACTAAAAGCACCAAAATCAGCGGGCTGCTTTAATACAAAAAGACTAAAAAAAGCGCTCGGCAACAGCAACACTAGAGTCGCAAGACGCCAGCCGAACATCAGCATACAAGTGACAATTCCCAGAAAATGCAGATGCAACCCAGTTTGAATACTGGCATTTAACGACCACAGTGCATTGATCCCCACCAACGTCAGCAACAAACGTAATTGGAGATGTTTATCCCGCCGGAGCTGCACTAACTCTTCTTTTGGCCATATGGCGTAGATCCATAACGCCAAGAACATAAGGCATATACCTTGAGTCAGGCTCATATCCCATTCGATTTGCGCCCATTTATTCGACCAAAACGCCAACATTACTCGCCCATCCTTAATCCATTACACCTATCGGCGCGTACTCAGCCAATGAGAATGCCATAAATCCATGAACTTTAGGGCCATATTAAGGTATTCTTCTGTCAGTTAATAACTAAGAGTTAAATTTGATTATGCCGTTTCGATATCTCAGCCTTGCCATCTTAAGTTGTTTCTCGCTCATCGCCTGCAGCAGTGCGCCAATTGACCCGAGTGAACTCGCCGGAAAATTACGGGATAAGTTAACGACGGATATTAAAAGCGATGGCCTTAAACTCTTCAGCTACAAAGCGCGTCTGGTCGATGAAAAGTCGACAATGAATGATACAGAGCGCCCTTTTCCACACGAGGCACGCATACGTAATATGCAAGATTCCCGTGAGCAACGTCGCGCGATGCAAGATCTACAGGACTCATTAGAAATTTGGGGGAGACAGGTTGATTTGGGTTTAATCAAAACCCTTGAAATGACGGGTTATTGCCGCGAAGGTTATATTGAATTAAGCCGAATTATCGAGCCTGGTCGAGGAGAAATCCGCGGTGAGTGCCAAGAGGGTGCAACCAATGCTGATAAACAAAAATTTATGAGCTATTAACTAAACTCAAAGTAATGAAGAAACGTGCACAGTTACCAATACAAAAAACTTAAATCGGCTAAAAATAGCTAAAACGATAATAAGCAGAATAAAAAACAAGCATGCGCGTATGAGACAATACGCGCATTCACGTCACACTAGGCTGATTCGGTCAGTGGCACAGCACGATTTTCCAATAACACAGGGATACCTTCAGTGATCGGATAAGCAAGCTTATCTGCTTTACAAATCAACTGCTGCGTCGTTTTATCGTACTCAAGTTTTCCCTTACACACAGGGCAAGCCACTATATCTAACAATTTTTTATCGAATGCCATGGAAGTTTCCTTGTTTAGCTGCAGCCACCTCGCGAAGACGTGCGAGCAGCTGTTCATCAAATTGTGGGGATAGCTTGGCATCGACCGCCAAATACCACCAGTTTTCTTGTGCAAAATCGCGACATTTAACCGCATCTTTTTCTGTCATCAACAGTGGCAAACCTTGGGCTAAATCACCTAACTGGGTTTTATCGTAGGCCTGATGGTCATCAAAACCATGGCAGAAGGCCAGTTGATAGCCTTGTGCGCGTAACGATTCAAAGAAACGCGCTGGATTACCTATGCCCGCCATCGCAACGAGCGGCTGAGACTTATCGAAAGTATTTTCACCAGACATCGCATCACATTTAACAGGCTTCACTGCCGTAGGTGTCAGTTGCATTTCGAACTGCCCTTTTGCCGCTGGGCCGCCATTACTGACGATAAAATCCACGGTATCGAGACGCCACGCGCCTTCACGCAATGGACCTGCTGGCAATAGCAAGCCATTGCCTAAACCGCGCTGACCATCAATCACCACCAGCTCAATATCGCGTGCCAGAGCATAATGCTGTAGGCCATCGTCACAGATAATGACATCAACACCAAACTCAGCAATAAGCGCATTGGCCGCATCGACCCGTTTAGCACCAACCACCATAGGCACTTGAGTACGCGCCACTATCATGGCAGGTTCATCACCCACCTCTGCCGCACTTGCACCTAAGCAAACCGATTTAACGCCTTGAATATCAACACCGTAACCACGACTGATCACACCGGGGTGAAATCCATGTTGGCGCAGCAATTCAATCAGATAAATCACAGTTGGCGTCTTACCGCTGCCACCGACGGTAATATTACCGACGACGATGACAGGTACAGGCATTACAGTTTGTGATTTCATCCCGAGGTGAAACAAAGCGCGGCGCACATAAGTGATAACCACGAATAAGCCAGATAAAGGTAACAAGAGCCATCGCAGTGGATGGCCCTGATACCAGATTTTATTCACTAAGGCCTGCATCTAACTACCAAATTGCATTTGGTATAATTTGGCGTACATGCCATCTAATTCCAATAGTGATTGGTGCGTCCCGCGCTCGACGATACGCCCCTGATCCACCACTAAAATCTGATCGGCACTCTCGATGGTCGACAACCTGTGGGCAATCACTACAGATGTGCGGTTTTGTCTGAGGTTATCTAACCCTTTTTGAATGGCTTTTTCTGACTCAGTATCCAGTGCAGAGGTCGCTTCATCGAGGATCAACACAGGCGCATCACGCAACATAGCGCGCGCAATCGCAATCCGCTGTCTTTGACCACCGGACAATAACACGCCATTCTCACCCACTTGGGTATCAAGGCCCTGGGGCAGTTGATCAATAAACTCCATCGCATAGGCCAAGGTCGCAGCTTCAATGATCTGCTCACGAGTGGCTTCACCTGGGTAGGCGTAAGCGATGTTATTGGCTATCGTGTCATTGAACAAGGTCACCTGTTGCGATACAAGTGCCACTTGATTGCGCAGCGATTTTAGCGAGTAATCGTAGATGCTGACGTCATCAAGCAGAATATCGCCGGATTCAAGGCCCGTATAAAAACGGGTCACTAAACTCGCAATAGTCGACTTACCTGAGCCAGAACGTCCAACTAAGGCTAAGGTTTGCCCAGGTTTGACTTCAAAATCGACATTCTCAAGTGCACGACGATCTTGGCTGTCATAGGTAAAACACACATTATCAAAACGTAAATGCCCCTTAGCACGCTCGACAGTATAAGTTCCCGTATCGGACTCTGGCAACGTATCCAGTAATTCAAACACTGTGGTACAAGCCGCAATACCCCGTTGAAATTCGGCATTCACTCGGGTTAAGTTTTTGATTGGCTGTAACATGGCCATCATGGCACCAAGAATCGTCGCGAAGGTACCCGCGGTAAGATCGGCTTTCATGCTGTCTAAGCTTGCCGCATAAAGTACAAAGGCTAAGGCGAATGAACCAATAATCATGATCAGAGGCTGACTAATGGCTTGTGCCACAGCTAACTTCATATTTTGATGGCGGTTTTGATCGTTTACTTTAGCAAAACGGGTTGCTTCTGTTTCCTGTCCACCAAAGGCCAGTACGTTTTTATGGCCTTTAATCATTTGCTCCGTAGTCGCACTCACTCCGCCCATGGCTGTTTGAATTTGCTTAGAGACCTTGCGGAAACGACGGCTGACTACCGCAATGACCATGCCCATGATAGGACCAATCACAAGAATACAGAGGGATAGCTTCCAAGAGTTATAGAACATCAGCACCAGCATACCAAACACAGTCACACTATCGCGGACGATGGAAATCAAAGCACTTCCCGATGCTCGAGCGATTTGCTCAGTATCAAAAGTCACTTTTGAGATCAAGTTACCGGTATTTTCCTTATCCATATAACTGACAGGCAGACTCAGATAATGCTCAAACACTTGCTGACGCATGTCCATGATCAAACGTGCACTCATATATGAAATGCCGTAAGTCGAAACAAAGTTAGCAAAGCCACGTAGGGAAAACATAACGATAACCACAAGCGGCGCCATCATAAGCACGTCGTTGTTTGCGTGGAAACCTTCACTGGTTGGCAATGCTATGCCGTTGGTCACCGCAGCAGGTGCGCCGCCGGAGAAACCCTTATCAATAAAGGGGCCGATGAAAGCGATAAAGGCGGCATCGACGAGACCATAAATAATTAATCCCGCAACTGAAAGCATAAACATGCCTTTCATCTGTTTTATATAGCCCAGTAATCGTTTGAAAACTGTCCACATTTCGTCTTTAGGAGATGTTGTCATTGATAACACTAAATTATGGCAAAGTAGGCATTCTACTCTGGATTAATCAAGTCACCAAATCTAAACAGAGAGTTGTACCAAAATGGCGCTAAATCACCACGATAGGTCTTAACCTCTCGCTCAGACTGCTGAAAAATCACACTAATCTGCCCTTCTATACCTGTAGTTAGGCCCATAATCTCCCGTTGCTGATACCGTTCAACCACTGTGGATTTTGGAAACCCCCAGCGATTAGCAAAACCAGCAGGAAACAAAACTAACTTGGGGGCAACAGCATCAATAAAGGCTTCTGTTGACGAGGTTTTACTGCCGTGGTGGGGCGCAACGAGCACTTCACTTTGTAACTCATACTCACCACTTAGGGCACGACTTAATAGCGAAGTTTCGATTTGCTTTTCGATATCCCCCGTAAACAGTAGACTCTGCCAGTCATCATCAATGCGTATGACACAGGAACCGTTATTACCCGCTAACGCTTGAGGCGGAGAAAGCAAATTCAAGCTCAGCCCTTGCCATTGAATCTGCTTTGGACGGCAATCTTGGCCGCTAAAGCCAGCCACGTCTGTGATCACTAAAGCCTTAGGGTAAGCCTCAATCAAAACAGGGGCACCACCTGCATGATCGTTATCGCTATGGCTGATAACAATATAATCAATCTCTTGAATGCCTTTGGCTTTTAGGAAAGGCAATATCACCCGCTCCGCATAACTGAAGTCATCACCAAAGGCGGCACCGGTGTCGTAAACCAGCCCTCTACCATTCTTTTCAATAACCACAGCTAAACCTTGGCCCACATCCAGTAAATGCATAGCCCATCGATTATTTTGAACGGGTGACCACAGCGTAATACAGAAAAGCAAAGCGGGAATAAACAGTAAACTCAGCAGGCTTAACCAAGAAGTATAATTTTTATTTTTAGGCACATAGCGCCATAACACACCACCGATGAGCGCGGATAACCCCAAGGCTAATATCGTATCTGAAAGCGCTAACCAATGGGCTGGCAATTGCTGGCTTATGTCTAGCAACTGCGAATAGGGTGATAAACTCCAATCACTTAGGCGAAGCAGTCCCAACCAAGAGAACCCAAACGCAGTACTAACCAACCAGCATATAAATCCCGCCATAGCTAATGGGATAACAACAAAACTAAACCATGGCACAGCTAGGATATTCATCCACAAGCTGTGTAAACTCACACCACCAAAGAGTGCTCCTTGCAGTAATCCAAGCCCAAGGCTCAAGCGCCATTGGATAGCCCAAAATTGTAAAAGCGCCGCGCCTACACGCGTCCTTCGAGTCGACACAGCCGTAAACTCTTTGGGCTGGATGACTAAGGTATATAAAATCACCCCTAAAGCACAAAACGACAGCCAAAAGCCCGCACTTAAACAAGCAAGCGGGTCGAGTAACAATACGACAAACAATGCAAACAGCAAGCGCTCCCACGCAGTAGAAAATCGCTTTAATAAACTCAGTAGCATTAACAGTAAAATCATCACGAGTGCACGCTGAGTCGACACACCAAAGCCTGCAAGATAAGCATAAAATGCGGCGCCTATACCTGCCGCGACTAACGCAAAAGTCATATTCCGTCGACTCTGATGTGACACCAAACGACTCAATCCAAACAAAAGGCAAGCGTATACCCATGCCGCGACAACGGAGAGGTGCAAACCGGAAATCGCCACTAAATGGCCAGTGCCAGTCTGCCTTAGTGCTTGCCAACGAGCTTTTGAGATCAAATGTTTATCCCCCAAAAGCAAAGCGAGTAAAATGTCACCTTGAGGTAAAGAGGCTAATTCAGGTGTCAATGCGCTTATGAGGTCGTTACGCAATGAAGGCGAAACCGCAAGTAACTGCGCCTCAATCACTCGTCCTTTACCGACAACATGTTGACTGATTAATTGTTTTTGTTCGTTGTAGCCGCCTTGATTTAGCACGCTAGCAATGCTCTTAGGTGTCAACGTAAACAGCCAAACCTGACCCACATCGACTTCTGGCGGATCTTTCCACGTGAGTCGCAATTTTGCGTTTGGCCCTAAGATTAAATTTGGTTTAATGAGCGATATATCCAAACTTAGCCAGTCGCTGTTTCGACTAACTAGTGATATGATTTCGCCCCTTACCTGTATAGGTTGTTGTAACACTGGCAAATCCTGCCTAGATAATCCTAAGCAAAAACCAGTTAGCCATGCTACCGCAAAGAGCCCACCTGCACAGACAGGGATTTTTCGGTGTAAGATTAACGCCCCAACAACAAGGTAGGGTATGTAACTGACTGGCGGCAGCGAAGGCCACAACATCGCTGATAATAAGATGGCACTAAAGCCAAACATGAATCGATTCATAGTGAATTAAGTTAAGACAGCAATTTCAGCATATGCCAAAAAAATTAATTAAAAGATTTATGCCTAAGCCTGAAACCTTGCGTGAGCATAAACACTTACGCATGTTCGGACGCTTGTTACATAATCCCAATCTATGGGCACTTAATCGAAAATCCGCCCCAGGCGCATTTGCCGTAGGGTTATTTGTCGCTTGGATCCCAATGCCATTTCAGATGGTTGTTGCAGCGGCTTTTGCCATTCTATTTAACGTTAATATTCCTGTTTCAGTTGCATTAGTATGGATAACCAATCCCTTAACTATGCCAGTGATGTTTTATGGGGCGTATTTGCTCGGAGCTAAAATACTCGGCCATGCTCCGCAAGATTTTGCCTTCGAAGCAAGTTGGCAATGGATTGAAGCATCGCTTGCGACCATAGGTCCGGCATTCTTACTCGGGTGTCTCGTGCTAGGTGTGGTTTTTTCCGCTGTCGGTTATTTGCTGATTAATAATCTGTGGAAATATTCAATTATGTTTAAGTGGCAGAAACGCAAGAATAAATAATCTTTTATATTCAAACCGCTTATGTTGGTACAACGATTGAGTCGAGGTAACAGCATAAGCGGATTAACACATTCGCTCTCGCTTCCCTTTTGTTCATCATATAAATCACCTTCTACATACAACCACGTTAACTCTACTTTGCGCCGAATTTAAGATCGTACATATCTGTGAATTAAATCACACAGCGGCACCTAGCTTTTCCCTAAAAACAGATTTTTGCTGTTACTATTTATAAAAACATCAAGTAGGGAATATCCATGCCTTTTTATCATCAATATGGTTCTAAAAGCCTTAAAGCCGTTGAACACTTAGTCCTATTTATTATTGCCATTGCCACCATCGTCGCAATAGGCCAAGAAATTGTGCATATCATCTCTGTACGTATGGTCGCACTGGCCGATTTACTCTTGTTATTTATTTTCTTAGAAGTGTTAGCCATGGTGGCTAACTACTATGAATCCGGTAAGTTACCAGTACGTATGCCGCTTTATATTGCGATTGTCGCCTTGGCCCGTTACCTAATCTTAGATATGAAGAGCATGGAAGACTGGCGTATCGCAGCAATATCATTATCGACGCTAATTTTAGCGGCAACCGTGATTGTGATTCGTTGGGGCCAATTAAAAATGCCTTATCCAAAAAATCAAGAATACGACAATTAATCAAATACCTGAGTTGGTGCTATTGAAACCTAAATCAATGGCACCTGCTGTTCTCGTTTTAAAACTATTATCAAAGACCTAGCTTTCACATTGGTATTCTGCCAAAAAGCAATTATGCTAGTTTTACTGAGATCAATAATTTACGGGGCAATTGAGTTATGGGTGACCATACTACTGGTTTTGAAGAAAAACGCACATCGCTGCGAGTCGACATGGAAGCAGAGCGCGTGGTCTTGAATTGGATCGACACTCAAGGCATGAAGCAAACAGATGAAGGTGTGTGTATCGACTTAGCAAGACGCGGCATTTTATTCGATTATAAAAATCCGTTTGCACTCGGGGAACTCATCGAAGTGACCTTTAATCCCAATTCAACCCAACAAAATACCGTTAAAGGACAAGTCTGCCGTTGCGCGAGATGCCATGACCAAAGCTACCATATTGCTATGCAACTGCTTTAATTTAACTTAAATTTCGCAGCTTTAATGGCTCTGTTCTACACTCAATGAATTGAACAATTCATTAAGGGGCGTCAGTATGATCTTGCTGGTAGGTGGTGAAAAAGGTGGTAGCGGAAAAAGTTGTCTCGCTCAAAATCTTGCCGTTTATATTAAGCAAAAATTTCAGGCAAACGTCCTCATGGTCGATTGTGATCCCCAACGCACGACTTCAGATTGGATCCAAGCAAGAAATAATGATCCAAGCCTCCCAAGTATTAATTGCATCCAACTTTACGGCAAGATTCGTAATGATTTACTCAGCCTCAATGAGCGTTTTGACTACGTAATTGTAGATTGTGGTGGCCAAGATAACTTAGCCATGCGCGCAGCTATGTCGGTAGCGACTTATGTTGTGATCCCCCTCAGACCCAAAAGACGCGATCTCAAAACATTACCCCACATGGAAGACATGCTAAGTACGTGTAAGATGGTGAATCCTAAAATGATCGCGACTATAGTGCTAACCCAATGTCCAGCGCTTCCTACACAGTTTAAACGCATTTTAGAAGCCAAAGATGTGGTGCAATCCTTTGGACTAAGAGTGCTAAATTCAGTTACATTTTGCCGAAATATTTATGATGACAGTGAAGAAAGAGGCTCTTCAGTCGTCGAAATAGAACCCGATGGAAAAGCAGCCGATGAGATCCGCGCCATCGCGGATGAGTTATTCGCAATGCCACCAGAAAATAGCTATGAGCTTAACTGATCTTAAACGTAAGAAACCTAAGCAAATCATCAAGCCGGTTTCTGTCGATGATTTCATTGAAGATGCCAATAACTACGCTTTAGGTAAGGCGAGTTTATTAGCTGCGCCCACCACACAAACCATAGTTAAGGGCTTAGATAAAAAATCGACTAAGATTTATTGCCACGCGACCTTTACCCTCACTGAAAACAGTATTTCTCAGCTTGACGCCCTATCGAAATCCACCAATATTGCAAAATCTCGATTACTGCGTATTTTGATCAATGAATTTACCCAACTCACCCCCGCACAGCAGGAGCAAATTGCAAATAAGCGCCATGATGAAGCCTAAGCTTCAACAAAATAATTACACATCTAAGTGACTAAAAACTAACCAGCCAAATAAAATGAGTACGCTATGGTCACTGTGTATTATACCAATCACATTAAATAGTTAGTCAGTTCAGAGCCTCACTGGCATCTCAATCCAAGGCGCATTGATGCAGAAATGGTCATTCCCTTTTAAGTAATGCAACACCGGAGTGGAATGCCTGTGGCTCCCGAAGGGCGGCTGATATTCACTGCATGGCAACACGCTTATACAGCGTTTAATGCTTTGGACAGAGCACCGCTATGCCTTCAAGCCTTTGCCTTGTCTAAAGCGCTTTGAGCTCCCGCTGAATGAACAGATATTTAATACGATGGGTATTAATGCTCACACTTTCGCCCTGCTACAAGTTGTATACCTTGGGACGTTTCGTAAAACTTACCTTTACCTATGAGTAACTCAATTAATGCTTCGGCACTCAAATCAGTTGCACTACAAGTATGGTATCGAGCCGCCGAGCCAAACTTTTGCTCCATCATGGAAATTAATTCAGGCTTTATAATAGCGGCCCCTTGAGCTACCATCAGCGCCATAACATCATGACCGTGAACAGAATTGGACATATGTCCTCCTAAAGATGCAATATTATTGTTCTTTATATCCTAACGGTTAAATTCGAACCCTGATCTCGCGCACAAACTTTCAAATGGGGACGACTGCGCCGACATCTGTGACGATAATGTGAGCCATTATGTCTTTGATCCTATTACTGACCCAACAGATGTCGCTGTACTTAGTGATCGTTTACTTAGTCAGTAAAACACCGCTGTTTAAACTGTTTGCTGAAACGTCTCCTCGTCTGCCACATAAGATTTTTATGTATCTGATTTTTTCGAGTTTCTGCATCATGGCCACTTATTTTGGTGAGCAAACCTCAGGAGCGATTGCCAACACTCGTGCTATGGGCGCCGTTTTAGGCGGATTATTAGGAGGACCGGTTACTGGTTTTCTGGTGGGGCTGACTGGTGGGCTACACCGCTACAGTATGGGCGGCTTTACTGATATAGCCTGCGCCATCTCCACCACCTTAGAAGGCTTATCCGCAGGGATGATAAGCTTCTACTTAAGACGCGCAGATAAAAGTGAGCTCATCTACAATCCATTACTCGTTTGCCTAGTGACTTTTTATGCTGAAATGATGCAAATGAGCATCATACTTTTGGTCGCACGCCCCTTCGATGATGCATGGGAATTGGTACGTCAAATCGCGCCGCCCATGTTGTTAGTGAACTCCGTGGGAGCGGCACTCTTTATGAGCATGATCCGTGACCAAAAAACCATGTTTGATAAACTCTCATCGAGCTTTTCGACTAAGGCATTAAAAATTGCCGAACGCAGTGTCGGATTACTATCCAAAGGATTTAACGAAGAAAGTAGTAGTCACGTCGCCCAAATCGTCATCGAAGAAACCAATGTGGGTGCAGTGGCCATCACGGACAGAGAAAAACTGTTAGCCTTTATTGGCATAGGCGCCGATCACCATCTCCCTGGTACACCGATTTCATCCAAAATCACCTTAGAAGCCATCAATCAAAATAAGGTCATGTTCGCCGATGGCGTTGAAACGCCCTATGCATGCTCTATTTCTTCTCATTGCCGTCTAGGGTCAAGTCTAGTGATCCCGCTGCGCAGTGATACCGAAGTCATTGGCACGATTAAACTCTATGAGCCTAAGAATAAACTTTTTTTGAATATCAACCGTACTTTAGGTGAAGGTATTGCCCGCCTGTTATCGAACCAAATTCTTTATGGGCGTTTTGAGCAACAGCAAAATCTACTGACTCAAGCCGAACTTAAATTGCTGCAGGCTCAGGTCAATCCGCACTTTTTATTTAATGCACTGAATACCATTAGCGCGATTATCAAACGTGATCCTGATATGTCTAAGCAGCTATTGCAGCAGTTATCGCAATTTTTACGGATCAATTTAAAGCGAACGACAGGCTTAGTGACGCTTGGGGATGAGCTAGATCACATAGCGTCCTATCTCACCATTGAAAAAGCGCGTTTTATTGATAAATTACAAGTCAGTATCGCGATACCTGAATCACTCTACCACTGTAAAGTCCCCGCCTTTACCCTGCAGCCAATTATTGAGAATGCCGTAAAGCACGGCACGTCGCACATGATTGAGCAAGGGCAGATCAAAGTGACTGGCAAGCTCGAAAATGATGTACTGGAGCTAGAAGTCACAGACAATGCCGGGTTGTATCAGCCCATTGAGGGCTCAGAAGGCCTAGGGATGAACTTAGTGCATAAGCGAATTCAAAATATTTTTGGCGAACAATACGGCGTGACAGTGGAATGCGAGCCCGATCAATTGACTCGTGTCACCATAAGATTGCCCATAGAAAGCCCTGAAACATCAAATATGGATAACCGCACGTGATCAATTGTTTAATTGTCGATGATGAGCTGTTTGCTCGTGAAGAATTAGCTGACCTTTTGGGGCAAGAACACGACATCCAAATCGTCGGTCAATGCGCCAATGCTATTGAAGCATTACAGAGCATAACCAAAGAAAAACCTCAGTTAATCTTTCTTGATATCCAAATGCCACGCATTTCGGGCATGGAACTTATTGCAATGCTCGACCCCGATGACATGCCGAAAATCGTGTTTGTCACCGCCTACGACGAGTTTGCCGTCAAAGCCTTCGACAATCATGCCTTCGATTATTTACTCAAACCCATAGATGCCGACAGACTCAGTAAAACCCTCACTCGTGTGCGTAAAAATCTAACGCCTCAGGCTATGGACTCCATTACCCCAAAGAGTCTTGAACATATTCCCTGCTACAGCGGCAATAAACTCAAAGTCATTGCAATCCAAGATGTGGAATATGTGTTCAGTGACTTAAGCGGCATCCATGTGGCCAGCACGAAAGGCAAAGTCCATACCCAGTTGACCTTGAAAGTGTTCGAAGAAAAAACCCCACTGGTGCGCTGCCATAGGCAGTATTTGATTTCACCTAAGGCGATTGCTGAAATTGAGCTGTTAGATACAGGGGCTGAAGTCACCACTCATTTAGGCGATAAAGTACCCGTATCACGCCGCTATCTTAAAAGCCTTAAACAGCTATTTGGCTTTCAATAAACACAATACCAAAGTTATCTTAGCGACGTATTTTTAGCCATAAGATGGCCAACAACACTCACCGTTAACATACAATGGTAACCACTTAAGCTCACCAATTGCCGCTCACACTGCATTTTCGACCACTCATTGAAATTACAAAGTTTTATATCAACAACTTGTTTACACTCGCCAGAACTCAAATGGGGAGATAACAAAAATGATGTGGTTCCTACTCTGTGTCGGTCTACTGATCGGCGGCTACTTTATCTACGGCGCCTTTGTCGAGAAAGTCTTCGGCATTAACGCTAATCGTCAAACACCCGCTTTCAGTCAAACTGATGGCGTCGACTTTGTGCCTATGTCTAAAGGCAAAGTCTATCTAATTCAATTATTAAACATTGCAGGCGTAGGCCCAATCTTTGGTCCTATCTTAGGTGCACTCTATGGTCCTGCAGCCATGTTGTGGATTGTAGTTGGCTGTATCTTTGCAGGTGCAGTACATGACTACTTCTCCGGTATGTTGTCAGTGCGCAATGGCGGTCAATCCGTGCCAAACCTTGCGGGTAAGTATTTAGGTAAGAGCGCCAAACACTTCATGAACGTGTTTGCTATTGTGCTGTTACTGCTCGTCGGTGTGGTCTTTATCTCTGCGCCTGCTGGCTTACTTGGCAAGCTTACTGGCTGGGATGTCAGTATCTTCGTTGGTATAATCTTCGTCTATTACCTGATTGCAACTGTGGTACCTGTCGATAAAATTATCGGTCGTCTGTACCCCTTCTTTGGCGCTTTATTGTTCTTCATGTCGTTTGGTTTAGCTTTCGCAATTATGCTATCAAGCGAGCATACCTTACTGCCTAACGTACAAGCGGGCGATTTCTTCCAAAACTTAAATCCGAACGACATGCCACTTTGGCCTGCACTATTCATCACTATTGCCTGTGGCGCAGTATCAGGTTTCCATGCAACTCAATCACCGTTAATGGCCCGCTGCGTTGAAAACGAGACGAATGGTCGCTTCGTCTTCTTTGGCGCCATGATTGGCGAAGGCATTATCGCATTGCTTTGGTGTGCCATCGCGTTGTCTTACTTTGGCGGAGTAGAAGGGTTAAGTGCGGGTATGTCAGGTAACCCTGCCAACGTCGTCTATGAGGCCTCTACTGGTCTGTTAGGCGCTATCGGTGGCTTTATGGCTATCCTAGGGGTGATTATTCTGCCGATTACCTCAGGCGATACGGCTTTTCGTTCTGCGCGTTTGATTCTGGCTGAATTTTTCAACATGCCACAAATCTCACTACCAAAGCGCTTAGTGTTAGCTCTGCCACTGTTTGTTATCGGCGGCATATTGACCCAAGTGGACTTTGGTGTGATTTGGCGCTACTTCGGTGTAGCAAACCAAGCCACTGCAGTATTAATGCTGTGGACGGCTTCGGCTTACCTGCTACGACATAACAAACTACATTGGATTGCGACAATTCCAGCGATGTTTATGACCACTGTGGTTATCACCTTCCTACTGAACTCGTCAACCTTAGGTGCCGGTTTACCTATGACGGTATCAACCATAGCGGGCATAGTCACAACCTTAGTGATTACAGCACTCTTGATTGTGAAAACCAAAGGTAAAGGCGAAATTGATTTACCGGTTGAAACTGAGCTTAAAGAGACAGTCAAAGACTAGTCAAACAATTCAAATGACCAACCTAAAACAGGCGCTTTATTGCGCCTGTTTTGATCATACTGCTCCACCAATAGCAGCTATCACAGGTTTAAGCTAGCAAGGTATTCAAGCTTGACTCGATACCATTCCACACTGTATCAGGCATACAAAACTGCTATACTCCCGCCATAGCACATTGCAACATGCATAATATGAATCAATCGAATAACCCGCTCCACAGCATTAAACTGGAAACGATCATCACTTATTTAGTCGAGAAATACGGCTGGGAAGAATTAGGTGAAAGAATTAATATCCGCTGTTTTACCCACGATCCCAGCATCAAATCCAGTTTACGTTTTTTGAGAAAAACAGAGTGGGCGCGGGATAAAGTCGAATATCTTTATTTAAGAGCCAATAAATTACCCTTGCCGCCACCCAAAGCAGACTCTAGTCAAGCGGCTAAGAAGCCTGCGGCAAAAATTGCGACGAAGAAAACCAATCAAACTCCCCCTGACAAGTCTGTTAAAAGCGATAAACCTAGCACAGATGACAAAGTAAATAGCCATATTTGGGGTAACAGTTAATCTTCGCCCTCTGCAGCCATAAAACGTGAACAGTCCTCACTTGAGGGCTGTATTGTCATCAGCAATATCGCGCTTTTTGCCAAATAAGCCAAAAATTAGCTTCAGTTTTCCAATTAATGGCCGATAGCGATTTGAGTATCAACACAGTTTGCATCTAATGGAGTATGGAATGAGCATTAATGGAATAAACAGTGCCACAATCGGCTCAACTTTCACTCCGGTATCGAGCGCATATATCGCAGCAACTCCTGCCACAACAAAAACGGCGACTAATGAATCGACAGCAGATGCGCAGGATACTCAAGACACAGTCTCCATTTCTTCAGCCGGCCGCGCCGCATTGTCCGCAGATGTAGGTGCCCCTTTAAGAGACAATGCTGCAGCAAAAAAAGATGGAACAGAAAATGATGCGTCAGAAGAGCCCATGACGTTAATCGACCAACAGATCCAGAAAATAAAAGAGCAGATCAAAGCACTACAAAAAATGCTGGCCAAACTTAAAGGAGATGACTCTGAGGTTGCGGAGCAACAGCGTAAGTTAATCCAAGAACAAATAATGCAGCTAAGTAGTCAAATAGCGACCTTGACTGATAAGAAGATGCGCGACGCGCAAAAGTCAGCTTAGACAAAATAACTGACCAATAGTCTTTGTAATACATCCCGTAATGGATGATACCTAGATAGGAAAGCTAAACATTAAACGCCAAACATTGAGCCCATCGCCACGACGATAACTGAATCCGATGCGATCAACACTTAATAATTCACCGCCTAACGGCTTAGAAAACGCGAGGGAAAAACCGGCCTCATAGCTGCCAGAAACAATAGTATCTTGCTCTATCTCGCTAATAAATCTAAGTTCATTGAAATACCAATAGCCTACGGCAAAGATCCTTGGTTGCACCTGCAGATCCCACCATTGCCAGCGTGGTGCTAACCCTAAATCAACACCTGTTTGTAGTACTGCAAATTGATCCGAAAACTTACCATAGTGCTCACTGTACCCAGCAAAGCGTAATCTCGATACCCACACAGCATCCTGCCCTGCTAAGGTAAAGTCATACAAGCTACTGATCCCTGAGGCGATAATAGCAACGTTATCGTTTTTATCGAAATTAGTGCCAAAACCGATATCTAAATACCCTTCCATTCGAGTATTTTCGCTCGCCTGCCAATGATGCTCAAAACCTGGGGTAACTGTCATAGTACCTATCGACGACGGCAACTCACCTTCAGTGATATCTTTGGCTAAATAATCAAAAAAGCCAAAGGAGATAGGTAACCGTAACCAAGTTTGGCTACCGCTATCTTTCTTCAAATCAAAGCTTAACGGAATGCTAACGACGGTCGCATTTTGGTTTGCAGCGCGGTAAACGCCAGTGCCAAGATAACTACCAAAGGCGTAAACAGAATTTGGATTAGTGCTAGTTTCTATCGGATTACTACCATTAGCATTATTAGGTGCATGATTGATAGAAAAGCCGGAATCATCCGCTTGAGATGCAGATATGAATGTATTTGTAGCAGAAATACTATCGGCAAAGGTGGTAGGAATAACGCTCAGTAATGCCAAGCACATTAGCGACAAGCTTAATAGCAACCGACTGAAAAAATGGCTCAATTGACTTAAACCTTCCTCATTTTTAACTCAATCGGTCGACTCATCATGATGACAAAACTACTTATTTTCATCCATAAAATGATATTCAGACATCATGTGTCCAAGCTCAGTGGATTTAGTTTTTAAGTACGCTTCGTTATAACGATTTTTACCAACTTGCAGTGGTACGCGCTCAACCACTTCGATGCCAAACTCCTTCATCGCTTTCACTTTACGCGGATTATTGGTCATCAAACGCACATGCTTCACCCCTATCTGTTCCAGCATAGGCTTGATCATATCGTATTTACGCATATCCGCTTCGAAACCAAGTTGCTCATTGGCTTCAACCGTGTTGGCGCCTTTATCTTGCAGCTCATAGGCGCGAATTTTATTCAGCAAACCAATGCCACGGCCTTCTTGGCGTAAATAGAGGATAAAGCCACTGCCCGTTTCAGCAATATTTTGCATGGCAGCTTGTAACTGAAAACCACAGTCACAACGCAAGCTAAATAAAGCATCGCCGGTTAAACACTCGGAATGAATACGGCCCAATACAGGTTCATCCGCACTGAGTGTACCGAATGTGAGCGCAACATGCTCTTTACCTGATTCGGTATCTTCAAAACCATGCATGGCAAACACGCCCCAAGGAGTGGGTAACTTTGACGTCGCGACATATTTTATCGACATACTTAACCTTAACGACAACTCTCATTCCATGAGACGAATAAGATCCCTAGAAACAAAACGAGGATTAGGCACTTAGCCAACTAAGCGCACTATTCTAAAGTGTTTTTGAACAATCCAGAAATACTTTAGTGTTTTAATCAACTAAACCAAACATGAATGTCTTTTCGATGGGCAGCACGAAGGAATGGATTAAAACGAAGCAGTGCATTAAATACAAGGAGCACAAACACGCGATCGACACTCGATCCCGTGCCAGTGACATCCAATCCCACATTAAAATTTTGCGGGAGCGTATCCAGTAACTTCCGTTAGCCCCATTTCACGGCCGATAGCCGTCATAGGGTGGATTACCACAAGCCCTTTGACAGACTTTTTCAGTTTGCCCATGTCTGCTTGTTCCGCTTTTGTCAAAGCACGATGGAAAGGCAAACCTTTGATATCTGACCCTTGCTTATTCAATAAGCGGGTTTGTTGCCCTTTCACACTGCCGATTTGCTTAGTGACCGCAGCGATTTCGCGTTTGAACTGGGCAATAATGACGTCATCGCCTCTTTGTTCAGCCGCAGCAAGTTTACGACGAAATTTATCTAATTTATCGTTAAGCTGCTGCAGTTCTTGCTTTAAATTCATTCTGTTACCTTAAATTACCTAAGTTAGCCACAGTAAAATCTTAGCCTGATTATGCTAGCGTCTGTGTCAAGGTCTGAGATTATAGCAGCAAGTTACAGATCCTCGTTACCGCTTTTATAACAAACGAATGATCTGATTGCTGCTACCGCGAAAGACAAGACTCGGATCGGCAAGACTTTGTTCAAATTTTCCGTCCACCAGCACATCAATATAGGCCAACACGGCGCGCTGTTCATCACTCAACTCATCGAGCACATAACCTGTCCACAGCCAAATATCCTTCCCCTTACACTCAGCCTTGACTCGTTTGACGAGCGTCAAAATGGCACTGAGATTGACAGGCAATAAAGGATCTCCGCCCGAAAGCGATAAACCACGGCGCACAATCCGCTGATCATTGAGATCGGCAATAATCCTATCTTCCATCGTCCTATCAAACACATGCCCAGAACGGGGATCCCACGTGCTTTGGTTGTAACAACCGCGGCACTGGTGCTCACAGCCAGAGACAAACAAGGTCGCACGGGTACCTGTGCCATTGACCACATCGATAGGGAAATATTGATGGTAATTCATTGATGGTCACTCATAGTGCATTTCATCTTTTAACACTGACACTCATCCCGTGGCACTATTTGATGCCACGGAATAAGTCTAACAGGCAGAATAAGGTAATAGTGTTACAAGTGTTTGATCCTGCGTTTTACTTCTTCTTGCTTGCCATAATTAAAGGGCCGCGCATCAGGACTGCCTAAGTAACCGCACACACGGCGCGTCACAGAAACCCGACTAGGCTCATGATTGCCACACTTAGGGCAAGTGAACCCTTTACTGGTACAACTAAATTCACCGGTAAAGCCACAGTCGTAGCATTCGTCGATTGGCGTGTTAGTGCCATAGTAAGGCACGCGGCTGTAGCTATAATCCCAGACGTTTTCCAGCGCTTCGAGGTTATGCTGCATATTGGGATATTCGCCATAACAAATAAAGCCACCGTTCGCGATAGCGGGATATGGCTGTTCAAAATCAATTTTATCGTAAGGGTTAACACTTTTTTCCACATCGAGGTGAAAACTATTGGTGTAATAGCCCTTATCTGTCACCCCTGTGACTAGCCCAAATTGCTTCGCATCCAGTTTACAAAAACGGCTGCAGAGACTCTCACTTGGCGTGCTATACAGACTAAAGCCATAACCTGTTTCGGCCTTCCACGCATCGGTAGCCGCTTTAAGATAAGCTACAATAGCGACGGCTTTGTCCCTTAATTGTGCATCGTCAAATACATGGGTTTGGGTGCCATAGAGTGCATTCATGGTTTCATGCAGGCCAATGTAACCGAGTGAAATCGAAGCGCGGCCATTTTTAAAGATTTGCGCCACATCATCATCAGCGCGCAAGCGTACACCACAGGCGCCTTCCATATAAAGGATAGGTGCCACGCGGGCTTTAACACCATTCAGTCGCTCAATACGGGTATCCAGCGCTTTACGGGCTAATACTAATCTGTCATCTAAAATGCGATAAAACTCAGTCTCATCGCCATTGGCTTCTAAGGCAATCCGCGGCAGGTTTAAACTGACCACTCCCAAATTATTGCGCCCTTCATGCACAAGCTCGCCATTTTCTTCATAGGTGCCTAAAAAGCTACGGCAGCCCATTGGGGTTTTAAATGAACCGGTAACTTTCTCGACTTGCTCGTAGTTGAGGATGTCGGGATACATGCGCATTGTTGCGCATTTGAGCGCCATCTGTTTTACATCGTAATTGCAATCGCCCGCTTTATGATTAATACCATCGCGAATCGCAAACACTAGCTTAGGGAATACTGCAGTCTTGCGATTTTTACCCAATCCCGCCATCCGCACTTTGAGCATAGATTGCTGAATTAAGCGTGATTCCCACGACGTACCTAAACCAAACCCAAAGGTCACGAACGGTGTTTGGCCATTGGCAGTGTGTAAGGTATTGACCTCATATTCCAAAGACTGGAATGCATCGTGACATTCTTTTTCAGTTTGCGCCGTGGCAAAGGCTTTGGCGTCGGTGATCTTCCAATTCAGGGCAATTTGGTAGTGCTTGTCGTAGCTCTTAGCGACAAATGGCGCTAACACTTCATCGATACGGTTAATAGTAGTTCCGCCATAGATATGGCTCGCCACTTGGGCAATGATCTGCGCGGTCACCGCTGTCGCTGTTGAAATAGACTTAGGGGTTTCAATTTCGGCATTACCCATTTTAAAGCCGTGGGTCAACATGCCAGCTAAATCAATCAACATGCAGTTAAACATCGGGAAAAACGGCGAGTAATCTAGGTCGTGGTAATGGATCTCGCCCGCTTCATGGGCAGCGACCACATCCTTTGGCAAAATATGACTCTTGGCGTAATGTTTGGCGACTATGCCCGCGAGTAAATCCCGCTGAGTAGGAATGACTTTTGAATCTTTATTAGCATTTTCATTGAGCAAAGCCGCATTGCTTTGCTCAACTAAACCACGGATTTCGAGGTTGAGTTTACTGGTCGCTTCACGGCACACATCTCTGTCGTGACGGTATTCGATATACACGCGCGCAAGGGACTTGTACGGCCCTTCCATCAGTAAATTCTCAACCGCATCTTGTAGATGGTGGATATCGACTTCAGCTAATGGCGCGACGCTCTGACTGATACACGCTGCCACTGTCGCTGCATAGTCGCCATCCTCTATTCCAACTGAGTTTGCAGCGGCATTCACTGCATCCCTTATCCTTGTTTCATCAAAAGGTGTGCGGCAACCATCACGCTTAATTACGACTGGCATTGTTCAGTTCCTCTCCATCTTGCCTAAAAATTAACACTACATCTAGTGATTTTAAAAGCATAAAACACAATATGTAGAGCATTAGGCTACAATGACGGTAAGGAGTCCATGATCCAGATCATAGTTTTTAGGATGAAATAAAAGAACAAACAAGAACTGCAGCTAGGCCCAATTATCTGAAAATTGCGCCTTGACCTGCTGATTAAACCCAGCTAGTTGAATGCGTGACAATTTGTGTTTATCACGCACTATGGATGTGAATTAACGTTTAGCAAGCGCAAGATAACTACTGAGTTGGCCCGATGCAGATTGATGTGCCCCCATAGATGAAGCAAGTTGCATCATAGATTTTAGCCCCTGCCACTGCTGCTTTTGAGCATCCGTAAGCGGAGGTTCAGAATTCAAATAATCCGTCAATTGGCTAAGGACTTTCGTGGCCTTCTGGGCTAGCACCGGCGACTGAGCATCATCCATATTGGTTAAGACGTTTTTAGCATCAACTAAGGTATTGATAAGAGGATTATTAGGTGATTTTTTAGCTAATGACTTGATTTCATCATCTAAAAAATCTTGCAACGATTGTTTAGTCGGCGTTGTTGTGCTCGGCACTGTAATACCGTTTTTCGATAAACGCTCGAGTTGCACATCCGATAAAATGCCATCTTTTTGTAAGCGCGACACCAATGCGGGAATATCGGCGACGCCAAATTGACCATCGGCAAAAAAATCCTTCGCCATCGATTGAATTTTCTGTGCGCGTTGCGCCCTTGGCGACAGCGCTATCTCATCGGTTTTACCGTTATCGGGTTTGGTAGCATCCGTCTGCGTTTTATTTGTTTCTATCGTAGTATCGGTTTTAGCCGTGCTCGTCTTTTGGCTATTGGCACCATAGGCATCGGCGATACTGGCACTGCTGCGATTAAGATTAAAGGCATTTAAAATAGAATTCATCGTCAAAAATTCGGCGTCTAAGACTCAATGACGGTTTTAAAGCAAAAACTAAGCCAATCAAGTATTAATCAGTGCAACCCCTGAGTTAATAGCATCACTATGCATAAACCAACTTATATCTAGGACTGTATATCTTCGATCAAGGCAAGACATTGCCGCCTTAGTAAATCGAGTGCCTCAGCGTCCATCTGCACTTTATCAAGCAAGGTTTGCTTCAAGGCAAGAGCTTCGTGCCTGATACCCTCTCCTTGACTTGTCAGAGTGATCAGCTTTTTCCGCTCATCTTCAATGCAGGCCAAACGCGTGATCAAGCCTTTTACCTCTAATCGCTTAACGATAGGCGTTAGCGTCCCCATATCGAGCTTAGTCGCCGCTGATAGCTGGGTTTGGCTACAGCCGTTTTGACGCCACAGGGTTTGCATCACCAGATATTGAGGGAAAGTTAACTCGTATGCCTCGAGTAGAGGCCGATAAGCACGCACTAATGCATTGCTCGCAGAATATAACGCGAAACAAACATTATCGGATAAACAGAGTGGATCGCTAGAAGCTTGGCTATGAGTCTGTTTTGTAGCGTCTAGCTCAGGTTGAGGTAAGCAATTCTGCACGTTTAAGCGCCTGTCATTTAAACATAACACTATCTTATCCGATCTGTCCCACCCCATCTAGTTTGCGCGCAAACTATTTGCATTCAATCTTAAAGCCACGTAGAGTTAACATCATTAGTTTGCGCACAAACAAAAAGTGATTTTTTATGAAGAGTATGACTGAAACCCGTGAAATCCATCTAGCTAGTCGCCCAGAAGGCATGCCTACAGCACAGAACTTTACTTTAGTAAATAAAGCGTTAGCACCTCTCGCTGATGGACAAGTGCTGATTAAAAATCTATGGATGTCGGTTGACCCTTACATGCGCGGGCGCATGGTTAATCGCAAGAGTTATGTTCCGCCCTTCGCCTTAAATCAAGTCTTAGAAGGCGGTGCGATTGGTGAAGTTATCGCGTCAAAAAACACCGAGTTCCCGGTTGGTACTAAAGTCAGCAGCATGCTAGGTTGGCGTGAACACGCAGTCACAGATACCGCAGGACTGACAGCTTTACCACTAACTACGCTTGATAATTCACATTTCCTCGGCGTACTCGGAATGCCAGGCATGACTGCTTGGACAGGACTGACTCACATTACAGATTTAAAAGCGGGTGAGACACTGTTCGTTTCCGCAGCCTCTGGCGCAGTAGGTAGTGTGGCTTGCCAAATTGGTAAACTAATAGGTGCCCGTGTTATAGCCTCTGTCGGTTCAGATGAAAAAGCTGAATTATTAAAAAGTTATGGTGTTGATGCGGTCATCAATTATAAGACTTGTGACAATCTCACCCAAGCGTTGACAAAAGCCGCCCCAGAAGGAATTGACGTGTATTTTGAGAACGTCGGTGGCGAGCATTTAGCCGCAGCGCTGAGCAATATGAAAGATCATGGACGTATCGCTGTTTGCGGTATGATTTCGCAATATAACAACACAACTCCAACACCTGGCCCTGACAACTTAGCCCTAATTGTAATGCGAAAACTCAAGTTGGAAGGTTTTATCGTATCCGAACATTGGGCGCATTATCCTGAGTTCACCGCAAAAATGGTTCAATGGTTAGCGGAAGACAAAGTCAAAGCAGAACAAACAATTTATCAAGGGCTTGAACAAGCACCTGATGCTTTTATCGGTCTATTTGAAGGTAAGAATCGCGGTAAAATGCTGGTAAAACTAGCCTAAGTTACCAACAAAGCGGTATAAACATCTCAATATGAGATAGCAAATAGTCGGTATCGCGAAAGTGATACCGACTTTTGTTTATCTGGCAATCAAACGCTATCTATATAAAACTTTTAACTCTACATTTTGACTCATCAGCCCTTCCAGAACGCTGCTTCAATCAAGTGGGCGACTTTCTCCACCGCCGCTTCGCCGGCGGCAATCGCCTCATCAGCACGGTGAAACTCCATAGTGCCGATATTTCCCACCTCTGGCACAATACAAATATCTGGTGGATCGCCCATCAACCGCGCCCGTTTATGCCTTTGCTCTAAAATACCCATAGATTGCGACATCACAGCAATCATCCCCGGATTCGATTTAGTGCCGAGTGAAAACTTATCGGTTAGGTTACTGACATAATCTCGGCCACGGGCAAATAAATCCATAAAGCCCGTTTCTTGTCGCGCTGGCATATCCATTTCAGCTTGGACAGTCCTTTGGCTGGTCATATTCACGGGTAACACTTGGATACGCCCAGAATGATAACCATATAAATCCACTGCAATCACTACATCAACGCCCATGGCACGGCTAACCGAAACAGGAACAGGATTCACCACAGCGCCATCGACTAACCAGCGTTCTCCTTGTCTGACAGGGGCTAAAATCCCCGGCATGGAGCAAGAGGCCCGTACCGCTTGCCGTAAATCCCCTTCAGTAAACCAAATTTCCTGACCAGAGTATAAGTCAGTCGCGACGGCTGCAAAGGGACGATTGAGATTCTCAATATTCACATCTCCTATACGTGCATGCAGCACATCGAACACCTTGTCTCCGCCGATAAGCCCGCCCTTACGCCATCGAATATCCATCAAGCCAAGCACGTCCCAACTAGAAAAACCGCGCACCCATTTTTCTAACTCGGGTAAATGATCATGGGCGTAAGCGGCACCCACTAAAGCCCCCACCGAACATCCAGCCACTTTATCGGGCTTAATACCCATGGCAGCTAAACCATTCAATACACCTATATGTGCCCAACCTTTCGCCGCCCCACTGCCCAAGGCAATACCTACCGAAGGGATTGTTCCGTTAGCCATAAATCATTTCTCCTGTAACTCAATGCAGTACACGATAACGTAAAATCCTGCCATATCCACTGTCAATCGGTAAAAACGACACAATTAAGAGGTTGTAATACCAATGTAAATAAATACAATCAACAGAGCATAAATGGCACACTTTCTACATCAATCCGTGCATGAAGCAGAGATAATCACCGATGTGGATAGCTGAGCAAGGGCGATTAAGGCTATAATCTGCCCTTACTAAGATTTAGGGGATATACCTTTGCAATTTACCGATTTTTCTCTGGACCAGCGTCTGCTTCAAAGCATAAAACATATGGGGATCACAGAACCCACCGCCATCCAGGAACAAGCACTGCCTATCGCATTGGCAGGTAAAGATTTAATGGCGTCATCAAAAACGGGCTCAGGTAAAACCTTAGCGTTTTTGTTACCCGCATTGCAAAGAGTCATTTCTACCCGCTCACTGTCGAAACGTGATCCTAGAGTCTTGATTTTATTACCGACCCGCGAACTAGCGCATCAGGTTTATAGTCAGCTTCGCCTCCTTGTCGCCAACACCCAATACAAGGCCATCAGCGTACTGGGCGGGGAAAACTTTAATGACCAAGCCAAAGCCTTAGCGAAAGAACCGCATTTTATTGTCGCGACTCCAGGCCGTATCGCCGATCATTTAGAACAGAAGCATCTTTTTCTCAATGGCTTAGAGTTATTAGTCCTCGATGAAGCCGACCGCATGTTAGATTTAGGCTTTGCCCCGCAGTTAAAAGCCATCAACGATGCAGCCGATCATAAACGCCGTCAAACTCTGATGTTTTCTGCCACGTTAGATCACGACGAAATCAATGATATCGCAGCAACATTACTAAAAAATCCAGCGCACGTGGCGATTGGCGCGGCTCACTCTGAGCATAACGATATTCATCAACGTATCTTTTTATGTGACCATTTAGACCATAAAGAAGCGTTATTAGCCCGTTTGCTCAAAGATGAAACCCATAAACAAGTGATTATTTTTACCGCGACGCGTCCAGATACTGAGCGCTTAGCCGCTAAATTAACCACGCAAGGTTTTGCAACCGCCGCACTCAGCGGTGATTTAAAGCAGGCCGCACGAAACCAAATCATGGACCAATTTGCCCGTGGCCAACAACAAGTACTAGTGACAACCGATGTCGCCTCTCGCGGCCTGGATTTGCTCAATGTGTCCTTGGTCGTTAACTTCGACATGCCTAAATTTGCCGAAGAATACGTGCATCGTATCGGCCGTACTGGTCGTGCAGGCGCAAAAGGTGATGCGATATCGCTCGTCGGGCCAAAAGATTGGGACAACTTTAAGAAAGTCCAAGTCTTCCTCAGAAAAACCTTTGAGATCAGCACAATTCCAGGCCTAGAAGCTAAATTTAGTGGTCTAAAAAGCAAAGCTAAACAAACGCCAGTAAAACGTGTTGCTAAAGCGGAGCTTGCTAAAGGTAAGAGCAAAAGAACCAAAGCAACCACACCAGCACCGTCGCGGGATAAGCGTTTCATCACGGGCGTGGATGTCGGCGATGCTCCTATGCGTAGAAAACCTGCTGCGGCACAATTACTGCAAGATAATGATACTGAAGAAGTTTAAAACTAATTTATGCATAAAGGCCGGTGGATTTAACATCAGATATTATCTCTGATACAAATCACATAGGCATGATCTAATACTGGAAATTGACATACTAAAATTATCAGTCTGTCGCCAAGCGAATCAAAAGCGCATGGTAAACACTGATCCTCATGTCATTTCCAGCTACAATAGCGCTATTATCGATATTTTGAAGGTGTAACATGAGAGTTTGTGGTGTTGAATTAAAAGGTGGCGAAGCCATTATCAGTTTATTGAGCTATGAAGGTGAAACCTTCAATGTGCCAGAATGCCGTAAGGTGTCTTTCACCGTTTCCCAATCTGCTACCACAGAAGCTATTCGTGAGTTTCACTTCGCTTTTCATAAGCTTATGCAAGATTATCGCGTTGATGAAGTTGTCATCATAGAACGTGAGCAAAAAGGTAAACTCGCGGGTTCAGCGACAAGCTTTAAACTTGAAGCAGCCATTCAATTAGGGGAATTACCTGTCAGTCTATTGTCTCCTGTCACTATCAAAGAGCAAAACAAGCGCAATCCACCCCAAGTTGATTTCGATAGTTTAGATCTTAAAAAAGTACAGCAGTTAGCTTTCGAAGCCGCTTATGCCCATCAAAATCGCCGAATTTTTGGCAAAGTATAAGTAATGTGATGAACTCAGGCTCCGAAGTCATTCGGAGCTAAATCCTCTATGAATCCATTAAAGTACTTAAACGGTTACAGCCTTGATATTCAACAGCAGGTACAGCAACATCTCGATGCTGGCACATTACCCAAGCTATTGCTGAAACGTCATCCTGTCATACATAGCGTTCGTAGCGATAAAGCGCTGTACGACTATACTCAGACGATTAAAAATCAATTTTTACGCCAGTCCTCCCCGCTCTCAAAAGTGATATTTGATGACAAAATTAATATTAGCCATCATGCACTTGGCTTGCATTCTTACGTAGCACGAGTTCAAGGCAATAAAATCAAAGCGAAGAACGAAATTCGCATTTCTTCGCGTTTAAAGCGTGTGCCAGAACCTTTGTTGCGTATGGTCGTAGTACATGAATTAGCCCATTTAAAAGAAAAAGATCACAACAAAGCTTTCTATAATTTGTGTACCCACATGGAGCCGGATTATCACCAGTTTGAATTTGATTTGCGCTTATTATTGACTTGCATCGACGCTAACATATCCCCTTATTCTACAGATAAAGTCGATACCTAACCTTCGTATATTTTTCGCCCAAAACTTGACTGATAATAGTTTTCATTTAGAATGCTGAAGTATCTCACGCAGGAGAACTCAGTAATGACAATGACGAAACAGAATATCGATAAACTTTTGAGCAAATGGTGTAAAAAACAAGCTAAAAAGTTACTCAAAACACAGGCGAAATCTGTTTCAAGTTCAGGAAAAGTGATTCCATCCTTATCTCGTCTGAACACCCTGACTGATAAATCTTTGACGAATAAAAAGGCTCAACGAAAGCACCTCACCCAATTACTCTCTAAGCATATTGCTCAGCAAGAATTTGCCCATAGCAATAAGTCAACACTCAAAAAACAATTAAAACTCGCGAAAGCTAAGTTTATTGCCGCAAATGATGCGACATTTTCATCGACTATTATTACTCGACTTTCTCCTTTACCCACGGAACACAGCTTTGCATTACGTCCCTTTAAAAAATCACCCTGTGGTGGCTGTCCCGCATTAAAAGGTAAATTGTGCAAGTGCGCATTAAAAGTGATGCAAAGGCGCCACGCAAGCTGATAGGCACTATTTAGCACTGCATATTTGGTTCTCTGTTCAGTCCTTAATAAAAAACGTTATAAGCTCTTCAGCCGCACAATTTTCCTCTTCACAACCTTTTGAATGACTCGCTATAACACTTCTAACTGAAGATCCTACCTATTTTATCCCTTATGTTTTATCGCCACGACTTCGAATCGAACAAATTTTAAGCTTTTATACAACTTGAACAGTACTCGTGATAGCAGGAAAATGTCTGCCACAATAAGCATTTTGGAAACAAAAATGCCGATGAAATTTTCATTTCATCGGCATTGATAAACTCTTCTAGAAAGTCAGTGCTATTGTTTATTCAAACTTTGATACTATAAATTCTATTAGCTTAGGTTTGGCTAACCTAAGTTCATTATAGCTTCACGACTCTTCACCATATTAGTGAATGTGCGTAAATCTTGATTCGCTAACTTGCTCGACATAGGAATATCGGCTTTCAACGGATCAACAGGTTTACCATTGATATGGAATTCATAATGCAAATGTGGACCAGTCGAACGACCTGTATTACCAGATAAAGCAATCACTTGACCGCGAGTTACACGTTGACCTTTACGCACTAACGCCTTAGACAAATGTAGGTAACGGGTACGGTACTTACCACCATGTTCAATCACAATATACTTACCGGCAAACTGATGGTCCGTCACTAAACTGACAATTCCATCACCAGGTGCAATAACTTTAGTCCCGATTGGCACGGAAAAATCTGTTCCATTATGGGGAGAAATACGCCCTGTGATTGGGTGTTTGCGATGGCTGTTAAAACGTGAACTCATACGCGGTTGTTTAGCTAACGGATAACGTTGGAATGCCCGAACTAAACTCTGGCCTTTAGCATCATAATAACTACCATCAGAATATTGATATGCACTAATTTCAGAACGACCACTTTTAATACTGACGCCTAAAATTTGGCTACTTCCCGTCGGTTCACCTTCAACATATTGATCATTTACCAAAACTGAGAATTTGTCGCCAACTCGTAAATCACGGGCAAAATTCAATTTTTCTTTGAGTAAATCTTCAATTCGCTGAATATCTGCAGCGGCTAAGCCCATTTTTTGGGCTGAAACGTAGAAAGAACCTTTAATATCGCCAGTCAAAATTCGATTTTGCCAAACACCTTCAACGTTCACTTCTTCAACATTAAAACTACCGTCTTCATAACGCGTAAAAACCACTTGGCGGGCAGCGTTAAAATAAAGTTCTAATTTTTGTAACTGGCCTTCACTATCAAGCCAAAATTGCATTCTGTTACCAGGTAACAGGGTATCAAGTGCCAAAATGTTTAAATCAGCTTCTAAAACCTTATACATAGTCTGCTGATCAACACCCGCCTTGGAAAATAACCCACTTAAGGTATCACCGGAAACGATAATTCGCTCAAACTGGGGAGCATTATTAATGAGTGCAGCTTGATCTAGGACTTCAGGTTCAGAAACTTGGGGGAGAATATTTTCAATATCGAGAACAACAGGGATACGCTGAGCAGTTGGCGTAACATGGTTATTATTCGGCATCAACATCGCAGCACCCATCAACAAACTACCCATTAATAGAATGTTCTTTTGGGTCGATGATAAGTTCTGCAAACGGGTTTGCGATAAGTTGATAAAGTTGGGTTTGCCTGTTTGCAACGCTTTTCACCTTTCGTTAACTTTGCGTTCTATTTTTGACCAGTCCCTTTGAGGGAAGCCCGAATTTTTTCCAACTTATATCAAAAAACCGATTATGACAAACGCTATTTCACTCTTTTGTTGCACCATTAATGAAAAACATGCGCTAGTTGGCATTTCCAACTCACTTTGTGTGTATTATCCGAATGTTAAACACACAGGAGATACAATAAATAACACTTATAAAACAATTTGTTATTTATCGCACTCGGTGAGAATGAGCAACTAAGGCAAAACTATCGTCATTTCGCTCCCATGTGAGGTTTTATTGATGTCGATGCGGGTATTTATCTGCTCTTTCATTTCCGACACGTGCGAGATCACCCCTATCATGCGGCCAGAGGATTGCAAATCCATCAGGGTCCGAATGGCCAGTTCTAAAGAATCTTGATCTAAACTGCCAAAGCCTTCATCGATAAATAAAGTATCGAGTTTAATACCACCTGCATAGGCTTGCACTACATCTGATAGGCCTAACGCCATAGATAATGCTGCCATAAAACTTTCACCACCGCTTAAGGTGGCCACAGGACGCACTTTGGAGGTATAAGCATCTTCTACTTCCAATTCGAGCCCAGAAGCTTTGTTACCCTTGGCCCTATCTTCCTTACGCAATAAACGATAACGCCCTTTGCTCATCAGGTGTAACCTGTAGCTTGCCTCTAACAACACATCGTCAAGCAGTACACTTAACACAAAACGTTGCAGGCTGATCTTATTACCCGTATTTCCATTAGCGACATCTGCGAGGGTACCGATAACCGCATATTCATCTTCCAAAACCTTAGCTTTTGCATCGGCAATACTCAGCTGGGTTTGGGTTTGCATCAGTAATACTGTGCGCGTGTGAAGCAACTGCCATGCCTGCTCTGCTGCGTGTAATGCTTGCTGCGCGAACTCAAGCTCAGCAGCCAGCTTAATGCTATCAGGTGGCACTTTATCTTTAAGCTTAAGCGCTAACTGCTCGCACTGTGCCTTGGTCAAAGCACTGCGCTGTTGGTAAGCCTCAATCTCGCTGGCTAATGCACGCTGTTGTTCTTCATCCAGCATGGCCTCAAATAAGGCCTGTTGATCGGCAAAACCTGCTGCGACTAATTGCTGATTGAGTTGCTGCTGTGCACGCGTTTGCTGGGCTAATGCCGCCTCAGCAGCATTTTCAGCACCATTAAGTGCCGCTTTAGCCGCAACAAAAGATTGGCCAGTCTGTTGTTGGAGATCCCTAACACTAGTGATCTGTTGCTTAATTTGGCTGATACTTTGCTGATTTTGCGCGATTGCTGCAGTTAAGGCCTCAAGCGTTGCAAGCGCAGATGGAACACTTTGCTGCATGTGCGCTAACTGCCCCTGCAATAGATCCACTTTAGATTGCAGTGCACTGTCGTGTGTTTGTCCTTGCTCTAGCTTTTGTTGTAGATGCGTTTCCTGTGCGTGCAACAATGCAATCTCTTGCTGTAACAGCTGTAACTGCTGATGGGCTTGCTCCGCTTGAGTGAGTGAGAAAGCGTATTGCGACAAGGTATGTGTATGTTCGTCTAAAGGAATATCAACCGCAGTGCCCAATTGGACCGCGAGATCTTGTGCTTGCTGTTGCAAGGTTTCTAACTGCGTTTGTAGCCCACGATATTCCGCTCTGGCTTTGCTCAGGATTTCTTGAGCATTCGTTTCAGCCTCTAGTGCTAATTGCAGCGCTTCATCACTTGGGAGCGGCTCTTGGCTTTGTGCTGGCTGTGGATGTGTTTGGCTGCCACAAACGGGGCAAGGTTCATCTTGCTGTAATTGCCGCGCTAAAATAGCGGCCTGCCCTTGGTGCCAAGTCAATAATAAGGCTTTATATGCAACCTGTGCTTGCTGATGCTGAGCACTGAGTTGTCGCCCTTTGACTTTAGCCTCAACAAGTTTTGCCTGTGTCGACGATACCCTTGCCGCCACTTGTTGCCATTGCTGATAGGTAGACAATAACTGCTGTTGCTGCTGATGCGCTTGTTGCAATGAGAGGCGAGTTTCGCTGTTGGCCTGTAGTTGCGGCAGAGCGGATTCCAATTCACGGCGTTTTTGGACTGCGGTGGTTAACTCATTTTTGCTGTTCTGAAGTTGTGTTTTCGCGCTAATGAGCTGCGTTTGCTCTTGTTCAAGGGTTTTATTAAGCCTATCCAATTCCCTGAGCTGCGGCCCTAAGGCATTCAGTTGCTGTTTAACCTGTTCCTGTTCAAGTAACGACGCTTCCAACACGGGCAAATCAGCAGCCTTAAGCTCTGCGTTATCGAAGGCTTTTTTAGCATTGGTTAATGCTGTTTTCGCATGTTCAAGGGCAAGACTTGCCGCCTTGGCTTCCTGCTCACGGGCCACAAACACCTCAAGCATGGGTGCCAAGTGCTGCGCCTGTTTAGCCAAATTCAGTTTGTAGGTTTGCGCAGCCATGTTTTCTTGCTGTGCATCAAGCGCAGAAACCGTTTGAGTTAAGGCATCAAACTGCACAAATTCGGCCAATAAATGCTGGGCGGCATCGCTGGTTTTTATCACCCATTGTTGCTGCTGTAATGCCTGTTCTTTCGCACTTTGGGCTGTTTCAAGTTCTGGCGTAAGCTTGGCTAATTCACAGCTAAGCTCGTCATCGGATGCTAAACCCGCACTTTGTAAAATGCCATCACGGCGGCTGCGTTGATCTTTCACTAAGGCGCGGATATCTGCAGCCTTACTTTTTAAGGAATCTTCAATACGTCGGTATATATGCGTTTGAAATAGCTGACTAAATATCAGTTCTCTGGCTTTAGAGTCTGCCATTAACAATTCGCGAAATTTTCCCTGCGGCAACACCATCACTTGGCGAAACTGCTCCACATCGAGGCCAGTTAAGGCTTCAATCTCAGCAGTTGCCTCTGAGACTTTGCTCGCTACAAGCAAACTTTCATTACCCTCGGCGTCTATCTTATATAACTGAGCTTCGGGCTTCTGCACCGTTGAGCCGTCACCGCTTTTTTTAACCCTGTCTTGCTCTGGCACACGGCGAATACGATAACTGCTATTACCCAACTGAAAACTAAAAGTGACTTCTGTTAGCAAACTATCATCGGCCATATCGCAGCGCATCTGGCTGCCTTCACGCTCATTACCCGTGGTTTTGCCATAGAGGGCAAAGCAAATACCATCGAGCAAGGTCGTCTTACCCGCACCTGTGGGTCCATTGATCAAAAATAACGGATTAGTGCCTAAGGCCGTAAAATCAAGTTGTTGCGTCGATGCAAAGGGGCCAAAAGCTGACATGGAAAGGCTAAGTGGTCTCATGCTTGGTGCTCCTCATTGTGTAGCTTAGTCAGGAGTTCATCCATCACGGTTTGCTGTGCTTGTGTTAATGACTCGCCGGACACTTGAGAGAAAAAGTCACGGAACATGTCCATCTCGCCTTTTTTGATATGATCTCGGCTCAAGGTGACTTGTTGCTGCCCCGCCATCAGACCCGTCCGCTCTAAATGCAGCACATTAGGGTAAACGGCTCTCAATTTCCCCATAGCATCTAAAATGGCATGTTTATCAAGGAGTCTGACCATAAGGTAGTCCTCACGCTTGATATCCATTTTACCTTGGGCGAGTAATGTGGCTAACTCCCCTTCTAAGATGCGGACATCGCGTATCGACGTTAATGGCAATAAACGGATATCTGCTGGCGTTTTTGCGCCAAGCTCGACTAAGGTCACCGACTTATGTTGATGTTGTTCGCTAAAGGAATACTTCAAAATCGATCCTGAGTAGCGCACATGCTCTGCACCTTTGTATTGCGGTCCGTGCAAATGCCCAAGGGCGACATAATCAAACTCAGTAAATAGCGTTGGCGATATTTTATCGGCGCCACCAATGCTCAGTGGCCGCTCAGATTCTGACTCGCTGCCACCATCCAAAAAACAATGGCTTATCACCACTTTCGGCAAACCTTGGCTATCGTGCTGGCGTACTTGTTCAAGCAATAGCAGCATTGCGGCCTCATGGCTTGCCGCCTCACACTCAAAAACTTGGCGCACTGTGGCAGGTTCGGCATAGGGCAAGGGATAAAACACCACATCACCGCTTGAACTCGATAAAGTAATGGGATGAATGTCAGCACTCAAAGGGCCAATAATATGTAACCCACTTGCCGCCATTTGTTTTGCTGCAAAACCTAAGCGCTCGTGACCATCGTGATTACCCGCAATCATAATGACTTGCAGACCTAAATCATGTACTAAGCGGTTAAGCACATCATCTAACAGCGCGACCGCATTCGCAGGCGGAATCGATCTGTCATAAATATCCCCCGCCACAATCACGGCATCCACCTTGTGTTCATCCGCTAGAGCAATAATTTGCTCGAGCACAAAGGCTTGATCATCCAGTAGTGATTGATTGTGTAATTGACGACCTATGTGCCAATCCGAGGTGTGGATAAATTTCATAATCGCTCTTTTAAAGAAGTGGTGGCGCTAAACCCGAGCGCACATGCCGCCCGTCGATGCAAAATAAGACTGGCAAGATAGACACTGCACTTATATCAATCGGATTAAATATGTACACAATATTTAAAATACACACCAAAACAATAAGAAGCCTAAAAAGTGTATTAAAAATGACAGGTAATACTATTCAAAAAACTTGAAAGAGTACACCTAACTCAAAGTAGGATGAGACGTTTTAAGTGGTCATTTGGCGGATCTTTTGGGTGATATCCACCTCGGCTTAACTTTTGAGCCAAGATGGACGCCACTAAGATACACTCATGCGCAGCTTAAAGAGCGTCTATTGATGAGTGAGTTTTATAAAATGCTTAATATCAAATAGTTTACGAAAATAAATTATATTGGCTCGCCAAAAGTTTAAAACTCATAGCAAGGGACATAGTCACCACCAATGGCTTGATAATCTTTGTACCTTTAGTGACCACGAGACGAGAACCTAAGGTTGCACCAATCGCTTGCCCTGCCAGCATGACTAATCCTAATAACCAAATCACTTTTCCGCCCAAGGCAAAGAAGATCAGCGAAGCAATGTTAGTGGAGAAATTAAGTAGTTTTGCGTGGGCAGTTGCCTTCGCCAAACCAAACCCCGCTAGCGATACAAAGGCCAGCGCAAAAAAGCTCCCAGTACCAGGGCCAAAAAAGCCATCGTATAATCCCACGCCCAATGCTGCAGTAAAGGCAAATGCGGTAGGTGTCAGCACTTGATGTTTATCATCTTCAGAAATCTTTTTCGAAAATAAAAAGTAACAACCAATAGCCAAAATCAAAAAAGGTAACATCAACTCCAGCACTTCAGTATCGACCAGTTGAACTAGAATCGTACCCAATGCCGCACCGATAAATGCACAAATCAAGGCTAACTTAACGGATTTAAGATCAACCAGCCCTTTACGGACAAAGTACAAACTCGCAAAAAAACTGCCGCCACAGGCCTGCAGCTTATTTGTCCCTAAGGCAACCGCAGGCGGCAAGCCTGCCCACATAAGTGCAGGAATGGTCAGCAAGCCTCCGCCACCAGCGATTGAGTCAATAAAACCAGCCACCATAGCGACGGCAAAAAGTATCGCTGCGATTTGTAGAGTCAGTTCAAATTCCATGATGATTTATTATTCTTCTGATAAAAAAGAGAGTGATTGCCGAACATTAGACTGCGTTTGCCAAATAAACGCAAAGGAGTTATTGTCGCCACAGCGTGAGATAAACTCACACAAAATCCCGAGTCCTGTTCTGATTTTCCAGCAGTAGGAAATAAAATGTTTGCCGAACTACCGCCCCTCAATTCTCTCCGTGCCTTCGAAGCCGCAGCACGTTTACAGAGCATGACATTAGCCAGCAAGGAGTTGCATGTCACCCATGGCGCAGTCAGCAAACAAATCAGAGTATTGGAGGATTATTTAGGTTTTGCGCTCTTTGTACGCTTACACAAAAAAGTCGGTTTAACCGATGAAGCCAAACGCTACTTACCCCATGTTCAAGCCGCTCTGCAAACACTATCTAGTGCTACAAGTGACTTGCGCCGTCATCCCACTAAGCCACAAACCTTAGCCATCAATGTGCTGCCAAGCTTAACCATCAATTGGCTCATTCCAAGAATGGAGCAGTTTAAATCCCGCCATCCACACTTGTATGTCGACTTATCCATTGGTGACTTTGCCGTGGATTTTAGCCAAGGTCGTTATGATATTGCGATCCGTAGTAGCACTGTTATCCCTAAGGGCGCGAATTATATCAAGCTGATGGATGAGGATTTATGCTTAGTTTGCGCGCCTTCGTTAGCGCCTAAACTGCAAAATATCGAGGACATTAATCACGTCACTTTACTGAAACACACCACCAGACCCGAACTCTGGGATTATTGGGCTGAAAAAGTAGGGCTGATATTAACCCAAGCGCAAACCTTTGGTGTCGAGCATTTTTATATGTTGAGTCAAGCGGCAGCGAGTGGCATGGGCGCAGCACTTATTCCGCGATTTTTCATCGAAGAACAACTGGCAAATGGCAGCTTAGTCATCCCCTTCGACGCCCCCTTTACCAGTCCCTATCGATATTATTTACTCACCCCAAAATCCCCAAGCCTGCCGTTAAAAGCTCAAGCTTTTATCGACTGGTTATTAGAGATTTTTGCGCCCTATCGTCATTAATCTGCATTAAGCCTATCTCAGTTCAAGCGAGGCACAATAACGCTATAAGTGCCAAACGAAGCTATTGAGATCACTAACTGAGCGCAGAAAAACACCAATAAAAAACCACCCAAAAGGTGGTTTATTAGATTCAAGGCTTAAAGCGCATCAGAATTAGTGATTGCAATGCTCACCGTGAACATGGTCATCATCGTCCATAAACTCATCGTCACCGTCTTGATGTTGCATTACGCCCCAACCGTCGGTCATGCCGCCGAATTCGGCAGCAAAATCATTTAGCATGACTTCTTGTTCAACCAATGTATCGTACTCAGGCACCATATTGAGACAAACAATGATTTCCCACTTACCAAGCTCATCATTCAGATTCAGCTCAAGCTCGCCTTCCAAGTCAGAATTTGTTAATTCTTCTAACGCAGTTTCAGCATCGCGTTGGTCATCAAAAACCAAAAAGAAATCAACATCTAACTCTTTAGTTAAATCGATTCCCGCTTCAGCCATTGCGGCCAGCATTTTACCATTGTCATCATCTGGAAATTGCATTTCTTGCTCCACTGTTTCAGGCTTATTCTGCCGCAATGATTTGAACTGATTCACCATTAAAGCTGACGATGTCGCCCGCGATAATTTTTTTACGTTTACGAGTTTCAACTTCACCATTCACAGTGACTTGACCTTCGTCGATAAAATGTTTGGCTTCACCACCCGCATTGCTCATGCCTTGCACTTTTAATACTTTGTACAATTCAATGAAATCTTCGCCAGAATGCAAAGCCAATTGATTAATTTGCGCCACTTAATACACGCCTTCTAAAAATAAACCTGCGGCATTATACCAGCACAGTACAAAATTCGCTGAAGATAATTTGGCTAGAGACGTCTTTCATCGGCGAGTAGGCCAAAGGCTGATTCATCGAGCCAGTTTTCACCTATTTTGAATTGCTGCCTGAGCAAACCTTCAAGCCGAAAACCACACTTTTCGAGTACTCGTGCCGATGCGTGATTATCTTTAGCACAATGCCCAACAAATTTATGTACATTAAAACTTAAACAGGCCCAATCAATGACCGCCATTAAGCTCTCAGTCGCATAACCTTTACCGTGGCCCTCTGCCGCCAGTAAATAACCCACTTCGGCACGCTGTTCCTCGAAACTTTGACAATAGAGGCCCGTTAAACCGATAAACTGCCCAGTATCAACGGTCTCAATCACTAAGGTCAGCCAATCGCCAGAACCGTAGAACCAAGTATCAGAACGCTGCTGAAACTTACTGCGGATCACCTCTTGCGACTCTGGAACGCGTACAAAACGATTAATCTCAGGATCATTATGCAGTGCATAAAAATGTTCCCAATCACTATCTTGTAAGCTCCTGAGTTTCAATCTATCAGTGTAGAGTTCCAGCATAGTGACTCCGTGATGAGCATATAAAACAAAACGGCAGCAAACGCTGCCGTATCAAACAAGCTGTATTAGATAAGCGGCAAAACTTACGCGCGGCTGGTCACTTCAAGTAAATGAAAGCCAAATTGCGTTTTCACGGGTCCTTGTACTTCATTTAATGGTGCACTAAAAACCACTTCATCAAACTCTCTGACCATCATGCCAGGACCAAATGACCCCAATTCGCCGCCTTGGGCACCTGATGGGCAAGAAGAGTGCGCGCGAGCAATTTGAGCAAAATCTGCGCCTTCCATTATTTGCTGTTTCAGCGCTTGACACTGCTCTTCACTGCTGACTAACAAATGTCTTGCTGTTGCCTGGACCATAGTAAAACTCCTGTAAGGATCATGAGACATTTGCCCCAAATATCATTGAGTTCCCACTAAAACATTCGTTTTAACAGGTTTGGAATCAACAGTATAAAAACTTTCTGTTGAATAAAAAAGTCTTAAAATGCCGTCACTGACAACAAAGTCAATTAACGGCATCTTACACGGCTAAGCTTGTTTCGACGCAATCCAACGATCGATCTTGTTTTCCATGACCGCCATGGGTAATGAACCTGAGGTGAGGATTTGATCGTGGAATGCTTTTAAATCAAATTTATCACCCAAGGCTTTTTCTGCGCGGGCACGCAGTGCCAAAATCTTCAACTGACCGACCTTGTAAGACAAAGCTTGACCAGGGATCGCCATATAGCGCTCCACTTCAGCGACTATGTCACTCTCAGCCATAGGCGAGTTGTCTTTCATGTACTGAATCGCCTGTTCACGACTCCAACCTTTAGAATGAAGGCCAGTATCAACCACTAAGCGCATTGCACGCAGCATTTCATCGGAAAGCTTACCAAAATACTGGTAAGGATCGGTAAATAGCCCCATCTCAATACCTAAGTATTCAGCATAAAGTGCCCAACCTTCCTCGAAAGCGGTATAACCGCTAAAACGCTGAAACTCAGGCACACCGGTCAGCTCTTGTTTGATCGCGATTTGGAAGTGATGCCCAGGAGCGGCCTCGTGCAAAGATAAAGTCGTCATCCCCCACTTAGGCTGTGCTTTGAGGTTATAAGTGTTGATATAAAACACCCCTGGACGGCTACCATCCACCGCAGGCGCTTCATAAGAGGCACCCGCTGCCGATTGTTCTCTAAAACTTTCAACCGGCTTAACCACATAATCAGCCTTTGGCATCACATTAAAGTAGTTAGGCAATACATGATTGATTTTATCTTTTAATACCATATAGCCATCAATCAAGCCTTGACGATCGCTATAGAAATACTGCGGCTCTGAAGATAAAGACGCAAAAAAAGCCTTCAAATCGCCCTTAAAACCGACCTGTTCACGCACCTTATCCATCTCAGATAAAATTCGCGCCACTTCACCTAAACCAATTTGATGAATTTCATCTACAGACATAGTGGTGGTCGTATGTGAGTTCGCCAGATGCTGATACCAAGCTTTACCGTTAGGCAAACCTGACCAACCATCAGTCGCCCGCGATTTAGGTAAATAGGTTTGCTTAAAGTAATCGCGTAAGTTCGTTAACGCTGGCACGATACGCTCGGCTATCATGGCTTGATAACGGGTGGTCAATTCCGCTTTATCTTGCTCTGAAAAACTCTCGGGGAAATGCTGGATTGGCGAGTAAAAAATGCTCTGAGTCGCATCCGTCGTTAACATAGCATCTAACTGAGGAATAATGCGCTCTACCAACACTCGAGGTAGTACCACTTTACTTTCAATGCCTTGATTCATACGATTTTCAGCAAGTGCGACCCACTTGATGAAACCATCGACTCTCTGTTCCCAATTACGGTAATCTTGGACAGTCTTAAAAGGTTGTGCACTTTCGCCACTTCCCAGCTGCACCATAGTAATGACAGTGCTATAGAACTGGCTTATCGGCATAAAGCGTGAAGGGAAAGTTTCGTCTACTAACGCCATATCACGGTCATAGACGAACAGGTCATAACTCAACTGTAGATCCGCAGGCAGTTGCTTTGGATCTATCGCACGCACCTGAGCTAAATAGTGAGTGTTAAGATCATGACGAGCCTTAAGGTAATCCTCAGTTAAATCTCCGCCGAAATCGGCGTTATAGTCATTAACGCCGACAAAAGTGGCGTAGATGGGCTCAAGCTTTAGGTAATCTTTAAAATAAGCATCCACAAGCGCTAAGTAACGCTGCTCTGCCGTTTGTGTTTCGCCCTGCACTGCTGGCGTATTGGCCGAGCTATTTTCTTGAACTGCAGTGGCTTCAGGCTTAGAACAACCTTGAAGGGTGAGGATTAACGCTATCGAACCTGCCAATAAACCCAATTTCATTTTAATATTTCTCCTTTTTGGCCCGCTATTGCAGAACTGTTTCTATACTTAGTTCAAGGTCTGCTATCGGAGTTAATCTATGATCTACTCGTTCCGCAACTCAGGTTTCAGGGATCCAGAAACTGGAGTCTATAACCAAACCTATTTCATGGAAGTATTCAACCGAGAATGGCATCGTCACATGAGAGACCACCAAAGCTTGGCACTATTGTATCTGTGCCCTCACATTCATGAAACCGTCAAACAACCCCATTTACTCGAATTCTTTACCAAACAAGTGCAAGAAGCGCTATTAAGAGCAACAGATATGATTGCTAGGCTAGATCACAATCACTTTGCGTTGGGTTTGTTCAATATAGATGAGGTGGGGACGGAAGTAGTGTTAAAACGAATAGAACAACAAATATCTGACTTTAATCAAGATTTTGGTAAACATCATAAACTGACAATCGACTATAAACTGGCTGCCTGTATTTGCCTACCTACACAGGAAAGTAAAATAGAGTCACTCTTCAGTAATGTCAGCCAACTTTCACAACAGCTTGAAAAAAATCATGATCAATCACAAGCTTTAATCCGATTACAGTAAATAGGTTTATTGATACCAAAGAAAAAGCCCCTTGCGGGGCTTTCGATTCAAACACTAAACTGCGAAGTAATTACAGCGTAATATTATGCATACGTGCTTTCTCTTTAATATAAGAGATATAGCTATTTGCACTCTTCTGTGTCTTCTTATCATTAGCAGCTAACACTGCACGGTTATAAGCCGACTTATACTGTTTCAAACTTAAATGAGCCAAAGCTAATTCAAAGTTTGCTTCACCAGGATGATCAATACCCATTGATATGGCTTTTTCAAGCACAGGGATCGCAGCTGTATATTGTTCATTCAAGTTTAATAAGCGACCTTGTTTTAAGTAAGTCTTGCCATCATTGGTGATGGCTGCAGCTTTACCGTAATACTCAGCAGCTTGCTTAAACTCTTTCGCATTTTGATAGAAACCCGCCAAAATCTCTAAAGACTTAGCGTCCTCAGCGATCATGCCTGATTTCATATGTTTCTGATAAATTTTAGCGGCTTGATAAGGAGCACCTTTTTGTGCCATTAACTGCGCTAAACGCGTAATGTTGCCCGCGCTATCTAAGAAACCATTTCTATAAGCCAAATCGTAAGTTGCAAGAGACTTGTCATAGTCTTCAACCATCAAATAAAACTGTGCTAATTGAACCCACAATCTGCCATCATCCGGGAATAAAGGCACCATGACTTCTAACACACCAACAGCTTTCTTGTACTTCTTCTGATTGAAGTAAGCTGTCAGTTTCATTTGATACAGACCTTTGTCAGGAGATTCAGCTAATGAAAGACCTTTGTCGGCCACTTCAATCACTTTATCCCACTGTTTAAGTTCTGAATGCGCAATACCAATACGGCGATACATTTGAGAATCGGATTTACAAGTAAATTCCATCCACTTGTAATAATAAGGAATCGCTTCCTTAAACTTTTTCTCTTGTAATAGCAAATCAGCATAAAGACGCATAGTTGCAGCATGATCTGTACCACCTAAAATATCAGCTTCAACAGCTTGTTTTAGGTACTTGATCGCGGTATCCATTTTGCCTTTCTCGGCATAAAAGTTACCCAACATACGTGCAACATAGGCTTTATCGAAGTCGTTCTTAGCATTTGCCTCTAGCAAAATAGCAATAGCTTCATCGACCTGACCATTGGTATAAGCTTCAAATGACTTCTGAACTTTCTTCGCCGCACCTTCGCCCACGGCTTTAGATTGACGTTTGTCGATAGCACACTTTTCTTCTGCGACTGCAGATGAAAGAGTTAATGAACCTCCACAAACAGAAAGCAATAATAGAACTGCGATTTTATTAACATTACGCATTATTGGTTGCCTCCTTTATCTAAGGTGAAGTCTAGTTGTACTGTCATACCTGGTTGTTTCAATGGCTTGCCATCAACAATCTTTGGCTTGTACTTCCACTTCTTCAGTGCACGAATAGCTTCTTTATCAAATAAGCGTTTTGGTTCTGCTTGAATAACTTCAACGTCGTCGATACCACCGAGTTCGTTAATGGTAAAACGAAGTTGTACCCAACCTTCTTTACCATCACGCGCCGCAGCAATTGGATACTGAGGTTCGATACGAACGATAGGTGTAGCATCACCATCGCGAGTCATCATATTGCCTAATTTAAAACCGGTACTTGGACCTCCAGCTTCTACACCACCCATATTGAACGACATTGCTGTGTCAATATTGCTCGAAGATTCTGGCGGCGTTGCCTCAGGCTTCTGTGGCTGTTCTGGCGGTGGTGGCGGCTTAGGCACTACCCTTGGCTTATTCTGTGCTTTTGAATCCTGTCTATCCATAGTGATTTCAATTACAGGGGTCTCGGCCGATGTTTCGCCGCGCTGTGCGCCGCCACCGACCAAGAACGCCATAAAAGCGAACAGACCAAAAGTCACAGCAGCACCAATAATGATCGATACTAGTGCTCTTAGCATATTAATCGTTCCCCGCAGATACCGAAATTTTATCTATACCAGCCGCTTTGACTTGGTCTAGAACTTTAACAACTAAGCCGTGCATTGCGTCTTTATCAGCCTGAATCAATACCGCAGCTTCAGGAGCTTCAGCCAGCATGCGCTCAACGTTTGCCGTTACACGTTCGATATCAACCTGACGGTTTTCCATCATGATCACGCCTGTTTTACTGACGCCGATAAAGATGTTAGCCGAAGGCTTTGAAGTCGCTTGCGAAGCTTTTGGTTTGTTATAATCCAAACCAGAAGGTTTCACAAATGACGTTGTTACAATGAAGAAGATCAACATGATAAACACGATGTCGAGCATCGGTGTCATATCAATTTGCGCTTCCTCGTCTACACTGGAATGCTTTTTACGTGCCATGTTCAATCTCTCTCTAGTGGTGCGGCATGCTGTCTTTTAGCTTTTCTAAACTGATTTTCATTTTTACATCCAGACGAGTACTAAAGAATACTCCCGATAATGCTGCAACCATCCCCGCCATCGTGGGCATAGTCGCCATTGAAATACCAGCCGCCATTAAACGAGCATTACTCGTCCCCTGAACTGCCATCACATCAAACACTGAAATCATACCGGTTACGGTACCTAACAAACCTATCATAGGACAAATAGCTACTAAGGTTTTAATCATCAGCATACGTGCATTCAAATCTTGCTTCGCTTGGGACAGCCAAGCTTCACGGATACGGTGTGCGTACCAAGAGGTTGTTTCCTCTCTAGCATCCCACGCAGATATGATAGCTTTATGTTGCTTTGGTGATATCCAATTAAGATACCAATAACGCTCAAGCATCAATACCCACATGAAGAACAATACAAACGCAACCAACCAAAGGACGTTTCCTCCAGCGGCCATGAAGCCCCTGACGGAATCCCATATGTCCATCAGGTATAGCATCATTAGTTAGCCCTCTTCTCAGCATGTGCTGCGATAATGCCCGCACTTTGCTCTTCCAAAATTTGGGTGATTGATTTGCTACGCGCAACGAGTATTGCATGTAGTAACATCAGTGGCAGAGCTGCAACCAGACCTTGTACTGTAGTAACCAGAGCCATAGAGATACCACCCGCCATCAGTTTAGGATCGCCAGTACCGAACAGTTGGATACTTTGGAAGGTCGCAATCATACCAGTTACTGTACCTAGCAGACCTAACATTGGGCCGATAGCTGCAATGACTTTCAAAATTGAAATTCGAGCTTCTAATGCAGGCGTTTCTTTCAGAATAGCTTCATCCAGTTTCAACTCTAATGTTTCAACATCAACATCTTTGTTTTCATGGTAAACCTTCAAGATACGACCAAGGGCATTGTTACCTGGGTTATCAACATTCTTAGCTTGGCGTTTAACTTTTGCACCGATAGCTGCCAGCACAATGAAACGCTCAACCGCAATTAATAAACCAATAGCAAGTAATATCAGAATAATATAACCAATGGTACCGCCTGACTCGATACGATCTTCCATGCTAGCTTTGTTCGTAAAGATGTTTAACAGTACGCCACGTGCAGGGTCGATATAGAAAGGTGATGTACCAGAAGCCGTTTCTTCCCATTTTGCAACAGCGCTAACTTGATAACCTTCAGGTTGTTGAGATAACTGCTGAATTAAACCTAATTCAGGGTTATATACAACGTATTTACCGTCAGCCGTTAAGTTATAAGCACCAATACGATGAATAGTCGTCGTTTTCACGTTACCATCAATTTCGGTAACAGAACCTTCAAACTTAACCACTTTGCCAGATTGCGCCATTTCAAATAGCTGCTCTTGCCAAAATTGTTCTAACTCTTCAATTTTTGGCAATTGCTTACGGGCACCTAAATCAGCGATGAATTTATCGCGATTTGGGAATTGAGCACTGATGTTTGAGCTTGCCAGTTTACCAGCGAAATCACCGGCTTCACCTTTAACTACACCAAACATTTCACCCAAGTCACCTTGAGCCGTTTTTAGATCTTCTTCTAACTGAGCAATTTTACGCTCGTTATCTAAAAACGCTTGGTTTAAATCTTTACCACGTTGCTTTTCAGCAGCTAACGCATTTTTTTCTTTTTGCAGTAAAGCGGCCTTATCGCCACGCTCTGCTTGGAACTCTTGCTCACGCTTGCTGTTGACTTTACCTTCTGCAGCGCGTTCAACTTTAACTTGTTGCAATAATTGGTCAATTGACTTAGGCGCATCAGCAGCGCTCGCCATACCAGCAGTTAAAGAGAAACTTGCAGCCAACACAGCTGTAGTAATTAACTTCTTCATTATTGTGCAGTCTCCGCAGCAGGAATTGGTAACGCGAATAGATCTAGAGCGCCTTGTTTACGGGCAATGCGGATACCTTTGGTCAGTTCACGCAAATAGCTGTCATCTAACTTATCCCAACCCTTAGATTCTGGGTTGTACATCCAGCCAGTCTTTTGATCTAAACTCTGTGCATAAAGAGCAACACGACCTAAGTTAAAGAAGTCAACCAACACTTCTTTACCATCTAGGTTTAACTTACCTTGGTTAACGGCAACAGCACTACCGTATTCACGCTCAATACTATAAGCATCAAGAATTAGACGGTATTTTTCTGCTAGTGTGACTTCGGCAGTATTAAGAAGTTTTTTCAGTTCATTAACACGATTAGTACGTATTTCAGAATTGAAAGGTAAATCTAATTGAACAAACTGTTCTAATGACTCAACCATTTTAAACATTAATGGCACAACACCTTGGCGAAGCTTATCAACACCATTGATGTCACCCTGCACTGAATCCATTGTCTTTTGTTGATCAGCGACTAAGCTTGCAACGTAATCGTTATATGATTTCAGTGATTCGCGCTCATCTGCGACAGAACCATACTCAAAAAGCATGTCTTGTGCTTGATCGAAATACTTATCAACGTTCTTTTGCGACGCAGCAGCATCAGCATGGATCATACTATCCGCTTTCTGCACGTCGGTAAGAGGATCTGCAACTACTAAGTTGCTGCTCGCTAATGCCAGCACGCCAACAAGTGCAGTAGCGATTTTTGTTCTATTGCTTACCTTGGACATAGTTCCCAACCAATTTGAAGTGAATAAAAAGGTTTAACTTACCAGCAACATAACGACAAGGGATAAATACTTGCCGAAAAAATTTCTGTAAGTTCGTCTTTCTCTTGTGATTCTTAGTTTTTTCTTCCCTTTCCTACGCCCTTACAGGCATAGACCCGCTGGCATCATTTCACAAAATGTTGACCTGTGTCAACATTTCAGACGACTAAAAACTAGTGTAAAGAAGCGCTAATAATGAAATTTTTTACGAAAGGTGTTTTTTTAGACAAAAATGAATCTTTAGGGTTATTACTTTTTGTTCCAAAAAATAATAAATTAATTTAAACTCTATAAAATCATAACGATAGCTAACGGCCAACTTTGTGTATCCTGTTTATTAAAATTAACATTTTTTAACATAAAGACGACTCAAGTAGATGCTCTTTACTCATATCCTACTCCTCTCAATCAAAATTTACTTAAGGATTAGGAGTGAAACAGTATTAAAGAAATCGAAGACCCAGTTTTTTCGAGAAATGTTAATAGTTGAAGAATTTAGAATGGATAATTTAGAGGAAGCTTTCATTAATTTGACTCATCCGAACTGCGGATAAAAGCGAACAAAACCCAATTGCAATAAAGTCATCACTCCCTAGCTGTGGCCTTACATCAGTCTGAATATAGCAATTTCAAAACCTATTTAACTGAATTTATCTGCCCGAAGCACTTCCTTAATTCACCAGCGATACCGGCATTCTTAAACTGTTATGAACAACTTTATCGCCATAAGTCTCTGTTTAACAGCTAATTCAAACAACTGTCATCGCTTTTAATAACTTAACTAAATTAAACTCAGGATAAGAATGCTTGGACTTGATGTTGCGTAACCGATTTATGATCAATAAAGTTTTTGATTAACTGAAAAATATTTCTCAGATAGTACATCTAAGGCGACGTAGTTGCCTGAGTTTTAGTGAATTTCATCAAAGGTCCAGTTGCTTATGCCTTCCAGGCTAAAAAGATGAGCATAAAAATCAACTAGAAAAGAAAATACCCATTTATAACCGATGTTAACTAACCCGCTAGCAGACAAAACCAAATTAAATACCGTAAATATAAAAAAGCCCTCTAGACATCCAGAGGGCTTTATACCAACTAAATCTTAAAACTTAAATCTTACACCCGCATAGTAACGACGACCAATTGGATCATAAGTACTCGCAGCAGTTTCTACACCAGTGCTACTATCTGGCAATCCACTGATAATTGGTGGAGGATCTTGGTCGAATAAGTTATTAATACCAACATAAAACTCAGCCATATCAAATGGACGATATGCTACATTTAAGTCATGGTAAGTAACAGAACCAACACCAACAGACTCGGGAGCTAAGTCGTAGCCTGACAGGAATGAATCATCTAGGAATGACTCACCAATATAGGTCGTATTCCAAACAATATTGAAATCACCAATTTCATAGCCTAGTGATAAGTAAAACTTATCTTGTGGAGCATTAATTTCCCCATTAAAATTATCGGGCTCAGCACCTGGCAACGGTATTTCATAACCTGTAATCACATGGGTATATGCTAGACGTGCATTGGTTTGACCGACTAAACCATAATCTTCTAAATCTTTAGCGTAAGTTATGACATAGTCAACACCCGATGTAGCATAACCACCGCTGTTGGTTACAGCAGAGTCAATATACTCTAAAGAACCAGCACTGTTCGGGCCTTCAGGTGCTTGTCGACGGGTAACAAAACTACATAATGCAGCATTACCTCCGTAACATTGATCCAAAATGTACTGACGGTCAGTACTAACTATAGCGTCTTCAATTTCAATGTCGAAATAATCAATATTAAAATCAAAGTCCTCTAATACCGCAATACCATCTGGTGAGTAGGTTACACCATAAGTCCATGACTTACCTTTTTCAGCGTCTAAATCTGGGTTACCACGGTTAAAACCACTAATACCTTGAATATCTGATTGATTTAAAGTGAATGCCCCATTTTGAGCAATGTTTGCCATCACACCAGCATCTGTTCGGCATGCCTCAGCTTGCGCGCCTGTTGTTGTTGCTGTCACCCCCTGACAAGGATCAGTTAAACCAGGTGGGAAAGTTTGGCTTGGTGGTGAATACAGCTCATTTATGTTTGGTGCTCTAGTTGATATCGCACGAATTGCCCTAAAACGAAGCTCATCAATTGGTGCCCAGTCAAGAGCAACGTTCCAGCTTTCAGTATTGCCTACGGTAGAATAATCAGAGAAACGTACTGCACCACGTAAATTTAACTGCTTAGCCATAAATGCATCAGCAATCAATGGCACATTCACCTCAGTGAAATATTCCATCACATCAAACTCGCCCTCAGTGCTTGGTATAGCATTACCCGCATTTAAGCCAGCTTGTTGTAACGCATCAAATTCACTACGAGCATATTCCTCACGGTACTCGGCCCCCACTGCAACACCGACGAAACCAGCAGGTAATTCAAAGACATCACCAGAGATATTCATACCTGCAACTGTTTGTGTTGCAAGTGTGTTTAACGAGCTAGGTGCATTCACATAATTAGCAGCTTCAGGTGACACAGTGCCTGCGCCAAATATATTGATCGGCACACAACCTTGAGCGCGAGCAGTAGCATCACGACATACTTTGTTACCATATTCATCAGTAACAGCTTCTAACGCAGATTTAAAATTCAGTACGTTAACTTGCCCAGTACCAGTTTGTCCTTCTTTACTTTGACCGTATGAGAAATAAGTATCTAAAAACCAGCCGTCAGCTAATTCGCCATCAATACTAGTCATAATACGGAATGTATCACGGTCAGCTCTGCTACCACGGTTAGCTATATCAGACATACGGCGAGTGAAAGAGATATCTCTTAAACCATCACCATTTGTATCTGTAGCTAAGTTATAAAGCTCATCAGGTATCACAGAGTTGCGAACTAAAGTACGCTCATATTCACCGGGATTAGTCGCACTTTCAATAAATTGTTCAAACTCTACAGGAAGCTGTCCACCAGAACCTTTAAAAATATCAACAGAAGACAGTGCAAAGGGTTCTAACTGGCTTTGTGTTTGAGTTGACGCATAGGTTCCTTCAAGTGTAGCGTTCCATCCATCCGCAAACTCATACTTACCTGTCGCCGCAAAAAGGTAGCGCTCCGTCGGTACCGCAATTGTACGTATAGCGTTGCGGTTATAGCCGTCAGCTTCACGGGTATCTGTTCCATTAGTTGAGAAACCAGAGATAAAGTTACCGTTCTTATCATAAGTATATGGCTTAGCATCCGCACCTTTACCCACAACAAAACGACCTTGTGGCGCGAAGCTTGAGTAGAAAGGTTGATACGGTGTAAACATATCCTCAGGCAAACCTGTCACGGCTGCACCTAAAGAAATTTGATCGATTGCCGAGCGATCACGATCGCGTGAGTAGACGGCCCCTTGGTTAGTGTAAGCACCATGCACCATGATGTTACCTTTACCGTTAGCAGATGATGTACCCATAGTAAATTGAATTTGATCATCTTCGCTATCACCTTCGGCGCTTTGACCTTTTTGAACATCAAATTCAATACCTTCAAATTCTTTTTTATAGATGATGTTAACTACACCAGCCACAGCGTCTGAACCATAAACGGCTGAAGCGCCGCCCGTCATAATCTCAACACGCTCAATAAATTGTGTTGGAATTGTATTTAAGTCAACAGCAGTATCTCCTGGTACGCCAGACACAAAGCGACGCCCATTAACCAAGACCAAGGTACGAGCTGTTCCTAGATTACGTAAGTCAACAGTAGCAACTCCAGAACCTGAAGTTAAAAAGTTAGAGTTAGTACGGCTGAGTGCGGGGGCTCCGAATGCTGGGTTTTTAAGCAGCAATTCTTGAACGTTAGCAACACTCGAAGTGTCAATCTCATCTGCGCCAATAACCTGCACAGGTGAGAAACCTTGCAAGTCTGTTGAACGAATGCGAGATCCTGTTACTTCAATTTTCTCAATTGTTTTTTCCGCAACAACTGCATCACCTTCTGCTGCAGCAACAGAAAATGTGCTTAGAGCAGCAACAGCTGCACTACCAACTAATGCGTACTTTATTGAATGGCTTAAAAAGCTGTTCTTATACATTGTCAATCTCCCTATATAAGTATGTCTTTATTATAATATTCCCATCGTCATCACACGACAGGCCACACCTAAACGCAACACAACAATCTAAATCAGCCCAATAAAATCACATTTAAAACACTTAATCAACAATTGAAACTGAAATAACACAACGATCGCTGTTTGTGAATAATTTAAAGCTGATGATTAGCCATAAGCTTTGTCTAGTGTCAAATTGAATAAAAATCATAAATACATGAAATTTAAGCACTTATTTCATAGTGATGGAGAGTTCCCCATTATCAAATTGAAAAACAACTCAAACATAAATACTTGCAAAAAATTAACACTTAAAACCACTTTTAAGTATAAGTGCTCAAAAAGCCTGACATTTTATGGCTAAATTTTGTTCAACAAAAATGGGGAGATCATTACAACTTGGGAATAATTTTCAACAAACAACCTCAGTTCTGCTTAAACATGCACTTTTAACCAAAGTGATTTTAATACCGACATTTGACTGGATTTGACTTGTCCTTGATTGCCAATAAGAACAATGACCAAAGATGTCTGTGATAGTTTACGTGTGCGGGCAGAACTGACGAGTTCTGAAAATTTGTCGAACAAATACAATAACAAAATTTGAATTACCTTCCATTTGAGAAGTACTCGTTATTTAAGGTGACCAAATTATTGAAATAAATGACTTAATCTAAATGACCATTACGCTATATACCTGTTAGTTTTCCATTTTCTTCATTCTGATGATAAAAAACCCCAAGTTGCCTCAGGGTTTTTATAATTAAAGCTGGAACAAAATAATGACTCCCGCTAACGAGGATTTAGAACTTCATACTCGCACGAACGAAGAAATAACGACCTAACATTTCATAAGTATATGGATCTGTGTTTGAGTCATTATTACCTGTGTAATAGGGAGGCTCTTTATCAAACAGGTTATTAATACCACCTGATAGACGAATATTTTGAGTTAAATCATAAGATCCTGATAGATCATGGTATATAACACTCCCAACTGTTGGTGCATAACAACTAGATTCTTTGCCTTTACAAGCAAATGAGTCCATCCCATCAATATAACGAGCTTCGTAAGTAAAGCTCCAGTCATCTGCACTAGCAGTGATGTTCATATTACTCTTAAATTTAGCATATGCTCCCGTACCGCCGGTAATGTAACCACGATAATCCACAGCAACACCATCAGGATCGAATTCTTCATATTCGGTCAGAATTGATGTATCCCAACCTGCTTTCCAATCCAATCCCAGAGCTGAAAATGCATAAGCAACATTAATGTCATAACCCGCAGTGTTCGTCGCACCGATATTTTGTAGACCATTGTCAAACTTAATACGACCACTGTTATCAATCTGAATATTAGAAGATTGACACAATACAGTATCAGTATTGATCTTATTACCTGCAGCATCTAAACATTGGTTAGCAATATAATTGTTGTCAACAGAAGTTATAGTGTTTGTTAATTCAATATCGTAGTAATCAACAGTCATAGACAGACCATCTACGAAGCTTGGTGAATAAACTAAACCTATCGTCGTAATATCGGCTTCTTCTGGGGTTAATAACCCATTACCGCCAACAGTGACTTCAGCTTGGTCTTGTTCTGTTGCAGGATGAACAATTTGTTCGAAGGATGGTGACTTACCACCATATAACTCATCAACAGTTGGAGCACGGAATGCAGTAGACAACCCCCCACGGAACATAAGGTCATCATATACTCGCCAAGTTAAGCCTAGTTTCCATGTAGTGTCATCACCAAACGTGCTGTAATCAAAATAACGCATTGCAGCACTTAGATCGAGTTGTTCCACTAGTGGTAACCCACTTAACAATGGGATAGCCAATTCAGCATAAATTTCATTAACGCTAAAATCACCACCGGTAGGTTCTACCCGAGGATCATTAGCTAACCCCTGTGCTGTTAATGAATCTGGTGTAAACTTTGCAGCTTCTTTACGATTCTCGTATCCAGCAGCAAAGCCCATCATACCCGCTGGTAACTCAACAATATCACCCGATAAGGTTGCAGCAATAATATCTAACTCACTTCCACCACTATTTACTTCGGTATAAATGAATGGAGTGATGCTCTCACCTTCCCATGAAGACTGTAAAAAAGGATCAAATTCCCCCTTTAAAACTGCTGCATTAATTGAACCTAAATTATGTAGATTTGCCAGAGTATCGACAGAGTCGTTGCGACCTTTATTATAAGAGGCATCCCAACTCCAGCCATTATCAAATTCACCTTCTACGCCTAAAACAATACGAATAGTGTCTACAACTTGACTAAAGTCACGGGTACCGGACTCAACCATGCGACGACCATAAGAGAGTTCCTCTCCAGGCTTAACCCATGGCAGCAGGTCATCGGTCATCCAACCACCAGCTGAAATAGGATTATAAACCCATGCATCGCTGTTCCAAATTGGTTGAGGAGCCATTTGTTGATTTGACCAACGCTTTGAATACATAGCCTCAGTAAAGAAACGAGTTGTATCTGTCAGCTCATAGGTTCCAGCAGCCGTGAGATTCAAGCGTTCCATTGGCGTCGATAGATAACTATCTTTCGCATAGTTATATGCATCATTTGCAGTAACATAATCATGGTAAGTACCACCTCTACCACTTAGATCTGCAGTATCGCCCCAAATATGACCACCTTGAGAATAACCACTACCACCGCAAAACAAGCTAATTTTACCACTTGCATCAGGCTTAGTTTCTGTTACAGGGCAATCAGAAAAATCACGATCAGCTTGGCTTGCCTCGCCACGCTTTGTATACTGTGCGCCTATAACGACATTGCCTTTATCAAAGGTGTTACCCAAAGTCATATCAATCGTAGACTCGTCAGCATCACCTTCTCCAGAAATGCCGGTTTGGGCGTTGACTTCAAAACCTTCAAAGTCTCTTTTCAAAATTACGTTAACCACACCAGCAATAGCATCTGTACCATAAACCGCAGAAGCACCATCTTTAAGTACTTCAACTCTTTGGATCATAGAAACTGGAATCGTATTAAGGTCAACAGTAGAAGCAGCTCCTGTACCAGAAGCAATCATTCGACGACCATTAACCAAAACTAGAGTACGGTTAGTGCCTAATCCTCTGAGGTTTATGCGAGAATTACCACCAGAACCATTATTTATGCCAGCGTTAGTCATTGCACCGCCAGCCGAAGTCATTTTCTGCAAAACATCATCAATCGATATTGCACCAGAGGAAATAATGGCTGAAGCATCAATCACGCTAACAGGGCTAGCCGTTTCCATATCTGCGCGTTTAATTCGCGAACCAGTTACAGCTATACGCTCAACTTTTGCTCCATCTTTATCATCTGCAAATGTAAAAGGTACATTTAATACCGTAGCAGTCACACCGCTAATCAGTGCAAAGCGCACAGATTTTGCTATCAAGTTTTTTTTATGCATTGTCAATCTCCCGGGAAAATCATGTTTTTATTATAATTTGCTTATTTAATAAGCAGTTTTAAACAAGGGCACCTTAAACATTCCGAAGTGCTGCGGGAGCATAAAATCATATGAGAGACATTTAATCAACAAAAAGATAACCAAATACAAACAAATAATACACAATGTCTTTTTATTACAAATTAACTTACCGTTAAAAACAAAAAAAGCCAGTCATTACTGACTGGCTTTTTGTTAAAACAGTGGTTTCTACTATATAGAAACTGGAAACTTAAAGTGTGTAACGGATACCAATGGCAACACCGTCAGATTCTGAAAGCGCCATTCTAGCTTCTTGTTCTTTATCTGCACTGGTAAAATCGCTGTAATCTTTACGTGCTTCTACGTAAAGCACTGTGTTTGGGTCCCATACAAAATGCAAACCAACCACGACAAACTGACGTTTGAACTCATCGTTAGGATCGGCATTAAAGTTAGGTTGAATGACGTAGTCTTTACCGGCATCAAGCACGTTGTAAGAAATGAATGGACGTAACCCATTGTCAAACTTGTATGAAACTAAACTTTCAATACCATAGGCGTCTTTAATCAAACGACCAATATTGTCTGTGTCATGATTTTCTTGTCTGTTAACGTTTGCAGCAGCGTATAAGCCATTGCTATCGAAGTTACCCCAAGTGATACCTGCACCGTAGATAAGATCAACCGCTGTGGTTTGTTCGCCGTTACCAAAACTCACATCAAACTCACCGCGGTTAACACCCGCAGTTAAGGTCAGCATATCAGTGGCTTTATAAGTCAGCGCGCCACCATAAGTATAATTGTATTCTACTTGTTGAGCCGCTTTATCACCGCTTTCCCAGTTCGCTTGACACTGAGCTTGTGAAATATCATCCGTTGTATCACAGGTATAGAAGCTGCTGTTTTTCAATTGTGCTTGAACTGCAAAGCTTACATCGCCAAATGCATTGCGATATTGAACTGTTTTATCACCACGACCAACACCGTTTACCGCGCCATCATCTTTATTATAAGTGTAAACACCTGCAGTGTTACCGTCCCACACAAAACCGTAGTTAGTGTTGTAAACGACATCGTACCAAGCGCCCCACTGCTTACCAATAGTCAGTGTTCCATAAGTGTCATGGGACAGACCAGCGTAACCTAAACGGTTATAAAAGAACTCTTCTTGAACAGATTCGAAGCGATTGTTATAGACGATGTCGCTACTACCAACAGGGTTCACACCCCATTCCAATTTAGCAAATGCTTTCCAACCGTCAGTCAACTCACGATTAAAACCAAAATTAATGCGAGATGCGCCGTTAACAACCTCTGTTTCCCCTTGAGTGTTGATCACGCGTGCATCAATAAAACCACCGATTTCTACGGCATTTTTATTATCTTTATAGATCTCGATAGCTGAGACTGATGGAACTAAAAAAATTGCTGCAAGCGCAGTTGCTACTAACGTCTTGTTCATTTGGTGCTTAACCTTTTTTGTTTATGTTCTGTCAACGTCATTCCGTTGTTATATTTCCTTACAATTTCCTCTTAAAGGGTAGCAAACTTTCAATATTCCCTCAAAGCTAAACCTAAAGAATATGTCGATTAACATCACAAAAACAAACCAGTTAACCTCTACAAAACAGGTTAAAACGCTACATCCGCCACCCTGCGCAACACATAAAGAACATTAAAAACACTATATTAACAGCAACTGCTTTGACGCAATATCCATGTAGTTTAGTTTCATTATCGAAAAAACAGGCTCGGCAATAGGGCCAATTTGCTTATCAATGTAGTATTGGTAATCAATTGGTGACGTTCTGTACAGTAAGGATTCCGGTCCATTTACAGTAATCAGATAATCAATCTGCGCCCCACGCTTGCCAAAAGAGGCATCTCCTGTTAAGTCGCATAATTGTTGAGCGACTTTAACATGGGGAGAAGATTTAGCCGTGTAATCTTCAATATTGCGTCGCATACGTTTGCGAAATACCAAATCATCATCCAACTCACCATCAAGCAGCTTTTCAAACACACTGGCCAAATAAACACTGATATCCCTTTGGTTAAACATCCGTTCATAGAGTGACTCTTGAACTTTGCGCGCTAAAGGGCTCCAATCACTGCGCACTTGCTCCATACCTTTAAAAGTAAGCTCAAGTTCATCGCTCGCATTACGCCACGCGCCAACATAACGTTTTTTACTGCCTTCTAACGACCTTCTTAAGGTCGGCATAAAAAACTGCTCATAGTGGCGTTCAAACTGTAACTCGAGAAAACTCTCAACTTGATGATCTTCACCGATCTTAGCCTGCCACTTAGCATTAATTTCCCGCGCCAGAGTGTTACCTAAGGCGTTAATGTCTGAGAGATCTGGCTCGCTGCCAAGCCAGACAAAGGTCGAATCCGTATCGCCGTAAATCACTTGATAGCCCATCTCTTCTATCCATGCGCGGGTTTGTTTCATGATTTGATGGCCGCGCATAGTGATCGAACTTGCTAACTTTGCATCGTGGAAAACACAACCTTGAGAACCTAAAACCCCATACAACGAGTTCATGATAATTTTTATCGCTTGGGATAAAGGCGCATTGTGCTCACGTTTGGCCTTTTCGCGCTGCTCAGATAATGTTTGGATAAGCTTAGGTAAAATGGGCTGTTGCCGACTGAAACGGCCACCGAGAAACCCCACAACACAGTCAGACTCGGGCAATTGCAAGCCTTCAATTAATCCCTTAGGGTCGATCAAAAAGGTACGAATAATGGAGGGATATAGACTTTTAAAATCGAACACTAAAATATGCTTATAAAGTCCCGGTACAGAATCCATCACATAGCCACCGGGGCTTTCGATCCCATCACTCGCAGGAGCATCGGGTGCGACATAACCGGCTCGATGTAAATGCGGTAAATACAAATGATTAAATGCCGCCACCGAAGCCCCAACCCGCCCCAACTCTAAACCTGTTAGTTCAGCTCGCGCGAGGGCGAACTCCCATAATTGAGTATGACTAAAAATATCCCACACCAGACGGCTGTCAGTAAGATTGTAATGGGCTAAGGCTTGTTTATTGGCCTTAAACAACTGATCAATTTCTTCAACGCGATTATCCACGTTATGAATGGCCTTGCCTTCACCTAATAATTTCCGCGAAACAAATTCCAACGAAAACCGCTCAAAATGATAGAAAGCCGCCTTAAGCCAATCGATACCATCGAGTACCACACGGCCCGGTAAAACTAAGGTTTCTGGCCGAAATTTATTATCGACTTTCCACTCAAGCTTTGCCCCTCCGCGGCCAATGGTGAGCGGAATACGGTGTAATAATGCCCGGCGTGACAAGAGTGCGAGGTCAAAACTCACCACTGACCAACCTATGACAAAGTCAGGATCAAACTCATGGAACCACGCGATTAATCGATGAATGAGTGCAGCCTCATCGGCCACCCATTCAATATATTCGGGAGAGTTTGATTCAGCCTCACCCACCATAATCACTTTTTCATAAGTCTGCTTGAGACTGTCTTGCTCTTCGTCTCGGCCACTGTATTGACCATATAGTGCAACTGAATAGAGTAAACCTTCAAAGCTGCATTCAAAATCCAGTGAAATACAGCGGAAATGTACAGCCGTTAAAGGGGCAATACTCTTAGCCCGCTCGGCGATAAACACGGGCAGCGAGTTAGCCTCAAGACTGTCGCTAGTCGGCGCGTGTATGTTACTCGTCGCAGAGAAATGCCCTAAAAATGCCACATCCAGCGCCACAAACCGCTCGATTAAATAACGCTGTTCGGGGCGAATGTCGGCTTCAAATAAAGGGATATCGGCATCTTTAGCGATGCGCTGTAAGGTACGTAAACTATTGCTCGATTTGGCATAAACACCACTAACCGCGCCGCCTTTAAAGCTTTTGAGCGCTAACGGTACAAACCGCAATGCTTGACCCGGCGTTTGCAACTGCAAAGCCGTGACATCAGTTTGATGACAAAAACAAATGTGTTCAGTGCCTTGCACTTCCACCAGCACAGGGCCTTGGGCGGTAGCCAGATAATACTGCAACACTAAACTCCCATGACGATGAATCGCATGGCGTGTTAAGACTCGACCTTGTACACTAACGGCCGCGGTAGCCTCTGACTTCATCGCATGGGTTCCCAAATCGCGTAGCTAGTCAATTTAGATGGTTCCTCAATTTAAATGCCGCCAAATGGCAGAAAAGTTTCTTAGGCTATGCAATCACTGTTATTATGTACAGCATTAATTCGATAAAGTAGTGACGCATGTTACCTGACAATGTAAAAACCCAGATCCGCGCCATCTATAAAGATATCGCTACTGCCTTGCCTAATTTTAGGCCGCGTCGCGAACAAAACTATATGGTGGCGGAAATCTCTAAGACCCTCGCCGGCGACTATGATAAAGATAGGCGCATCATTGTGGTCGAAGCAGGCACTGGGATCGGTAAATCATTGTCTTACATCCTCGGTACCATTCCACTGGCATTAGCGAGCAAGAAAAAAGTCTGTATCGCCACCGCGACCGTTGCCTTACAAGAACAATTACTGCATAAAGACTTGCCCTTCTTCCTTGAGCAATCCGGCTTAAATTTCCGCTTTGGCCTAGTAAAAGGTCGACAACGTTATGTGTGTCTATCGAAACTGGCGATGCTCATCGGTGACGACAACAGTACACAAATGGCCATGTGGCAAACTAAACCTGACAATAGCCAAGTGGCTATGATGCATGGCCTGTTAAAAGACTATAACGAAGGTCGCTGGAACGGCGAAATCGATACCTTAGCCGTGCCGCTGCCCGATCACCTGTGGCAACAAATCGCCTGCGACAAACACAGCTGTCATCGTCAAGTGGCCAGCCACAGAAATTGCCCGTTTCATAAAGCCCGTGAAGATGTCGATACCTGGGATGTACTCATCGCCAACCACAGCTTGTTATTCGCCGATTTAGAGCTAGGTGGCGGCGTGATTTTGCCCGATCCCGAAGACGTGTTTTATGTTATCGATGAGGCACATCACTTACCGATTGTGGCGCGGGATTTCTCCAGTGCTCAAGCCACGCTGAGGGGCGCATGCGACTGGCTCGAAAAAATTGGCAAAACCTGCGCTAAGTTGCAAAACCAAATAAAGAGCAACAACATTATTGCTCCTGCGCAGGCGATGCAGGATCACTTAGGCGATCTTATCGCCCAGCTCAATCAAGTGGCCCACTATTGCGATACCCAGACCAAACACTTTGCCAATCCTGAAAACCGTCTGCGTTTTGAGCACGGCAAACTACCAGAGTCATTACTCATTCTGGCCGAAAACCTTGCAGTGACCTCTAATCTTGCCCTCAAGCAGTTTAATAAAATGCTGTCACTGCTGGCAGAGGCGATTAAAGATGGCGACATTCCTAAACATCAATCCGAAGCACTATTAGCCGAAACTGGATTTATGCTGCAAAGGCTCGAGAATCTACAAAAATTGTGGAAGATGATGGCCAAGGAAGATAAACATAAAGGTGCACCTATGGCGCGCTGGGTTGAGCTCATCACAGGTAAACAAGTGGATTATCTGTTTAGCGCCTCACCTATCGAAGTCGGCTTTATGCTGGAATCCATGCTGTGGCAAAAGGCCGCAGGCGTAGTCTTATGTAGCGCCACGCTGCGCGCACTCAATAACTTCGACCATTTCGTACATCAGGTGGGGTTATCACTCAACGATGGCAGTCGTTATTTAGCCTTACAATCGCCCTTCGATTACCCCAATAATGCGACTCTTTATTTACCCAAAATGCGCACTGAGCCGACGGATGATGCCTATACGGCTGAACTTGCCGAACAAATCATCACCCTTATTGAAGGCGAAATGGCAACCTTAGTGCTATTCGCCTCCTACTGGCAGATGGAAAAAGTGGTTGAATTACTTGAAGGTAAACTCACCACTGAACTACTTATTCAAGGCAATGCGCCACGGCAACAATTATTAGAAAATCATAAAGCTAAATGCGATAAGGGCGAACCAAGCATCTTGTTTGGCACCGGCAGTTTTTCTGAAGGTCTCGACTTGCCCGGCGATTATCTGACTAACTTGATCGTCACTAAACTGCCCTTTGCCGTACCAACCTCGCCCGTTGAGCAAGCGCATGCAGAATATGTCAAAGTCAAAGGCGGTAATCCCTTCTTACAACTAACGATTCCAGATGCTTCACGTAAGCTTATTCAAAGTTGTGGTAGATTACTGCGTAAAGAGCAAGATTATGGCCGAGTGACCATTTTAGATAGGCGGTTAGTTACTAAACGCTATGGCAAGTCCTTACTGGACGCCTTACCGCCCTTTAGACGTGTTATAGAGTAGGATTAAAATTTGGAGTTGTTACTCGAGCCCAGTCATTGGGCCCTGTTGGCAGTCATAGGTCTTATCGCTGGATTCATTGATGCCGTCGTGGGTGGCGGTGGCCTATTGTCAATCCCCGCACTGTTAACCTTAGGCATTGCGCCGCATACCGTATTAGGCACCAATAAGTTAGCCGCAAGCTTTGGCTCTTTTATGGCGGCTTGGACCTATTATCGCAAGCACCTCTTTAAACCCTCGTTTTGGTACATGGCTTTTATCGCCACCTTTATCGGCGCGGTATTGGGCAGTTTCTTAGTCTATTTAGTCGATACTCAATGGCTCGAAAAGGTCCTACCCTTGCTGATCATTGGCATCGCCATTTACAGTTTAGTCAGCCCCAATGCGATGTCAGACGTTAACTGCCAAGCACCAACCAGCAAGCCGCCAGCCAAGCAACAATGGCTACAGGGACTGGCTTTAGGCACTTATGATGGTTTTGCAGGCCCAGGCATTGGTGCATTTTGGACCGTCACATCAGGCTCTTTGTATAAACTGCCTTTACTGCACAGTTGTGGCCTTGCCCGTGCGATGACTTTTACCAGCAACTTGACCGCATTGACTATCTTTGGCTGGCTTGGGCAGGTAGAGTGGCAAATAGGTTTGTGGATGGGATTGTGCATGATGTTAGGCTCATTTATCGGCGCCCGCTGTGCGATTAAATTTGGCATGCCCTTTATCCGCCCACTGTTTATTTTGATCGTGCTAATGATTGCAGCGAATTTGGCATGGAGCGCATGGTTGTGAACACCCAACAATTAATGGTGATGCTGAAGAATCAGCTTAAAGCCTTAGAACAAGAAGTGCTGCAACACGATAATCGACTCGCGCCGCCGCAGCGTAAACTCCTGCAAGAAACGGAGCGTTTTAATCACTCGCTGTTTGTCCAACACGGCGCCCAACTCAGCCCCTGTATTGAACAAATTCGTAGCAGTATTATGCAGCTCGAAAAACAAATTAAGCTCAAACTCGCCCCCCAGACCATTGCCCTGAGCTGTGAGCGGATCCAAGATAGATTCACCGCAGTCAAACGGGCCTTGCTGACCACTTCTATCGACATTAAGTCTAAAACTCAGCAGCGTGCCAGTAGTCGTGCCCGTTTTGCACAACGCCAGAATCAGTCTCACCAAGCCAGTGGTTTCGATTGGATCGCCAATAACGTGATGCAAAATAGTCATGAGATCTACGAAGAATTGAACAAACATCTGAATTGGGCGAAAAGATTTGAACAAAAAATTGAAGAAATGGAATCAAAACTTGAAAACTGTCATAGTGCTGACAAAATAAAATTGCAAAATGACATCCTTTTGATGCATCGTCGTCTAGGAAAATGCAGGCAAGCTATTAGTTATATAGAAGATCGCATTCAAATATTCGAACGCCCGTATCAGAGTAATAACCGTTAAGGAGTAACAATGAAATCACTTTTGCCAATTAGCAGCCTGCTAGTATTACTCGGATCTGCCTCAGCCTTCGCTGCAGATCTGAACATTCCTATGTCATTTGAGTACCTTGCTCTTGATGGTAAAAAAGTCGAGTCGAGCGTATTCAACCATAAAAGCAGCTTAGAATTGGCCCCCGGCACTCACAAAATCGCCATTCGTTATCATGAAATGGTAGAGGATGATTTTAGTGACAGCCAAACCTTTGTTAAGTCAGCACCTTTCATCGTTACTTTAGATGTTGATGGCGACCATCAATATTACCTGCAAGCGGCCGAAGGTGAAGTCGTTAAAAAGCCTAAAGTTTACGCGCAAAACCCACAAGTCAAATTAACCCGTAGTGACAAAGGCAACGTCAATTACCAAGTGGTGAATACCAATTTAGAAGAAGAAAGCTTCGTCTCTCGCCTTTTCAGTGGTAATCAAGCCGTTGACGTATCCGGTACTGCCGCAGCAGCAACCGGTGCCGCTGGAGCAGTAGTAGCTGTTGCACCAGCACCCGTGACAACATCGGCGACCGTTAACGCAACATCACTCACCGCCCCCGTAGACACCTCTAAAGCAGCAGGAGCCAACCCACAACAAATGTTGCAATACTGGTGGCTACAAGCGGATGAAAAAACCCGTAAAGAATTTATGAGCTGGGCAATTTCACAGCTATAACAACTTGCGATAACGAGGTTTAGTCAATATTGACTCTGATCCCACTGGTTTATCACGCCAGCTATTCCAAGCTGGCGCTTCCTCCCCATCACAGATTTCCCACCACTAAATACGCACATTTACGGCAGTACTTACTCGATAACCACATTGCCACGACTGCACAATTCCACACGCCAACGGCCATGACTGCAGAAGATGTAATACAAGTGCATCAACGCGAATATGTAGAGCAATTTATCGCGGGTACCTTGCCAACAGCGGCGCTTAGACGGATTGGTTTCCCATGGAGTGAAGCCTTAGTTGAGCGTACCTTGCATTCTGTGGCTGGCACCACACTCACAGCTTCATTAGCCATAAATCAGGGTATTGCCCTGCATCTCACGGGGGGCTACCATCACGCCCATTACGATTTTGGCAGCGGCTATTGTATTTTCAACGACCTTATCCTCGCGGCCAGAAATGCCATCGCGAGCCAGCAAGTACACAAGGTACTGATTTTTGATTGCGATGTGCATCAAGGTGACGGCAGTGCAACCCTCAGCCACCAACATCAAGGGATCATCAGTTGCTCGATTCACTGCAAAGAGAATTTCCCGAGTCGTAAGCAGCATTCCCACCATGATATTGAACTAACTAAAGGAGCGGACGATAGTGCGTATCTTGAAACTGTGGAGCAGACACTCGCCCTCCTTATCCGAATCCATCAACCAGATCTGATTCTTTATGATGCTGGGGCCGATATTCATCAAAATGACGATCTTGGCTTGCTCAATATCAGCCAAGAAGGACTGTTCAGACGGGATTTAACTGTGTTATCAATGGCAAAATCGGAAAATATTCCAATTGCAGCCGTGATAGGCGGCGGCTACAGCAGAGACGCACTACAATTAAGCCAAAGACACAGCCAACTTTTTATTGCGGCAAATCATTTGTGGTAGCAAACTCAATGAAAACCGTCATGGAGCATAACAATGCAACTCGAAATCCGTAATTACTACGAAGTTCTTTTAATGGAAATATTGTCAGATGAAGGACTTATGGACGAACTTCCTGAGGATTATCTCGCCGACTTATGTTGCGTGACCTTAAATCAACTGCCAGTGCGCTACATACGCCACCTCGTCGATACTTACTTCTTTGAAGACTATAACGAGCTACAGGAATTAAAGCGTGAGATCCAAACCGCACTCGAAAAGTCCCGCGCTTTTCTTAAACAAAATCTGCAAAAAAGATTACAGGAAGAAGCTGAAGCCAATCGTTGATTTAGTTAAAGGTTACTGTTGAGAGCATTTTTAGCCGTTGTAGTGGCAAGAACAGAAGCAGGCAATGGATTATCTCATTGTGCAGAAATATTAACGCTATAAATGATTAACAGCAGAAAACGGAAATAGTCTGCAAGCTAAAATATTGAATAACATAAATTGAGTAGATATAGAGAAGTACAACGGAAATAAGCAGAAGGACTGCTGAATTGGAGGTTCCCCTAGAGCCGACACCCCGGCACACGAGTCGCTTGCTGCGGTTGCTCCCTTCCGGGCCTGGCCGAGTTCACAAGTTATCATTGCGGGGGGACCCTAGGGTCACCATAACTTCGAACATTACTTTGAATGACATAGACCAAAGCATTGCTTGAACGCGAAGGATTATCCCCCATGGACCCTATGGGATCAAGCGCTAATCGATAAGATCTCTTAATATCCCACCTAACTGCACAATCTATAAGCAAATGGAGTGATTGAAATGATAAAAGCCTGCAAATGCAGACTTTTATATATGTTTTACTGAATCTCTTATCATAAAAATCAGCAGGCTACAGCGCAATCATCGCCAAAGGTGGTTACAACTTGATCAAATGGCGATTTTGCTCAATTATCTTAGCCCCAACACCAGAGACATTCGCTAAGTCATCTATAGCATTGAACTTACCATTTTTAGTGCGATAGTCGACAATCGCTTGAGCCTTTGCGGCACCAATCCCTTTGAGTACGAGTAACTGCTCGGCTGAAGCGGTATTAATGTTGACTTGAGCGGCATCTGGCATAGCTTTCTTCACATCCGATGCCATTTCACCCGCTTCAGTTTTAGCCTGTACTTTCACGGCGGCCTTGGTTGGGGTTTCTGTTGCGATTGTTGGGCTTGCCAAAAAAGCCGTTAATGCTATGGCACTCATAAAAGCAGGTATACGATTTGTGGTTTTCATAACAATTCCTCTATTCCATGATTTGCGGCCTTTCGTCCTACTTCCGTGGCCTCAAATCAAAAATAGTCTAAGCTGTCCCGAAATACCAAATCGGCGTCATAAATATTCACTATCGCTAAACTTCTGTCTTCGGCTCAATGAGCCTGTGCTTGACTATGATAAAAAGATGCAAAAAGCATCCTTTTATCATTCAAATAGCTAACGGTCTTTAAAATAACAACATTCATTAAGCTAATCGAGCTAGCGCTTGGTTCAAGTCGGCGATGATGTCGTCACAATCCTCTAAACCAATAGAGATCCGCAGCAAATTATCACCAATCCCAGCCGCCGCTCTTGCCTCTGGCGTATAAGGTGAATGCGTCATCGATGCAGGATGTTGAATCAGGGATTCAGCGTCACCTAGACTCACCGCAATTGAGAACAACTTTAGATATCCGACAAAGGCCATAGCTTCTTCTAAATTTGCCGCCAGTTCAAACGCGATAACACCACCAGCACGTTTCATCTGCTGGCCAATGAATTTATGCCCTTGATGAGATTTAAGCCCGGGATAATACACACGTGTAATGCTTGGATGTTCCGCCAAAAACTCTGCCACGCGCTGGGCACTATCGCAATGGCGCTGCAAACGCACATCTAAGGTTTTAAGGCCGCGTAAGATCAGCCAAGCATCATGTGGCGATATCACAGCGCCAATATCCTTTAAAATTTCATACTTCACTTTATGGAGCTGTTCTTCACTGCCACACACTATCCCCGCAATCACATCGCCATGGCCATTCAGATATTTAGTCGCACTGTGGATCACCAAATCAATACCAAAATCCAGCGGCCTCTGCAGTAATGGCGTCATAAAGGTATTATCGACAATACTGACCAACTGATGACGTTTGGCAATATTCGCAATTGACGCTAAATCAAATACCTGCAAATGCGGATTGACAGGGGTTTCACAGAAAATGACCTTAGTATTGGATTTAATCGCCGCTTCTATTTCTGCTTCCGATGAAAAGTCCACTAGGGACACTTCAATACCAAAGCGGGCAAACTGAGTCGTCATTAGCGCATAAGTACAACCGTATACGGCATTCGACGCCACTAAGTGATCGCCCATCTGCAAATTAGCCAGCAATGCGGCGGATACTGCGCCCATACCAGAAGCGGTTGCGGCTGCGGCCTCTGCCCCTTCTAAAATCGCCATTTTACGTTCAAGCTCGGCAGTTGTCGGATTACCTAAACGCGTGTAAATATACCCCAGCTCATTACCCGCAAATCGCTCACCACCTTGCTGTGCAGACTCAAACACAAAAGTCGCACTTTGGTAAAGCGGCGTCACTAAGGCACCAAAGGCCTCTCGCTCATGGCCGCCATGAATAACCTGTGTTGCCGCCTTCCACATCTTGCCTGACTCATCTTGCATACCTAGCTCCTTGTCATTGGCATTGAGCAGTTCCCGTTCTTGATTGATTGTTGGTGTGGAGCGCTCAATGCCCGCATTATGGATAATCTAATAGATAAGTTAATGAAACATTAGCCCTATCGAATAAGCCCTACCATAACGTGGCCAAGCACTTAAGCCAGTAGCATGACGAAAATAGCAGCGCGCCAAGTGTAATTAACTTGTTACATAGCACTTTTACGTCGCACTTAGTCATACTCGGTATCTGCAAAGAAAATCATAAAAAATGCGCCAAGGAACAAGTCCATTAGCGCATCTACTTTCGGCTATTTGAATCGTTTAATCATATGATATTCAATAGCATCTACTCTTTAGACTTATCTTTAGATGACCGCGATACCCTATCATCAACATCGGCGAACTGGCCTTTTAATGCGTCGCGACCTTCTTTGGTAAACAGCTTGCCTGAAAACTGCTTCAGTTCGATCAACAATTCCTGATACACTTTAGACAATTTAGGCCTTTGATCTTCTCTAAACACAATCGGCCGACACAGCGCCATGGCTTGATATCCAAGACGCGCCGTTAGCATACCGCCGCCTAAACCTTGGGCCAAGCGAGCAGACAATTTACCTGTCATTTCAACCGATAACAGCTGTGTTCCTAAATCGGTAACTAACTCAGTGGTGCCCGCGTAGATGATATTAATAATAATGCTGCGGATAAGTTTAATTCGGCTCCAGTAACCAAGTTCAATGCCATAACAGCGGGCGACATCGCGCAGCATACGTTGATTACGCCAGAGGATAATCGCCATATCGAGCACAGCTAACGGACTCGCCGCCAGTAACACTGCCGACTCAGCCGCATAGCGTCGCACGACTTTTTTGGCCAGTTCATCTCGCTCCGTTAGGACTAAGTCCTCGAATAACAAGACTTTCTCGGCATCATTATGTTCATCTTTTAATGAGCTGCGAAGTTGCTGCAAACCTTGGCTGTCTTCATAGTGGCAAACGATATTATCGATAAAGCTGTCTGCTTCACCCATTTGCATGCTCTGCGCTAGCCTTGCACCTGTTTCTTGAGTATCGGCGACCTGTTTGAGTCGCTTGAGCTTACGGTATTCACTGACTGCGCTCGCCAATGCCCACGCACTGACAACCCCAAGCACCACACCATAAAAACTGAACAACCAAGGGCTCTCAAGCCAAGCATCCCTCAGTCCTAATCCTGTTTGAACGACTACAAGCAGCAATAAACTCGCTACTGCCAGACGAGCGAGCCAAGACCAACGGCGTGATTTTACAAGTTGAGGCGATACCGATTTAGCATCGATCATTTTTGGATGGGATGACAACGTTTCATCCATCAATTCCTCAATATCAGCAGCCACTTCTTGCACTGGCGTATGCGGATCAAAGGCTTTCGCCCCTTTGAGCTCCTCTTTGCTGGGTTTGAGCTCCACGACTTCTGGGTCAAACAGCTGCTGCTTTTTCAGCGGCTTATGTTCAACTGAGTGTGCAAATGAGTTCGCAGAAGAATTAGAAGCCTGCTCGTTAGCGTTATCCGATAGCTTTAGCGTCATTCCAACTTATCTCCCAGTAAGTACTGCAGCAAATGATCGAGACGAATATGGTCAAAGTGCACTTGAGATGGGTCAATATTGGCATTGCTCGGCGGTGCAAAGCCGACAAAGTTAAACCCTTGTTCACGCCAAAAATCGGGCTCAGGTAAGCGAGTGGGCACTTCGCCTGGAAACAAGGTCAGGGCTTTACCGTTGAGTCCCATCCCCTGCACGACTTCCACCTCGCCCTCTTGGGTCGTTACCATGCCATGGCGAGTCGCTTTAATGGCGCTAATCGCCATAGTCTCCACTTTACAACCATCGAAACTGGCAAAATGCTGGCTGTGTTTCAACATATCGGTTAGCAGGGACAAAACATGGCTCTGCTGATCGCGAGTCACATGGTCAACCTTGCTCGCGGCAAACAACAAACGGTCGATGCGGGGGGCAAATAAACGTCGTAAATAACTCGATTGGCCAAACTGAAAGCTTTCCATAATGGCATTGAGCGCCGCGCCCATATCCTCAAATTGCTTTTTACCGCGATTCAACGCACTAAAACAGTCAACAAGTACTAACTGCCGATCAAAACCGGCAAAGTGGTTTTTATAGAAAGGCTTAACCACTTTAGCCACATATTCTTGATAACGTTTTTCAAGTACATGGAATCCACTGTGTTTATCGCTTTGCGAAAGCTCAGCAAACTTTTCATCATTAACCAATAACAGGGGGAAAAAAGCCAATAAGGGAGCCCCCTGCCATTCACCCGGCAATAACATGCGCCCAGGTTGCGCTTGGTAATAACCTTGCACGTGTACTAAATCATTGAGTAATAGCTGATATTGATCGGCAATCTGCTTTAATTGCTGCTCATCGGCGCTGGCGGCTAAATCCAATAAAATCAAAGATTGCTCAAACTCGGCATACAAGGGAGAGCTTTTAAGATTCTCGATGCGAACTTGTTGAGCACGGCACCAAGTAACAAAGTCTTGGCGCAGCATAGGTAAATCGAGTAACCATTCGCCAGGATAATCGACTATGTCTAAATACAAGGTGGCGGTATCAGAAAACTTGGCCAGTAAGCCCTTCTTAGGTTGGTATTTAATCGCCAATCGTAACTCAGAAATAGTACGGGTAGAGGCTGGCCAGGTCGCAGGTTCGGAAGTGAGCGCTAACATGGCGCCTTGATAATCAAAACTGGCGATTTCAAGATCCGGCTGCATGGCACGCTTAACACCGAGTAAACGCTGATCGCGGCTCACCTGCCACAGTGGCAAAGCGCTGTTGTTACGTGCGTGAGGTAACGTTGAGACAGGTCCAGAATTGAGTAACTGATTGACTAACCCCGTGATAAACGCCGTTTTTCCCGCACCAGAAAGCCCAGTCACGGCCAAACGTAAATGCCGGTCCGCGGTGCGATGTAACAGGGATTGGCCCTTTTGGGTTAATTTATGGAGCGAGGCATCAAGCATTCCCATAGAGACTTCCCTTATGTCGAATGATGTTAACTTATGTCAAGTGATGTTGACTATACACTGGAATGGAGCAGAGATTAAGCAACAAGGGCGGACATGGCCGCCCTTTAGAAGGGTTACAAACTATTGATTTGTCTTTTTAAATCAAAGTTGTCAGAGGTGACATGGCATTCTAAATTTTGTAGCCTGACTTCCAGACTTCGAAATTGACGACTCACGTCGCTTAGCGCTTGCTTTGCGGGTTCTCCCGACTGCCACGGCTTCTTCTTCACCTCGATATCGTCTCTATCGTAATGCTTTTGCGGTTTGATGTCTAAAATCACCCACAAAGCGACATAGATGATAAATACCACACCTGAGCCGCCGAGTAAGAAGATAGACACAGTCAGCACTCGCACTAACCAAGTTTCAATCGCAAAGTACTCGGCAATCCCTGCACATACACCCGCTATTTTGCCTGACTGGGGAATGCGGTACAAAGTACGGCCATTAGATCCTCTCATGTTTCCCCCTCCATTCGGGCGATTCTGTATCCAGAATGGCCTCTAAGGTCTCAATACGCGCCGCCATTTTATCGGCCTTGGATATCAAATCATTGAGTTGTGAAAACTCTTCCTCAGTGAGTCCCTGGCTCACTTGTCGCTTACTGCGATAATGAAGAACTAACCATATTGGCGCGACTATCACCATGAAAATAATAATCGGCGCCATTAGCACGTCCATATCCATAACTCACCTCTGAATTGTTATTCTTTTGACTTAATTGGCGCTTTACCTTTTACCTTGGCTTTGAGCGCTGCCAGTTCTGCATTCACAGAATCTTCCGCTTCTAGCGCCGCAAACTCATCGGCTAAGGTCTTCTTGCTGCCAAGATCGTAAGATTCAACTTGGGCTTCTAAGCCTTCGACACGGCGCTCATATTGCTCAAACTTGAGCATAGCATTGTCGATCTTGCTTGAATCTAGCTGCTTTTTCACTTCTAAGCGTGATGACGCGGTTTGAGTGCGCAAAATAATGGTCTTTTGACGCGCTTTTGCATCGAGCAGCTTTTCTTGCAACATGCCCACTTCATCTTTCAAGCGTGCGATATGTTCATCGATGACGGCTAACTCTTGATTCAGCGTATCTGCTAAACCGGTCGCTTTTTGTTTTTCAACTAAAGCGGCTTTCGCTAAGTCTTCACGGTCTTTGGACAGTGCCAGTTCAGCCTTATCTTGCCAATCTTGCACTTGCTCTAACACGCGGTTGATACGACGTTGCAGCTCTTTCTTTTCAGCTAACACTTTAGCTGAGGTAGAACGCACTTCAACGAGTGTGTCTTCCATTTCTTGGATAATCAGTCGAACCATTTTTTCTGGGTCTTCGGCTTTATCCAGCAATGCGCTGATATTAGAGTTAATGATATCGGCGAAACGAGAGAAAATTCCCATAATCCTATCCTCAAATTGATGTTGGTCTCGTACAAGGTAATACACTAACCGTGCCAACTTTTATTTTTTATTTAAATACAGCATCTTAAACAAAATATTAACTTTTACTTCCTTTTACGCTTCAAGCCACTTATTATCATTTTCACCAAATTTTAGCGCGAAAGACTAAAAAATATCGTGGATAATAAATTTCAGCAAGACAACCTCATCGGTCAATCCAACGCCCTACTCGAGGTGTTAGAACATGTGTCGCAAATAGCGCCTCTGTCTAAACCCGTACTGATTATAGGTGAACGTGGTACAGGTAAAGAGCTTATTGCCGAACGCTTACATTATCTGTCTAAGCGCTGGGATCAAAGTTTTATTAAGCTAAACTGTTCATCTTTGAGTGAAAATTTACTCGAGAGTGAATTATTTGGCCATGAGTCAGGAGCCTTTACTGGCGCCAAAGGCAAACACGAAGGCCGCTTTGAGCGCGCCGACGGCGGCACCTTATTCCTCGACGAATTAGCCAACACTTCAGGACTTATCCAAGAAAAGCTACTACGTGTTATTGAATACGGCGAATTTGAACGGGTCGGCGGCAGTAAAACCGTGCAGGCCGATGTCCGTTTAATCTGCGCTGCCAACGAAGATTTACCATCACTTGCTGACGCAGGCGAATTTCGTGCCGACTTGCTCGATAGACTCGCCTTCGATGTAATTACTCTACCACCGCTGCGTTGCCGCCCAGAAGACGTCATGACGCTGGCGGAATATTTCGCCGTTGGCATGGCGCGCCAATTAAAGCTGCAGCTGTTCAGCGGTTTCAGCGCCCATGCGGTCGAGCAATTAATGACCCACGACTGGCCGGGTAATATCCGTGAACTTAAAAACGTGGTCGAGCGCAGCGTTTACCGTAATGGTGGTGAAAATAGACCCATCGATCATATCACCCTCGATCCCTTTGCTTCACCGTATCGGCCTAAAACTCGGATCAAGACCCGCGAGCGTCAAATCACCTCAGTTGCGCCAACAACTGTTGCCAGTACGTCACAATCTGCGCCGATACTTGAGGCTGAAGTACAAGTCAATACTGAGTATTCAACGAATTGCTTTAATTTTCCGCTGGATTTTAAAGAGCAAACTGAGAAGTACGAAATGGATCTGATCCAGCAGGCACTCTCAAACAGCCAATATAACCAAAAGAAAACCGCCGACATGCTCGGATTAAGCTACCACCAACTGCGTGGCATCCTTAAAAAGTACAATTTACTTGATAAAGCATAAGCAGATTGCCCACGGGGGAGATGCACTGCTAAAATAGCCGTTCATAGTCGATAAAATAATGATTTATAAATGAGTGTGCTAATTAGACGCCTGTGCCTAACAACTGCAGTTTCTTGCATGAGTTGGTTGTTGGTCGCGTGTGGCCCCCAACGACTCCCTTCTGGTTTGGTGTATTGCTCCGAAGGGAACCCTGAGTCTTTTAATCCACAATTGGTGACATCTGGCACGACAATCGATGCCACCTCACATCAAATTTATAGTCGCCTAGTGGATTATGACACCCAGTCAGGCAAGCTTGTCCCTGCCTTGGCGACGAGTTGGGCCATGTCTGATGATGGTTTAAGCTATCGCTTCACTCTCAGGGAAAACGTGCAGTTCCAGCATTCAAAGCGTTTTTACCCAACTCGCCCCTTTAATGCCGACGATGTGTTGTTCTCCTTTAATCGTATTATCGATACCCAGCATCCTTATCATTTTGTCTCCCGCACGGGTTATCCCTTCTTCCAAAGTATTGGCTTTTCTCAGCAAGTTAAAGGGATAGAGAAGATAAACGATCATGAAGTGGTCTTTTACTTAACCCGCAAAGACGCTTCTTTTCTGTCGAATTTAGCCACCGACTTTGCGGTGATCTTATCCAACGAATACGCGCAGCAGCAGTTAGCTTTAGGTCATCCTGAAAACGTCGACCACTTTGCCATTGGTACAGGACCGTTCACCTTAGTGCAATACGCTAAAAACGAATATATCCGCTATCGCCGTAATCCCGATTTTTGGGGAGAGCCAGCAAAAATCGATATGCTGGTATTTGATATCACGCCCAAAAGTACAGTTAGGCTCGCTAAGCTTATCGCGGGGGATTGCAGCGTTTCTGCGCTGCCCAAAGCAGGTGAACTGCCTGTTATCAAACAGCATCAAGAATTAAACATCGAATCACAACCAGGTCTTAACGTGGCATTTTGGGCCTTTAATACGCAAAAGCCACCATTAGATGATGTTCGCGTACGTCGTGCACTGGCCTATGCTGTTGATAAACAAAATATCCTGCGAGCGGTTTATCAAAATACTGCCATTGAAGCCACGGGCGTTCTGCCGCCAGCATCATGGGCCTACGAAAATAACAAAGGACTTGTCGATTACAATCCGCAAAAAGCACGTGACCTATTAAAAGAAGCCGGTATAAAAAATCTCAGCATTGACATTTGGGCCATACCGGTTGCCCGCGCTTATAACCCCAATTCGTTGAAAACGGCCGAATTAATTCAATCCGATCTAGCAAACATCGGCGTAAAAGTGAATATCGTCAGTTACGATTGGAGCGTATTTAGTCAGAGACTGAGCCGCGACGACTATGATTCTGTGCTGATTGGCTGGAATGCCGATAACAGCGATCCCGATAACTTTTTTAATCCGCTGTTGAGCTGCGCAGCAATGCAATCGAACAACAATCGTTCTCGCTGGTGTAACCCAGAGTTTGATGCCATCTTAAACAGCGCAAGGGAAGTATCAGATCAAGCGGAACGTAAAGTGATTTATCAGCAAGCAGAAGCCTTTTTAGCTGAACAAGTACCTATGCTGAGTCTGGCCCATGCCAAACGTGTGGCGTTAACTCGCAGTGATATCAAGGATATGCAGCTTACGCCTTTTGGTGGGATTTCCTTCACCCATACTAGCCAAGCACCACAGGAGGCGAATTAATGTTTACATACCTACTGCGTCGCCTCAATCTGTTCCTCGCCACCTCTTTAGTGATGATTGGTGTATTATTTTACGCTACAGGCTTGTTTCCGGTTGAGCGCACCTATGCACTCACTGGCATACATACACCGACGGCAAGCCAACTGGTTCAAATAGAACAAGACTACAAATTAGATAAAAACCAAGCGTGGCAATTTATCGCTTACCTACAACAAAGGCTTAGCGGTAATTTAGGGATTTCAGTCACGTCACATCAAGAAGTCGCCGAAGAACTCAGTGCCGTCCTACCCGCCTCCTTCGAACTTGCGGTGATGGCGGGCATTATCGCAATTTGCTTGGGCGTGCCCTTAGGCGTGCTCGCCTCCCAGAGTCAACATAAGCTCACCCAAAATACCATTATGGCGATTACCCTAACGGGCTACTCTGTACCCGTATTCTGGTTAGGTCTGTATCTTTCGCTTTGGTTTGGCGTCGATCTTGGTTGGTTACCAATTTCGGGACAAATCAATTTGCTCTATGAAATCAAGCCCGTCACTGGCTTTATGCTAGTGGATACCTTGTTGTCAGAGTCAGAATACGGCATGTCGGCATTTAAAGATGCCCTGCTGCATATCATTTTGCCAGCCACAACACTGGCCGTGTTACCTTTTACTGTAGTGGTTCGTAGCACCCGTTCGGCAATGGTGAATGTGATGAATCAAACCTTTATCCGCGCCGCCGAAGCCAGAGGCATGCATACTGGCACGATTATACTGCGCCACGCCCTGCCCAATGCGCTGATCCCCGTACTTAAACATTTAGGGCTAATGCTTGGCTCATTTGCCAGTTATGCCATAGTGGTTGAAATGATTTTCTCTTGGCCTGGTGTAGGATCTTGGCTAGTTTCAGGGATTTACCAACGGGACTATACTGTTATCCAAGGTGGGATTTTGGCCGTGGCCCTATTGATTATCTTCCTAAGTATCTTGATTGAAGTGCTGCACACAGCCTTTAATCCACTGAGCAGAAAAGACCTTTATGCCACCAGTTAAAATTTATCAAGAAGATCAAATTGCCTCTCCGACTATGCGGGTTTGGATTAACTTTTCGGCTAATCCTTTCGCCTTAGCGGGTCTATGGACGATTGCATTTCTGCTCTTGCTAACCCTGTTTGGCCCTATGATTGCGCCCTTCCCACCAGAGGCACAAGATCCAAGAGCCTTGCTGTTGCCCCCCTCGTGGGACCCTTCAGGGACAGTGGCGCACTTTTTAGGGACTGACGATCTCGGCCGCGATATTTTCAGCCGATTATTACACGGCGCGCACTTGACCTTTGGCATGGCGCTGCTGATCGTCGTTACCGCATTATTCACAGGCTTTATCATAGGGTCACTGTCCGGCATGATGCGGGGCTTAAAATCCAGTATTCTCGGGCACTTACTCGACGCGCTGTTATCAATTCCCTCATTATTGATGGCCATTTTAGTGGTCGCTGTAATGGGACCAGGGCTTGAAAACGTGTTCTGGGCGGTCGGGATTGCCTTAACCCCACAATTTGTGCGCTCCATACACCAGTCAGTGCATGAAGAATTACAAAAAGAATATGTCACAGCTGCGCGTTTAGACGGCGCTAACTCGATGCAAATTTTTTGGTATGTCATTATGCCAAACGTGTGGGAAGTGGTGATTATTCAAACCACACTTGCCATTTCAGCTGCTATTTTAGATATCGCTGCCCTGGGTTTTTTAAGCTTGGGCGCACAGGCGCCGAGTCCAGAATGGGGCGCAATGGTCGCCCAAGGGATGGATAATTTACTAACTGCACCTTGGGCCGTAACTATCCCAGGCTTAGCGATTCTTTTCAGTGTGCTTTCCATTAACTTGGTTGGCGATGGCCTACGGTCGGCGCTTGCGCCCATCAGAAACTAACTTATGCCCTTACTCGACGTACGAAATCTAACGATTGAACTCGATACGCCCCACGGTAGAGTGCGGGCGCTAGAAAAAGTCAGCTTAACACTCAATGCGGGCGAAATTCATGGGCTAGTGGGTGAATCTGGCTCAGGACGAAGTTTGTTAGCCAGAGCAATTTTAGGCATCCCCGGCCCTAACTGGACTATCACAGCAGACCGCATGATGTGGGATGGCAATAACTTGATGGCCATGAGCTCAAAAGAGCGCCGTAACCTGATGGGTTCAGACATGGCAATGATCTTCCAAGATCCGTCTGGCAGCTTAGATCCAGCACAAACCGTTGGCAGTCAGTTAATGCAAGCTATGCCTAAAAATCCCAACGCCTATTTTTGGCAACGGCGCAGGCATGCAAGACTTACAGCACAGAAATGGCTGCATAAAGTCGGGATCAAGAATCCGCGGCAGGTGATGTCTAGCTACGCATGGGAATTATCCGAAGGCGAATGCCAAAAGGTGATGATTGCGATGGCGGTTGCTAACCAGCCTCGCCTCTTGATTGCAGACGAACCCACAAGCTCGATGGAGCTCAGCACTCAGGCGCAAATTTTCAGATTATTATCCCAATTAAATCAATTACAAAACGTATCGATTCTATTGATCAGCCACGAGCTGGAAACCTTAGCCCAATGGTGCGATCACTTATCCGTGCTCTATTGCGGTCAAGTCATGGAATCTGGGCCGACGGACGAAGTGATTAAGCAGCCTTATCATCCTTACACTAAGGCGTTACTCGAAAATATGCCCGACTATTCAGGCTCAGGTGGTCACAAGGCGATTATGCCTACCCTACCGGGTTCTGCGCCCGCCTTACAGCATTTGCCTATTGGTTGTCGTTTAGGGCCACGCTGCCCTGAAGCACAAAAAAAATGCGTTAATCAGCCAAATTTGAGTCATATCAAAGACCGCTATTTTGCCTGTCATTTCCCTTATCATGGCGAAACCCATAATGACGACCCCACTGCTTAAAGTTAATGACCTTTATAAAAGATATGATACTGGTTATAAGGGCTTTTCCCGCCAATATAACGATGCATTAGCGCCCGTATCCTTTGAACTCGAACGCGGTGAAACCTTAGCGATAGTGGGTGAGGCGGGTTCAGGTAAAAGTACCCTCGCCCGCATTTTAGTCGGTGCAGAGCCCCGCAGCGGTGGTGAGATATTTTTCGAAGGTGAAGCCTTAGACAGCCGCAATGTGAAGCAAAGATGCCGCTTAATTCGGATGATTTTCCAAGATCCGAATACTTCACTGAACCCGCGCCTAACGATTGGTCAATTACTCGATGAGCCGCTGCGTTTCAACACCCAAATGTCAGCGCAATCGCGGCACACCCAAGTGGTCGATACCTTACGAAAAGTAGGTTTATTACCTGAGCATGCGGAGTTTTATCCGCACATGATTTCCGAAGGGCAAAAACAACGAGTCGCAGTAGCACGAGCCTTAATGCTCAATCCTAAAATTATCATTGCCGATGAAGCCTTAACCGCTCTGGACCTTTCGGTGCGTTCGCAAATTCTTAATTTGCTGTTAAAACTGCAAAAAGATCTCGGCTTGTCTTATATCTTCGTGTCCCATAATCTCAATATTATTCGCCATGTCAGCGATAAAATTATGGTACTGCACAAAGGTGTAATGGTTGAAAAAGCTTATACAGAACAAATATTTAACTCACCAAAACATGAATACACCCAGAGGTTGGTCCAAGAGCAGAGTCTGTTTGTTCATAAACGCTAAACTGCTCCAACCACTTAAATAATCAGGTGAATTGGCTAAAAATAGGTGCCATTTACCCGCCGAAATATTTATCCTATTGGTCATTTTGATAGAAGAAGCTTAAACATGATTATCAAACCAAAAATTCGTGGATTCATTTGTACCACTACACACCCTGTCGGTTGTGAAGTAAACGTTCAAGAACAAATCACCTTAACTAAAGCAAAAGGCAAGATCGCTAACGGCCCGAAAAAGGTATTAGTTGTAGGTTCATCAAGTGGTTATGGTCTGTCTTCACGTATCGCAGCCGCTTTTGGTAGCGATGCCGCAACGATTGGCGTGTTCTTCGAAAAGCCAGGTACTGAAGCGAAACCAGGTACTGCAGGTTGGTACAACTCTGCCGCTTTCGACAAATTTGCTAAAGCGGAAGGTTTATATTCTAAAAGCATTAACGGCGATGCCTTTAGCCATGAAGCTAAACAAAAAGTCATCGAGCTTATCAAGCAAGATCTTGGTGAAATTGACATGGTTGTTTACTCACTGGCATCACCAGTGCGCAAACTCCCAGATTCAGGTGAGCTTATCCGATCAGCTTTAAAACCCATTGGCGAAACTTACACAGCGACTGCCGTTGATACCAATAAAGACTGCATCATTGAAGCCACCGTTGAGCCAGCAACTGAGCAAGAAATTGCTGATACTGTCACTGTTATGGGCGGCGAAGATTGGGAACTGTGGATCAAAGCCTTATCTGAAGCCGGTGTATTAGCCGATAACTGCAAAACTGTAGCCTATAGCTATATCGGTACTGAATTGACGTGGCCAATTTACTGGCACGGCGCCCTTGGCAAGGCCAAGATGGATCTGGACCGCGCAGCAAAAGCGTTAAATAAACAACTGTCAGCCACTGGCGGCAGCGCAAATGTTGCAGTGCTAAAGAGCGTTGTGACTCAAGCGAGTTCGGCCATTCCTGTCATGCCTTTATATATCGCTATGGTATTTAAGAAAATGCGTCAGGAAGGTCTCCATGAAGGTTGTATGGAGCAAATCTATCGCTTATTCAGTGAGCGCCTATTCCGTGCCGATGGTGCAAAACCTGAGACCGACAGTGATAATCGCTTACGTTTAGATGACTGGGAACTGCGTGAAGATATTCAGCAACACTGCCGTAATTTGTGGCCACAAGTGACCACAGAAAACTTATCAGAATTGACTGATTACCGTGAATACAAAGCTGAATTTATTAAGTTATTTGGTTTTGGTATCGAAGGTATTGATTACGATGCCGACGTTAACCCATACGTTGAGTTTGACGTTATCGAACTCTAATCGACTCGATAGCGAATCACTGCTTATCACAAACGTTAAACGCCACTTTTTAGTGGCGTTTTTATTTATAACTCCCAGATTAAGATGCGCTACACTAGCTGCAGTTGACCCCTAATAATCCCTCAATAAGGAAAATCAATGAAAATTAGCGCAAGAAACACCCTCAGCGGTACAATCAAATCCATAGAAATGGGCGCTGTAAACAATGAAGTGACAATAGAACTTGCACCCGGTGTCGTACTGACCTCTGTGGTGACTAAAGCTTCCTGTGAGCGCCTAGGGCTCAAAGTGGGTGATTCGGCTTATGCCCTCATCAAAGCCAGCAGCGTAATGATTGGCGTTGATGATTAACCATTCAATTCAGTAACGTGGCGATTGAAGTAATGGAATATGGAGTCTGACAGTGTTGCGATAGTGGATATCCTTCGAACTTCATTGGTAAACTTTATCGAATTAAAAAACAAAAAGGCCAAGTGAACTCACTTGGCCTTTTCTATTTAATCAGTCGGATAGTAAATTTAATAACTCACTATCCTCACTGAAATTATTCTTCTACAGGGTAAAGCACCTTGGCATTGGCTTTAAGCGAATCGATCAAGCCACGGTAGTCTGCTTCACTGTATTGTGCGTTCAGACGTTGTTTAAGTGCATTAACTAGCTCATCACTCACACCTTCTGCAGCGTTGACTTTATCCAGTGCAACCACAGCATAACCGTTTGCTAAACCAACGGTATCGACAACAGGAGTTGTACTTGGTGTTGGCATTTGGAACGCTTTGCCTACAATCGCAGCATCAACGTCTTGCGCGCCACGGCCTAGTTTCGCTTTAGACACTAAACCAAGATCAGTTGCACCCGCTTTAACTTGTGCCATCAGCTCCTGTGCTTTTGCACGGGCGGCTTCGTTTGCTTGATCTTGCTTCAAGCGCTCAGTGATGTTGGCTTTCACTTCAGCTAAGGCCAAAGTACCCGCATCGTGATGTTCTTTCACTCGGATAACAACCACATGGTTAGGTTCAAGCTCAATCACTTCACTGTTTAAACCTTTCAGCATTACAGTTTCAGAGAAGGCCGCTTTAACTAAGTCAGGCTTGTTTAGCTCAGCAGGTGCGTTATCGCGAGAAAACAGTGCTGTAGTCTTAACATCAACGCCAACAGCTTTTGCGGTTTCAGATAGTGTATCTGGCACTTCATAGCTGGTATCCGCTAATTTACTTTGTAAGCTATAGAACTGGTCAACCGCTTTCTTATCTTGCAATTGAGCCACTATCTTAGCTTTCACATCAGCAAACGGTACAGTCGCGCCAGATTGCACATCTAATAGCTTGATAATGTGGAAACCAAAGTCTGTTTTAACCACCGCAGAATGTTGGCCTTTATTTAATGCAAATAAAGCGGCATCAAATGTGGGGTCCATTACACCAGGTTCAAACCAATCCAGTTTACCGCCCTGCTCTGCACTCAAAGTATCATCAGAGTTAGCTTTAGCCAGATCAGCAAAATCGGCACCGCTATCTAATTGCTTAGCGAGATCTTCAGCCTTGGCTTTTGCTGCCGCTTCATCGTTACCTGGCATAACCAAAATATGCGCGGCAAGACGCTTCTCGTTAGAAACATATTGTGCTTTATGTTCTTCGTAATACGTTTGTGCTTCTTCATCAGAAACTGGATTATTTTTAGCAAAATCAGCAGCATTCAGTTCAACATATTCTAAGCTCACCATCTCAGGGCTCATAAACTGCCCTTGGTTTGCGTCGTAATAGTTTTTCACTTGCTCGTCAGTCACAACCGCTGTCGCTAAGAATGGTGCAGAATCGACAACAACATAGCGCACATCACGGGTTTGGCCTTGTAACTCAGCCAATTGCTTAGCTTCGCCAGGTAACACGAATTCAGTACCCACAAGGGCTGCAGTTAACTGACGACGGGTCATATCGACACGCATCATGTCTCTGAAAGTCTGTGGCTGATAACCTAACTGACGCAGAATCGCCTGATAACGATCGTTATCAAATTTGCCATCAGTTTGAAATGCCGGTTCAGCTCTCATTGCAGCAACAATTTGCTCGTCAGATACACGTAGACCCATAGCCTTAGCAGCTTGATCTATCAACTTGTCAGCCACTAAGCGTTCTAATACGCTCTGCTTAATGCTTTGTAAGTATTTTTCGTCAGCAGATAACGCAGCAAACATTTCACCTAGCTGTTGCTCCATGCGAGAGCGCTCGCTCTGGTACGCCTGCTCTAGCTCGGCTTTAGTGATCTTGTCACCGTTCACTTCTGCCGCAGGCACATCAGTTGTTGAACCTAAGTAACTACTGACTCCTGCAAATGCAAAAGATAAAATCACAAGTACGAGAATGCCTTTAGCAATCACGCCTTGCGAACCATCGCGGATCTTTTCTAACATCAGATTTCTCGCTTGTTGCGATTAACAAAATAAAAAGGCGCATCAGGTTGAGATGCGCCTTTCTGTAATTTATGGGGAATATTCAGACGCTACCACTGGTAAATTCTAAAACCCCGAGTAATGGTAGAAATTAAGCTTCATATTCCATTACTTTCAATTCGTAAAAAGCACTGATAAACAGTGCTTGTCATTACGAACGCCTTACAAAGGCTACGATATTAATGATTAATTAACAGCGTCTTTCAGTGCTTTACCAGCTTTGAATGCAGGAATTTTAGCTGCTGCGATTTTGATTTCTTCACCCGTTTGTGGGTTGCGACCAGTACGCTCAGCGCGTTCACGCACTTCAAAAGTACCAAAACCAACAAGAGAAATTTTATCACCTTCTTTCAGACCTTCGGTCACAGCAGCGATAAAAGAATCCAGTGCTCGGCCAGCAGCGGCTTTAGAAATGTCAGCACCAGATGCGATTTTCTCGATTAGTTCAGATTTGTTCATGTCATCCCCTTGAATGTAATTTTTTTGCGCCGCAACCAAATCCGTCTCTAGAGCGGTCTGCGGAGGCTTTTATAACAAGCTTGAATTCAAAGTTCAAGCTGAGTTCGAAAACCAAAGAATTAAAACTGGATACAGCTCAAAGCCAGTTGCGCCAAGGGCTTGGAGCAGCTGGCTCTCCACAGACCTAGGCTACCACAGGTCTGCGCTTTGTTAAGCCCCTTTTTTCATTTTTTTTAACGTGATAGCGCAATTTCTTGCGTTATGCCAAGTTTTTAACCACTTCGAAGCCTTCCACTGGTCTTTCTAGGGCCAGTTTTAACACTTCATCGACCCAACGCACGGGACGAATTTCTAAATCGGCAATCACATTGGCAGGAATTTCTTCCAAATCGCGCTCATTTTCTTTTGGAATAAGCACCAATTTTATGCCGCCGCGGTGTGCTGCTAGCAGTTTTTCTTTCAAACCACCGATAGGTAACACTTCACCACGTAAGGTTATTTCACCTGTCATGGCCACATCAGCACGCACGGGGTTACCCGTTAAGCTTGATACTAACGCGGTACACATTGCCGCACCTGCAGATGGACCATCTTTGGGTGTCGCACCTTCTGGCACATGCACGTGGATATCACGCTTCTCGTAGAAATCAGCATTGATACCTAATTGTTCCGCACGGGCGCGAACAACTGTCATCGCTGCTTGAATCGACTCTTGCATCACGTCGCCAAGGGAACCGGTATAGGTTAACTTCCCTTTACCTGGCACTGAGGTTGCTTCAATCGTCAGTAAGTCACCGCCCACTTGAGTCCACGCTAAGCCAGTCACTTGACCGATTTGGTTCTTAGACTCGGCTTTGCCGTAATCAAAGCGCTGCACACCAAGGAAAGACTTAAGATTCTCTTGGTTGACAGTCACAGACTTGACAGACTTATCGAGCAAAATCATTTTCACGACTTTACGGCAAATCTTAGACAATTCACGCTCGAGTGAACGCACACCCGCTTCACGGGTGTAATAACGGATAATGCCAACGATAGCACTATCATCTACTTTAATTTCAGTGGCTTTTAAACCATTGCGCTCAATTTGCTTATTCAGCAAATGTTGCTTAGCAATATTCAGCTTCTCGTCTTCGGTGTAACCCGACAAACGAATGACTTCCATACGGTCAAGAAGTGGCCCAGGAATATCCATGGAGTTTGACGTTGCAACAAACATCACATCGGATAGGTCGTAATCGACTTCGAGGTAATGATCGTTAAAGGTCGCATTTTGCTCAGGATCTAACACTTCTAATAAAGCAGAAGCCGGATCGCCGCGCATATCTGAACTCATCTTGTCGATTTCATCGAGCAAGAATAACGGGTTTTTCACGCCGACTTTAGCCATCTTTTGAATGACTTTACCCGGCATAGACCCAATGTAAGTACGGCGATGACCACGGATTTCCGCTTCATCACGCACGCCACCGAGGGCAACACGCACATACTTACGACCGGTCGCCTTAGCGATCGATTGACCTAGCGAGGTTTTACCCACACCTGGTGGCCCCACTAAACACAGGATTGGCCCTTTAAGCTGACGCACTCGGCTTTGGACTGCCAAATATTCCAAGATACGTTCTTTGACTTTTTCAAGACCAAAATGATCGGTGTCGAGTACTTCTTGGGCTTTGGCTAAATCACGTTTGATTTTAGAACGCTGGCTCCAAGGCACAGCCGTCATCCAATCGACATAACTGCGAACAACCGTCGCTTCAGCCGACATAGGTGACATCATGCGTAACTTGTTAAGCTCGGCGAGGGCTTTCTCTTTCGCCTCAGCGGGCATATTAGCCTCTTCAATCTTACGATTTAAGGCTTCAAATTCGTCATGGCCTTCATCTAAGTCACCCAGTTCTTTCTGGATGGCTTTCATCTGTTCGTTCAGATAGTACTCACGCTGACTCTTTTCCATCTGTTTTTTAACGCGAGTCCGGATACGTTTCTCAACCTGTAATAGGTCGATCTCCGATTCCATCATCGCCATTAGATATTCCAGACGTTCGCCGACGTTGACCATCTCAAGCACAGATTGCTTATCTTCAAGCTTAAGTGGCATGTGTGCGGCCATAGTATCGGCCAGACGCGCCGCTTCATCGATACCCGATAAAGAGGTCAAGACTTCTGGCGGGATCTTTTTGTTCAGCTTGATATAACCTTCAAACTGACCAATAGCACTGCGCACTAACACTTCTTCTTCTTTGTCTTCCAGCGGTTCTGATTCCAGATACTCAGCTTTAGCCACAAAGAATTCTGTTTCTTGGGTATAACGGGTAATACGGGCGCGACGACCGCCTTCAACCAGCACTTTGACTGTACCGTCTGGCAGCTTAAGTAACTGTAAAATAGAGGCAACCGTACCCACTTCGAAGATGTCATCTTTTGATGGTTCATCGAGCTCGGCATCACGCTGCGCCACTAAAATAATTTGCTTATCCTGCGCCATTGCCGTTTCGAGACATCGAATAGATTTTTCTCGTCCGACAAATAACGGAATTACCATATGGGGATAGACCACCACATCTCGCAGTGGCAGCACGGGGAGTTCGATATGCGCTTCACGCTCTTGGGTCATAGTTCGATTCCGTTTTGGTGAAATGGATTAATACTGGAGTATATTGGGACGCTTTATGGAGTTTCAATGGCTAATACGAAAAAAGGAGTCCATTGGACTCCTTGTTTTTCAGTTTATTAGCGATCAGTACAATTATTGTTCGCCTGATGCCACTTGGGCCTCATTGTGCTCGTAAATCAAGATTGGGGCAGATTCCCCTTTCACGACTGATTCATCCACAACGGCCTTCACCACACCGTCAACGGATGGGATATCGTACATGGTATCCAGCAGAATACTTTCAACGATGGAGCGTAGGCCACGGGCACCTGTCTTGCGAGACATGGCTTTGTGAGCAATCGCTTTAAGCGCATCTTCGCGGAACTCAAGCTCAACCCCTTCCATCTCAAATAACGCACTGTATTGCTTAGTTAGGGCATTTTTAGGTTGAGATAGAATTTGTACTAAAGCTTCTTCATCCAGCTCAGTCAGAGTCGCAACCACTGGTAGACGACCAATAAACTCAGGGATTAAACCGTATTTGACTAAATCGCCAGGTTCTACTTGTGATAAGGTTTCAGAAATCGTCGCCTTCTCTTTCTCGCCTTTCACCTGTGCACCAAAACCAATACCCGAGCCAACGTGCGCACGTTGCTCAATCACTTTCTCAAGCCCTGCAAACGCACCACCACAGATAAACAGGATCTTAGAAGTATCGACTTGTAAGAATTCTTGCTGTGGATGCTTACGGCCACCTTGTGGTGGAACCGCGGCAACAGTACCTTCAATCAGCTTAAGCAGCGCTTGCTGTACACCCTCACCCGATACGTCACGGGTGATTGATGGATTGTCTGACTTACGGCTAATTTTATCGATTTCATCGATATAAACGATACCACGCTGCGCCTTCTCAACATCGTAGTCGCACTTTTGCAGCAACTTTTGAATGATGTTTTCAACGTCTTCACCCACATAACCCGCTTCAGTCAGCGTAGTAGCATCTGCCATAGTGAAAGGCACATTGAGTGAGCGCGCAAGGGTTTCAGCCAGTAGGGTTTTACCGCTACCCGTTGGACCGATAAGCAAAATATTACTCTTGCCCAGCTCGATACCATCTTTAGGCGATGCATTTTTTAAACGCTTATAGTGGTTATACACTGCCACAGAAAGCACTTTTTTCGCTCTGTCTTGGCCAATAACATAATCGTCTAAATGTGCACGCAACTCATGTGGTGTCGGTAATTTATCGCTATCACGCTTTGGAGAGATTTCTTTAATCTCTTCACGAATGATGTCGTTACATAACTCAACACATTCGTCGCATACATACACTGATGGGCCAGCAATGAGTTTTCTGACTTCATGCTGGCTCTTTCCGCAAAAAGAGCAGTACAGCAATTTACCGCTGTCACCATTATTTTTGTTGTCGCCCATTAATTACCTCATTTGCAGTCTGCTCTACTGCCTGTCTTAAATTTGCTTAACTTTTACAAAGCATAGCTCAGTCAAAAGCAAAAATCAGCCACGTTTCGTCATCACAGAGTCAACTAAGCCATATTCGACGGCTTGAGTTGCACTCATGAAGTTGTCACGATCGGTATCGCGTTCAATCACTTCGAGCGGTTGACCTGTGTGTTCAGCGAGCATTAGGTTAAGCTTATTTTTAATGCCTAAGATTTCTTTGGCATGAATAGCAATATCTGATGCTTGACCTTGGAAACCACCCAGAGGTTGATGGATCATCACGCGAGAGTTTGGTAAACAGTGACGCTTACCCTTCTCACCACCGGCTAACAAGAAAGCGCCCATACTGGCGGCTTGGCCGATACAGACAGTGCTAACATTCGGTTTGATAAACTGCATGGTATCATAAATCGCCATGCCTGCGGTGACAGAACCACCAGGGGAGTTAATGTATAAAAAGATATCTTTATCTGGGCTTTCTGATTCTAAGAATAATAGTTGCGCCACGATAAGGTTTGCCATGTGTTCTTCAACTTGACCTACCAAAAAGATAATCCGCTCTTTCAACAAACGAGAATAAATATCGTATGAGCGTTCACCCTTAGCAGTCTGTTCGATCACCATAGGCACTAAAGCACTTTGTATGTCTGACGCATTATGCATTATTCACTTCCCTAAATAAAAATGGCTCGCATGAGGAGCCTCATACGAGCCATTATAAATGGCGAACAGCTAATCAAGTCAAGCTTAGCTTATGCGCGACCGGTAGCCTTGTTCATAAATTCTTCAAAAGCGACTTGTTTTTCGGTCACTTTGGCAGATTTCAACAGTGCTTCAACCGCTTGCTCTTCTAAAGCAACGTTGCGCATGTTTTGCATCAGCTCTTTGTTGCTGTTGTAATAAGCAACCACTTCACTTGGATCTTCGTAGGCTGAAGCCATAGAAGCGATCAAGCCTTGTACGCGTTCATCTTCCGCTTTCAGTTCGTTAGTCTTGATGACTTCGCCTAATAACAGACCGATTTTAACACGACGTGCAGCTTGTTCAGTGAACAATTCAGCTGGCAGTTCTGGCATGTTAGCCGATTGGCCGCCAAAACGTTGCATGGCTTGTTGACGCAGAACGTTAACTTCGCCATCGATCAATGCTTTTGGCAAAGTGATATCGTTGTTAGCTAACAGACCATTGATCACTTGCTCTTTCACGTTAGCTTTTAACGCTTGCTCAAGTTCACGGTTCATGTTTTTACGGATTTCAGTTTTAAGGGCTTCTAAGCCACCTTCGCTGATACCAAACAGAGCAGCAAACTCATCGTTTACTTCTGGCAGGTTAGCCGCTTGCACTTCTGTCAGCGTAATCGCGAACTTAGCCGCTTTACCTTTCAGGTTTTCAGCGTGATATTCTTCAGGGAAGTTCACGTCGATAACAAATTCTTCGCCCGCTTTGTGACCTAAGATACCTGCTTCAAAACCAGGGATCATACGGCCGCTACCTAATTGCAGTTCGAAATCATCAGCTTTGCCGCCTTCAAATTCTTCACCGTCAACTGAGCCAACAAAGTTCATTTTCACTTTGTCGCCATCAGCAGCTTCACGCTCAACAGCAGCGAAAGTAGCGTGTTGTTTACGTAAGGTTTCAATCATAGTGTCAACGTCAGCGTCAGTCACTTCAGCTTTTGGCTGTTCTACTTCGATTGCATCTAAGCCTTTCAGCTCAACTTCTGGATAGATTTCAAAGGTAGCGATAAATTCGAATTTTTCGCCATCAGTAGAACCAGGAACAAAAGTCGGTGCACCCGCTGGGTTTAACTTCTCAGCAATAATTGCTTCGATGAAGTTACGTTGCATCACTTCACCCATGATGTCTTGACGAATCGCTGCGCCGTAACGTTTGTTTATAACAGTAACAGGCACTTTACCAGGACGGAAACCTGGGATACGAGCACGCTTAGCTTCACGTTGTAAACTGTCTTTAACCAGCTTTTCAATTTGTTCAGCAGGAACAGAAATGGTCAGGCGACGCTCTAGGCCTTGGGTTGCTTCAACAGAAACTTGCATTGTTTTACCTCGAAATTTGTCTAACGTCCTTTGTAATAGCCGATTCATCAACTATTCAGGTATTCGTTTCTTGATCATTAAATTTGACTACAATGCCCACCACAACTGGCTTTAGGCACAGGTCGCTCATAGTTGATATCTATCAAGACGCGACATTATAGCCACCGTTTTCTGCAGAGTCGAGCCTCAACAGCCGAATCTGGGGTATAAAAAAAGCGACACAAGGTCGCTTTTTTTAATTTGTACTCAAAGTACTAAAAATGGGGTGACTGATGGGGCTCGAACCCACGACAACCGGAATCACAATCCGGGACTCTACCAACTGAGCTACAATCACCACTGAAACTGGTACGCCCGGCAGGATTCGAACCTGCGACCACCCGCTTAGAAGGCGGGTGCTCTATCCAACTGAGCTACGGGCGCATGGTTTACAGAATTTTCTGTATCCTAACCGATTTGGAAAGCATTTATGCTAACCCTATCATTTGCCTATTTTAGTTCAAATTATTTTTGAATTCATTGAAGCAAACGACAATAAAGTGGTCGGTGATAGAGGATTCGAACCTCTGACCCTCTGGTCCCAAACCAGATGCGCTACCGGACTGCGCTAATCACCGAAGGTCTTACATTTTACTTGGTATCAACTCAGAGGGTTCCCTCTGGCCCGCTCTCATCCAAAATCTGGATGCACTATCGGACTGCGCTAATCACCGAAGGTCTTATATGACAGTTTCAGCGCAAGATGAACACATCTGCCTGAGAACGGAGCGCATCTTATCCCCTCACTTTACACCCGTCAACGATTTTTTTATCGTTCGACTCTAGGTGCTGAATTATCAGGCTAATCTGTTTTTTTTTATCCACTTGGCAACGGCTTTAACCATGACACAGTAGCTGTGCCCTGTTAAAATAGCCACGATTGCCAATCTCTGTGTTAACTACTGTTTTCACCATCGCCCATATAAAGGATATCCTACACCCATGACAGCCCAAATAATCGACGGCAAGGCGATTGCTCAATCCATCCGCACTAAGCTCAGCGAAAAAGTCACCGCCCGCAAAGAGGCTGGACAACGCGTACCGGGTTTAGCCGTAATATTAGTGGGAGCCGATCCGGCATCACAAGTTTATGTTGGCAGTAAACGTAAGGCTTGTGAAGAAGTTGGATTTATTTCTCGTTCATACGATTTAGAAACAAACTGCACTGAAGATGAATTACTCAACCTGATTGATAGTCTTAATGATGATCCGACAATTGATGGCATCTTAGTGCAACTGCCATTACCCGCACATATCGAAGACTCAAAAGTCATCGAGCGTATCCGCCCAGATAAAGATGTCGATGGATTTCACCCGTACAACGTCGGCCGTTTAGCCCAGCGTATTCCGGTGCTGCGCTCTTGCACCCCAATGGGCATAATGACACTCATCAAATCCACCGGCGTTGATACCTATGGTTTAGATGCTGTTGTGGTTGGCGCATCGAATATTGTCGGCCGCCCAATGACCTTAGAGTTGCTGCTTGCTGGCTGCACCACCACTACTTGCCACCGCTTCACTAAGAATCTCGAGCAAAAAATCCGTCAGGCAGATCTCGTGGTCGTTGCGGTGGGTAAACCAGGCTTTATTCCTGGTGAGTGGATCAAGCCCGGCGCGATTGTAATAGATGTGGGAATTAACCGTTTAGATAACGGCACCTTAGTCGGCGATGTGCAATATGACATTGCAGCGCAAAATGCCAGCTTTATCACTCCAGTCCCCGGCGGTGTTGGCCCGATGACGATTGCAAGCCTATTAGAAAACACCTTATATGCCGCTGAGCAGTATCATGACTAGGTTCTAGGTTCTAGGTTCTAGGTTCTAGGTTCTAGGTTCTAGGTTCTAGCAAGCATAAAAAAACCTGCATGATGCAGGTTTTTTATTTACTGAAGATTTTCTTGAATTAAAAATATAGCGAATAAGCTTATTTCTTACGCCAAGTGGTGCCACTTGGACCATCTTCAAGCACAACGCCCAAAATATCTAAACGATTACGCGCCACATCCGCAGCAGCCCAATCCTTTTCGGTACGAGCACGGTTACGCTCAACGATTAAGGCTTCGATTTCGGCCACTTCATCGTCACTACCGCCGCCTTGAAAGAAGGCCTCTGGCTCTTGGCTTAATAGACCTAACACATCCGCTAATTGCTTCAAGGTGACCGCTAATGCCGATGCCTGTGCCATATCGGTCAGTTTTAAACGATTGATTTCACGCACCATATCAAATAGAACGGAATAGGCTTCAGGTGTATTAAAGTCATCATCCATCGCCGCTTTAAACTTAGCAATAAACTCTTCTGCAGGCGCTGCAACGACAGTTAAGTCGACATCTTTAATCGCGGTATACAAACGCTCTAAGGCTGAGCGAGCTTGTTTCAAGTTATCTTCTGAATAGTTCAGTTGGCTACGATAATGGCCAGATAACAGGAAATAACGCACAGTTTCAGCATCATAGTGACCAAGTACATCGCGAATGGTGAAGAAGTTGCCTAAGGACTTAGACATCTTTTCACGGTCAACCATCACCATGCCAGTGTGCATCCAATAGTTGACGTATGGCGTGTCATGGGCACAGCAAGACTGAGCGATTTCATTCTCATGATGTGGGAACTGTAAGTCAGAGCCGCCGCCATGGATATCAAAATGCAGACCTAAATGTTTGCTGTTCATGGCCGAACATTCGATATGCCAGCCAGGACGACCCGGTCCCCATGGGGATTCCCACGTTGGTTCACCAGGTTTCGACATTTTCCACAACACAAAATCCATTGGATTTTGCTTGGTTTCGTCCACTTCAACCCGAGCACCAGCTTGCAGTTGATCTAAATTCTGGCCCGATAAACGGCCATAATCAGGATATGAGGCCACACTGAAAAGCACATCACCATCGCTCGCCACATAGGCATGGCCACGGGCGAGTAATAACTCAACCATGTCGATGATTTCAGCAATGTGAAGGGTCGCGCGCGGTTCAAAATCGGGGCGCAACATATTTAAGGCATCGAAGTCTTGGTGCATTTCACCAATAAGACGCTCGGTTAAGGCTTCACAGCTTTCGTTATTCTCGTTAGCGCGCTTGATGATTTTGTCATCAACATCAGTAATATTGCGCTGAAAATTCACTTCATAACCCGCGTAACGCAGGTAGCGCACTATCATGTCGAAGGAAACAAAAGTACGGCCATGACCAATATGACAGAGATCGTATATGGTCACACCACACACGTACATCCCGATTTTCCCGGGATTAATTGGCTTAAATTCCTGTTTTTGGCGGGTAATACTGTTGTAAATCTTCAACATCGATATTCTCTTCAATGATACATTCAGGTGTAAAATCAAGGAGTCAGTCTATCACGGCCTGACAGGTTTTGAATACTGCACTTTGCGCGCAATCCGAGATAAGTTAGAATCGCGCCACTATTTACACTGAGTATGAAAACATGATCACATTACACACTAATTTGGGCGACATTAAACTGCAACTGAACGCTGAGAAAGCGCCGTTAACAGTAGCAAACTTCATGAAATATGTTGACGAAGGTTTCTTCGACGGCACTATCTTCCACCGTGTGATAGACGGTTTCATGATCCAAGGTGGTGGCTTCAACGAAGACATGAGCCAAAAGCGTTGTAACGAGCCAGTGAAGAACGAAGCCAATAACGGTTTATCAAACCGTACTGGTACTGTCGCGATGGCGCGTACTTCAGATCCACATTCAGCTACTGCGCAGTTCTTCATTAACGTGAACGACAACACTTTCCTCGATTTTAAATCAGAAACCTCACAGGGCTGGGGCTACTGCGTATTCGGCGAAATCGTTGAAGGCATGGACATTATCGAAAAAATCAAGGCCGTTAGCACTGGCAACCGTGGTATGCATCAAGATGTGCCATTAGAAGCCATTGTGATTGAAAAAGTCAGCGTCGCGGCATAATACGGCGAATGCGAACTCTATTTATAGGCGATCTGCACCTGAGTGCAGATCGCCTTGATATCACCCAAGCGTTCACTCGCTTTCTCGACACTGAACTCGATGATGCTGACGCCCTTTATATCCTAGGCGATTTGTTTGAAGTCTGGGTTGGTGATGATATTGCCTTGCCTTTTGCCCTAGACATCGCCGAAAAACTCAAGCAAGTATCACAAAAGTTACCCGTGTATTTTATCCATGGCAACCGTGACTTCATGCTAGGCAAACAATTTGCGCGCGCCGCAGGCATGCAAATTTTACCCGAAGTCACTCGCCTCAATTTATACGGTGTCGACACTGTAATTTTGCACGGCGACAGCTTATGTACTTTAGATAAGGCCTACCAACGCTTTCGAAAACTGCGCAGTTTATCGCTGTCTCGTTGGCTGTATGGTTGTTTATCCAAGAAAACCCGTCAGGGCATTGCTGATAAAATTCGCAGTAAGAGCAAGAACAGCAATAAGCAAAAAAGCTACACTATCATGGATGTAGAGCCCAATGCGGTCGATGTGTTATTTGCCAAGACACACACTAAGCATATGATCCACGGTCATACCCACAGACCAGCCATTCATCAACTTGCTAATGGCTGTAAGCGTATAGTGGTTGGCGATTGGTATGAACAAGGCAGTGTGCTCAGTGTGAGCGCTGAAGGGATTAATTTACAGTCCTTACCCTTCGACCCTATGATGACCTAAAGGCATTGGCTTAAGTAGGCCTCATTTAGCGTTACTTAAGCTTAAATAGCTTAAATTTTTAGCTTTAATAGCTTGAAAATACTGTGATTAACGGTTTTTTAGAACCGTTAATCGTTTCAGCTATATGGACTTAACTCTACTCGTTTGGGGAAGCAAAACCGTTCAAATTAATTTAATAGAGGCGACCCACTGTGGAAACGAAACTCATCATCCTGCGCCAAAATCAACTCCGCTTCTAACTCGCCAAAGTACTTCACTCGCTCGCTAATATCCTCAGGTGAAACCAACTGAGCTAACGCAAGATAATCTTGATAATGTCGAGCTTCAGAGCGCAGCAGTGACACATAAAACTTACTCAGCTCACCGTCTAAATAAGGCGCGAGTTTAGCGAAGCGCTCGCACGAGCGAGCCTCAATATATGCTCCTACAATCAACTTATCCCGCAAAATATCTTTCTCATGGGTTGTCACATGACTCATCATGCCCTTGGCATAACGACCCGCGCGAATATTGCGGTAATCAATACTGCGCTTGTGCATTAAATCCAATACTTGTTCAAAATGATGAAACTCTTCTTTAATCAAGCGGATTAAAGGTGAAACTAAATTCGCAGCAAACTTAAAGTTGGGCTTAGGTGTAAGGTCAGTTACCAGCTCATTCTTTTTCACATCACGGGCTAAAAAACTCTCCACATCATGTTCTTGCGAATAAATAAACTCTTCATAGGGTTTAGCCCACGCCAACAGAGCTCGACCACTGTCTTTATCTAACGCATATTTTCGTAGCAAAAAAATCGCTGTCTGAGCGGCTTTTAACTCACTTTAAGCATAGGTGTGCATACATTAATAAGTAACTGATTAACAGGTAAATAATAATTAAATTTAATTTATTGGCTTCCCGCTATGAAATTTGAAGTCTTGGTCTGGTGACAGAATAAGCTCCGCTTCAATATCTGCAAAAAATGATACCCTTGCGCAAATATCTTTGTCTGAAATCATTTCAGCGAGGTCAAGATAATCCTGATAATGACGGGCTTCTGAACGTAATAGAGAAACATAAAACTTCCCTAGTTCTGCATCTAAATGTGGAGCAAGCTTAGCAAAACGTTCACATGATCGAGCTTCAATAAATGCCCCTATAATCAATTTATCAACTAATGCATCAGGTTCGAATGGCTTAACATGCTTAAGCAAGCCTTTAGCGTATCGACCTGCATCAATCAATTCGTATTGAATATCTTTTTGCTCCATTTGCTCAATCACTTGATAAAAGTGATGTAACTCTTCCTTTATAAGTAACATCATTCTATCAACTAATTCTTGCCCATAATCAGAATCCTCACGAACAGTTACCTGCTTGATTACATTATTTTTTACCCTAAGTGACTCAATCCCTCCAATTTTTTTATAAGCATAGTCAGCATATGGTCTAACCCAGTCAGATAAGCGAATAGCACTTTCTTTATCAACGGCATATTTTCTCATGAGAGTTACTGCACTCTGAGCTGCTTTTAACTCGCAAACTAGATGATCACGTAAAATCGTAGATAAATTTTCAGGTTTAATTGCCTCTGTAACCCACTCATCGGGTGTTTTACATTTCAAAAAAGAAAGGATTGGTTCTAATAGGGCTTGTTCATACATCGCGGACATCCATTAAATCAAAAATTTGCATGTACTGTATTGTATAAGAACTAGCATCGCTATTCGACAACCATCTTCTTTGTTCTATTTAGATACACTCAATCCAAATGCTAGTAAGCCTTTGTTATTGAACGAATTATTTTAATTTTCCCATCAATTTCACAGCTATGATCAATATGTTCAAAACTGTGGATCATACCTAGTTCCTGAAGCTCTTTCAGTCCTCGCTTAAACAACTTTATATTATTACGGTTGTAAGTTAACTCTGCCTTTTCATTACTGCAATTGACTACTTTTGAGCCTTTCTTACTTAGCTTCTCATCAAGGTCTTTCAACTCTTTATCAGTAAGCAACAATTCTTTACCAAAAGATTTCAAAATCGTAGCAACGCTGAGGGTAAACTCATTCACTGATGCTTTTTTATTGTTCGTTTTCCAATTGTTAGAAACGTAAGTTAAGTAAGCGAACCGTCCTGCTTGTGAGTTAATAGATAAAAAAGTTGTCAAACTAGACTTTTGCTTTTTAGCAAGTTGCGCAAGAACTTGTAATTTTGGCGATACATGTATGGTGCAATTATCACTCTGAGAGTCATAGTGAAAATCAGAAATGAGAGTCATTGCTCCCCAACTATCGTCATTTAGTCTATAGCTAATTTGGCATTTATTGAGCTTTAGAAGTACATCTCTAAGCTCATTCCTGAATGTCTGGCGCATCTTGACAGGTGTGTCGTTAACTTTATGCCTTGGCCAGCAGGCTTTGATGAGTTTAGATGCAGAAAAACTTAACTTACCGCTATGCTCACTAAAACTGTCAATTTGAGAAAATATGTAATGAAAAACAGGGTAATCTCGTAACAGATTCAACTGTGGACCACTAATTGTCATCGTTTCTAAGCCGTTAGAAAGGGAAACATCATGCTCAACATCTTGATATCTCCTTTCATCATCACTATAGCCAATCCCAATTTGATCCTTTTTCTTTCTACTTTCGGGTAAGAAAAGCGGTGTCTCCAAAAATAGCTGCGGGATCTCAAACTCACCAGCGTCAATATTCACATAGTATTCTTTGCCATTTCTAGTTCTAATTTTTTGCATATTTTCCTCGCTAACGTGCTCATATTTATACTGTCGCATAAAAAAATAATGTTTCAATAGCCCCTTGAACTTTTTTTCAGGAAGGCGTTTAAGAGAATACAAAAGGCGTTTAAGAGAACGGAATAGGCGTTTAAGAGAATATTTTGGGCGTTTAAGAAAACACAAAAGGCGTTTAGCAGAACATACACAGAAATGCAAGCAATTGATTTAAAACTAAAAAATAGTTGAAAACCATGCCTGATAAGTTATGAAAAACACATATAAGTTATAAAAATAATAAAATATAAAATCATCGCCCTGAATTTTTAAAATGTTAGATCAATTTATTTAATTAATAGTAACGAGAAACAATAAACATTAACCATATCTAATACAATAAGAGCAAAAGCCTTATCTGTGGTAAAAGCAAAAGCACTTTAAAAGCTCAACATTAAAACATCTCTGATTTATATTCATGAGAGCTGATGGTACACAATAAAAATAATTCCATCATTTCACCATTTCACCATTTCACCAAATAGTTTTATCAATCCATCATTAACATTTTTTAACAAAAAAATATATCAATTATGAATTTTTCACTTTGCGCCTTTGTTATACCAAGTAAACACATTTTTATTTTAAACACATTCTTCAACTAAGCTAAAAAAGTTTACAAACAATAAATAAACCAATACCTAATGACTTTATTCCAAAATTCATTTCTCACTCTTTTAATCTATCGGACTTATGTTACAACTTAAGTAAGCAATGATTAGAGATTAACAAAGGAAACCCGATATAACTACTTCTCTCAAAACAAGTTTTCGATTATACGCACAAGTTTGTATAAGTAGTTTCGGTTTACTTTCACAAAAGTAACAAAGGTTGCTCTGATTGATATTTGCCAATTAAGTAGGAGTAATAATGAAAAATGACAGTGAGAAAAAAACTAAAAATGAGGTAGATTATGAACGTGGTATACGTGAAATTGCCAAACTTAAATCACGAGCCTCAATAAAAGCGGCAGAAGACCAACAAGTAAAACTTCTAGCAGAAAAAGAGCAATTAGAGTTTGATAAACTTATCAAACATGCAGCAAGTAGGTCTGCATCAACATCCAAATCAAAGAATAGAGTTCTCAACAACTTCGCTTATCGCAAAGATCTCGCTAAGATTTTTAGACATAACAACCAGACAAATGGGATACATTACAAACGAAATATCACCGTGCGCTACTCAAGTATGAATTATAACCATAGAAACAACGGGGAACTGAGCTTAAATGCCCTTAATACTTCATTGACACACAGTGCTCGCAAAGAAAAAAATCGTTGTGAAGAATGGCTAGATAATCAATCACATAAAAACATCTACTATGCAGATGGTATTTACTTAACTCATCAGGATTTTGTAAAAAACAGAGAGCAATATTTATCATTTTTTGACGAAGTTAAGCTGATATCTAACAACAAGTCTGATGATAAACACAAAAAGGAATTAGCTAAGTATTCACGCTATCGAAGCAGTTATTTTTGTAAATTGAAAAAGCTATTACCAGCAAGCCATCATAATCATGCTAAGTTTGTTGAGCAGATATCCAAGCTTGAATTACATCAGAATAAATCTTTAGATCTCGGTGAAAAAGCACATAGTGCTTCTGTTTCTAAATTGAAAGCTTACCTTTTGAGGCAATACGAACTACTAGGATTAAGCCAAAAACATCAAGAAAACAAGCTAAGAGTATTTGACAATTACCTATCTCATCGACAAAAGCACCAAGCGTTGCTTGAATCAAGAGAATGCCGAACAGTAAAGAATATCAATTCCACTACTATCTCAGAACAAGTATTCAAGATCCCTCATCGACACGGAGAGTTTAAGGAAATTGGTAAGAAAGAGATGCTTGAAGCTTGTGTTAGCTTTTTTGAAAACAACTTTGATGGTGCGAAGATTGAGCTAGCAGCGTTGCACGCTGATGAAGGGATGAGTGATGATCTGGAAACTGGTCTAAACGCCCATGTATTTATATCGCCAAACGCTAATACTCCTTGGTCGCAACAGTACATCTCTTTTGCTCAACAACAGGCTAAAGCCCATTACTCTGATCAATTTCCAGAGTTGTTGTCCATAGAACCGTCTAAAAAATTACCGCCACAAATATTAGTAGCTTGCGGCCAGATCCTCCAGCTCATGTTCATACAACATTTACAAACACAAGTCTTTGACTTACATGGCATAGGCATCAGGTTTCTTGAGGGAAGTGAGCGAAAAGAGTTCAAAAATATTGTTGGTATGATCGAAGAGAACTTGCCCATACACATGCGTACCCAATCTCGATTTAACATGCTACAAGACAAATCAAATGAACTATCGCAAAGCATAGCCCTTCTATCTGAACAGCTTGATGCAATCAATAATGCTACAGAAGAAAAACAGAAGAAGATGCTCGAAGCGATAGATATTTGGCAACTCCATCCAAGTCAAGAAACAGCCTCTCTGACTCTATTTCAGCTTGAGATGATAAATGAACTCCCTGAAGGCGTAAAAACGGCTCTATTAGATGAAATAAAGTCATTTGAGCAGAAAAATAACATCGATTCAAATGCAAAAATATCGAACAGAATCGGAAAACCATAATTTTCATTACGCTATTGCATAAATGATTTTTTGTGTAACGATGATATAAAAGAGGACAGAATAAAATGAATAAAAATAATATAAATAATATAAAAAAGGCTCTAACTTGCTTATCTAATGCTTATGAGCTTAGTACTAATCAGAAGATTATTTTAGGCTTAGATCCTGAATTAAACATGCTATCAAAAGTCATCAAGAAAAATTTATTTAAGAGAATAAATAATGAGAATTAAACATGAAAATCCAACCACTGATATCCATTTTATTGAAAACGGGATCTTCCATCTTGCTCAGATAGAAGGCCTAATAGAAAAGCCATCTGTGATCATGATGATTCAGCGATTAGAAAAGCTCATAAGCACTGATGATAACTCTGATTCATCTGAAATAAGTAGTTTACTTGAATATCCTCATTCAGAAGAAGTTGAACGAAATCTAGCTTTATTAAAGTTAGAAAACCGTAGCAAAAGCTCTAGCTCAGGAGGTAGTTACAGTGGCAAACCTAAACGTTAGTTTTCAGCGAAGCATTAATTTAATTGAAAGACACTATAAGTGCCATTCAAAGAAGATAAATGAACGAGGCAAAGAGCAAACCTTTAGTCTTGAGTATTTCATTCATTTTTATAAGATATTACTGATTGAAGAGATTAGGCTAATTTTTGATATGGATGTTGATGAGTTTTCCTCACTCACTCAGACAGGAAAATTCCAATCTGAGATCATCAACCTGCTAGATAAAGTGATAATGCTTTTAGCAAATAAAGCTCTAGATGCGAGACTTTACCCTCCTTTACGCACTTATCATAAACCAAAATTAGATCTATAATGGACATTGAAAATCAGGGTTTCATGGTAAATAATTAAATAAGATTGTTACAAATCTAATTACTATCAAAGGTTTTTCCTAAAATAGCGTTCAATAATAACATCAACCTGACTCGACTAACACAACATCTTCAAGCATGAAATATCAGTAAGAATTCTCGATCTAGATAATCTCAATCTGTCAATAACCTTCCGTATTTCAATTTTAGAGTTACTCAGCGATAAGATAGACACTACGATTAAATTCCTCTTCAGGAATAATTCTTATTTCATTTATTTTTAATAACAAATCTGCCAATTGAGATAGCTTATCTTCATTGCTAGAAGTCCAAGAGCTCCTTGGAATCCAAGTTTTAATAACAGGGTTTCCATTGCCATTATGTGTTAAAGGACAATAGGCATTTCCAGTGACAATGACATAATCATTACATTTAAGGCTATTTATTTGATTTGAAAATAATTTCGGGTCTAGATTCTCTCTTATCAGTTCAACTAAAGCACTAATACTATACTGGCTATGCCTACGCATCATTCTCACTAAAGAGTGCTCCGTAAAATAAAACAGCACTCTAATATTGCAATTATTCTCTGCTAAAATAGCAAAAGGATCCGTTGAGTCAATTGATTGACAACAGACTGGGTATAAACGTTCTCCTTTTAAATATGAAACCCCATAATCGTCAACACTAACCCAACCCAATGAAATATAATCTGACACCTCTTTTTTTGATGAGTGCTTTGTAACAATTTTATCGAAAATTGTATCACTAAGTCCATGGTCATTAACCAAACATTGCAGTTCATAAAAATTTTTATTACTTTTCTTCTTTTTCCTAAATTTAATCATGAATTGTTTATTAATCAGGATATAGTTCTCTCTAGCCTTTTTCATTTCCCCCTTTAATATCGCTCTAGCATGACTATCATCATGGACTTTTAGTTTTTCGTTACTAGTATTCATCCTTAACCCTTTTTATTTTTCATGCCAACAAATATCATGACTTATCACTAAGTGTACTCATCAGGTTAAATTACTTAATGACTATAATCCTTGCCATTTTATGTCTATAATTTCCCCATGCTTTTGCCGCAGTTCATCAATACATACCTTTAACCTCGGATCATCATCAGTTATTATCATTATATAGTGAGGCTGAGTGTTAATTTTTAAACTCAAAGAGGCGGCTTCAACAATAGGTTTAATCTGATATGATAGTTTTTCGACATCTGAAATGATAGCTTCTTGACGAGATTTAATCCCTTTCGATTTAAATGTTCTCCCTCCTTTGAATTCCATTATTGAAACCAATTCAGGTAACTTATACTTATCATTTTCAATCGTTCTTTTGTTATTTCCAAAAAGTTGAAATTGTCCGATGAATTTATCACCAAACACTGCAATATCTGGAATATAATATTGGCGTGTTCCATATTTATTACAATTAAAAAAAACTTCTGAAGCTAGCTGAGTATGTTTTAGACCTTTACGTCTAAGTATATGATAAAGCAAACCTACATGAGCACACTCTGGACTATCCTCCTCTGTGGCGACTTCATAAAAAAACTCTGTCCAAGTGGATTTCATATTAAGAAGAGCAAGAGCAGAAATATTTGATGTACAATCTGGAATGCAAAGTTTATGCTCTTTTCGTTTTTCATTCTCCCATATTTCACAATTATCATTTAACTGAGCAAGGTAAGCAAAGTGAACGCCTTGCTTATTGGATACACTAGAGTATTTATCTACATCTTTTTTAGAAAAAGCTATTCCTAGTACTAAAAGGTCTACGCATACTAGCCAAGATTCAACATGCTTACCTGTTTGCTTTTGAAGACTTAGCAGCTTATCAATGTCATGCTGTAAACCTTTCCCTGTATTCTCAACCTCTTTCATATTAGCTAGTGAGTTTCTATGCCCATTTGCACCAGCTTTAAGCTCTATAGAGATTAATCGATCCGTCTCCTCAATGACAAAATCAACTCTTCCACCGTCAACAGCTTCTTCTCTTCGAATCTGATCTTGCTTGTAATTTAATCTACACTGATGGTAAAAAATTGATTGAAAAAGTCCTTCAGAGCCACATACATCTTTTGCCTCAGAAAAAAAACCAATTATTGTTTTCTCAATTTTAGTAGTCATAAAGTGTTTCCTTACACCTGATAATCTTAACTTATTGAGTTATGTCATAAGAGTCAATAGCCTCCTCAGGGCGAGAGCACACTTTGTTAAATCAAGTAACAAGCCCGATTTTTGCTCATTAAGCACACAACCCAAGAGTAAATAGCACTTGGTTTTACACCGTGGAGTGAGCAATATTTATACCTATTGATGTTGTTTTGCTCTGCCTGCTCATTTTTTAGGTTAGTGTGCTCTCACCCTGATTTGAATGGGAAGTATTTATCTCGTAATTTTTCTTCTACAGTTTGGCTTATCACTCACATCGAATAGATATTGCTTGTCCGTCAGTTCCCTTATCGTGTCGACAGCTTCAGCATCCCCCTTCAGTTGAACACCATCAATTTCTAGCTGATAGAGATAATCAGTGATCTTATCTTTGCCATAGGATGCATGAAACTGCTTGATTAATGCATAATCATCAAACCTAACATCCACATCAGTATTGAAAATATCATTTAACGAATATTCTGAGACAATCCTTCCCGCTTGGGTAGCATCAAAAATTAAAATACTATGCTCTTTTTTCAAAAAGTCTCTAAAGTCATAATCCAACAGAAACTGCTCTTTTGAGCTTGAAAGTAGCTTACCTGTAGCCAGAAGTCGCTCAACCTCATTTAACGCATCAAATCGCTGATTTAAGAATTTATTAATCGCTTTCATAGCTGTCTTATTAAGATAATCAGCAATAAACAGCGTATCAGTATCAACATTGCTATAGCCTTTGCTCAAACAGCTTATTCTGAATTGCTCAATATCCAAGTTTTCTACAAGCTTCGCTTGATACTCTTTGGCTTTAGTTAATATAAAATCAGCAGCATTACTGCCCTGATGACAGGCAATGCTAAGAAAATCTTTAGAACCACTATCTTGCTGAGTTTTTAGCCAGTTAGCGATGTATGCGGCACTTTGTTTATCTGTGACACTTGGCAAGTTAAAGCGCTTTAAAAGTTGTAATGATGAACTTTCAGCACAAAGCTCTTCCATACCATAATTTGACGAACCGAAGTTTCCTGTAAGATTACGTTTTAGTCGTTTTTCATGACCAGTTGAATGCGATAACTCATGACAATAAGCCCCTGTGTATACTAACTCAGGATGATCAGTTATAAAGTTCTGCTCAGAAACCATCGCTATTTGATCTTTAGCTGGGCTGTAATGGCAACTTGTTGGATGTTCGATTAAATCAATCCCCATAGCCTTTCGACTTGCGTCAATCACGCATTTGGCCGCATAAATTTTTGGATCAAACAATCTTTGACGTTCTTCATCTGTTGGGCACTGTTCGAGCTTCTTCAACAGTTTTGTTTCTTTATAACTTTCAATCCAGCTTTGATAAATCTCATTGTCGCGTAATCCATTAGTAAATTGCGAATGATGAAAAATATCGAATTGCTTGATAATTTGTTGTTGGCGATAACTTTCCTGCACTTGTGGGGTTAACAACTTATACTTCTTTGTCGATATCCATTTCTCTGGATCATTACTATCTAAAGTTTCATGAACGTAAAGCTCAACTACTTTCTGACACACTGCTATACACTCACTAGGTACATCAAGATTAAGTTGTTCAATATTTGATCGATTTAGGAAAAAGGGTAAATCTAAGCCTAATTCGCCTTGCAAGAGACTTAAAAGTAGATCATTACCACCTAAATAAACTTCTCCTGATTTGGCATTTTTGGGTAAACCCAACACCAGATGATCTAACCAAGGTTTTTTGAACTTAAACTCCTCACCACTTTCGATAAAACTTCGGTAAATCTTTAGTACCTGCTCCAACACCACCTGATCATTTTTTTTCTTTTTCGGCTGTTCGATTTCAATAGACTCAAGCAGTGCTTTAACTTCAGTCAAACTTTTAGAATTTTCATCCTCTGTAGCATCAGATCCAGCTTGTTTCAAAATTTGAGTGAGTTGATGCTGTTTTAGAAATTGCGTAAATTTTTTTGCAGTCAGTTTATCGTTAGCTGTTCGCCCTCGTGATATATAAAAATCAAGTTGCTTGACTGACTTAATTGCAGATTGTGATGCTAAAAACTTCTGTTTGATGAGTGTCAACACACTAGTATTTTCGTTGTTCTCCATAAATTGATTCCGATGACACTAGTGAAAAAGCACACTAGTTAATTTCAATAAACCATAAAAAAATTAAAAGTCAAAAAATGAATCACAATTATTTTAAAAAAGCAAAAAATATTGATTTTTATAAAGCATTGTTTTTAATTGACTTGTTGAAGAATTTAAAAAATAAAAAAATATATTTTTAACTTGACTTTTAAATACACTTGACTATTTAGTTTCAGTTGATAACATGTGCAACGTTGTCAAACGTGTATTTGAAAAAACACAAGTAAATTATGAATAAGCTAATACAAATAGATAAATCATTATTGGAGGTGTGGAACTAGAATCAGATTCTGGTCGCCTACTCTTCAGCCAGAATAAAAAACAGGAGAGAAAATGATGAAACACGCCAACTCAAGCTAAATTCGAACAAACCTCGCACGTGAGTTATCGAAAGTCATTTTCTAAATGATTTACGGCTTCTTGCACCCAAAATTTAAGATAAAAATTTAATGCTGGACTCACCAGATAGGATTCTTGCGCTTCGAATTTGGTGAGACTAGAAAAATGGAGGTAACAATGAACAAAAAACATCGATGAGGCGGATCACTGATGGCTTCGAAAGTTTATTTAACCAGCAAAATCAAAATTTAACACACTAATAATTAAGGGAAAATAATGAACTACTCTATATACAAAACTCAATTAGATAGCTTTAAAAGTAACAGTCAAGGTAAAGCAGCTTTGAGAAAGATTTTTGGAAAAAAGCCCGTCAATCTTAAAGATTTATTATCTATCGTCAGGCAGAGACTCATTGAAACTGAAGGTGAAAGTGAATTTAACCTTGGTATGGGAAAAATACTTAGTGAAGAAATGTTATGGAGTGAATGCGGCTCTCCTGTCATCTTTATCGAAAACGAAGCATTGGCTAACAACCTTTTTACTGCTGAGTTCGATTTTAAAAACAACTTTACTGTTCAGCCTCCTTTTAAATCTTTTGCCTTATCATTTCCGAAAGGAACGCTAGTTAACGGTGTAAAACTAACTAGTTGCCTTGTGACCATTATGACAGAACAAGAGTTTGTTGATTTATACAAAGACAAATGTCAACCAATTTGGGGAGAGTTCGCAAGCACATATCCTAACCAGTTATGTGTCCATGTCCATTACAGAAGCGAGGAATTTAGAACGGATTCATGTTTCAGTCCTATCCCAATACTTACAGAAACACTAACAAAGAATGCTAAAAAACCTTTACCGAATCGAAGCACAGATGTTTTAGATGCTTTAACTAGAATAGCGTTGTCTTTATGCGTTTATCACTCAGCGACTGATGGTAAGAAGCTTGTTGACGGCTATCCAAAGTCAGCAGTATCACTACCAATAGGAAAGAATAGATCAGCTTTCAAAGGGTTAATACTACGCGCTCCAGTACAAAATAAATCTGCGGGTGAAGCTCGAAAAATTAAGTATCGAATCCCGTTTTACAGGAATCTTAGAGCAAAAAGATACTATCAAGGTAAGTACAAGGATCTTAAACCAGGGACACGCTGGGTTCTTGTTAAGGAGGTGGATGCAACAAACAGCATGAATACCATGCTTCAGTAACAGCACAAGAAAAGTACCTGCCGAGTTAAAGGCAGCATTTAAAGTCACGATACGTATTCGAGCCAACAAACAAATCAACGGAGAATATCTATGGATCTATCATATGAAGAACTTGCAAAAATAATAGAACAACAGCCCCGACTATATGAGTTCGTCAGGTGCTTGTATGAAGGGAAGAACTATAGACTTAATAAGTTAAAGTCTATGGATAGTATTAACTTCAGTATTGCAATCGAAATAGTGCAGTTTTACTACCCAAGCGAGTACTTCTATCGGCTTGTAATCGCAGGTAAAAAACCAATCTAAACACGTAAAAACATCCAAATAGGATACCAAATGTTTGACCAAATCTTAGTGAATTTATTACTGAGTGGGAGGTGTCACAAAACCTGATTTTGTGTCGTTAAGCCTCCTTTTGCCTAAAAAATATAAAGGAGACAAAAATGGGCTTATCAATCACCACTAAACAATCTTCAGCAGTTATCGTACCAAGTCGAATCATCAACATTTTAAAAGAATGGCATGCCGATTGGGTTTCACTTCAAAGTATCACATCAGGAAGTTCAAAGGACGTCGCGATAACATATGCAAATATGTTGCGAGACATCATTAAACAACGAAAAATAAACTTAAATTCCTGTAGTAACCTACTACTGCTTGCGCTAAAAAACATTGAAGATAGTAATTTTGAGACAACGACTAATTACTTTGCATCTTCAAGCTATCTCAGCTTGGAACAATACCTCATCGATGCAAACCGTCATCAAACTAATATTGAGTTAGAAGCTGTGAAAATCATCAGTTTTCTAGCGGATCGTTTCGATATCAGATTGATGGATTAACAGAAAGAATTAAGCACAACCAAAAACGGTTAGTTTCTGGTTGTGTTTTTAGCATCTATCTATACACAAACATGCCCCATGCTCAATTAATTGGTTTGGTGATATATTCCCATTAAAAATACTGGTTTCAGCTTACACACTAAAATATATTGGTTTTACATTAGCGTTCAGTTCATTCGTTCTAGTTTGTCAGAAATTCTAATGTTGTAAGGGTTCATCTCATCAGCTAAAAAACCATCAAACCAAACCTCTAAATCTGCTACCAGCTTATTACCAGAAATAGCGATGTCCTTTGCTTTAGTATTGAATTCTGATGGTGATACCTGCTTATCGATAGGTGAACTTCTGACAAGATTGTGAAGCGCAAAGTTTCTAAGCTGACGCCATTCATCTATTCTATGGGATAATGTATCAGGCAAGATCGCTGAAGATAAAACAACAAGTTTATTTAAGGTTTTTGATTTCGCTTTTTCGCCCCGAAGATACAACACCATCGACAACCGATCAGAGATGATACTCTCAGTAAGAGTAATCGCTTCAAGGTAAAACTCTTGCTCAATTGCCATGTTGATCCGATTGTGGGCGTACTTATGAAGTTCATCCTTTTCTTTTAAGCTTGCGGATAAACTGCCAAACTCTACACCAAAGTTCTTTGATAGATGCAGTTCCATCAGCATTGCACGCAATGAAGTAACCTGTTTCATTAGACCACGTAGCTGCGAAAAAAATGTATGCAAGTAAGTAAAAGTAAAAATATCTTCTCTTTTTAGCCAATAAGCGAAGTTAGGCACTTCAATATCGTGTGCAACCTTTAAGTACCTATCACCTATCTCGTAAATAAAATCATGAATAAAGCTAGATATTGGTGCGATATGTAGCAAAATGGTTTTCCCCTCTGGATAAAACCACTTTTTATCTTCATTCATATCCAGTATTGGAGCTTCAAAAATATGACCTTTTTCTGTTGCACAAGGAACTGCAAGCTCAAGAAGCAGATCCATAATCTCATTTGGGCGAATATTTTCATAGCCATCACGAGTCAAGCAATCATAAAGCCAATAGCTAAAGCCATACACATCAAGGTTCGGACCATGAAAGAAAGGAAAAGATTTTAGCCCCTCAATCTGTTGCAGTTGCTCCTCTTGGGTTAAGACGTCTTTCTTCATTAACTATCCCTCAGCATTCATACCAGCTTTATCAACTGACTTTCCCAAGCCCTTCATCAGCATGTCAAACATCAAGCCTGCAAAGCCTCTCGCAACGGCTTCATTGGACAATACCTTCATTGCCATTTGCTCATGAATGCCCATACTTTCAATCACTGCGGTATTAATTGACTCTGGAAACTGGCCTAACATGGCTTGTTCTTTAGTATTATTGCGCAGCTGATCCATGACGATTTCATTTTCCGATACTTTACCCGCTATGGTATTTGCATAGTTGATCATATCGGTTTCAGATAAACCATCTTCAACAAACAAATCGTTCATTCGAGCGATAATTTCATTCAATAGCTCAGTTTTCGGATCTTTGGGTGCCGCGCCAGCACCTTCCTTACTCGGCGCTAAATAAGACTTAGGCTCTTCACCTATTTTTGTTCCTAACTGCAAGTTTGCTTCACGCTGTTCATGCAAACGGTAATGTGTCATCACAACATCAGAGAGATCGACATCATCCTCCAGCATATCAAAGCGTAACAAAGGATGTAGATGCTTAGCAAAGATACTCAGCTTTTCTAGGTCGTAGTCATTAAAATCAACTATCTGAGAGCTAAACTCGTAATAGCGATAGAATGAAATTAAATCTTTCTTAAACACCTCTAAAATATCTCGGGCTTCTTTTGCATGTTTCACGCTGTTTTCAGCAAACTTAATCGCTTTATCATTCTGTACCATTTTCGCTTTTGAAAGCTCGGCCTGTGCAGTCTGCAACACAAGCGTAGCCTCTTTGTAGCGTACAGCAAAGCGTTCAACAGGTGCTTTACAGAGGTTAGCCAGTTTTGCTTGGCTGGCATGTTTACTGTTATAGGCAGTGACAAATGCTTCCACTTCAAACCACTGGTAAATGCCGACCTTTGCAAGTTTATCCATGATTTCATAAACAATATTAGGATCTGACACGCCTGAAAGTTCAGCCGTTTCAAAATACACTTTAAACTCTTTTAATACATCCTCGGGATTGTTCACAAAATCGAGCACAAAAGTCATATCCTTGCCTTTATATGTGCGGTTTAACCTTGATAACGTTTGAATACACTCAACACCTTTTAAGGGCTTATCAACGTACATAGCGACTAATTTGGGTTGATCAAAACCTGTTTGAAATTTATTGGCTACTAACATGACCTGATAATCCGTAGTATCAAATGCTTTGCGCATATCCCTACCACGCAAGTTTGGGTTCATGTTATTTTCAGTAAATGGTTGATCTGGCAAATCAGGATCATTCACCTCCCCCGAAAACGCCACCATTGCATTGATATTCTTGTAGCCTTTAGTTTGTACATACTTTTCAAACGCTAATTTATAACGTACCGCCTCTAAACGGCTACTGGTTACAACCATCGCCTTTGCTTCACCACCTAGTAAGTGTTTAATTTTACTATTGAAGTGCTCAATGATTGTTTCCACTTTCTGGCTGATATTGTAAGGATGTAACCTTATCCATTTAGCCATTTTGGAAGCGGCTTTTTTACTATCTACTTCATGGTCGGTTTCAGGGTGTTCATGTGCTAACTGATATGCGACACGATAACTGGTGTAATTCTGCAATACATCCAGAATAAAGCCTTCTTCAATGGCTTGGCGCATTGAATAAACATGGAATGCCAACGGTTTATTGGTATCACTTGCAGGGGAGTCCAGATCAGGTCTGCGGCCAAATAGCTCTAACGTCTTAGCCTTAGGCGTAGCCGTAAATGCAAAATAGCTGATGTTGTTTGAGCCTTTACGCGCTTCAAGCGATAAACGCAGCATATCTTCACTGTCTAGCTCTTCATCCCCTTCAAGTTGCTCTGACATTAACACTTCACGGAGTTTTCGAGCTGTAGTTCCCGTTTGGCTTGAGTGCGCTTCATCAGCAATAACCGCAAAGCTTCGACCAGCAAGCGTAGAGTCTTGACGAATGGCTTCTAAAACATGTGGGAAAGTTTGAATTGTTACAATAATGATTGATGTGCTGGCTTTTAATTCTCCAGCTAATTGGCTTGATTTACTGCCTTGTGATTCTTCACGATTAACACGTGCAATCATGCCTTCATTATGGTCAAACTGATAAATCGTATCTTGTAACTGGCTATCAAGTACCGTTCTGTCAGTAATCACAATTACAGAGTCAAACACCTTATCACCGACTTTTTTACCCAGTTCAGGGTGAGCGCTTTCTATCGCGGGCGAACTATAGTGTTTTGACGCAAGTTGATGTGCGAGCCACGCAATCGAATTAGATTTTCCGCTACCTGCACTATGCTGTATAAGGTATTTGTGTCCAGTACCTTCAGTATCAAGGGTGTTCAGTAGTTTAGACACTACCGCCCATTGGTGGTAACGAGGAAAAATCAGGGTTTCTTTAGTTTGGATCGACCCGTCTAATTGCTCTTCATCTTTCACTTCAAGATGAATATAACGGCTTAAAATCAATAACAAATTATCTTTCTGGAAGATTTCATTCCAAAGATAAGCGGTTGCATATTCACTTTCATTTGCAGGGATATCGTTACCTTGACCACCATCAGCGGTGCCTTGGTCAAACGGTAAAAAGTAGGTCTTTTTACCCGCCAAGCGTGTAGTCATAGCCACGTTATATTGGCTTATCGCAAAGTGAACCAATGCACCCCGTTTAAAGGTTAATAGTGGCTCTGATTTATTAGTTATAGGATCTTTAGGTTGCCTATCCTTCATGTACTGGACTTTGGCATTGTTAATCGACTGCTTAAACTCTGATTTCAGCTCACAAGTCGCAACGGGAATTCCGTTCACAAACAAGGTTAAATCTAACCGACCGTCATAGCCATTAGGTGAGTAAACTAGCTCAGGCACAACCCGCAGAATGTTTTGCTGATAACGAATCAACGCATCAGGGTTTAAATTATGATCTGGCTTGAAACTACAAAGAGTAAACTTAGCGCCCCGATCTTTTATCTGGTTACGCAATACCCATAACGTACCTTTCGCTTTTAAATCACGTTCTAATGATTTAAGTAACGCATCAGCGGTAGCTGTCGGATTACGGTCAGTGTCTGGATAGTGCTTTGATAGTTTATCCCATTGCTCAGGTTGTGTTGCCTTGGCAAAAGCAATCACATCTTCAGGATAAAGTGCTAATTGTCTGTTGTATTTTTTCGACTCACCTAGCAACCAACCGTGAGATTGCATCTGGTCAAGGATGTCGTTTTGAAATATTTTTTCTTGTGCTACATCTGACATTACTAATTCTTCCCTGACATCTATTTACTGGTCTTTGGCGAAATAAAATTTAATAAACTCATCAATTCGGTATTGAAGTAATAGCTGCCAATAGCTAAACATCCAATCACATATGGCGCTAAAATATCAAGGTTTTCTCGATGTGAGAAAAAAGATCTTATTTGCTCTTTGGCTTCTAACCATAAACAACGTAGATAGACTTGAAGACCAAATTTAGTAAAGATATTAACACTGTCCATTCGGTCTTCATCTTCGCAATCATTATACCCCCAGTAATGAACTATGAAGCGGGTAAATGGCAGGCCACATATATAGTTGTGTTCCCATCGTCTAACATCGTGATTTAAGCGTGCATCTAACTCTGAGCATCGACTATCAGCTACTATTCCACCATCTTGATTATCATAAGGGCTTCGAGAGTAGAAAAAAGAGCTATTCACTAATCGGTCAGACCAAAGTTTGTAGAGCTTGTCATGGTACTGTTTTGCATAGTTGTAATATCTAACCATCAAAAAAACAATTGATAATACCAGCAAAATTCCTAACCCATTTTGATTGGCGAACTTAATCTTGAAGATGAATGTGTTTGCTTCATCAATTGTTGCACCAGAAAAAGAAAGGCCTAGCAGAATTAAAGAGGTAACGGTTAATAGTTTTCTCTTTGATTTTAGTCCTTCATCATTATCTATAGCAGCTGTTAGCTCAGTGCTATTGTTCATTATATCTATTCACCTATTTTAGTCTTATAAACTGGTTGTGAGTGAACGTATGACATTGAGTCATCCCATTCGATAATCTCAACTGATGGATTAGCAGCTTGTACAATTTTTTTCAGTAAAGATCTTTGCGTTCTATCCGCGCGTTCTCCAAAAATTAGTTCTTTCACTTTAACGGGAATAAAGTTTCCTTTCTCCGCAAAAACTCTTATTTCATCTTCATACTGCCAAAAATCAGCTTTAAAGCTCAATACATCCTTTGCCCGTTCAATAGTTGTTGGCTTTGACGCAATAAGGTGTGAATGGGAACCATAGATCACTTCACGCATATCGTCAGATTCTTTGAACTCAACCCCAATGGCTACACCACGACAACCATTACCATAATGCGCCCACATAAGAGGGTTATTGTAGTATTTCGATAAAGAACAGAACCTTAGCGAATTTTGATGTTGTTCAAGTGCTTCAATTGATGTTTGAGGAATATCTTCGTCTGAAGTATAGAAACCTTCCATTGGGTCATTCATGGTATCGAATGCCGCTGCATACATTCGTTGGTTAACCAATATGTCTAACACAAATTGAAAGTTCTCCAACGAACGAAACTTATACAGAATCAAGAGAGTTCTCCAAGCACCATATTTGCTCTGCTATCTGACGATACAAATCACACCGCTCTTTGATATCAGCCGTTTTCATTTCTGGGTGAGCTTTAAATGCCAATCCATTGCAAGATGAAAGCTTATTGAAGTTCGGGTTGTTCTCATATGTCAGCGGATGCAAAGACTTCACCAACAAATTTTCTTTAATGTAGTGAGGAAGCTTCTCTACATAAGGTTTATCACTGTATGATTGATTTGTTCCTCGTGGTAGTAGAACCAGTGCGCCAATACTATTGCGAGCATCGTCAAAATCATTTTTTTGCTCAAACTCGTCTGTATGGTTTTCAAAGTTGTTTGCCCATAAATGCTCAATCTCAAAAGGCTTGCCATTGGCAGCGTGATAGTACGTAGCAAAGTCGGTGTTTGCACCAGCTAAACCATCTACATAACCTGATAAGCGTGAAAGTAAGTATTTAACAAAACGACCATTTTGTCCGTGTAGACGGAACCAGTCAAAACCACTCCATTGCTCATCTATTTCATCTAGCTTTTTATCAAAAATGGTGAGTAACTCGTTGTAATCTTTGTTACGTATTTCTTTAACCAAATTGTACATAGTGTAGCGAATCGAGCTGGCTGAAAAATTTCGGAAGTTAATGGTTCTACGAACACAGAAGATATCAATATACTTCGCCACTAAGTTCATTTTTTTATTTGCTAAATCAACGGAATCTGTTGTTTTTAGTGGCGCAAGCATCAAAGGGTAGCTCAGAGAGGTTGCGATACCCCACTGGTAGATGTAATGAATTGAGTCGAGTTCAGGCGTAATAGTTTCTTCTGCTTTGCGAAGGCGTTTATACGCATTCACATAGTATTTGAACTCTGTATTGATGAAGGCATCAAACTCATTTTCACCCGCTTTAGCAAGGTTCATACGAGATAAGTTATCTCTCACCCAGTTGTGGAAACGAGTACCAATTTTTTCAAAGTCTTCGTTGAGTGAGCCAGCCTTACTCTGGCGGATTGATTCGGCATACTTTGCTCTTAGCCACGCCTGAATAAAACGTTGATCTTCTTCCTTATCGAAAACTTTTAGGTCAATAATCGTTTGTTTCCAGAAATCATTAGACTGTTGTCGCTTTGCATCATTGCGATACTTTGATAGCAAGAAGCCTTTTAACATTTCTGTTGGCGTGAGGTTCATCCCTCTGTCGTTCATTGTTTCAAAAATGGTGTAGGCGTTTTCATCGCTATAAGCCACAATTTCAACCAGAACCACAAGTTCTCTTAACCAATCTAAAAAAAGCGGTAAAACGTGTTTATCAATTCTATCAACAGGGAATGCATCGCAAATATTTTGATAACGCGCAGCCATATTTAGTGTTGAGGCATCAGCATCTTCGGGGGGGGTATATTCACCTTTGTTAAACAATGCATCTAAACAAGCAGTACGTTCTGGGACATCAATATTGAAAGATTTTTGACCAAATTTCTCAGAAAAAATCATTCCTGAAATCGCTTCATTCAAGCCAATCTCTTTCTGTTTATTGTTTAAATAGATAAGAAATAGCGTGAGTGATGTCAAGCGTTGCTGACCATCAATAATACTGCGCTTACCTGACTTCTCACTTAATACAAATGGACCTAAATAATAACTGTTGTAGTCAGCAACATCTTGTCGTTGATGAGCAGAGTCATAGTTATCTAAAAAGGCACTTGATAAATCAGTCACAAGTTGCTCAATATGAGTTTGCTCCCAGCTATATTCACGTTGATAGTAATCAACCGTGTATTTTTTGTTGTCAAGTACCTCTAAGATAGAACGGTTATTGGCTTCAATTTTGTTTTCTAAACGGCTCATCCTTGAACTCCTTGCGGTTGCCAATCACGCACATCAATTTTTCCTGTAACTGCTGCGGAAATGAGGGCGGTTTTTCGTTCTTGCATTAGCGAGATAGCTTTTTGGGCTTTTTCTATAAGTGAATCAATTTGATTGATGTGCTCACGAATGAATGAAGCTATATACTTCTGTTCTTCAAGTGAAGGGAACGGTAAATCAATTAGGATAAAATTTTGATAATTCATATCTTGCCCATCACGAATAAAGTTGGCAGTAGATTGAATTGCTTGTATATATCTCACAGATTTAAATAAATATTGAAAATAATCTTTATTAATAAGTTCACTAGGTTTGATCACTACATAAGAAGACCTAATTCCTCCTTCCTCCCAAGCACGCTCAAGTCCACCTTGAAAACTTCTCATACTTATAACGAAGTCACCAACATTCACTTTTTTTCGTAGCTCTTGATTACTATTTTACTGTACTACTTTCCTTCCAGCTAATTGCATAAACCTCTTTTGGGAAATAACACCGTAATCTTGGGTTGCGGATAATTGCATATCGCTGATTGGTGCTCTGTTTTTTGATTCAGGAAACAATCTCTTAGATCGAAATATATCCCAATGCTCTGGCACTTCACCTAACCATTCTACACCAGAATCTTTCATTGGTGCATTTGGCTGCCCTTTATAAGAGATGCCTTTGGTCACTGCGTGAGAAATTACTGCTTGGCGTTTTTCTTTTAACAGCTCAATCAGCTTTTCTTGCTTGGCGATTAAGGTGTCGATCTTGGCGGTTTCGTGATCGAGGAAGCTGGCTATTTTTTGTTGTTCTTCATATGGAGGGACTGTAAAAGAAACTGACTTAAAAACATCAGTAGCTACAAGGTTTTGCATAGCACCACCTTGGGTATTATCTTTTATTTGTTTTTGAACATCCTCACTTCTAAAGATATGCTTGAAAAATGCTTTGTTTACAGCACATTCATTAATTCTCATTATTAATAGAGCTTGATTTATAATTCCTTTTTCATATGGTTCTGTAACTTCCACGATCCTGCCTATAGTCCCAGAGCAGCTCATTAGCAAGTCGCCATTAGTCACGGTAAACCGACTCAAATCACGATAAGTATCTTCTGATATATATGAATCGCCAAGTGCTACACTGTCTTGTATGCAGTTTTTTTGCTCGTAAACCTTTATACCATCAGTTGTAAAAAATTCTTTTTTCAATGCGCTACCAAAAGGACCTCTTACAAGGTCATTAAGAAAGAATTTTAATTTTTTACAATCCCAATGAATAGGAATCTCTTTTAACCACTCAACACCAGAATCTTTATATTCTTGATATGCTTTATAACGACCCGCCATCACGAATGCACCTCGTTCAATAGTTGCATAATCTCAGCCGATACCGCATCTAAATCAGCATCAATGGCTTCTAATGTTCTGGGTGGTTCATACACATAAAAATGGCGGTTAAAGGGGATTTCATACCCGACAATGCCCACTTCACCATCTTTATCATCGGTCTTTTTGGTATCAATCCACGCATCAGGTACGTGCGGTAGCACTTCACGGGCAAAGTAATCGGCAACCGTTTCAGTGAGTGGCACGTTTTCGTTATCACGCAGATCTGGGTTCGCTTCAATCTGGCCTTTTGTTTTACATACTTCAGCTTCGTCATCGTGCTCACCAAGATGTTTGACGATTAGTTTTAACTGAACAGCGCTGAGTTTGACTGCTTTGGCTGCGCTTTCTAGTTTGGTTTTTAATTGCTTGAGGAACTTATCACGAGACAAGTATTTATCTTGTTCAAAGGAAGCAAGCGCATCAAGAATGACTTGTTGAGTAATTTCATCCATTTTCGCCCAAGCGTTATCCGCTTGCAGGGCTTCAAGACGTAGTGCGTCTTTTGGGTAAATCGCCAATTGAAGTGGACGCTCAACGGTAATTCTGCGATAGCCAAACGCTTTATAGTCAAAAATCTTACTAAAATCATTTTCAACAAATTGACCATAGGTCTTAACGATAATATCAATACTTTCTTCGGTAAGTTCTTTGCGTTTACTGCCTAACGATTTACGCATCGCTTGATAAAATACATTTTCAACTTCTTCAGCAGATTCACCCCCACCACTGCGCCCACGACCGCCTGTTTTAGCTCGTTCTTTTGCGGCGTTAATCAGCTGAACCTTACCTTTGCGATTAGCTGGCTTATGGCTGGATAACACCCAAACATAAGTGGAAATACCCGTGTTGTAGAACATATCAGTAGGGAGTGCAACAATGGCTTCAAGTAGGTCATTTTCAAGAATGTAGCGTCTAATTTCACTTTCACCACTTCCTGCGCCACCTGTAAACAGTGGTGAGCCATTCAAGATAATACCGATACGTGAACCACCTTCATGCTGCGGACGCATTTTACTGACGAGGTGCATTAAGAATAATAGCGAACCGTCAGATACTCTTGGTAAACCTGCACCAAAACGACCTTCAAAGCCTTTTTCGCTCCGCTCATCATTGATGAACTTTTCGATTTTCTTCCAATCTACACCAAACGGAGGGTTTGACAGCATATAGTCAAATTTATCAGTACGGAGGAGGTCATTAGATAAGGTATTACCTAATTTAATATTATCGACCTTTTGCCCTTTAATCAGCATATCGGCTTTACAGATGGCGTATGATTCTGGGTTAAGCTCTTGACCAAAGGCTGACAATGAAGCCTTTTCATTTAGCTCATGAACATATTCCATACCTGACGATAAGAAACCACCTGTTCCTGCTGTTGGGTCATAGATAGAGCGCACTAACCCCGCTTGAGTCAGCACATCATCATCGTTACTGAAAACTAATGAAGTGGTTAAACGCACAATATCCCTTGGGGTAAAGTGCTCACCCGCGGTTTCATTGGAGCTTTCAGCAAAACGTCTGATTAACTCTTCAAACACTAAACCCATGCCATAGTTACTAATATTGTCAGGGTGTAAGTCTGTTGTGGCAAAGCGTTTGGTTACTTTATACAGTAAATCTGCTTCTGCTAATTTATCGATGGTATTAAAAAAGTCAAAATGCTCAAATATCTCACGCGCATTTGGGCTGAATGATTGAATATAACTTTCTAAGTTACTGGCCACGCCTGTTTCACCAAGGCGGTTTAAATCCATCTTAGAAGTATTGTAAAAACTGTGTTTGGCGGCGTGAGTGAGTAGTTTATCTTGCGCCTCAAAGGGCATGGCTTTTACGGCTTCATATTTGGCTAACACATCGGATTTACTTGACTCAAGCACACATTCTAAGCGTCTTAGCAGGGTGAACGGTAAAATGATCCGTCCATATTGTGATTGCTTGAAGTCTCCACGCAGAAGATCGGCCACCGACCAGAGAAACGCTGCGGTAGAAGAGAAGTTATCAGCCATAAATATCGTCCAGTAATGAAAAGTGCTGCAATGCCTGTACACGGCAACTTAATCCAAAGACGATATCACAATTTACCTATTTCTCATCAAAAAACTGATGCTTTTAATCACAAATTAGGTATCGAATACAATAAAATACAACAAAAAACGCCTACTTGATAAGCAGGCGTTCACAGATGAAAGGCAAAGGGACTAAAGGTTATGGTTCTAATCAATAATCACTTGCTTAGGGTGCAAATTAGTCAATACTTTGATATTGGCTTCTAGTTGCGTCACTTCCCCCATTTTTTCCAACATATTTGCTAATTCATCATAAGCCACAATCTGGTCATCAATGAAGATAACAGCATGTTCATCTTCTAGATCGCCCATGTCAGCGTAGTTCTTCTCAATACGGTAAGCTTCATCTTTTCTGGAGTAACCAAGATATTTAATCGTTTTTCTTAAGCCCCCATGGTCAAATGAAACTTCATCATCTTTAATCACCATCTTTGAGTCTAGTCGTTGGAATAATAGATTAAGTCGTTTTGAATCACTGGTTATATCTTTCAAGTCTACCCAGTTAAGTATGCTATTACCTGTAGCTATACTATATGCCTCTTCTCTTTGTCCTTTTAATTCATTTAGTTGCGCGGTAATCTTTTCCATAACTTTAAGTAACGAGTTTATCATCTCGTTTTCAGAACTCAGCAGCTTATTTTCAAGAACTTGTAGTTTCTCATTGCACTTGATTATTTCGATATCTAACTTTGAAACAGTTAAGTTAGCTTTTTCATTTTGACTTAACTCCATTAACCTAGCTAAAAAGAAGTGTTCAAGGTTTGACCTAAAAAAATATAAAGGCAAAAGGTAAGGGAATATTCCTTTAGAACTACATGCATTTCTAGCCAGACGTTGCTTGTAACTGCAGCGCAATACTGGCCAAGAATGTTTCGACTTTTGAATCGAACATCCATTTCCACAGTGGCCACATTGCACTAAACCGCTGAGATGCCACTCTCGGTTAGGGTTTACATTTTTATGTAGACGCTTTTCATGTACAGTTTGAGCCTTGTAATAAATCGACTCATCCACAGCAGCTTTATAAACTTTGTAACACTCAACTTCGTTGATTCGCCAGTAACCCAGAACAACATCAGATGTGATCCACTTGATAACTGTTGACGGGTTCATCCTTTGAACTTCTAGCAAATCAGGATACTTGTCCTTCAGCTGATTTAGGATATTTCGTTGCCCATTTCCAGAAAGATATAGCTCAAACATATCTTTAATAACGACATGCTTATCGTTAACAGTACCATCACTATTCAACCAGAATGGTTTTCTGATATTTGGAGTAATACCTTTTCGAGCTTCATCTCTTCGTTTATTGTAACTACCTAATACTCGTTCTTTACGATTTTGAGACTCAGAAAAAGCACCGTGAATTTCAACCAGAAGCTTAACTTGTATCCCAAGATCATCTTCTCCTTCGGGGCCATATCTTGCATCATCCTTCGCAGTTACAATGGTTACTCCAGCTTTCCAGATCTTCCGCAATAACTCTTGAGTTTCAGATACCTTCATTCGAGAAAGGCGTGAAAAACGTTCTACTAGAATAATAGAGCCATGCCTTACTCGCCCTATTTCAATATCATTAACAAGACGACCTAAGGAACCTTTATCTAAATGTGCTCCTGTATGCCCAGACAATCCTTTATCTTCATACAACCCAGCTTCTACAGCCCAATCTTTATTTCTCTCGAGCCACGCTCGCTGCTCGTCTCCTTGTCGGTACAATGAGCTACCCAACTCCTGCTTAGGACTACTGAAACGCTGATATAAATACACTTTAGTAAGATTCTTCATATTAATTGGTCGCTCAAAAAGTTTGTATGCACACCTTACCACAGTACTCACAGTTACAATGGTCGATCAGCAACTCATCCAAGGAATCTGATTTTATCGCGACATCAATCCAAGTTTGCGGTGTTTCACAATGAAGAAATGCGTGGATGGGGGCAAGAAGTTGCAGCATGGACTCACTTAATATCATTCTAAATATCGCACTATTTTACGCATATTTACTCATAAGCTATAGCATTAGGCTTAAGTAAACTTGACGCGCTGAACTTTTTGTTCAATAAATAATCTACACTCTAAAGAACTGAGATCCTGATCACACAGCCTCTCACTTCTCTATGTGTAACCAATCGATGGATAAAGAGACAGGACACTATTTTAACCTCGATTGTAGAGCTGTTATCAGCTCGTCTGACGTTTGGCGAGCCATTCATCAATGCTGAACAAGGATAATTATAATGATACTGAATCACTTAATGGGGCTATACACTCATCCAAAACAAGAGTGGCAAACAATTGAAAAAAACCATGAGGCACTGAAAAGTAGCTTAAGCCATGTAGTACTTATCGCCTTAATTCCGGCGGTGTGCAGCTATATAGCTACGGCTTACATTGGCTGGAATCCTGGCGCTGGCGATCCTATTTACCTTACACCACAAAGTGCCCTGTTTATGTCCGCAGGCATGTATTTAGGCCTAATTGCAGGCGTATTCGCCCTTGCCTATTTAGCCTATTGGATGGCAAAAACCTTCGATGCTAACCCAACTTACACCCAAGCATTAGAGCTCGCGTCCTACACTGCAACCCCATTGTTTATGGTCGGTTTAGCCGCATTATATCCAGTGCTATGGTTTATCATGATAGTAGGGTTGATTGGTTTAGCCTACTCAGTGTATTTACTGTACGCGGGGGTGCCTATCATTATGAATATCCCCGAAGAGAAAGGTTTTATCTACGCCAGCTCTATGGTGACAGCAGGCTTAGTACTCTTGGTGGGGCTAATGGCAACTAGTGTCATTTTATGGAGCTTAGGCTTTGGTCCTATGTACCAATAACCATTTTAATTCATCACAAATTTAATCAACAGCAACTCAAGCTCTGCGTCGCAATTGATTTGTAGCAGAAAATAAAAAAGAAGACCGTCAAGGCCTTCTTTTTTGAGTTGAATTAACGCTCTGAGCGATTTAGCAGATCTGTTTGACTCACTCAGTCAAACAGATCCACTTAAGCAAAATCACTCGAAAGAATCACGCAGCGCTACGGTTAAGTTAAACACTAAATTATCCGGCGATGAATCTTTGCTGTCAGCGCAGAAATAGCCTTCACGCTCAAACTGATAGGCTTGTTCCGCAGGTGCATTCACTAGGCTTGCTTCTGCAAAACCTTGTACAACGATCAATGATTCAGGGTTTAACACTTCATCCACAGTCTCTGCCGCAGCAGGATTAGGATCGGTAAATAAACGCTGATAGAGACGGAATTCAGCAGGCTTAGCTGTAGATGCCTCAACCCAATGGATCACGCCTTTAACTTTACGGCCATCAGCAGGGTTTTTACCTAAAGTTTCAGGATCATAAGTACAGTAAACCGTCGTGATATTGCCTTCGCTGTCTTTGTCACAACGTTCAGCTTTAATCACATAGGCATTACGTAAACGCACTTCTTTGCCTGTAACTAAGCGTTTGTATTGTTTATTGGCTTCTTCTTTAAAGTCAGCCACATCGATCAATATTTCTCGGCCAAAGGCTAATTCACGCGTCCCCATGCTCTCATCATTTGGATGAGCGGCCGCTTGAATGTACTCAAGTTCACCTTCAGCATAGTTTTCAATGATGACTTTCAATGGACGTAATACGGCCATCGCACGCGGTGCATGTTCGTTCAATTCTTCACGAATACACGCATCTAACATGCCGACTTCAATCATATTCTCTTGCTTAGTCACGCCGATACGTTGACAGAACTCGCGAATTGACGCCGGTGTATAACCACGGCGACGTAAGCCTGCAATCGTTGGCATACGTGGGTCATCCCAACCTGACACGAGTTTACGGGTCACAAGGTCGTTCAGCTTACGTTTAGACATCAAGGTATATTCGAGATTTAAGCGAGAAAACTCGTATTGACGAGTACGATTCGGCGCTTGAAAGTCGTTCAAATTATCCAACACCCAATCGTATAAACGACGGTTGTCTTGGAACTCTAATGTACATAAAGAGTGGGTAATATGTTCTAACGCATCAGAAATACAGTGCGTGAAGTCGTACATTGGGTAAATGCACCACTTGTCACCTGTTTGATGATGATGGGCAAAACGAATACGGTAGATGATAGGATCGCGCATACACATGAATGGCGATGCCATATCAATTTTGGCACGCAATGCGCACTCACCTTCTTTAAAACCACCGTCGCGCATCCTAGCGAATAAGGCGAGGTTTTCTTCGACTGATGTGTCGCGGAAAGGACTGTTTTTACCTGGCTCTTTTAACGTACCACGGTATTCACGGGTTTCATCTGCATTCAAAAAACACACATAAGCCAAACCTTTATTAATCAGTTCAACCGCATATTGATGTAACTGATCAAAATAGTTTGATGAATAGCGAACGTCACCATCCCACTGGAATCCAAGCCAACGCACATCCGCCTGAATAGAATTCACATAATCAATGTCTTCTTTTTCAGGATTAGTATCGTCAAAACGTAAATTACACAGACCGTTATAGTCTCGCGCTATCCCAAAATTTAAGCAGATAGATTTAGCATGACCAATATGAAGATAGCCATTCGGTTCCGGCGGGAAACGAGTCTGTACACTCGTGTGCTTACCGCTTTGTAAATCTTCATCTATGATATTACGAATAAAGTTACTCGGACGTACTTCAGTGTCCACATGACTCATGGAATTCCTCTTTGCGAACAATGGCAATTTTAAGAAAACCAGCATGATCCTACAGATCACCACTAGTTACAATGCCTAGGGTTAAAAACTCTGGTTTTTGACTGTTTGGGGTTATAACCGCGATAGTAAAACAATAAAAGCAGCCATGAAAGCTGCTTTTATCTTTGACCTAACTAAGCTGACATTTATTATTCAGTCACGCCGACTCAGTAAATCTTACTCGGTGATAATGCGGATCCCAGGAATAATCTGCTGGCTTCTTTTACCCTTACGTTTCAACCACAGATAAAAAGCGGCTAATGCAAACAAGAAGAAACCAATCCACAGACTTGATTGAACTGGGTGCTGCGTAAAGGTAGCGGCTTGATAAACTACCGTTGCAGAACCATAAGCCAGTGAGAAAGTCCACGTTGCCGCAAACGTCGCCCACCGAGAACCAAACTCATGCACTAAGGCGCCCATTGCCGCAACACAAGGAGTATAAAGTAAGATAAACAGCAAGTAGGAGAAAGCCGCAACTTTACCACTAAAACCTGCTTGTAAAGCACCAAAAGTCGATGTCGCAACACCTTGTTCTTCAGCCACGGTTTCTTTATTGGTTAAATCACCGACCGACAGTTTAAGCGGATCTTCAAGATCTAAACCAAACAAGTTAGCTGGAATCGTTGCCAGAGCCGCATTAAAGCTTTCGCTCAATGGTGCAAGCTCTTCATCTGTCGGCGCCGCGCTGCTGTATAGACTGTTTAAGGTACCAACAACCGCTTCTTTAGCGAAAATACCCGTGATAATACCGACGGTTGCAGGCCAGTTATCCTGCTCTATGCCCATAGGCGAGAAGATAGGCGTAATTTTTTGACTCGCGACACTTAGGAGTGATGCTTGGCTATCTTCATGGCCAAATGTACCATCAACACCAATAGCATTAATGAAGTTCAATAAGGTCACAACTAGAACAATCGTTTTACCTGCGCCTAATATAAAACTCTTAGTGCGTTTACCTGTACGAACCATAACAGCTTTCAGCTTAGGTAGTTCATAACTTGGCAGCTCCATCACCACAGCGCTACTGCTGCCGGGTAATAAAGTGCTTCTGAGTAATAAACCCGTACCGATAGCGGCAAAGATACCAATAATATACAGCAAGAAGACTAAATTCTGACCTGAATCAGGGAAGAAAGCCGCCGCAAATAGTGCATAAACAGGAAGACGTGCGCCACAGGACATAAATGGTGCCATCATCCCTGTCACAATACGCTCACGCTCACTGCCTAAGGTTCGCGTCGCCATAATTGCAGGCACTGAACAACCAAAACCGACAATCATAGGAACGAATGCTTTACCAGGCAGGCCAATACGACGCATTAAACCGTCAACCACAAATGCAGCGCGCGCCATGTAGCCAGAACTTTCGAGGATCGACAAACCGAGGAAAAGCGCCGCAATAACAGGAATAAAGGTTGATACGGTTTGAATGCCTTGGCCGACACCGCCCGCTAAGATAGTGACCAACCAAGCCGGAGAGCCCATGCTCGTCAAGAATGAACCGAAGTGATCGACAAACAGTGCGCCAGCAAAAACATCAAAGAAATCAATAAAAGCACTGCCAATATTAATGCTGAACATAAACATCAAATACATCACAAACAAGAACACAGGAATGCCAAGCACAGGATGTAAAACGAGTTTATCTAATTTGTCACTGAGGGTGAGGAACCCTGACTCTTTCACTGAACCTTGAAAGACTTGTTCAACGAAATTAAAGCGCGTGGTCGCCACCATCACTTCAATATCATGGCCTTGCTGAGCAATAATCTGAGTACAGGAATTCACTTCATCCTGCAGTTCAGCATTTTTACAGCTACCACAACCTGAACCATTACCTAGCATAGCCAAAGCGCGGCCGCGACTTAATTGGGCATCTTTGCTGCAGAGTAACTGCACGCCCGCTTCAATTTGTTCATCATAATGAAGCACTAATGGGGCTTCTGAGACTCGGCCTTGAAGTAAATCGAGTACCTGTGCCTGCACTTTAGCGACATCGGCAGGATCTCGCGAACACACGCCAATCACAGGGCAACCAAGCTCTTGGCTCATTTTCTTTAGATCGACTTTAATCCCACGTTTGACAGCCGAATCAATTTTATTCAGCACCACCACCATAGGGATAGCGAGTTCACGTAATTGGGCTGTGAGATATAAGTGACGTTCGATATTAGTGGCATCAACTAAATTGATAATGCCATCGACACGTTGCTCGGCAAGGTATTGCTGCGCAATTTGCTCATCAAGTGAACAATCGCAACTATTACCCGCCGGAAGAAGATCGTAAATACCCGGTAAGTCTGTCAGATAGACGTCAGCACCGTTTAAGGTGAAATGACCAGTCTTTTTTTCGACCGTAACACCAGACCAGTTACCCACTTGCTGATTTGCGCCTGTTAGCGCGTTAAAGAGTGTAGATTTACCCGCGTTAGGGTTTCCTACTGTGACGCAATGAAACTGCTTAGCCATTCGTCTTTTCCACCTCAATGATGTCTGCCAAATCTCTGCGCATACAAAGTTTACTACCACGAATATCCAGTTCGAGACCAGAACCCATAGGTGCGTATCGGATCAATAAAAAACGCGTATTTGGCGTGATCCCCATGGACAACAACTTGCGCTTCACGGTTTGTGGCAGCGCCAAACGCCCCACTTCAGAAATAAGACCGCGATCGCCGGGACTGAGTTCGCTTAACTTCATTACGTATTCCACCTTGCAACAGGTTCAGCTCGAAAAACTGCGCCCATTGTAACCGAGCGATGACACTAATAACTTTACCTAGATCAAGATTTTTGATTGGTAACGATAATAGTTTTCAATTGTGTTGGGTATTATGTGATAAAAATTCCAATGAATAAACGACCAACCGAAAATAAAAATCCGCACCTTAGCATTAGTGACTATCAAGCGATGCACAGAAGTCAAAACGCTGTAAACAAATCCCACCCGAAACAAGTGTGATCAAAATCACACTTAATCTATATCGCCTGTAAAATCATCCTTCTTTACAGTGAAAAGACCACGCAATGTTAAGCACGTGTCACACACTTGTTCTAATATTAACCGAGCTCAATAAGCTAAATTAGCAATATCGAAAGCGTAAAAATAACAAATATAAATGCACTCGGGAAAACATAACCATGGAAATAGGGCTAAAGTTCAGAAGCATAGCTAAGGCTATGCTATGTATTTTGTTATCAATCGCGAGCGTTTCGGCCTCAGCGACCCCTTGGGATGACAAAAAACCAGAAGAAGTTGTTGCGACATTAGACAAAAAATTCGCCGAAGGTAAGTATTCCGCTAAAGGCGCTGATACTTGCCTGATGTGCCACAAAAAAAGTGCCGTGGTGATGGCAATATTTGAGGGGGTTCATGGCAACCCCAATGTGAAAGATTCACCCATGGCCGATTTGCAGTGCGAAGCCTGCCACGGCCCTTTAGGGAATCATAACAAAGGTGGCAAAGAGCCGATGATCACCTTTGGCGCTAACTCCCCTGTTCCCGCGCAAAAGCAAAACAGTGTCTGCATGAGTTGCCACAATGACAGTCAACGTACCGCATGGAAAGGCAATCACCACGATAACGCCGATGTCGCCTGTAGCAGCTGCCATCAAGTGCATACCGCAAAAGATCCTATCAGCGATAAAGCCAATGAAGTCGCCATTTGTACCCAATGCCATACCCAACAAAAAGCCGATATGCACAAGCGCTCGGCGCATCCATTACAGTGGCAACAAATGGTGTGCAGTGACTGCCATAATCCCCACGGCAGTTTAAACGATTCAAGCTTGAAGCAAATGAGTGTTAATGAAAATTGCTATAGCTGTCATGCCGAAAAACGCGGCCCTAAACTGTGGGAACATGCCCCCGTCACCGACAACTGCGCTAATTGCCACAATCCCCATGGCAGCGTGAACGAAGCCATGCTGATCAGCAAACCGCCACAACTGTGTCAGCAGTGTCACGCTTCGGATGGCCATAGCAGTAATGCCTATTTTGGCAATCAAACCAATGCCTTCACTTCTGGTAATTCCTGTATGAATTGTCACGGACAAGTGCATGGCTCTAACCATCCTTCTGGCAAATTACTACAGAGATAACAAGGGAATGATCATGCGAACAGCTAAAATGTCCCACCCTAGCGCTTATTTCTCCCTCACTTTGCTGGCTTGGGCGATAAGCGGTGTTTTGACTCAAGCACACGCCGAAGGTTATGAGCTGCAAGAAGCGAATCGAAGTAACATAAAGACCGAGGCATGGAGCTGTAAGCAATGCCAACTTAAGACAGGTCATATTGGCAATGTCAGTGCCAGCCTCGCTTACAACGATAGTGAGGACAGCCGTTTCGGTAACCGCACAGGGACAGATAATGATGGTCTCGTTGGCGCCGTCGGTGCGGATATGATGTACAAAACGCAGACGGGTTATCAAACCGAGCTGGTCGCGGACAAGTTAGGCTTTGACGCTGGATCTGCCATGCTCACAACCGGAAGGCCGGGAAACTATCAAATCAACTTGGGTTATAGAGGCTTAGCAAACTATAACCATAATCAACTCAAAAGCCCCTATACCTCAGTGCAAGATAAAATATTATTGCCCGATAACTGGATAACAGGCGGCACAACGCAATCTATGCCTATGTTACAGAGCAGCCTTGTTAGCCAAGATTTAAGTATTCAACGTGATCGCTTTAGTATCGGTGGTTACTACGCTGGCAAAATATCACCTGAAGGTGACAATAACAGTCACTACAAAGCCTCGCTAAACTATCAGCATGAAGACCGCAGTGGCGCAAAAAAGACCAGTGCCAATATACTCACCAATAGCGTTATGCTAGCCCAACCAATTGATGACAGTACTGATGAAGTCGATGCGAGAGTTTATTTTAACGGTTCAGGCTGGCAAGCAGGCCTCAATAGCCAAATCAGCCAATATAAAAATGATCACCAAGCCATGCAGTGGCAATCAGCCTACACACCCACCTTTGGTGCAGCATACTTAGGCCAGAATGCGGTCGACCCCGACAATAAAGCCTACCGAGTTGCCGCAGAAGCCTCAGGGGGAGCAAATGGTCAAAATGTATTGATGCACGCAGGCTTTAGCCGTATGACCCAAGATGACACCTTTATTCCTGCCACCATCAATGGCCCATCGCCCGTCCTGCCTGCGGATACCTTAAATGGCCAAGTTGATATTGTAGAGATGGACCTTAAATATTCAGGACGGATCAACCAAGATTTAAGCATGCAGGCAAGCTACAGCTATCAAGACAGAGATAATAAAACGGCTCAATTAGACTTTCCGCAGATCGTCACCGACAGTATTAATCAAGGCACAGCCCAAAATAGCCTTTATGATAAGCGCACCAAAAAACTCGACCTTAAAAGCAAATACCGTTTTACCTCAGCGGCTTATGCCGAAGCGGGTTACAGCCATAATGAAAACGATTATGCCGAACTCGACCGCCAATCCGTCGATGAATCTGGCGTGTTTGCTAAACTAAGTTATCGCTATTCGCCCGCATGGTCAGCTTGGTTGAAAGGAGAAGCACTAGAGCGAGATGGCAGTGAATATCATCCCGTCGCAACCACTCAAAGTTCAAGTAATCCTTGGCTACGTAAATCCTACCTTGCCGATAGAAAAAGACAGAAAGTCACCTTACACACGGATTATCAGAGCGACATTGGTCTATCTCTTGGTGCCAGCTTACACAGTATTAATGACGACTATCATCATACCCTAGTAGGTCTAACAAAGGTGTCCTATCTCGGTTACGACTTGTCAGCCCAATATATGCTGAGCAGTGACCTCAATTTAACCGCCTTTGTTAACCAAGATTGGCGCGATTCAGACCAAGCGGGCAGTAATTCCTTCTCGACACCCGATTGGTACAGCACTGCCGAGGAAAAATCGACCTTGATTGGTGCAGGGCTTAGTTATCAAAACCTGTTCGATCATCACCTCGATATTGGTTTGGATTACAGCTATTCCGATGGACAGAGTGATACAGAAGTGACCTACGGCATCACCAGTCCCTATGGCGATTTTTACGCCCGCAAACACAATATTAATGCCTATGCCAAATATAAGTTTGCCGACAGTATGTCGCTGCGCGTCGATTGGTTATTCGAAAAATATCAAGATGCTAACTGGCAAAACCAAGGCACAAGCTGGGACACGATTCCCAACGTACTCAGTTTTGGTGATATGGGCCACGACTACAACGCTCACTACTTAGGCTTGACCTTAAGCTACCAAATGTAACTTAGGCACTGACAGCGCATTCCAAGGATAGAAATATGAACAAGTTTGCAAAAATTCGCACTCAATTCAGTCTTATGCTGGCCTTAGTCTCGCTATTAAGCGCCTGTGGCAGTGATAACGGCCAAGATGGTAATCCCGGTGAGCCTGCGAAACCGCCTGCATTAACGATAACTAACCTTAACATCATGGTCGATAAAGTCGCGATGACAGATGGCATTGCTCAAGTGGATTTTCAAGTGAGCAATCAAGATGATGAAGCCGTGATTGGTATCCCATCGGCGACATTTATTGCTGCGCAGCTTCTCCCCCAAGGTTATACAGGCGCGGGGAATAGCAGTGAATGGCAGCACTTTACCGCTGAAACCTGCGCGGCAACTTGCCCAGGCAGTCTCACAGATCATAAAAACGGTCACTACAGTTATACCTTCAGCGCCGCATTTAATGGCATGAATGGAGTGACGTTTATGCCCGAAGCGACCCAAAGAATGGTGGTCAAAATTGGCGGCGATAAACTTGCCGATAACACGCCCTTACCTATAACCAATCAGCATTATGACTGGCAATCTTCAGGTAGTAATGTCGCTTACACCCGCAACTTAGTCACAATAGAGACCTGTAATAGTTGCCACAGTAATCTAGCTTTCCATGGCAGTAGATATAATCAAATCGAAACCTGCGTCACCTGCCATAACAGCAAAAAAGTCAGTAACCCTGCGGATATTTTCCCACAAATGATCCACAGCAAACATTTAACCGGCTTCCCGCAACCCATTAGTGACTGCCAAACCTGTCACGTCGATAAGGCTGAGTTAACCGAACAGCAAAACTGGCGCAGAATCCCGACCATACAAGCCTGTGGTGCCTGTCATACACAGATCAATTTCCCCGCAGGCGAAGGACACCCAGTGCAAACAGATAACAGTAACTGCGTGGCGTGTCATAATGCCGACTGGACCGCAAGCGTACACAGTGATGAAGCTAAAAACGCGGCATTGATGCAATTTAGCCCAAGTATCACCAGCGCCAGTATGGATGCCAATGGCACGGTCACTGTTGCGGTTAAACTAATGAATCCAGCCACAGGAACTGTGTATAGCGAAAGTGCCAATAAGCTAAAATTTATCAATGATTTAAGGATATATGCCAACTGGGGAACCAGTTTTGATTATGCGACCCGTTCAGCTCGCTCGATTAAACTGCCGGAATCCACACCCATATCAGGCTCTAATGGCATTTATACCTATACGATAGCGGGCCTTACCGTGCCAGCAGGCACTGAAACGGATCATGGTGGACTTGCGATTCAAGGCAGAGTCTGTGCCAAAGATAAAGTACTGGTTGATTGCACGACTGAACTGGCGGAAGTGTTAGTGATTAAATCCAGCCACAGTTATTTTGATATGGCAGCATTAAGCAGTACGGGTCGCCGCACTGTTGTCAGTAATACAAGCTGCGGTAATTGCCATGGTGATCAAAAACTGAATATTCACGGCTCACGTAACGATCTCGATGGTCAATGCCAGCTATGCCATAACGCCAATATGCTGGCCGATGCGACGGCAGCCAATCCTTCAATCACGTCATTTGACTTTAAGCAGCTGATCCACGGTATTCACACCAGTCAATTCACAGGGTTTGAAAGCCTAAACTACCCAGGAAAAATCGGTAACTGTGCCCAATGCCATGTTAACGATACTGCGGGAATTTCTACCGTCGCCCTCCCCTTAAATTCAGCGGTGCAACCCCTTGCCCTCAATAACGGCACTTTTACCAGCCCAATTGCCGCTGTGTGTAGCAACTGCCATTCAGATACCAGCACTCATAACCACATGGCGCAGCAAGGTGCTGTTTTTGCAGGTACAAAATCCGATGCAACCGCAGGAACTGAAACCTGTGCTTTCTGTCATGGGCAGGGCGGAGTCGCGGACGTGTTGAAAGTGCATCCAATAGACTAACCCTATGATGCTGGCCTAAAAAGGCCAGCAACTGCAGATATAAAAGGAACTCATACGATGCAGCCATCTACTCCTAAAGAAATAGTCAGATCTCAGTCACATTACCCGCCTAAAGTGACTGATAAATACCAGTGACTTAGTTAGCCTTACAGATGGAAAACTAATTCCACACATCTTATGCGGGTAATGAGATTTATTCTTATTTGCTAAGCGTTTGATGATGATTACAACTATTGCAGGGAAATATCATGATGAAACGGTTCAATTTCAATACCGCAACAAAAGCGATGTTGGGTGCCGGTTTACTCTCTCTACTACTCGCCGGTTGCGGTGGTAGTGACGGTAAAGATGGTGAAGACGGAAAACCTGGCGTTGTCGGTGTTAATATCGATTCAACTCCTACACTGAAAGCAAGTTTCACTAACGCCACAGTCGATGCAGGTAAAGTGACTGTTAATTTCACATTAGAAAATGCGAATGGTGTGGCTGTACTTGGCTTGAATAAAGATCACGACATTCGCTTTGGTATTGCGCAACTTAGCCACGTAACAGTAGCAACAGAAGATCCAGCAAAACCCGCTGACCGCGGTTACCAATGGCAAGCCTATATCAATACGAAAAAAGAACCTGGCACAGTGCCTTCTGGCGTGGATAACCTCAATCCATCCGCTCAATATCAAGCCAACGTTGAAGCTGCAGCCAAGTGTGATACATGTTTAGTCGATCATGGTGATGGCAACTACAGTTATACCTATCAAGCCAATATCGCCAATGTCACTGAGCCCTTAGCCATCACTTACAGCGCTGAAGCGACTCAACGTGCAACCTTAGAGCTTGAGTTACCACAACTTTCAGCAAACGCACATTTTGACTGGCAGCCTTCAACAGGTAAAACAGAAGGAATCCAAACACGTAACGTTGTTTCAATAACAGCCTGTTACACCTGTCACCAACCAGAAAGTTTAGAGTTACACGGCGGCCGCAGAGTTGATATTGAGAACTGTGCATCTTGCCATACGGCAACATCTGGTGACCCTGAATCAGGCAATAGCATTGAATTTACTTACATGATTCATGCTATCCATAAAGGTGGCGAACGTCATACCTATGATGAAACTGGAGCGGAAGTTCCTGCACCATATAAAATTGTGGGGTATGGCGGTAAAGTCATTGACTATGGCAAGGTTGGTTTCCCATTAAAACCTGCCGCGGATTGTGCAGCCTGTCACGTAGAAGGAACGAACGCGCCAGCTAATGCCGATCTATTTAAGGCTGATTTAAGTAATCAAGCCTGTATTGGTTGTCACACTGAAAAACCATCTGCTCACCACAGCAGCAATGACTGTGTTGCCTGTCATAATGCAACTCAACCCTATGGTGGAACAGGCAGTGCGGCTAAACGTCATGGCGATGTGCTGAAAGCTTACTCTGACACTAAAACTATGGGTATTAAGTTCAGCAATGTAGGTGTCAACACCACAGGCAAAATCACTTTCGATGTTCAAGTTATTGATAAAGATGGCAATGCGATTGACAAAGCCTTCGTGAACCAGGGCTCGCGTGTTGTAGTAGCATGGGATTCTAATAAAGACTTCCCGAGTTCTGCTACGGCTTCTTACAGTAACCGTCGCATTGCTCTAAGTGAAGGTACCTATAACGAAGCCAATAAAACCTACTCATTGACTGGCACTAAGTTCAATTTACCCGCAGATGCAAATGGTAAAACATTCGAACTATGGTCAACATTGGAAGTATGTTTCAACAATGGTGGCTATGGCGTTGCGGATGTTGTGATGACAGATTGTGCGACAGCTAACACACACAAAGTCCCAGTCAAAGAAGCTCCTTATCACTTCGTTTGGAAAGATAATGCAGTGGATAGCACAGCTAAAGCAGCTACTCGTCGTGATATTATTGACCCAACAAAATGTCAAGGTTGTCACAATCAAGAAATTCACCACTATGACAATGGTGTAAACTGCCAAACTTGTCATACATCAGACAAAACCCTTAAAGCCGATTCAAGCTATCCTGGTGGCAAAATCCCAACTAGCTTTGCTTGGAAAGCTCACGAACGTGAAGGCCATTATCTAAAATATGCAGGCGTACAATCGGGCACTGTGCTTAAAACTGATTGTGCTACATGTCATACTGTAGATAAATCAAACGTCATTACAGGTATTACCTTAGGCCGTGCACCTGAACGCACATGGCGTTTTGGTGACATCAACAATAACGGTACCGATATTTGGGTCTCTTCTGATGCTGGCGCATGTTTAAGCTGTCACCAGAAATATCTCTCTGATGCCGCTAAATCTCATATTGAAGCTAACGGTGGTATCTTAAACGGTACTAGTGCAGCCGATGTGCAAACCCGTGCATCTGAAAGCTGTGCGACTTGCCATACACCAGCTCAATTGAGTGAAGTCCACGGTAACTAAACAGGTGTAACGCTCTCATTCAGAGCAATGTTTTTATTGTTATTAAAGAGAGAGGTTGTTACCTCTCTCTTTATATTCTTCCCTTTCAAAACCCCGCTGTTTTTTTGTTCTAAAATCATTTTTACCTCTCGCTTTAAATACCTCTTTAGAAATAGAAAGATCCAAGTCACACATTAGCAAAGGCCTTGGAGATTTTAAGGTCATGTTAGGTTAGCCTTTCCTTGGGGAATTCTATTTCCAGCATCCACTTAAGTCGCTTCTAGTGACCAAAAACACAGACATAGAATCTGTTGGCTCTAGAACATAGCGTTTAAGCAATGCCAAACCTATGCAGGGAAAAAAATGATGAACGCACAAACAACTAAAATCGCACTGCTGTTAGCAGCAAGTGCAGTCACTATGGCCTTAGCGGGCTGTGGTGGCAGCGATGGTAATGATGGTAATCCCGGTGAACCTGGTGGCGAACCTGCTCCAGCGATTCAAACCCTTAATTTCGCCTTTGACAAATCTGTCGTCACTAACGGTATTCCGAGTGTTGAGTTTACCGTCACTAACGAAAATGATTTACCCGTTGTTGGCCTACAAAAAATGCGTTTTGCCGCAGCACAATTAATCCCACAAGGTGCAACTGGTGCAGGTAATGCGTCACAATGGCAATACTTTGGTGATGAAACCTGTGATGTCGCTGCAACATGCCCAGGGACTTTCGTTGACAAGAAAAACGGTCACTACAGTTATACTTTTAGTATGAACCTGACCGCTAACACTAAAGTCACCTATAACGAACAGTTAGCTCAACGAGTATTAATCCGCGCTTATAACACTCCGCTTCCCGATGGTACTCAAGTACCAAACAGTAACGCCTTTGTCGACTTCACTGCCGATACTGGCGCACTGCCAACATACAGTCGCAAAATTGTCGCCACAGAAAGCTGTAATACTTGTCACCAAGATTTAGCCAATGTTAAACATGGCGGCGCGTATTCTGACGTTAATTACTGTGCAACTTGCCACACAGCCGGAAAAGTCGGTGTAGGTAAAGAGTTCAATGTTCTCGTTCACGCTAAACACAAAGACCTCACCTTAGGCTCATTAGAAAGCTGTCAAAGCTGTCACGCTGCAAATGAGGCTACGCCTGATTGGAGTAATTGGTCACGTATCCCAACTGCTGCCTCATGTGGAAGCTGCCATAGCGCAGTGGACTTTGCTGCCGGTAAAGGTCACTCACAACAGCTAGATAACTCTAACTGTATCGCCTGTCATAACAGCGATTGGACTGCAGAACTGCACACAGGTAAGACTGCAGACAAAAAAGCCGTTATCGCTCAGTTAGGTATGTCAGCAGCACTTGCTGGTCAAGCTGATGATACTGCAGTATTAACCGTGTCTATCTTAGACAAAGATGGTAACGCAATTGATGCGGCAACCGTTCAAGATAAGATTAAACGTTTAGAGTCCGTTACCAACGTTGGCCCTAACTTCCCGATCATGGGCTACAACCCAAGTCCAGGTAGCGGTAAAGCGAAAATAGCGAAAGACTTAGTCAAAGATGGCGCACTGCAAGAAGGTGTAACCTTAGTTGACGGTAAATTAGTCTTTACAACACCCGTTCTACCTTTCGGTGCAGGCGATACTGATACCGCCTTTACCATTATCGGTTTAGAAGTGTGTAGCACTGGTACAAGCTTAACCGCATGTACCGCAGACAGCGCAACAACGAGCATGAAAGCCGAACTGGCTTTTGGCACTAAGTCTGGTAAAGCACCGAGCATGCGTCATGTTAACTCAGTTGAGTTTGGTACCTGTCAAGGTTGTCACGGTGATAGCTTCGAAATTCACAAAGGCCACCATGCAGGTTTTGTTATGACAGAACAGCTATCACATGCAAAAGATGCCAGCGGTAAACCAATCGTCGGTGTGGATGCGTGTGTCGCTTGTCATACCCCAGATGGTACCTATGCAAGTGGTGCAAACAAAGGTGCGTTGGAGATGAAATTACACGTTGTTCATGGTAAACAAGGTGTCATCAAAGAATGTACCCAATGTCATAACGACTTCAACCTAGATGCATTCAAGGTCAAAGGCGCTCTGGCAACAACTGCGGGTAAATACACCACGCCAATCACTGCCACTTGTACTTCATGCCACGCACCAGAATCTATTGGCCACGGCTTAGAAAATATGGGCGCGATTGTGAACGGTGATTATGTTCAAGCCAATCAAGCGGCGCAGTCAGAAACCTGTTTCTACTGTCACAAACCCACACCAACAGATCACACTCAGGTGAAGATGTAATTTGCCCAAGCAGGGGGAGTTCGCTCCCCCTTTCTTGAATTTTGTTGGGACAAATTGGGAAGCCTATTATGAAGAACAGCCTAAAAATGAAAAACCTACTGCCGGCACTTGTCATCTCCATGGCAATGTCTGCAGTGATGTCTTTATGCATCACACCGAGTGCACACGCCTCAAAGTGGGATGACAAAATGACTCCAGAGCAAGTCGAAGCCACCTTAGATAAGAAGTTTGCCGAAGGCAGCTACTCCCCTAAAGGTGCTGATTCTTGTTTGATGTGCCACAAAAAATCTGAAAAAGTGATGGACCTCTTCAAAGGTGTCCATGGCGCCATTGATTCATCAAAGAGCCCAATGGCTGGCCTGCAATGTGAAGCCTGTCATGGTCCTATGGGTCAACACAATAAAGGCGGCAACGAGCCGATGATCACTTTTGGTAAGCAATCGACCTTAAGTGCAGAAAAACAAAACAGTGTCTGTATGAGCTGTCACCAAGATGATAAACGCGTATCTTGGAACGGTAGTCACCATGACAATGCCGATGTCGCTTGTGCCTCATGCCACCAAGTGCACGTCGCAAAAGATCCTGTGTTATCAAAAAACACCGAAATGGAAGTCTGTACTAGCTGTCACACTAAGCAAAAAGCAGACATGAATAAACGCTCAAGTCACCCACTAAAATGGGCTCAAATGACCTGTAGCGATTGTCATAATCCCCATGGGAGCATGACAGATTCCGATCTAAACAAGCCTAGCATTAACGAAACCTGTTACTCCTGCCACGCCGAGAAACGCGGCCCAAAACTGTGGGAACATGCACCCGTCACTGAGAACTGTGTGACTTGCCACAATCCTCACGGCAGTGTGAATGATGCCATGTTGAAAACCCGCGCACCGCAGCTGTGTCAGCAATGTCACGCTAGCGATGGCCACGCCAGCAATGCTTACTTAGGTAACACTGGTTTAGGTTCAAACGTCGGCGACAATGCCTTTACGGGTGGAAGAAGCTGTTTAAATTGCCACAGTCAGGTCCATGGTTCAAACCATCCATCTGGCAAGCTATTACAGCGCTAAGGAGACGAGAAAATGAAATTTAAACTCAATTTGATCACTCTGGCGTTACTAGCAAACACAGGTTTTGCAATAGCGGCCGACGGGTATGGCCTAGCCAATGCCAATACAGAAAAAGTCAAAATGTCCGCTTGGAGCTGTAAAGGCTGCGTTGTTGAAACGGGTACGTCTGGCACTGTGGGTGTTGGCGTAGGTTACAACAGCGAAGAGGATATTCGCTCGGCGAATGCCTTTGGGACTTCAAACGAAGTTGCGGGTAAATTTGATGCCGATGTCACCTTCCGTGGTGAGAAAGGCTATCAAGCCAGCGTTGAAGCTTATCAACTGGGCATGGATGGTGGCCGTTTAGATGTCAATGCGGGCAAACAAGGCCAGTATAATGTCAATGTAAACTATCGCCAAATCGCCACTTACAACAGTAATAGTGCCTTAACGCCCTACTCTGGTGTCGGCAGCGATAATTTAACCTTGCCAGACAACTGGGTAACTGCGGGTTCAAGCAGCCAGATGCCGTTACTGATGGACAACCTAAATGCCTTAGAACTGTCGCTCAAACGTGAGCGCACAGGGTTAGGTTTTGACTATCAAGGTGAATCCCTGTGGAGTACGCATGTGAGCTACATGCGTGAAGAAAAAACCGGCTTGAAAAAAACATCAGGTGGATTCTTTAACCAATTCATGATGTTAGCTGAGCCAGTTGATTACACCACTGACTCCATTGAAGCTGGCATTAAACTAAAAGGCGATCGTTGGTTCACTGCACTTAACTACAATGGCTCAATTTTTAAGAACGAGTACAACCAGTTAAACTTCGACAGTGCCTTCAATCCAACTTTTGGTGCTCAAACCTCTGGCACACTCGCCCTTGACCCTGACAACCAGTCACACACAGTGTCGCTCATGGGTCAATACAACGACAATACCAATGTGTTAACAGGTCGTGTGCTTGCGGGACAAATGAGTCAAGACCAAGCATTAGTCACTTCAGGCTATGGCTATCAAGTGCCAACAGAGGCCGTTGATGCCAAAGTTGACCTCACAGGGTTGAACTTAAAAGTCGTCAGTAAAGTGACTAACTCACTGCGCTTAAGTGGTAGCTACGACTATAGCGACCGTGATAACAATACTCAAATTGAAGAGTGGACCCAAGTCAGCATCAACAATGTTAATGGTAAGGTGGCCTATAACACCCCTTACGATAACACTAGCCAACGCTTCAAAGTGGCGGCGGATTATCGTATTACCCATGGACTGAAGCTTGATGGCGGCTATGACTTCAAACGTGATGACCGTAATTATCAAGACCGTGAAACCACAGATGAAAATACTGTTTGGGCACGTTTACGCGTTAACAGCTTTGAAACTTAGGATATGTGGGTTAAGGGCAGTTACGGTCAGCGTGATGGCTCGCAATATCAAGCTTCTGAATGGACATCTTCTGAAACCAACAGCCTGTTACGTAAGTACAATCTGGCTAACCGCGACAGAACCCAGATTGAAGCTCGAGTCACCCACTCGCCAATCGACAGCTTGACCATAGATTTCGGTGCCCGTTACGCATTAGATGACTACTCTGACACAGTTATTGGCTTAACTGAGTCAAAAGACACCAGTTATGATGCCAACATCAGCTACATGATCACCGATGATTTATTGGCGACAGCCTTCTACAACTATCAAATCATTGAGTCTGAACAAGCGGGAAGCAGTAATTACAGCACCCCAACATGGACAGGATTCATTGAAGACAATGTAGATGTGGTCGGGGCAGGCCTGAGCTACAACAACTTGCTTGAGAACAAGTTACGCATGGGATTGGATTACACTTATTCAAACTCCGACAGTAACACTCAAGTCAGACAAGGTATCACAGGCGACTATGGCGATTATTTTGCCAAAGTGCACAACATTAACTTATATGCTCAATATCAAGCCACCGAGAAAATGGCGCTGCGCTTGGATTATAAAATTGAGAATTATAAAGACAATGATGCCGCCAATGATATCGCCGTCGATGGGATCTGGAACGTCGTAGGCTTTGGCAGCAATAGCCATGACTACACAGCGCAAATGATCATGCTGAGCATGAGTTACAAACTCTAATCGATACTGTTGATAATACGAAAAGCCCGCATTTTGCGGGCTTTTGTTTAAGCGCAGCATTATCTTTTAAAGCGATAACATCATGGCAGATAACAGTAAAAATCTTGAATAAGATCAGACTCTGGCGCGAAAGTCCGCCCATAAAAACCTTAATCCTTGAGTTTTGGCTCACTTTAGCGGATCTTAATTCAATCTTTTAGTTAATCCTCTGAGCCAATGCGTATTTATTCTTCAATCTCCCAATCTCAGTGGCTGTTATCAATTCCCGCACTAGTGGGGCTAAGCCTATTACCCTTACCCGCCATGGCGTTCGACCCATCGGGTGGCGCAGCGAGCCTATTTATCATTTTAGGCCTAGGTGGTTTTACCTTAATCAATCTGTTTCTACAGGGCTTATTCTTTTTTGCGGGTCAGTATCGCAGCGCCACTTTTGCTAAACGCCATGTATTAAGCGCACTAATAGTGCCATTAATTGCCATTGCGTTAGCCATTTATGATCATAGAGGTTGGAGTGATTTCGCCCTTAACTTAGGTATTATCTGTGTCGGTATTGGACTGATTTTATTGCCACTACAGCTTTGCCAAATCGATAAACCCACCAATCGCAATGCCGATTGGATCATCAGCCTAGGGGCATTATTCATCTTAGCTTTGAGCTATGTGATTGCGCCATTAGCCCTCTTTACGATTGTGCTGGCCCACATTTGTTTGGCTTCAAGCACAAATCAAATTCCTAAGATATTAAGTTATATCAGTTTAATCCTTGGCTATTCTCTTTTTGGCTACTGGGTATATCAAACAGTGATGATGCTCCAATCCTGATTGAAAATGAATGAGCAACGATAAAATTAGCGATTAAATTGACTAAGACGAATCTCACTAAAACGCCATCGCCACTTTGCGTAACTGTATCGCCATCATGCTCGGCATCAATGGCCAAACTGCTGGCAAAAATCAGTGCCTGTACTTTATGTCAGGCCCATTTACCCTTAGCGCCCAAGCCGATATTGCAGGCCAGTACCCAAGCGCGGATTTTGATTGCAGGCCAAGCTCCGGGCGTGAAAACCCACCATAAAGGCATACCTTTTGACGATGCCAGCGGTGAACGGCTGCGCACTTGGTTGAATGTCACGCGGGAGCAATTCTACGACCCCAATCTTTTTGCCATTATCCCTATGGGATTTTGTTTTCCGGGCAGTATCGAAAAAAACGGTAAAAAGCAGGGTGATAAACCACCGCGCCCCGAATGTGCTGCCACTTGGCATCAGGCCTTGCTCGCCCTAATGCCGCAAATAGAGCTAATTGTGATCCTCGGCCAATATGCCATCGACTATCATCTACCGCGCGAATCGTCCAAGGCCGTAAACCCCACTTTGCCGATCACTGAGCCTCAAACAACCAGCAGTAAAATTTCGACCAGCGCTAAAGTAAAAGCCATCCCCAAACTGAAACCAATAACAGTGACCCAAGCATGCGCGCAATGGCAGCAATATTGGCCTAAGTATCTTGTCTTGCCGCACCCAAGCCCGCGTAATAATCTTTGGCTTAAGCAGCATCCTGAGTTTGAACGCGATATGCTACCCAGATTAAGAATGCGTATTGCATCCCTATTAAACCTTCAACCCCACTAGGCGCCTGTATGTATCTACTTGATTCTGTCATCGCTAAGCAAATTGTTAGTCGCACAATGAAAATCATTGGCCACAATATCAATGTGATGAACGGCCAAGGGGTGATTTTAGGCTCAGGCGACCCTAAGCGTATAGGGTCAACCCACGAAGGCGCGCTGCTGGCGATTGCCCAAAATCGCAATGTGGAGATCAGTCAAGAAGTCGCCTCAGGGCTGCATGGCGTTAAGCCAGGCATCAATTTACCCTTACATTATCAAGGACAAATTATCGGCGTTGTCGGCATTACCGGTGATCCACGTGAGCTCACCCATTATGGTGAGTTACTCAAAATGACCGCCGAAATGATTGTTGAACAAGCCAACCTGCAGGATAAATTGCAATGGGAGAATCGCCAGCGTGAAGAGTTTATTCTGCAACTGATCAAAGCAGAAACCGATGATGCACAGTTGCACCGCTGGGCAAAACAGCTCGACATTGATATCAGCCTGCCAAGAGTCGCGGCCATTATTGAGATCAGCGAGAAAAACATCCAGAAACACCATTTAAAAACCGACACAACCCCATCGGCCTTGTTCTTAGCTGAGGCATCCACTCAGCCCGCCGATGAACGCAGCCCCAGAGTCAGTGAAACCCTCAAGCAAGTGCTGCATCTATTGCAATATCCTGACCGTGGTAACTTGATTGCCATGACCTCAATGTCGCAGTTGGTGATCCTAAAGCCTGCTTTTTTAGATGGAAAACAATGGGATCCTGAGCTTGAAAATCAGCGCATCGATAAGCTGTTACAGCGCTTACCTGCCCAAATGGATTTAAACTTTAAAATTGCCCTAGGCCATTTCTTCCCCGAAAAAGGTGGGATAGCGCGCTCCTATCACACGGCTCAAGAAACTTTAGCACTCGGTAAGCAGCTCAATGCAGAAGGGAATAAATACCTATTTGAAGATTATTCTCTACAAGTGTTACTTGCAGGGCTAAAACATGACTGGCGCGGTCAGGCGCTGGCAACGCCCTATCAGCAACTCGCCAAGGCGGATAAAAACGGCCAATTACGAAAAACCTTAGCGGCTTACATCACCCACTTTGGCGATGCACAGCAATGCGCTAATGCCCTGTTTATTCATCGCAATACACTGAGATATCGCCTCGATAAAATTCAGCAAATCACCCAAGCCGACATTCAATCCCTGCATGGATTATTAAGCCTGTATCTTGGGCAATTAATTGATACTTCGACTCGCTTAACTTAACGCTCAAATGACTTAGCAACTCAACAGATTAGCCAGAAAAAAGCCCGCAGATGACGGCGCCGACCTGATGGCCAGAACAATTGAGTAAAACTTGGCCTGTACTAAAAAATTAATTGAAAGATTTATACCGTATCCCCTTTCCTATCCTTTCATATAGTATCGCGTCGATATGCTAGCGCTCTCGACTTAGTCCATTGAAAGGAATGATAATGACCTCAATCAAACTGACTTTACTCGCCAAAGCTTGTCTCATTAGCGGCATTGCGCTGACTTCACCTTCGTTAATCGCGGCCGAGAAAACCATTCCCGAACTGGTCGATGCCGTCAACGGCACACCCGATGCGGCAAGTCGCGAGGCGGGCAAAAATGTCAAACTGCGTAATCACACTAAGGGATTTTGTACCTCGGGCAGTTTTAAACCGAATCCACAATTACAACAAACGTTGGCAATTCCATTTTTTAATCAAGATAGTATCAAGGTCACAGCCCGCTTTTCCCTCGGCGGTACAAATCCGCAGATCTCAGATAAAACCGCTGGGCGCTTTATGTCACTCAAAATTGACGGCGATAAAGAAAACCTTAACTTTGTCACCACTAACGTTCCCGTTTTCTTTGCCAAAAATCTCGAAGAGTTTTTTAACTTTCAGACCAAAGTGAAACAAGGCCCTGAAGGCAAACAGTGGCTTATTGATAATCAACCCAGCGCTAAAGCTTTTTTCGACTACGTTAAACAGTTGCCTCCCAGCCCAAGTTTTGCCAACAGCCGCTACTTCGGTGTAAATAGTTTCCTGTTCAGCACGCCAAAAAACAGTGTTCAACAAGGTGAAACGGTCGCGGGTAAATGGATTTTTGAACCTGTCGCTGGTACTGCCGCGCTGTCAGCCAGTGAACTTGCCAATCACAGTGATGATTTTTTAAAGGCGGAATTACTCGAGCGCATTAAAACCCAGCCAGCACAATGGAACCTTTATATTCAACTCGCCGAAATGGGGGATGAGATTAATGACCCAACTGTGATCTGGCCTGAAACTCGCCAGCGTTTACTGGTAGGCCAAGTGATGATTAACGGTGAGCGAGACAGCGATCCCCAAGTTCAACAGTGCGATAAAGGCATATTTAACCCACTGTTATTGCCTAAGGGCATTACTGCATCTGCCGATCCCATACTCAATGCCCGCACCGCAGCCTATGTAGAATCCTTTATTCGTCGTCAATAAAGAGTCGAGTTAAGTCCCTCCTGTTTAGGATTGGCAAATAGCCCTATTTGCCAATCCTTATCGACAAGCGCCTCCCTTACCGACAAAACGCCTCCTCCTGCATTCGAATTCACCTAAGCATTTTTGTGCATGAGCACAAAAATGGCAAAACATAACGCGGTAATTCCGTGGATTTAGCCAAAGCTATTCAAACATACCTGCACAATAATAGGCTGTTCTTAAAGCAGCCCTCATTTGGACTCAGGCCCAAATAAGCACTGCGCCCTACACTATAAGTCAAAAAACTTACTCAAAAACTTCAGCCAAGAACTGAACGGGACAAACTATGAACTTAGTGCTTATTCTCATCGGCGTGATTGCATTTATTGTTATCGCGACCTCAAAATTTAAACTCCACCCCTTTTTAACCTTAATTCTGGCCGCCTTTATCGCAGCCTTCGCCTATGGCTTGCCGAGCGGAGAAATCGCTAAAACCATTACTACAGGGTTTGGCAATATTTTAGGCTATATCGGCTTAGTGATCGTCTTAGGCACTATCATAGGGATTATTCTGGAAAAAAGTGGCGCCGCCATCACCATGGCCGATGTGGTGATCAAGATATTAGGTAAACGCTTCCCGACACTCACTATGTCAATTATCGGTTATCTCGTGTCTATTCCGGTCTTTTGTGACTCGGGTTTTGTGATCTTAAACTCACTGAAACAATCGATGGCGAACCGCATGAAGGTCTCTAGTGTCTCCATGAGCGTTGCCTTAGCCACAGGTCTCTACGCCACTCACACCTTTGTACCACCAACACCAGGCCCTATCGCCGCGGCAGGCAACTTAGGCTTAGAGTCCAACTTAGGCTTAGTGATCGGTGTGGGTCTCTTTGTGGCCGCCGTTGCGGCACTCGCGGGTATGTTGTGGGCAAACCGCTTTGCCGATGTCGAGCCCGATGGTGAAGGCGCAGAAGAACTTAAAGCGCAGGCCAGTGACTATGAAACGCTGAAAAAAAGCTATGGCACGCTACCAAGTCCATTAAAAGCTTTCGCACCAATTTTTGTGCCTATCGTATTAATTTGTTTAGGTTCTATCGCTAACTTCCCTTCAGCGCCTTTGGGTAAAGAAGGTGTGTTTGATGCGCTCGTGTTCCTCGGTCAGCCCGTTAATGCCCTGATGATTGGCCTGTTTTTATCCCTGTTGCTGTTAAAGGGTGAGAATAAGATCAGCGAATTTAGCGAACGCATCAGCCAAGGGCTCGTCACTGCCGCGCCGATTATTTTAATCACAGGTGCAGGTGGTGCCTTTGGTGCGGTATTAAAAGCCACGCCTATCGGTGACTTTTTAGGTACATCACTGTCGGCACTGGGTATCGGTATCTTCATGCCATTTATCGTCGCTGCCGCGCTTAAGTCAGCGCAGGGTTCATCGACGGTAGCGTTAGTCGCAACCTCTGCACTGGTTGCGCCTATGCTTGGCGATATTGGTCTTGGTAGCGATATGGGCCGAGTATTAACAGTAATGGCGATTGGCGCAGGTGCGATGACCGTTTCCCACGCCAATGACAGCTTCTTTTGGGTCGTCACCCAATTTAGCCGCATGAGTGTCAAACAAGCCTATAAAGCCCAAACTATGGCGACCCTAATCCAAGGTGTGACGTCCATGGTAACTGTGTATGTGCTAAGCCTAGTGTTGCTCTAATATTAATGAGTTCTTGATTCAATATTGTCCCTTGGGCACATACCGTGCCCAAGATATATCTCTGTTATACGCCCTAATAATTGCAACAGATTAATGTGCCAGTGATGGATATAAATGCCCTTATATCACCTCAGTTTTAGCACAGGGATGTTGTTGCGCCCAACGTAAGTGGCCTTGGGTTTAGTGTTCAACATTGAGCCCTGTTTTATCCCATTTAGCTGTAGGATTTTTAATGAAAATAGTTATCGCCCCCGACTCATTTAAAGAAAGCTTAAGCGCGCTCGAAGTGGCCAACGCCATCGAACAAGGCTTAAAACAAGTGATACCTGACTGCGACATAATCAAAATACCCGTTGCCGATGGTGGCGAAGGCACAGTGCAATCTATGGTGGACGCCACGGGCGGCAGTATTGTCAGCTTAGAGGTCATGGGGCCACTGGGGCATAGAGTGCAAGCGCACTATGGCATCCTTGGTGAAGGCATTCTGGGCGCGGCTATGAATACAAGTTCTGCTTCAGTTTCACGTGCAGATCCAACAAGCAAATCGCCACATCAAGGCGCGATTGCCGTGATTGAAATGGCCTCAGCTTCAGGTTTGCACCATGTGCCGAGGGAGCAACGTAATCCGCTGCTTACCACAAGTTATGGGACGGGCGAGCTGATTTGTGATGCGCTTAATCGGGGGATAAAGCACATCATTTTGGGGCTAGGCGGCAGTGCCACCAACGATGGTGGCGCAGGTATGGCCCAGGCGCTGGACATTTTATTGCTCGATGACCAAGGTAAAACCTTGCCTTCTGGCGGCGCGGCACTGGTCAATCTTGCCCGTATCGATATGACCAACGCCCATCCACTACTGAGCCAATGCACTTTCGAAGTTGCCTGTGATGTTGATAACCCACTGTGCGGTGAACGCGGTGCCTCGGCGATTTTTGGTCCGCAAAAAGGTGCGACGCCTGCGATGGTTAAGCAGCTAGATGCCGCGCTCGCCCATTATGCCGATGTGATTGCCCAAAGTGGCATGAGTGATCAGCGTGAACATGCGGGTGCAGGCGCGGCGGGCGGTATGGGCCTTGGCGTAATGGCATTTTTAAATGCAGAGCTTAAACCTGGGGTTGAGATTGTAATGCAAACCGTTGGCCTTGCGGACAAAATCCGTGGCGCCGATTTAGTGATCACAGGTGAAGGCCGCATCGATGGTCAAACCGTGTTTGGTAAAACCCCAATGGGCGTGTTAAAGCAAGCCAAACTGCAGGGCATTCCCACTATCGGTATCGCGGGCTGCCTCGGTGAAAACGCTAATGCCATATTGGATCACGGTATGGCGGCTATCTTCCCTATCATCCCGCACTTAAGTCCGCTTGATGATGTGCTGGCCAATGCCAAACTAAACCTTTGCAATACCGCCCGAAATATCGGCGCGGTACTCATGTTAGGCCAGCGCTAATTTTAGGGCTAACATGAATTTTAGGGCTAATGCTCAGGCTTGATGAGTGGCTCGTCGAGTTAAACATAAAGGCGCCATAACGGCGCCTTTGCTTATTTAGGCCGCAACGCTTTGGTAACACAAAATATTAGTGCTTGATGCCTAAAAGGCCTTGCAGTAAAGTGAGCTCCCTTTTTGGTATTCCGCTGATTGAACATTTGAGAGTCACTGATCGAGCATCACTGGTCCGTTATACTCTTCGAGCCAATTTGCGGTTTCACTATAAAAATTAATAGACGGCAAGCCCCATGACCCAGAAACTTCCTCGCCAAGCCACCGCATCCGAAGCAAGTTTGCTCCGCATTTTTACTGCACCGGAAGATGCAAGCTCAACGCTGAGTATTATCGAGCAAAAGCTCTCCGAGGACTTAGCAGGCTTTTTGGGTGACAGTATCGCCGCGCTCGAAAAACCCTTGTCTGAAATTGAAACCGATTTTCAAGCCTTTGAGATCCCAACTCAGCCGCGTTTTGTCTCCGATTACACCGACGAAATCATGCAAAATTTGGTGGCGCATTCGGTACACACAGCGGCGCCAAGTTTTATCGGCCACATGACTTCGGCACTGCCCTACTTTGTGTTGCCGCTGTCAAAAATGATGGTGGGACTCAATCAAAATCTGGTCAAAATCGAAACCTCTAAGGCATTTACGCCGCTTGAACGCCAAGTGCTCGGCATGATGCACCATTTGATTTATGCCCAAGATACGGATTTTTATCAAAGCTGGATGCACAGCGCCAATCATTCCCTCGGGGCATTTTGCTCCGGCGGCACGGTTGCCAACATCACGGCCCTGTGGATTGCCCGCAACCAATTATTGAAAGCCGATGGCGAGTTTAAAGGCGTCAGCCGCGAAGGCTTACTCAAGGCACTGCGCCACTACGGCTATGACGATTTAGCGATTTTGGTCTCGGAGCGAGGCCACTACTCGCTGGGCAAAGCCGTCGATCTGCTTGGCATCGGTCGCGACAATATTATCAGCATTCCCACTGGCAGCGATAACAAGGTCGATGTCGCGAAAATGCGCCAAGCCGCCCTTGAACTTGCTAGCAAGAACATCAAAGTGTTAGCGATTGTTGGCGTGGCAGGCACCACAGAAACCGGTAATGTTGACCCACTGACAGAGTTAGCGGCGCTCGCAAAAGAGTTAAATTGTCATTTCCATGTGGATGCAGCGTGGGGCGGCGCAAGTTTATTATCCAATAAATACCGCCACTTACTCGCAGGTATCGAACTTGCGGACTCAGTCACTATCGATGCCCACAAACAAATGTACGTGCCTATGGGCGCAGGCATGGTGTTATTTAAAGACCCAGAGTTCGCCCACGCCATTGCCCACCACGCCGAGTATATTCTGCGCCGTGGTTCAAAGGATCTCGGTAGCCAAACGCTGGAAGGTTCACGCCCCGGCATGGCGATGTTAGTGCACGCTTGCTTACAGATCATCGGCCGCGATGGTTATGAAATATTAATCAATAACAGCCTTGAAAAAGCCCGCTATTTTGCCGAACAAATCAAAGCCCATGAGGATTTTGAGCTAATCACTGAGCCAGAACTTTGTCTGCTGACTTACCGTTATGTGCCCGCCAGCATCCAAGCCGCCATGCAACTTGCCTGTGAGCAAGCAGACACAGTAAAACTCGCTCGCTTTAACGAGCTGCTCGATGGCCTCACCCAGTTTATTCAAAAGCACCAACGCGAACAGGGTAAGTCTTTCGTCTCCCGTACCCGCATTCAGCCAGCCCGCTACTTTAGGCAAGCGACCGTGGTATTCCGTGTGGTACTAGCCAACCCCCTCACCAGCCATGACATTCTCAATCAAGTGCTGGTCGAACAAAGCGAAATCGCCGCACTAGATAAAGAGTTTTTACCTGCACTCATGGCGATGGTGGCTGAATAGCAAGTTTGGGATGATGAGTTTCAAATAGCGGTTTTCAGATATAAATTTTCTAATAGCAAAACAGCCGCAAAGATCTTTTCGGCTGTTTTTATTTATGGTACGAAATTAGCTGAACGTTAAAGAGACAAGATTAAGCGCTTATTCATTGTCATTTGTACGCCGAATTCAACTGCTTCCGTGACTCGCCGTGAAGCCATCCATGGCGGCTCTACGATGACATCCATGTCATCGAAGGTCACGTCAGCAGTTGAATTCGCCTTTGCTAATTTCTGCGTAATCTGCTGCATATGGAAAAATACATACCACTATCACATAGGCAGTCATGCTCCACACATAAGAGTGAAAACTAGCTTGAAAAACACCAAGGGTGTAGGTGTCTCACTCTTTAGTGAGATTAGCTTACGCGCCACTAAGACTAAGTGCCTATGGTCTTTCACTTTGAACAAATCAAACCAAAGTTTGTTAGTTTTATTTTATTTTTATATATGTTACGTTGCTCCAGTGCTTGTTTGCGGCTTGACGGGAAGTTCAGACTTTAGTTTAACTAATCCACGAAAAACACGGAGGCAGACATTTGCACCGAGAATAGTAATGTCTATGTACAAGTAAATTTTTACCAAAAAAGGATTTTATAAAATGAACATTGGAACTAAGGTTGGTCTTTTACTTTCTGTAACTGGTTGTGTGATTGGGGGATACTTCGGTCTTTCACCTGTCTATTCACTGCTACAATCAGGTGCTATATATGGACAAGAAGCTGGCTTATTTTTTGGAATTACAGGTATTGTAATTGGGAGTATGATAGCTGTGATGGCTTATTTTTCTTCGAGAAAGAATTAACAATCTAATACTATCTATATATGATGGACTAAGGCTAAAATTAATTAGCTTAGACTTAATATGAAACTTATCCATTTATTGGGCAGTATCTGGTTGGATTTGGGTTAAATACTTTTCAGAATAAATTTGTTTTCCATCACACAAGGTTGACATGGTGGGTGTTCAACGATAAGCACATCAGATCTTGTAGCACCCATTGTTTTACAGCTCCATCTATTTTAAATAAGTTTGATTAGCACGAAATAAGTTAAACGTTATTGCCAAGATTAAGTATTTATCATTCACTCCTTAGTGTGTCAAATTCAATTGCTAAATTTAAGTGACCACAATATTCCTTATACGCATAGCGAGTGATTGATTTCTATCACAGATTAAGATTCAAAAGACTTTACCGATTTCATTAGTTTTTGGAATGATGGACATTCTAAGTGATCTGATTGTGGGCAACTTGCTACATGGTTAAGACTATCTCGTATTGCTTTTAGCCGCTTAATGTTGAGATCAATATCAGATGCTTTTTTCGCCAGTAAATTACGATCAATGGTCAATTGATTCGATTCATTAAACATCGTAGTGATTTCGTTTAATGATAAACCTGCAATACGTCCAAGTGAGATAATATTCAATTTATTAATGATTTTAGGGGCATATTGACGTCTAAGTCCTTTTCTGCCAATGGATTGGATAAGTCCAATTTTTTCATAAAATCTCAATGTTGAAGGAGCTAATCCTGATTCGCGTGATACCTCTGCAATATCCATAATATTCACTCTTGACTTAAAGTCAACTTCAAGTTGTACCATGCCTGAACTATATCAATATCAGGAAAGAATACTAAGAGGGAAAACTGAATGGAAATTTCTATTTGGCTACAGTCAATATTAGTGGGTATTGGTGCCACATTAATAATGGATTCATGGTCATGGTGGCAAAAAAACGTACTTCATAATCCAACTCTTGATTATGCATTTGTGGGACGTTGGTTTATTTTTATTTAAAGAGGTCAGCTGGTTCATCGGCCTATTATGGCAACCCCATCTGTCAAAGGAGAACCTTTCTGGGTTGGTTTCTGCATTATTTTATCGGTATTATTATTGCTTTAATTCATGTATTAATCTTTGGGGAAATGTGGTTATTTGAGCCAACGTTGATACCTGCACTAATGACTGGTTTTGTTACCATAGTGTTTCCTTTCTATGTCATTCAACCTTGTCTTGGATTTAGGATTGCAGCAAATAAAACACCTTCACCATGGAAAGCTCGGTGGCTAAGTTTACTGACACATAGCGTCTATGGCCTAGGGCTATTTTTACTGCTTTAAGCCTGAAATATTTAGTTCATGTTTAAATTTAGCTATCCATTAAAAAACTTTTGTCACAATAATTTAGTTTTAGCTAAAGCAATCGCAACTTGTAAAAAACAATGCTAAGGTAATGATTCGTATAACAAGTATTGCTTTCTAAGCAGAATCTGTCGGAGAAAAAGGATGTTTATCAGATATATTTTAATGCTCACTGCCGTGCTGCTATGCCTTTACCCTGTTTGGGGATTAGTGAGCCCAGCAAGCTACTTGCAGGAGATATTAGAGGTTTATCCCGATGCGGAAGAAGCAAGTCATACTCAAGTACGAATTACGGCGGCTATTTTATGGATAAGCAATCTGACGCTATCATTTGCGTTACTATTTATTGCAAAATTCATTAAACAACCTCAAACGTACAAATTCGCGAAAATATCGTCTATTGCATTAATTAGCTATCCATTTATTCTGACGATAACAGAGGCAATTTCTCACAGTATTCTATACCGCCACCTAGAACATCCTACGTTGACAATCGAGTTTTCAGCGCAAAAATTGTTCTATTTCGTATTTGGCCTGATCATTCTGGGAATTTATCAATCCCAACAAGAGTACAAACGCGCCAAAGAGAATGGTTAATTTATCAACATATTTTGAGGAAAAACCATTGAAGTTCTTTACCTCTTTTATTTTTGCTTTTATTGGTTCAAAATTATTATTCAAATACTTCGATTTTCACTACGATATTTTTAGCGATCCTTTTGAACCATTGAAATTTATTATTGATACGGGTGTGTTCGTTGTTATTTTTATATCGACACAGATACTGTATGAAAAATATTGGGAAAAACGAATAAACAAGAACAGCCATAATTCCCCCAACTAATGCACATAAGGATAATGCACAGAGGGACCATGAATAATATATGCTGTTAACACGCTCACAAGCGCTAAGCGACCAATCGAAACCACATAGTAAGAAAGACAGGACAGGCTTGAATCTTTTAGAATTCACAGTTAACTCCGAAGTAACAGAATACACTTCCCCTCGGAGTTGCCGCAGGGCGAATAGACAAATTGTGTGAGTTCGGTCATGGATGACCGACTAGCTTTCGCAGGTGCAGGGACGCATCCTTCGGAAGCGATAGCAAATTTGGCAATGAGCACAAGGGGCTTTCAACTCCGTTGGGGCGTCTTGGAGCATCCAAGGAGGATAGGACGAGCAGTCCTCCTTGGTCGGGTGTGGGGTGAAGCCCCACGACTTTGACTTTACTTTTAAATTATTTAACGAAAAAATATTTAACGAGACACTCATTGATAAATAGTTTGAATGCACTAATTGTGAGTAACAGACTATCAGCCATACCAAAGGCTTAATGGGATTCAGGTGTGGGATGAAGCCTCACGACGTTGATTTAGCCTTTAAAAAATTAACCATCAATCACCCCCGAAATCACATAGGAACTAAGATGTTTTCCATGCGAAAGATAATTCTCCCACTGATCATGCTAAGTCTTGGCGCATTGCCTCTATATGCTCCAGCACAGGACAGCAGCGCGTTATGGGGCAAAAAATACGCTGAGGTGAAATCGAGTTTATTGGCTGCTGGCTGGGTATTAGCGCCCGTAGCAGAAGATGAAACGCCAATGACAGAAGATTACCCTGAAATAACCTGTGGTAACGGCGCGATGGCCATTTGCTCTGTCGGCTTTAAGCGAGACAATAGTACACTTGCCTTAGTTGTTGAATCTATTGAACAAGAGCTTATTGTGACAGGTGAATACTAAACAGCCCAATAGATGATGTTAAACTCAGCCTAAGCATCTAATGTAGACGAGGTAGTGATGTCATCTATCCCCCAATCAAAACAAGAACTTGAATTGGCTATTTACTCAGTTTTCCCAAAATTGATGGCAGACTATCGTTCAATCCCAGCCCAAATGTCCCGTGTGTGCAGCATAGAAGGAAACATCACAGGTACACAAATGAGTGTAAGTGATACAGTCGCTTACCTTATTGGTTGGGGTAAATTAGTGCTCAAATGGTACGAGTTAACATCGCAAGCACTCCCCGTTGATTTTCCCGATACGGGTTATAAATGGAATCAACTGGGATTATTAGCAAAGCGATTTCATCATGAATATAGCCAATGGCAATATACTGATTTACTTGATGAGTATGAAATGACAATGGAAAAATTGTCAGCGCTGATTGCGAGTCTCAGTGATCAGCAACTATACGGCATAACTTGGTACGATAAATGGACTCTGGGCCGTATGATCCAGTTCAATACTTACTCCCCGATGAAGAATATGCGTACCAAAGTACGACGATTCAAAAAAGACAATGCATTACCCTAGTAAACAACTCTTTTAAGCACGGAGGTATTCATGCCAAGTACCCACACTCACCCGCAGTTAGGTCCAAATCCCAACGATAAAGCGCCGATGAAAGGCTTTCCTCAGGTTGGCTTTCTTAAAAATTTTATTTCCCGCGAGAACATTATCGTCGGTGATTACACTTATTATGACGATCCAGCAGGTCCTGAGAGGTTCGAGTCGAATGTACTTTATCACTTTGACTTTATTGGCGATAAACTGAATATCGGTAAATTCTGCGCCATTGCGAAAGACGTGAAATTCATTATGAATGGCGCTAATCATCAAGTATCTGGCTTCTCGACTTATCCTTTTTATATCTTCGGCAATGGCTGGGAGAAAGCGGCGCCCAAGCCCGAAGATTTACCTTTTAAGGGCGACACCTGTATCGGTAACGACGTATGGATTGGTTATAACGCCACTATCATGCCTGGGGTAAAAATTGGCCACGGCGCCATTGTTGCCAGTCAATCCGTAGTAACAAAAGATGTACCACCCTACGCTGTGGTTGGCGGTAATCCTGCCACAGTGATCAAGCTGAGATTCGAGCAAACTGTGATAGATGAGCTTGTTGCCATCGCTTGGTGGGATTGGCCGATAGAGAAAATCACTCAACACCTAGAGGCTATCGCAGGTGCAGAACTCACAACATTACAGCAGGCGACCTAAATAACGCCTGTCGCGAGCAAGACTGAACGAAAAATCTCAAGCGACAAGCATTAAGCAACAAACATTAAAAAAACGCCATTAAACGCAAACAAAATCCTATATGCGCAATTTTGTACAAAAGCACTGAGGGTTTCTGGGTTACTATCAGGCACAACCCGCCCATTCATACACTAAACACGGAGGCCTAGTGTGAACACAGAACATGCGGCCTACCAGATTGCCGATGAATTAGGTGGCCTCGAGTTACTCAATGCCCACTACCATAAACAAAACTTTAGTCGGCACACCCACGAAGGTTACACAGTCGGCGTGATTGAAACGGGGGCGCAGCGTTTTTATCGCACGGGTGGCAACCATGTGGCGCCAAAGCACAGCATCATTCTCGTCAACGCCGATGAAGTCCATAATGGCTGTAGCGCCACCAAGGGCGGTTGGTCCTATCGTGCCATGTATCCAGTACCCGCGCAGTTTGCCAATATTAATAGTGAGCTAGCATCAAACCGCGGTGCACCCTATTTCCCTGAGCCCGTCGTGTACGATCCTGAATTAGCCGAATTACTGCGCTTCACCTTTACGACTTTAGATACATCGGACAATCGCTTACTGCGCGAAAGCTTGGTCTATTCAAGCTTGACACAGTTGATGACACGCCATGGCAAGAATCGCCCAAGCGATGACCTCGCTGTAATCGCTAAGCCTGCGTTAGCACTGGTGAAATCCTTTATCGACGCTCATCCTGCAGCCGACATCTCCCTTGAAGAGCTGGCAACACTCGCGGGATTAAGCCCCTATTATTTACTCAAACAATTTCAGCGTTATTACGGCTTACCGCCCCACGCTTATCAAATTCAGGCCAGAGTGAGACTCGCCAAAGGAAAAATCAAACAAGGCACACGACTACTCGATGTCGCCCTCGATTGTGGGTTTCACGATCAAAGTCACTTGAATCGACATTTTAAGAAGACAGTCGGTGTTACACCGGGGCAATTTGCCAAAGAAATAGGCCGCAATATTATCCAAGCCTAAACAACCACTTTAAGTTAATCTGCCATGCTCATTCTTGCTTTCTCCTCGATTGACTAAGCAAGCAAGCTTATCCAAGCATTTATTGTTTAACAGCAACCCCGTCGCCGCTATTTTTAGGAGCCAAAGTGACCACCGACAAGCTTATAGAACCTAATGTTTATCCTGTGCATCCATCGAAATCCAAGGCATTTTTAAAAGGTACATTAGCCATGATGCCGTTGACAATAGCGGTTGTACCTTGGGGAATTTTAGCGGGCTCCTTCGCCATTGAGGTTGGGCTAACGCCCATTGAGAGCCAAGCTATGTCGGCGATTATCTTTGCGGGCGCGGCTCAATTAGTGGCACTCGGCATGGTGAAAGCCGGTATTGGTCTGTGGAGTATCTTAATTACGACGTTACTCATCACCTCACGCCATCTGTTATATGCAATGGCGATGCGCAGTCAAATCAGTCCTTTGCCGTTAAAGTGGCGCCTGACATTGGGCTTTTTGCTCACAGATGAACTGTTTGCCATCGCTAATCAAGGCAAGTTACATAAGTTCGACCCTTGGTACGCCCTTGGCGGCGGTTTGAGTTTCTATATCGGTTGGAACATAGCCACACTACTTGGCATAGTGGCGGGCAATGCGATCGAGAATTTAGATGAGATGGGATTAGATTTTGCCATCGCAGCCACCTTCATCGCTCTGGTCGTTCCTACCATAAAAAAGCCATCGATTCTCGTCTGTGTATTAGTCTCGCTCACCCTAGCAGTAGTATGCGCCGTTTTTAAAATTCAAGCGGGACTGCTCATTGCCGCCATTGCGGGAATGACGGCAGGTGTACTTTACGCCAAAGTGACCAAGGAAGCGGAACGCGCAGAACAATCCGCCAGTCACAGTCAGCTAGCAAGCGCACAGACCAAAACAGAAGTGGATACTGGAGTTGGGACTGACATTAAGACAAAAACATTGTCAGGAGAAAAAGCATGATTTGGTTAATGATCTTTTCAATGGCGGCGGTTGTGTTTATCAGTCGTCATTTACTACTTGAGCCTAAACTACCGCTGCGATTAAGTAAGGGCACCCAAACCTTTTTAAGTTACTCGGCCCCTGCGGTACTCACTGCGATCTTTGCGCCCATAGTATTTGTGCAGGAAGGTCAGCTCGATCTGAGCCTAGACAACAGCTATCTCATCTGCGCCTTAGTCGCTACAGTGTTGGCGCTCGTCACCCGTAATACCTTACTGACAACAGTGCTGAGTATGGGACTGTTTTTCTTTATCCACTAAGTCAACAAAGAGTCAGTGTTCAGCAACGGCACTGACTCTTGCATCAATCACTTACACTGTCCCTACCACTCTTTTACACAGCCTAACCCCTCTGAGACATCGCCCCCTAGAAAATTACTTCCACGTTATCTTGATTTTCCACAATCTTCATATATTTAGACTCTTATGTCTGTGCAACTAACAGTATCGGCTTTAACGGTATTTCACACATCGACGATAATGGAAGAGTGATGATATTTATCAGCAATAACAAAGGCTCAAACAATAAAAAAAATACTTAACCTAACCATATTCAAACTATTTAGTCTCTAAAACGTCCATTCAGAAATGTTATTTACAGCATCTATTACAGCACTCATCTCAGTATAGTTCTCGGAATGAAGAGTCCATTTAAAAAGTTTTACATAATAAAATGCCGCATAAATATTAATCCACATTCAAAAACCAACCCACTAAAAATTAAAGTAAATACACTATATTATAAAGTTCTAAATACCGTTTAAAAATAAAGTGATTAACATTTTTAACCAGATTAAAACACGCCTAAAATTAATTCATTTTTATTTTGTTTAATAAAAATAAAAGTGTTAGCTTTTTAGATGTGCCTAGCAGTAATGATTATTTATATGATTCAGGACTACATATAATTGCCATCGGCGCTCTCAATGAAAGGACGTATTTTATTAAAATAAAGGAACAATCATGAGAACAAAATCTAGCCTGGGTATATTAACTTTATCCTGTTTAACCGCACTTGGAACTGTTTCTTTGTTGGCCGAAGCTGCTATTCCGAATACTATTCCAAAACTGTCAATGGTAGAACACGCAGCCCCTGATCTTGATTCGCTTAAAAATGATGCAATTAACGACCCCTCATTTATCAGCTCGTTATTCTCCTTAGGACACCATCTCGGATATGCATGGGCTGGCGGTACAGCATCCCAGTATGTTGGTGAAGACATCGAAGTCAGAAGAGAATCGAGCAACGAATACAGTCTTAAAGCCCGCTATAACGGTAATGATCCTTATGCAAGCGGCTACAGAGCGAATGAACGTTTGAAGGTAAATTTACAAAATATTCATTTCGTCACTAATCCTCAAAGTCTAAAGTTAGGTTCACCTCAAGTTTATGATCGTGAGGCTATTTATACTGCTCCTGTGGTTATCTATAACTGGGGCGATACCGAAGATACCGGTGTCGCCACTCTTAACTATGATTACACCACTAGCTGGGCCAAAACCGATAATTTCTCCTTCTCCGAAAAAATTGGCGTAACCAATAAATATGAAGTGGGTATTCCAGGAATAGGTGGAGCGAGTTCTGAAATCAGCGCCGAATTTTCTGCCAGCCAAGGTTGGAGTGAAACCGACGGCAAAAGTACAACGATTTCGAGTCAGGCGCAGTACCGCGCAATTATGCCGCCTCGCAGCAAACGTTATATTTCAATCACCCTATTTAAACAAAAGGCAGATGTCCCATACACCTCAAGTTTATATATGATGTACGATATAAAATATGAGAACTTCTTAAAATGGGGTGGTAATGCGCATATTAATCATCCGACAAATAGACCTAACTTTCCTTACACCTTTGGCGGAGCGAATGCGAATAATCTTAATGGACCAGAAGCCTTAGTCGACCAATATCTTCATCAAGATATTAACGGTTATGGTGTATGGGATTGGCCTGCAGCGATTAATTCGGCACAGTCAAAAAGTGGCTTTGAGTGGCAATTGGCGAATATTGTTAGACAACATGGCGCACCTATCAGCGGTAAATTTACAGCAATAGATTCGAGTCAATTTAATATCGATGCCAGTGAATCCTATCCACTAACGGATGAAGACATTGCTAATCGTCCTAAAAGCGCTCAAAAATTAGGACTGAGTCGTAATATTCAGGTTGCCGTCGGCGAGCTCCAAAACAATGATGAAGATGGTTTAATCAAAAAACTGAATATTTCGCAATCAAGTGAAGTCATGTTAAACAATTAAAAACGGTGAGCTTAGGCTCTCAATAACTACTATGACACCAGTATCAGAGAGATCTCGATACAACTAGCGAATTACTAGAAAGTTACTAGCAAATTAGAAATGTAATACAAAGCCACTCATTCGAGTGGCTTTTCTTTCGCTTCTGCTCGCGCCTTCGATTGCTCATCCATCAGGCAAATATAATCTTCAAGCTCTTGCCCAAGAGTGAGATCAAAATGACGGTTTAACCGCACAAGACCTGTGATGCGATCGACCCTGAAATTACGAAAATCAGCACGTAGCTCACACCATGTCAGTAAGGTCCAAGTACCACGCCAAAAATAGATGGCGAGCGGCCTAACTTCCCGCTCGGTAACATCCAGTTTGACATCTTGGTAGAAGAGTTTGACGTATTCGCGGCGCTGAGCCGCATTACGCAAGGGATCGAGGAATTGGAACTCATTGGAATCGAGGTAAAAATCCGGTGAAAACATTAGGGATTGATAGGCTTGTAATCGTTTAGGCAACACAGCTTCGACTTTAATCATCGCCTGCCTCGCGGCGCTACCAAGCTCCTTACCACCCCAAGTTTGCACCATACGCATGCCAACTTGAATCGCTTCGAGTTCGGCTTCGTTAAACATCAAGGGCGGAACATTAACCTCGTGGCGCAACAAATAGCCGACACCCGCTTCCCCTTCAATAGGAATGCCACTTAAACACAGGTCCTGCACATCACGGTAAATCGTGCGTGTAGAAACCTCTAACCGTTCAGCCAACTCTTGGGCTGTGGTCAGGCGTTTGTGTTTAAGAATTTGCACTATTTGAAATAGGCGATCAGCGCGGCGCATTAGCTCTGGTTTAACCCTTTATCTATCAATCAGTTGATTAAGTATTATTACCCTAGGTCAATCGCTGGTATGTCCTTGAATACACACTTGAGTGCTTTTACGATTTGAATCATAAAATCCCGATATAGATCTCAACCTCAGTAGCACTAAGATAGACTTCAAAATCCGTTTGATAGCGTCGCTGATGAGAGCAATCAGCCGCGCTAAAATAACCCCACACTTGTCCCCAAAGATCGATAACACACTGGGGCATATCACCCTGAGCAGTGAATTTTAGGTACTTGCCCGCGTTAAGCTCCAATGGCGTAAAATGACTTGCATCAACAGGGGCATCAATTGCCTTACCCACCAGCACAGAAAACTCGCCATTCATGTCTGACTCATAGTCATAATACACGCCATACATGGGCGAATTGAGCATAGCGGTCAGCTGGGATGATTCAAAAAAGGCTTGCCATAAACTGCCAATTTTAGCGCTATCGATAGACATTTCTGCCCGATTATTCGTGCGGGTGCTTAGTCCAAGTAACGGTCGAGCATCAATATAAACCACATCCATCTTTGTTTCTTCCATAGATATCTAAACCAATAGGTTAATGTTAGCGTCGTGCCTTAAGGGCACGACGCTAAAAATTTAACACTCGAGACTACTTATCCTTAGACCACAGACCGACTTTATTGCCTTCACTATCGGCAAATAACGCGATGTAACCACACTCTCCACCATTAATCGGCGTCACTGGCAGCAAAATATTCACATTAGCGGCAGCGAGTTTATCCACTAGCGGTTGTAAGTGGGTGCTGAAATGCAAATACACTGTGCTGCCCTGCATTGACGGCTGGCTCATACTGCACTTGACTAGCCCTATGCTCGCCGCACTCGCATCCTCAGTGACTATGCTCGCATATTCCATGCCTTCCATATCGTCACGTTTAAACTCGACCCCAAAATGCTGTTGATAAAAAGCAACGGCACGGTTCATGTCACTGACAGGAATTTCACCCCAAACTAACGGTGCAATAGATAACATTTTCACTTTCTCCTTGTTGAAAAAATATCAATGATTCAAAACCTTATTAGTACAATTCAGGACTGAATCATTAACGGGCGACAACAAGAATAAAACAAGGCTACTGACAGCATGATGTCAGTAGCCTTTTAATAAAAGTGAATTTTGGCGTTTTAACTTAACCAGCAACCAAGATTATTTTGGCAAACTGGCTTGGTGAGCCTGAATAAAATCATCCATGGCTTTGCTCGCCCTCGCTTGGGCGCTAGCTAAGGTATCTGTATCAACCATAGTTTCTACCACTTCGTAGTAGCACTTAATTTTAGGTTCAGTGCCAGATGGTCTGACGATCACCCGAGCCCCGCCCGCTAAGCAGTAAGTCAATACGTCGCTCGGTGGTAAGTCGATTTTCTCAACATTTCCATCGACAAAACGACGCTCAAGGGCCTTTAAATCATCGGTTGAGAGCACATCTAACTCACCAATCTTCACAGGTGGATGCTCGCGCAAATAGGCGCCAATATTGGGCGTGTCAGGTTTTAAGGCAATGCTCACCTGCGCATTGAGATGGAACCCATGCTCACGGTAAATTTGCTCGAGTCTGTCCCAAATCGTTTGCCCCTTCGCCACCAGCTCGGCAGTCAATTGGGCAAATGCCACCAGCGCCGACAAGCCATCTTTATCCCACACCATACTGCCAACTGTGTAGCCAAGAGCTTCTTCATAGGCAAACAGGAATTGATCCTCAGGCGAAGTTTTTGCAATCCCCACATTCATCAGCCACTTAAAGCCGGTGAGCGTGGTAAAGCTTTGCGTGCCAAAACCCTGAGCAATCTTAGATAACAGGCTCGATGACACTATCGTTGTGCCCGTAAGTCGTTGATTATCTTTAGCGTGAGATAGCAAGTAATGTCCAAAGAGCACGCCGACTTGATCGCCCGTCAACATCTGATACTCGCCATCCTCTTTACGCACTGCAACCGCAAAACGGTCGGCATCGGGATCGTTAGCACAGGCGAGCATAGCGCCGTGTTTTTTCGCCTCGGCAATCACTAAATCCATCGCCCCCTTTTCTTCAGGGTTTGGGAAGTTCACCGTCGGGAAATCGCCATCGGGTTCACGCTGGGAGGCAACCGAATACACTTGGGTGAAACCTGCATCTTTCAATACCGTTTCAGCCATTTCGGCACCCACACCGTGCATGGCGGTATAGGCTAAACTGACCTTTTCTGGAGCGGTATGGTTTTGCAGCACCTCAGCTTGCTGCACGCCATGGCGATAGCTTTGGTAAAAATCGTCCTGCAGGAGTATCAACTTACCTTGTTTTACCGCGTCATCATGCTCTAAAAACGGAATCGCTTGATTCGCGGCGCGCTCAATTTGCGCGGCAATGCCAGAGTCGTGGGGCGGAATAATCTGCGCGCCATTCTCCCAATAGACTTTATAACCATTGTATTGCGGCGGGTTATGACTCGCGGTCACCACAATGCCCGCTGCCGCATTAAAATGTTTTACCCCAAAGGCCACCAGCGGCGTTGGCGCTACTTTGGACGTTAAGCGTACCTTAATCCCCATAGCGGTGAGCACACTCGCTGCATCATGGGCAAAATTAAATGAGTCGTGGCGACCATCATAACCAATCACTACGCCACGCTCGGCGGCATCTTTAATCTGATCAAGTAGATAAGCACCAAGACCAGCAGAGGTTTGGCGGATCACCAAACGGTTCATTCCCATAGGCCCAGCACCGACGACACCGCGTAATCCTGCGGTGCCAAACTCCAAGCGACCCGCAAAGCACGCCGCGAGTTCGGCTTCATTGCCGCTATCAATTAGGGTTTGTAACTGGGCTTGAGTGCGAGGGTCTGGATCATTTTCAAGCCAATGGTTTACCTGTAACTGCAGATGGGTATTCATATCACGCCTCATTGAAAATCATTTGCAATCACCTTAGAAAAAAGCACGTAGAAGAACAAGCTAATTTGCATTAATTTCAAAATGAGCCCAGGGTTTTGCCATAAAAAACGCACTATCTAACAGGTCATGCCAGATAGTGCGTTGGTGTTAACCTTAAACAAACTTCAACATTAACGAGAGGGTAAAGTGCCATCAAATACACGTACTTTGATATTCTTTTTCAGGTTATCTTGGTCTTGTTGCCATTCTTGCCACTGGGTGAGACTGATACTGAGCTGCAATGAAAAATCAGTAGAAATCCACTGTTTTTGCCCTTGAGTATATTTAGGTGCAGGGACTATATTACTGGGTCCAACGAAGGACGCAGAACACATAAAGGTTTTGAAATACACTTGGTCAATCGATAAATCGAGGGCGCTGGGTGATGTTAAACATTGACCACTGCCCGGCTCTTGATACGAGGCAAATTGGTACAGGATTGCCGGTGTATTATTGGTACTATCAGGAACTGAAGCAGTTTGATGGCAAGATAAACAGCTACTTAATGCATTATCCGCAGGGCCATTTAGGCGCCCATTACACCCTAAGTGTCCCGCATTGGTGTGCTCATTCAAACGGCCAACGACCTCTTGAAATACGGCGCTATCCTTAAGCCCTGTGATTGGGTTTTGAGGGAATGCTGCCGCTCCCACTGTTGCTGGCGGCGTGTCATTCCCCCACATTAATCCCAGAGGTGAAATACGATCCCAAGGATTTTTCTCTTTCGCTTTAAACTGACCATCGGCGACAAAAGTTCCATAGGCCCAGCCTACGGGTGAACGGCTGTCGCGCACTGCAATATCAAACTGCAATAAGTACACATCGGCGACAGAGCGCGGGCATTGCTCTGTTTCCTGTTGGAAACTACAGGCACTGCCATCGGCGTTTTTACATACACAGAAATCACTGGCACTGATATTGGCTTGCCAAACAGGTACATTTTCAAGGAAAGGATAGTTATTAGGCGTTGCAGTAGTAAACAATAACTTGCCAATCACACTGCCTTCATTAAATGCAAAATTTTGCTGGGGCATCACAGGTGATGGTGCCCCCGTCCATACCTTGCCAATGCTGTTTGCCGCCTGAGGATTATAAAAACCCACCGCCCACATAGTGGTTTTAAGGGAGCCTTGGCCTTTTATCTCCATAGTGACGGGGGCTTCTCGGGTCAAGCCATGGATAAATTCCCGCCCACTCATGGGATCATAGGTCTGATAGGGAATATGGTACCAAGAGCGCACCTTGTTGTTACACAGATCCCAGTCTTTACTGACATCGCCTTTGTCTATGTTTCCCTCTTGGATGTACTTCATCACAGCCCAGAGGTATTGCTCAGCTTGGGTATTTTTATCACTTTCACTCAGATTTTTATCAAAGGGATTGAATTTAAGCCAAGGTGCAGCGCTATCTGGTTTGGCACTCGAATAAGCATCACTGAGGCTAAAAATAGGCCCCTTCCAGCCCGGATAGGCTTGATTGATGGTGACCTGATTATCCCACATACCTGTTTTTGTAAAAGCAGGATCTTGGAAGTAACTTGGATAGGCTCCAGTACAGGTTGAATTTGCGTTAGATCTAGTGTTGGGCGATTGCTTATCTGCAGCTTTTGCGTTGACTGTGGTCAATGAACAAACGGTGAGCAGAAGTATGGCGGTAATGTTGAGTTTCATAATATCGTCCTTGAAGAGTATTAGTCCTAAAAACTCCCTTTGTGAGCCCAAAACTAACAACGGCTCGAATTAAGCATAGACTAATTTTTAACATCTTCTGTAAAGCTTAACGATTCACATATTAAGGATATAAAAAAGGCCGTTTAGTATGACTAAACGGCCGAAACATATTGCTTATTGGACTAGCCGTCCAAGCTATTTCTCAACTTCTTGCCCGCGTGTCTTCCACAGCGAATACAAGACACCTAAGACTAACAGACCAAAAGTCACACCAAGGGACACGGCAGTTGGGATAGTAAAGTCCACTATTCCCTCGTGGTTGAAATACACTAAACCCACTTTCACCCCAATAAATACTAATACCACTGACAGCGCGTATTTAAGGTATTCAAAGCGATGCACCATAGCAGCCAACGCAAAATACAAAGCACGTAGCCCCAGAATCGCGAAGATATTCGAGGTATAGACGATGAAAGGATCTTGGGTAATCGCAAAAATAGCTGGAATACTGTCGACTGCAAACACCAAATCCGCGGTTTCCACTAAGATCAACGCCAAGAATAACGGCGTCGCCCACCATCCTTTTGTTAACTGATGATCTTCGCCACGTACCCAGAATTTTTCTTTATGCAGCGTTGGCGTAAAACGCATCTTAGTGCGTAACCATTTATAAAACTTATTGTCTTGGATATCACCGTGCTCATCGTTTGAGAAGAGCATTTTCACGCCAGTGAAAATCAAGAAGAGTCCAAATAACACAAGTACACCTTGATACTGGGCAACAAGCACAGCACCAAGACCGATCATAATGGCGCGCAACACTATTACGCCCATAATGCCCCAGAAGAGCACTCTATGTTGGTATAAACGTGGGATACCTAAGCTACTGAAGATTAACGCGATAACAAATACGTTATCCATAGACAGTGATTTTTCAATCAGATAGCCCGTTAGGTATTCCATACCGGCGGTTGAACCCTTGTACCACCAGAGCCAGGCCCCAAACAATAAGCCCATACAGATATAAAAGGCTGAAAGTTTTAAACTTTCAGCCACGGTAATTTCATGCTGCTCCTTATGCAATACGCCAAGGTCAAAGGCTAATAACGCCAGCACAAAACCGAAAAACATTAACCAAACCCAAAGCGGGTAACCCACAAATAGGGTGGTAAAAAACTCCATAAGTCTCCTTAGTAACACATAACGACTGATCTAAATCAGTAAAATTGAGCAGATAGACATTAACTCATTGTAGAAATTAAACTGTGAAATCTTATATGAAAAATGCAACTATCAAGATTAAAATTCTTTTACAATCAATATGATTATGGTGCTTATTTATACTTATGCTTCGAATAAGTTCACTTCCCAATCACAGCGCTTCCCTGAGAAAATCATCTAACCCACCCATTCGTGACATTCCTTTAGATAGCAGCCTCGAACAAGCGCGTAGATGCTCTACCAATAATGCAAAATTGCTATCAATCATAAAACTTACACTATCCATTAAACGACGAACTACAGCTAAATCAAGGCTAAAGCCGCTAACATAAAACTGCCACAGTTGAATTATGGCCACTATTTAGCACTCATTTCTTAACTGAAAATGAATTAATTTAACCGCTGAGTATTGCTATAGCGAGCCTTAAAGAACGGCTAAAAATGTTAGTTATACAAAATATTCATCACTTTCAAGACCCTTGGCTGTTCCATATCATCCGAGTGTGATTAACTGCTGCAACAGCGCCGTCTTTTAGTGATCAAAAGCGCCGCGATAATCACAAATAATGAAAAATAATTAATAAAATTCATTACGATAAAATGAATCATTAGCTGCTCGGCGCATAAAGTGCCAGCATTGGGAGTCTTAAGTGTCAATAGAACAAAACCCACTGCACGCAATGCAGGGCCCACAAGGCTCGCCCCCAGCTGAAATGCTATTTGGGCATCCTAAGGGCTTATTTGTCTGCTTTTTTACCGAAATGTGGGAACGCTTCTCTTTCTACGGTATGAAAGCATTACTGTTTCTTTACCTGATTAAATATCATCTATTTACCGATGAATTTGGTTACAACGTGATTGGTGCTTACGGTGCCTTAGTGTATGCCATGCCCGTAGTGGGTGGCTTATTGGCCGACCGCTATATCGGCATGCGCAAAGCGGTGATCTTTGGCGGTGTTTTATTGGTGCTCGGCCACTTAGGTATGGCATTTGAAGGCCATCAAGCGGTTATCGTTGCAGGTGAAGTTCAACGGGATGAACAAGCGCTGCAAGTATTCTATTTATCCCTTGCCTTAATCATTGTAGGTGTGGGCTTTTTAAAACCCAATATTTCCACCATAGTCGGTCAGCTTTATCCTAAATCATCCGCTAAGCGAGATTCTGGTTTTACCATTTTCTACGCGGGCATCAACTTAGGCGCCACCTTAGCCCCGCTGATTTGCGCTTATTTAGGTGAAACCTATGGCTGGAAGTACGGTTTTGGTTTGGCAGGTTTAGGGATGTTAGCAGGTTTGTTGGTGTTTATTCGTGGCAAGAAACATCTGCAAGGCTTCGCCGAACCCAGAGATCCTGCGCGGATTTTAAAGAAAACCGCTGGCATAACGACAGAACAATGGATTTACTTAAGCGCAATTGGCAGCGTAATCATAGTCTGGGGGTTGATTCAAACCCACTCCCTCGTACTTTCGATTAGCAGTTTATTACCCGCTGTGAGCCCAGTGATTTGGTTCTTGCACTCAGTATCACTAGTGCTCGCCCTTGGTATTGGCTGGTTCATGGTGAAACATTGTAATCCGATTGAACGTCAACAGATGTCGGCTTTGCTGCTATTCATCGTTGCGGGTTTGGTCTTCTTTGGTTTATATGAGCAGACCTATGGCTCTTGGGTAGCATTTTCGGACCGTGTGATGGACCGTAACATGCTCGGCCTCGAATGGAGTGCGGGACAGCTAACCTTCCTCGGTGCCTTCTTTGTGATCAGTTTGTCGCCTATCTTCGCTTGGCTATGGCCTGCTCTCGCCCGTAAAAATTGTGACCCGAGTAAACCGGTTAAAACCGCACTCGGTATTTTGTTCGCAGGTTTATCCTTTATGGTACTTGTGCTCGGGATCCAGATGCCGCTAAGCAATGGCTTAGTGAGTATTTGGTTCTTAGTCGCTGCTTATTTTGTATTAGAAATCGGGGAGTTATTGCTGTCGCCCATAGGCTTATCTGCCGTGACTCAGCTGTCGGTAAAACGCGTAGTCAGCCTGATGATGGGTGCTTGGTTCCTCGGCACTTCATACTCTGAAATCTTAGCCGCCGAATTAAACAAACTCGCCGCGATTGATACCCAAGGCGGCGTGATAAGTGACGTACCGAGCGCGATGGCGCTATACGAGCAACTGTTTATCTTCTCGGCGCAAATTGGCGTGGTGATGGCATTAGTCTTCTTTGCCCTTGCGCCATTAATGAAAAAAATGATGCACGAGAAAACGGCTACTAACTCAGTTTAAGCACACAAACAGAAAGTCGGTTGGCTTACTTTCGCCCTCTGAGGCGACGGTAAGCCAAGACGATAAGGTGCAAAGCAAGTAACCCCGTAAAAGCCGCGCAGAAAAACAGTAATGAAATCGAGTCTACATCCCTAGGCGCATCACGATAAAGCCACCACCACAGCGGCCAGCCGATTGCCGATAAAGCCGTAAGCTGCCACATACAGCGTTTGCAGCGACCAATCTTTTGCCTGAAAATTGACGTTTTACAATCACCGCAACTCATAAATCCCCAATACCATGATGGCAGTATATCTAAAACTAAAGCGACACTTTAAGCCTTGCCATCCCTTGATTAATAGAGACGAGCGCACGATAACCTAAATCTCGTTTAGCTGCGCTGATATCAAAATAATGGCTGCAGGATAACTGCCGTGCGACAAAACGCGTCATCATGGGCTCTTCTTGCTTCTTTAGGAGGTAATGTACACTTTCTAATACTGCGCCTGCTACATAGGCCACAGATTGAGGCACACGCTTAGTCACTGGCGGTAAAGCATCGCAGGCCAAAATCAGATTGATCATCTCGGCCATAGTGATGGGTTCATCATTACTCAGAAAATAAGCTTTCCCTTGACACTTAGGCTTTGCTTGGCAAAGTTCCAGTGCCGCCAGCACATGGGCATAGGCGGCGTTGTCTATGTAGATGGTATCAACCAGCTTATCTTCGCGGCCAACCAGTTTAAGCTTACCTAAACGCCCGCGCGACAATACCCGTGGCACTAGATGGGGATCGCCAGGCCCCCATATCAGATGCGGCCTGAGTGCGACGGTTTTTAACGCATAGGGTCCAGTGGCTTGAGTCGTCACTTGGCTAGATACTTGAGTCACACTAGGATTTTCAAGTGGCATGTCACCCACTTGATTGGCATCGAGCATCATCTTTTCAGCGATGGCTTTAGAGTGGGCATAATGATTCAGGAATCTTGTAGCATAGGGAGTAGACTCATCAATACCCGATTCATCCTGCCCTGCAAAGGTCACACTCGGGGTACTGGTGTAAACTAACTTATCTATTTTTAATGCCTTACAAGCGGCAATCACATTGGCAGCGCCCTTCACATTCGGACAAAAATAGCTGTCTCTGTCACCCCAAACACCCGCTTTAGACGCCACATGGAATACGATATCGCAGCCTTGCATCGCCTGTTGCAGCAGATCTTTATTGACTAAATCCCCTTGCAGCATGACTACGCCCAGCGCTTCAAGTTCGGGATAATGCCCACGCGCAAAACCTGTGACCTTAATGCCAGCGGCTAACAATCTCAGGCAAATCGCTTTACCTAAAAATCCCCCCGCCCCCGTGACAAAGGCGTGTTGCACCTTAAGCGCGAGCTGCGCGAGTGCCGTTTGTTCAGCCGCATCAAATTGGGCAAGCGTCGTGCTCTTGATTGGGTCTTTCGTCATTAAGGGTATCCATTTCAGCACATTTACATGAACTTAAAGTCGGTGTAATAAGTTTAAAATAAGCACAAGGGCTTAAAAATAAGCGAGTTTGTTCAAATAAACACAGAATATAACGTAAAAAATGCAGGAAAAAACCGTGGAGTTTCAAATCAACCTTTCGTTTGTGATTGTGCCCAAACGGCTAATTTTTCTCTAAAAATCTTGGCATTATGTCGCACATCCACAGGGAAATCAGGATGGATAAGAAACCGCCTTATGCCCTGAGTCTGCGTAAATTGCTCGGCGATGGCGATCAAATCTTGGTACAACTGCTGACTCTTATTGCACACCAATGACTGGTCGAGTTCGATACAAATTAACGGCTCTATCTCGTTCGCCACTTTCACTCCCACTAAAGCGGAGCGCTTCACATTGGGATGCGTATTAAAAATGCGCTCGCAGGGAATGGAATAATAACGTTTAACAAACAATCCGTTAAGAGTGGCGTCGACTCTGTGGGCCTTACGACCACACATCCACAGAAGACCTTGATCATCAAGGTACCCCAAATCGCCCATGCGGTGTCTAACGGTATTGGTTGACGAGTCCCAAATCTTGGCCGCCGCAGTCGCGCGTTTGCCTTGGCTTTCGTTTTGGCTAGCGTGCTGACTATTGTTTAGATAATAGGACTGACTCACCATAGGCCCCTGCACGACTATCTCGCCGATTTCACCGTTATTCAGCTGTAAGGCATCATCCCACTCGGGAATAACCTCTTCGCTGATAGCAATAATGCGAATCGTCACGCCATCGATAGCGCGACCGACACAGATACCACCGCCGTTATCTGTGGTGTCAGTCGTGGCAAATAACGCATCGCTAGCAATCATACTAATAGGCAAAGATTCGGTTGCGCCGTAGGAATTTAAAATCGGCACACCTTGGCTCAGCATCTTACTAAAACGGGCGATGGAGGCAATGGTGGCTGGCGCACCCGCGGAAATCACCCGCTGTACGCTGGGCAGTTTATGCTGTTTTTGTTCACCTGCGCGGCCTAAACGTTCGAGCAAAGCAGGATTAACAAAAATATTACTGCATTGATATTTCTCAATCGCGGCAAATAGAAATTCAGGATTAGCAGTAATAGGTTTGCTGGCATCCATTTCTGGAACGATAGACGCCATGCCAAGTGCGGGACCAAAGAGTGAAAACAGCGGAAACGTGGCGAGATCGCGCTCGCCATGGCAAATGCCATAATCGTTTTTTAGCGCTTGAATTTGTGCCTCAAACATACCATGGCTATACACCACACCCTTAGGCGTGCCAGTGCTGCCACTGGTAAATAAAATCGCCGCTATCTCATCAGATTTAAGCATCACCATGGGATATTCAGACTTTGGAGCAGAAGATTGTACTGAGGTGCTTTGCAGCAGAGTCGATAAACTTATCGCACCAGTACCGATACGGATTAACTTTGCCGCTAAGCCTGTTTTGCCGTCATCAACATTGAGTAATGACTTAATACTGCCCTTACCCCAACCAAATAGACGTCTAGCAATATGAGCCTTGGGAATACCAATAAAGGCATCGGGCGCGGCTTCAGCAAAACACTGTTTAAGATTGCGGATCCCCATGCCGGGATCAACTAGGATAGGAATAACCCCCGCTTTAAACAGCGCAAAAGTAAGTGCAAAAAAATCCAAACTCGGCGTGACCATAAGCACAGCCTTCATGCCGCGCTCAATGCCATGGGCGTTAAGCGCAAAGGCTATCGCATCGCTTTGTCTGTCTAGATTAAGAAAGTCCAACTCGCTGTAACGCAAATTCGCCACAGAAGCGCCCTGAGCGCTTTGTACTGCTACCGCAAGATGATGGGGAATGGCATGGGCGGCTTGCTTGAGATGACGACAAATATTGGCATCATTGATTGTTGCTGACGCAGAAGTGCCACTTAAAAGTGACTTTTCCAACGGCGTCACTAAAGGAGCAACTTCAGTCTCAAGCAAGGTCGACATTAACCTGCGGCCTGTTCGGACTGCGCCGCTTCTACGTGGTCGTCAGCCATAAAGCCTTTGATATGGGCAATCACTTCATCGCTGGCATCTTCCAAAATGTAGTGACCACAATCGGCAAATTCATGCACTGTCGCATGGGGCATGTGTTGGCGCCATTTCGCTAAAAAGTGCTTATCGAATACAAAGTCCTTGAGGCCCCAGCAAATCAGGGTCGGCACTTTGGCAAACTGCGGTAAACTCGAAGCAATATCAGAGACTAATTGATAATTTCTATCGCCTTCACGCAGCGGAATATCCTGCACAAAACGCAGCGTCGAAATGCGATTAGCCCAAGAGTTAAACGGCGCGACATACGCCTCGCGAATGTATTTCGACATCGGCTGACGCTTAACACCCACATAGGAAGCAATAGACGAAAAGGCATTGAAACCGCGTACCAACACAGTGCCTAACAGGGTATTACGACAGATCCACAGCGGCCAAGGGAATGGTTTAGTCTCGGGCAAATGGAAAGCGCCCGTGTTCAATATCACTAGGCGTTTAATGCGCTCAGGATAATGCGCCGCATAACCCATACCTATCATGCCGCCCCAGTCGTGTACGACTAAGGTAATATTTTCTTTCACATTCAGGCTATCGAGCAGGGCTTCGAGATCGTCGATACGATTCTTAAGGGTATAGTCATAACCACTATCGTCTGGCTTATCCGACAGGCCACAGCCGATATGATCCGGCACTATGCATTGGTGAGTGTCTTTTAAGGCGCTAACAAGATTGCGGTAGTAAAACGACCAGCTAGGATTACCGTGAACCATCACCACAGGCTCGCCTTGACCCTCGTTGATATAATGTAGCTTGTTGCCATTACGGCTAAGAAAATGACGTTTAAAAGGCAACAGAGTGTCTAACATGACGCTTCCTATCTTGATTCTTTATGAGAGCGAATAACGGGTTATGTACAGCTGGCTTAGCTTATCGACAGAACTAAAGACTAAGCTATCAACTGAATCATGGACTTACTGGGTTGACTCGAATGTATGCCAGCCATCAAGCAAAGGCGTGAAAAGGTGCACTGCACCCTACCACTTAATACCTAACATCATGCAATTCAATCCACTGCCTATGCCTAAAAAGCTCACTTGATCGCCCGCTTGTAAAAAGCCTTGATCGTGCGCCATCGCAGCGGTCACAGGTAACGACACTGTGCCCATATTGCCCAGCAGCTGATACGTAGGAAATTCTTTTTCGGGGGGAATATTTAACGCGCTAAGCACTTGCTTACGGTTTGAGGCACCCACTTGATGGCAAATCACTTTGTCCACTTGCTCAACCAGCCAATTACGCTGCTCAAGGAAATGCTCCCAAGTGTGCTTCGCCAATTCAACGCCTTCTTTAAGCAAGGTAACGGCATCGGTACGCATAAACTCGCGGTACAGATTGTGCCCCACTTCCTGCAGACCCCATTGACACAACTGATGATGCTCAGGCGCCGATAAGTGCGATGCACCCAGCAATTGATGCTGACGCACATTTGTCAGCGGCAAGCTGCCATCGGTAAGAATCACCGCCACGGCACCAGAACCACCGGTTAAGGTCGCCAGTGACTGGGCAAAATTCTGCATGGTCGGATCGGCCAACATGTTATCGATAGTGACATCGACAATATCCCGCGCCGACTCACAGGACACCACCATACCCGCCTTGATTTGACCCAACTCAATACGGTTCGCGATATCTAAAATACCCGATAACACCCCAAGACAAGCATTGCTGATATCGTAAATCGCAGTGTCTTTTGACACACCCAATTCGGCAGCAATACGACACGCGGTCGCGGGCTCATGTTGATCGCGGCACACGCCGGTATAGACAACCGCACCTAAATCGGCGACATCAATCCCAGTTTCAACCATGGCTTTACGGGCAGCTTTAATCGCACCGTCGGACAATTGATGTCCTTTTGGCCACCAGCGGCGTTCGGTAATCCCAGTCAATGCGGCAAGCTGTCCCATAGGAATACGGAACTTTTGATACAAAGGAGCAAGACGAGACTCTAGCTCACTACTGGAAACCACAACAGGCGCCAGTTCATAGGCCAGGCTATTAATAAATACGCGGGAATATTTCATGAAACTGTTTTATTCGCTCACTAGAATGACTGACCAGCAGGTCAGCTTTCAGTTGTTATTCGTCATTAATGCGACATTTGAACAAGAAAAGCCCGATGATTCAATAAAAAACCATCTTGAGTGTAAGACTTGTCTCACAGCGCAGGTTCCAAACACGACGGCCCTGAATTAACTATCACTAAACTTAAATGCGCTAATATAGAAATAATTCATAAAAAACATCACAGTACAGCATATTTTTAGACGCGCAAAATTATACCGCCATTTTTTGCGCTAAAATCAGCGTATTTCTTGGTGTGACGCTGTTTGCACAAAATTCACCCACGCAAACACCATATCCTTGTTCCTGCAAAAAACAAGCGCGATCTAAGATTAACCACTGCTCCAGTGCGCTGCGGAATAAATGCGCGACTAAATCAATACGGCGAGTTAATTGTTGTCTTTGTCGCCCAACGTCAAGCCAAGCTTCAAAATCCCTGTTTTTTGCAAGATTAACGGCCTTAGTCTCGGCTGCCCACAGGCAAAAATCCGTAAAACTGCCGCTCAACTGGCTCTGTTTTAACGAGGGTAAAGGCAAATATTCGTCGATTTGTCGACATTCACGTTGCAGTGCATCAAAGCCTAAGCGCCACGCAATTTCTTGATGGCGTAGCGCTTGCTGCTTGGGATTAGCGATCACACTCTGCTGCAGCGGTAACTGTAAATCATGGCGACTGAGCTTTAGGCTGCTCTGCTGAGCAAGAATGGATAACGGCTGATAATGGCTCGCTTGAATTAAATGATAGCAACAGGGAGAAATCGCCAATGCCTGCGTGCCCGCCTCGGCCGCCAGCGTTAACAGCCGAACATGCAAATCTCCGCAGGCATGCAAAGCAACTGCTTGCTGCTGAGCAGTTAAGGGATGAGTTGTTAACGGATTCGCTGCTGAGGGATGTTCAACTGGTGTTTCGACAGTGGCTATAGCCCTGTGCTCAGCGCCAATAGCAAAGGCATCGGCGCAAATAAAAGTCTGCGATAACTGCCACTTATCAGCAAAGGACTGCCCTGCTTCACACAGCGGCGCCTGCCACTCTAAGCTCACCACATCGGCGCCGCGAGCTTTAGCAATCAAGCGGCCCAAATGCCCTTTTCCTGCACACCATTCCAATACGGGTAAATTAAGCTGGGGTAAATGCTGCACAAAGGCGGTAATTTGCTGCCATTTTCGGCCTTTAATGTGAGCACTAAAGTGCGCCTCATCATCAAAGGACAAACCGCTGTCCTGCGCTTTATCTACCTTTGTGGTATCGGTAATAGTAATATCAGCAATGGCTGCGGTAAGTAATGACAAGTCCCAATCTTGGCCTAATGCCCTAAGATCGCGGTTTAATGCCGGTGACAGCGTCTTAACCAGTAAAGATTGCTCGGCATCGAGTCCATCAAGCTCATCATCAGCCAGCGCCCACACAGCTTCGGCCAACTGCGGAAAATCCTGTGCCCAAGGTAAAGAGTTCACTTCAAATGCACGCACTTGCCACAGGGCAGCACTCTTTTCAAGCAACTGATTAAGCTTGCTAAATTGCTGTGAGTAAGTGAATTGTTGCTGCAGATTATCTTGGTTCACGTCATGCCCAGTGTAAAAAATACTTGTCTCACCTTAGGCCAAGGGAATGCGCCCTAAAGATGACTTTATGCGAAAAAATGTTAGTATCGCGGCCTTTAAACACTCAACCATATCGTTAACTGAATACACGCGTTAGCGAGCATAGGTTAACGAACTTTGATTAACTGGCTTCGGTTAACTAGCTTCTATTAACTAGCATCGGTTAACTAACCTTAAGGCTCCAGAGGACACACATGCTTTCACCTTGCGTCGCACGCTGCGGTTTAAATGACGAAGACTACTGCATGGGCTGCTTTCGACATATCGATGAAATTGTCAGTTGGCGTACGAGCAGCGAAGCACAACAGGCAGCCATTTGTCAGCAACTTCCCGCCCGTAAAGCTTTATTTGAAGGCAGTGAAAACCAGCATATTTTAAGTCGTGATAAATGGTTAGCTGCCGAAGCGCGTTTAACCGACAAAGACTAAACGCCGCCTGCTAACGCCACCCTCTGCGCAAGCTCATCCTGCTAACAGCCTACAAGACTATTTTTTCAGCATTGATTTTAAGTCAGCAAAGGGATTGTAGGTCGCCGCCGCTTGCTTGGTTTCTGTGGTGCTACCGTAGCGGATCAATTCTTCAAAGCGAGAATGTTCGTTGTCATGGCAATAAAGACATAATAATTCCCAGTTTGAACCGTCTGACGGGTTGTTATCGTGGTTATGATCCCTATGATGCACAGTCAGTTCACTTAAGTTTTTTGGGGTAAATTCGCGGGTACAGCGGCCACACACCCAAGGATAGAGTTTTAACGCTTGCTCACGGTAACCGCTCTCACGCTTAGCTTTGTACTCCCGCGCATCGGCTAATACTTTATCTAACTTACTCTGGCCTGGCACTGATGACATAGTGTAATCCCTAAAACAAACCCTAAAAAAATTGCCCCAAGGATAATCCGAGTTATCACTTGGGGCAATATATCCCGCACTTTGCGGGTTAATGGTGCACGATTTGTAGACGTAAATGGCTAAGCCGACTTACGTTACAGGCTTACGTTACTTAACTTACGTGGGCATGATCGGCATTCGACAGATGCAAATAGTGTAAGTATTTTTCATACTGAGTCACCACATCCGCGAGGATTTGCTCTTCGGTATAACCCATCACATCGTAATGCTGACCACCTTGTTCAAGGTACACTTCGGCGCGGTAATACAAGGTATTTCCCTGCTCGATTTCAGTCCCTATTGGGTTAGTGATGTCAAAACAACGCGTTCGTACACCGTAAACAAAGGGTAAATTCACCTCATTGCTGATCACTAATCGCACGCGGCCATCTAAGTATTCAAGATCGGCCACTATGCCTTTAGCCATAAAGTGTTGACACACCTTAGATAAAGCGGGCGTAGCCACATTATTCAAGAACACTTGCGCTTCTTCATGGGTAGGATGCGAGACTAAAACCCCAATACGCTCTTCCCAGCTCATATTAGTTTTGGCGTATTGCACACTAGTATTGTGTAACTGCACGCTATTAATCTTCAGCCAATCATTTTTCAGGGCTTTAAATAAGCCCAGACACATGAATAGCATCACCACTAAGAACGGCATAGCACTGGCGATAGCCGCCGTTTGCAGCGCCTGTAATCCACCCGCTAACAACAATACCGAAGCAACGACCCCTTGCAACAGTGCCCAAAAGATCCTCTGCCATACGGGGGCATTGTTATCACCTCCCGAGGTAAGATTATCAATCACTAAGGATCCCGAATCCGACGAGGTCACAAAGAAAGTGACGACTAAACAAATCGCAATCCCAGAAAGTAAAGTCGGAAACGGCATGTGCTCGAAAAACACAAACAAGGCCACTGATACATCGGTATTCACCGCCTCGGCAAGATAGGTCGCGCCGTGATTCATAATCGAATCAATCGCCGTATTACCAAATACCGTCATCCACAGAAAGGTCAGCGCCGATGGCACAAATAACACACCAATCAAAAACTCACGGATGGTACGGCCGCGGCTTACACGTGCAATAAAGGTACCGACAAAAGGAGACCAGGAAATCCACCAACCCCAATAGAGCAAGGTCCAGCCTCCGAGCCAATCTTCCTTATGTTCATAAGCGTACAAGTTAAAGGTTTTACCCACTAAATCACTTAAGTAACTACCGGTATTCTGCACAAAAGCCTGCAACAGCATAACCGTAGGGCCAAGGATCAAGACGATAAGCAATAAAATAATCGCGAGACCCAGATTGAGTTCGCTTAAGCGCTTCACGCCTTTATCGAGGCCAGAAAATACCGACAGGGTCGCGAGCAAGGTAATGCCGATGATCAAGCACACCTGCACCACAGCATTATTAGGTAAACCTTCAAATAAATAACTCAACCCAGAATTGACCTGCAACACCCCAAAGCCCAGTGATGTCGCCACCCCAAACATAGTGCCAAGCACAGCAAATGTATCCACTGTATGGCCAATAGGACCATAGATGCGTTCACCAATTAAGGGATAAAGCGCACTTCGCGGCAATAACGGTAACTTATGTCGATAAGAGAAATAGGCCAGACTCAATGCCACCACAGCGTAAATCGCCCAAGCATGCAGTCCCCAATGGAAGAAAGTGATCTTCATTGCCTCTTTTGCGGCAATAAGACTCTCTGGGGTTGCATCCGGCGGCGCCAGATAGTGCATCACAGGTTCAGCGACCCCAAAAAACATCAAACCTATGCCCATACCCGCCGAAAACAACATGGCGATCCAGCTTTTATAGCTGTAGTCTGGCACTGAATGATCTGGTCCTAGTTTGATATCGCCGAAGCGACTAACCATGACAAATATGATAAAAATCAGGAAAAACGCCACACTTAGAATGTAAAGCCAACCGGCTTTCATTTCTATCCATGACTGCATTGATCTAAAAAAGGTGTTTGCCTCTGTGGGCCATACTGCGCAAATCATCACCATCAAGATGATGAAAAAGACCGACGAATAAAATACCGGCGGATTAATACTAGACTTGATTGACATTGACTCTCCCTATTTCTAGCGGGTTCACACTCCAAATATCTCAACATACCAACGGCGAGATAGGACAAAACTTATACTTAAAATTTGGTTAATACTGCGTGGCTCATCTATGACCAGTATGGGGGAAATCCCAAAGATCATGGCAACGACTCGCTATGGCTAAACGCGACAGGATCTGAACAACGGGATTAACAACACTCGACTTTTTTAAGCCAATGATTGATGGATAAACAGAATTAACACCACTAAGGCAGCTAATACCCACCTTTAGCATAAAACAAATATATTACTAGAATATTCAGCATAAAAAATGGCGACCATATTGGTCGCCAAAAAATTATACCACAAAAATCATCAAATTTAATTTTAAACGCTAAAACGCACAAACCTTCATCGGATTACTTAGTCGGTGACTGCGAGATACCTGCAGTTAAATTGAAGCGCATCGCCTCCTCAAACGACCAATCAACCATAATTAAATCATCCCGCTTAACTAAGCTCGTCACGCCCGCCATTTGATAGCTCAATTGGAACAACACAGGCACCCAATCGCCCTCTGGTAGCGCATCTAACAAGGGCTGTGGCGGCGTATCCGTCATAATAAAACCCACCACAAAACTGCCATTCGCCTGTTTCACTAACACTGTCTTTTGGCTTGTTGGCTTACCATCACGATTCATCAAAGAGGCGATATCACGGATACTGCCATAAACCGATTTAAACAATGGGAAACGCATCAACTGGCGCTCAAGCCAACCATAAAGCCACACAATCGGGCTGACCGAAAACAGCAGGCCCACGGCAAAAACTAATGCCACCACCAGCATAAATCCCGCGCCGACAAAGTGTTGGTTTATCCCTACCAACTCTAAAATTACAATTCCTAAACCATCTAACGATACAAACAACGACCAAAACAGCCACAAACTCAAGGCCATAGGTAATAGATTCATTAAGCCGCGGGCTAAGGTTTTTTTCATCACACTCTCATTCAGTCATAGGGATACAGAAGGCATAAAATATTTACGCAAAAAACGCCACAAATGCTACCACAGAGTCACTTTTGCACCAGCACATGATGTAAGGTATCTGGCAGTAATAGTCTCAAGCATAGAGACAGCGTTCAAACTCAGAGCCCACTCTGAGCCATTCTAAGGAAAGTAAAATGCGCGTAACCCGCTTAGATCATTTGGTCTTAACCGTAAAAGACATCGCCGCCAGTGTCGAATTTTATCAAACCGTGCTCGGGATGAAAAAAGTGGTATTTGGCAATCAACGTATTGCGTTAAGTTTTGGCGACCAAAAGATTAACTTGCACCAAGCGGGCGCAGAATTTGAACCTAAAGCAGAAACAGCCACGCCCGGCAGTGCCGACCTGTGTTTTGTGGTCAGCCACAATATAGAAGAAGTGATCGTCCACTTAAACGCACTTCAGATTGAAATCATTGAAGGACCAGTGCTACGAACCGGCGCCACAGGCCGGATAAACTCTGTCTATATCCGCGACCCAGATTATAACCTGCTTGAGTTATCAGAATATCTGCCCGCCTGCACTGGGTAAGCGAATTTTGGCAAAGGTAAGCGAAGTTAAGAAAGTGTAATCTGTCAGTTCTGCGAGCACGCAGCGAGCAGAACTGCAGTTGACGTTATACTGGTTCACTCCCATTTGAGATAACACTCTCGACAGTTGAGTGGCATTTATTGTCATTACTTCCCCAGTGACTCGTCGTCTCTTTATTTAACAAGAAGCATCCCTAAGGGCTCTAATAAAATATCCATGTTTTAGAAGGTCACTGGTGCAACAATGCCAATCCTCATTAACCCTTCAGCTGTTCGTTTAGCTAAAAAGATATTTGCACCAAAGCAAGATAATTTTATCGTCAGTTGTGCAGTATTCATTGTCATTGTTTCCCCTGTGACTCGCCATAAACTCGTCCCTGAGGGCTCGACGACGGCATCCATGCCGCCAACGGTCACAGTTGCAACAATGCCAATCTTAACTAACACTTCTGCTGTTCGTTTAGCTAAAAAGATATTGCCCCATTGCGAGTCAGCATCATAAATTTAGGCTAGATGTGATATACACTGATTGACCTAATTTTAGTAATGCTACAAAGTTATAAATTAAGCCGTACTAGAGATTGATCAACACTTCGAAGTCACTCCATTAAGGACAATGCTTAATGTCTGCTGCCCCAAAGAAATCCTATCCGCTCAAGAAATCGATATCATTGTCTGCTCAGAGCGGTTTTTTTACACATTTAAGTGTTAGCAGGGAGAATGAAAATGCGCGTCAAGGCATGCAACTACTGCTGTCCACCCTCCGAGACAACCAACTCACTAAAGGGCTTGCAGCTTACACTCTGAACAAAGGCAATCCATCTATCGGTTTTGGCATGGAGCGCGGAAAAACCCTATTTTCGATCAAAAAAGCTAAGCAGGACTTTTATTTTCACTTGAACGGCACTGATGAGCAACACAGAACCGAATGGGAATCGCTTACTAATGCGCTCGGGGTTAAATTCACTTTCAAGCAGACAATTTCTGTCAATGCACTTGGCAATAGCGCCACTAGCAACGATGAACTATCAAAGTTACTTCAATTCCTTGGATACTGTGAACAGTGTAACTATGTGTGCGAGTTTGTCGGTATTGAACGCCCCTCTCAGCAGGCCCAATCTGGTGCTGTTGAAGGTGATTTTTACTTTGGTCTCAATCGGAACACTAAAGAGCAACATGATTTCACTAAGGCATTACATCAAAAATATGGTGGCCGCTGCGTCGTCACTGGCTGCAATATTAGTAAGGTTCTCGAAGGGGCTCATATAAAAAGTTACGCCGATATGGATAAGCAAGATAGATTTCAATTTGAACCACACAACGGCTTGTTATTGCGCTGCGATATCCACGCATTAACGAGCGGAAAAGCTCCACTCATGGTATTCAAACCACTCAAACAAAAATACAGCCAAGGGAAAGGACGGATTAAAGTGCTGTTATCTAAAGAGTTGGATAACAGTGATTACACTCCTTTCAAAGGCAAAATATTCTCTGTAGACCTTTCCACCTACCAATACATTTCTGATGTTTACAATGATGTCCTAATCTGGGGCATTAAGGGTTTTGGCAAGCCTTTTAGTTAATGGGACGATAGCTGTATTAACACTAAAAAGCCTCGTCGAGCAACTCTTTTGATGGGATTTGAATCGCCATAACGTCATTAGACGACATATGCCCCAAAGCTTGTTTCAAAGTCTAAAATGCAAGTAGGGCGAATAAAGTTGTGGCTATAAAAAAGCTAATGTGATGAGGTTACTTTCAACCTAGAAGTCATGCCCGTCCGAACTTTCAAAAACCAGCCACTACGTTTGTCAGGATAGCCTCTCCCTCAAGACGAAGCGGAATGACCGACAGCAAAAAGCAGCCTGCCTTATAGGCGCAAGCCAGTGAGGGGATGTGATACGAGAGTTAGCCTGAGTGCGGGGCCTTTATGCTGTCTATGAAGGTCAATAATCAGTCATGCGAGAGCGTATAAGAATGAGAAAGCTAAAATGATATCAAGTGATTATCCGCTAAACTGTAAAAAAAACGCTACCGCAAAAAAGCAAATTCCTATAGCATCATTTTTACTAATCAACATGGATGTGGCAGCGGCCAAGTCCAGCAAGCGATTTATGTCCCGCAAACAACGCAGCGCATAAATGCTAAGACGTTAGCATGCCAATAATGAAACCTTACACACTTATTGTTCTTACCTTTCTGTTGGTGACGGGCTGCGCATCCAACTCGCCGAATTCGGACATTAAATTTTGCAAGATAGGCGAGTTATCTGCACTTCAAGGCACATACTCCAACGAAGCAACTAATGCACAGGATCATTTCAGAGTTTACCTCTCACAGATTATTTGGCCCGAATTAGAGGATCTCATACTGGAAGAGCATCAGGATATAGACCGTATCTCGCTTTCTATTGATTCTGCTGGGAAAGTTTTGGCTGAAGGATATTCTCAAGGTATTCTTAGAAAATCCGGTAATCCAGAATCTATACAATCCTTAGAAGACGGTGTAGTGCCCCTATATTCCCATTCAACGGTTTTGCCCCAACTAAGTGAGTTAGTCGGCTGGCACGATACACAATTATTCTTGTACAAGGACTGCGACCAAAATTTAGTTTTGGGTAGAAACAGAGTATCGACAGGACTGGCTTACCTTGTTATTCCAATGCACTTCGATAGCAGCGAGTCACTTACCTTTCGTAGGCTGGATCATGCTAGCAAGTAAAGCAACCAGACGGCTGTGCCGCCGGTTCTTTTGGCGTTACCCATAGAAATTTTAATTCGAAATTCACTAATTCGAGCTAAAAGTCTAACTCGGAAATGTCCCAAAGCATGTTGCGTATGTCTTTTAAATCTACAGATTACGCGAATGCTCGAAAGGTGTGCCATGGTGATTAGCGAGACGACCGTCCGCCCCATGGACGGGGCGGTCGAGCATCCAAGGGCGGACTTGCTGCGCGTCGGTGAGTAAATGCCATGGCAAGCCTTTATGAGTGGATACCAACAAACGCTAAGCCTTCAAGATCTGAGCAACCTCTTCTCTCGACGAATAAAAACCTGCTCAAAGTACAGTTCAAAATACAGAGAAAAGAACAGCTCTAGTTAACCCGCTAATGTATTAATCCTCTCAAGTGTCTGCTGTGTCGCCAGATTTTGCGCGGCTAGATAATCCAGTTTTAACTGTTTGATGATGCCAGTAATCAAGACTAACTCCTGCTGTAACAGCGGAATTTTCGACATATCATGGGTGGGTAAATTGATATCGACGGTATCAAATAAATTGCCAAAATAGCTCGCCATGATCAGCACTTTATTGGCTTTAAATTCGATACTTAGCCCCGACCCGCGCGCCGTTTTACGGAATAACTGTTCCAGTTCGACGAGGCGCTCCATTACGGCGGGAGACAATAGATATCGCGCGTAATGCTGGTCGTGGGAATACACTTCAAACATCGCTTCAAAGGTCACGCTTTCGAGTTTCACTCTGGGTTTCTTTATGCCTGCCATGGTGTTACCAAGGGAGCCATAGTCTTGACTGACGATGGTATGGGATTCAAAGCTAAAGGGCATCGTCATGATCACTACCCCACCTTTAAATTGGATCTTGTCTGACTTGCTGCCGCGGGATTTTAAGGTTAATTCGCAAAATTCGAAGCTGATATCCTCTACCTTGCCGCGAATATGATCCTCTGATTGTTGCTTGCTAAAACGGGGCATAAGTTCGAAATCGGCCACTGAATCAAGGTTGACACAGGAGTCGGGGCTATAACGGTAATCCCCTAGTTTTTTGAGTAAAACAGGCAAGATTTTATATTTGTAATGGCGCTTATATTGCATTTCAGGCAGATGAACCCACATCAAAATGCCGGCGAGGACGATCAGGCTCAAAATGGTTGGGTCATGGTTAGAGGCTAACGAGATTAAATCAAAAGCCAGTGCGGGCAGGCACACTAGCCACCCTAGACGCTTCGCCCATTTTTTACGGGAGAGTTTAGTTTCAAGCTTTTCAATACGATAGGCTTCTAGCGGCGCTAATAGCTGCAATAGCTCGGCTTTAGCTTCCTCGTACAGTGGCGGTAATTCAGCGCGGGGGAAATCAGCGGGTAAATTCGCTTCAGAAATATGATTTCGAATACTTTTAAGGGCTTCGAAACCTTGCTTTAAAGAATGCAATAATGGGCTCATCAACTTATCCATGTTATCGCCGACACAGCGCCCATTCCGTTGCGCTGCTAACCCCAAACCTTAGCGGTAACAAATAGGGGTGGCGGTTAAATTCTGAGGTTAACATGCTGTGATATCAATCCACAGCTAAACACAAAAACGCTAGCACTTAGGCTTCGACTACTTTCACTATCTAGGTCTACCGCCCTTTTCCAACAGCTAAAACTTATTGCAAGCATCAGATTAAACAAAGGTTAATTTATTGTAAATACAAAAATGACCTTCTTTATTCGCAGTACCGTTCCAGAATGCCAGTTCATAATCTAATTTAACTATTTAATTTAGCTATCCAATTTCACAATCCATAGCCCAAAAGCCTAGCTCGCCTCTCTATTTCACGATCCTAGCTCAGCATCCTAAAAGCAAAACGCTCCACAGAGACTGCGGAGCGTTTTATTCAGGCATCAAAACTGCAGATTAATGCTTGTGTTAGCCTTTCATGTCCTTTTCCATATCTTCGTAGGAAGTATGGCGAACGTCTTTACCTTTTACGTAGTAGATGATGTATTCACAGATATTTTTGCAGCGGTCACCGACACGCTCAACTGCACGTGCTGCCCATAATACGTCGAGTATGTCTGGGATTGAACGCGGATCTTCCATCATATAGGTCATTAACTGGCGAATAATGCCTTCATATTCACGGTCAAGCTTAGCATCTTCTTTATGCAGCTCTAACGCGGTATCGGCATCCATACGGGCCAAGGCATCTAAAGTCGCATGCAACATCCGAGTCGCATGACGCCCCATATTTTCAATGCTAACTAACAAAGGCTGCTGATTATTCAAACGTTTATCTAATGCCGCTTTTGCAATCCGCACACAGGCATCACCAATACGCTCAAGATCGGCGATAGTTTTTGAAATAGCGATAATCAAGCGTAAATCACTGGCCGCAGGTTGGCGCTTAGCAATAATACGCGTGCATTCTTCGTCAATGGAGACTTCCATCGCATTGACCTTATGATCGCCTGCAATCACCCGCTGAGCTAACTCGGCATCAAGGGCACTTAAGGCATCAATCGCTTGCTCCAGCTGACGTTCAACCAAGCCACCCATGGCGAGCACTCGATTACGGATATCATCCAGCTCAGCGGTGAACTGACCCGAAATGTGCTTACTTAAATTCATGTTTTCCATTGCGTTCCAACCTGTTACTTAACTGTTGACCCATACCAAGCCGTGGTGGCCTTATCCGATACTCAAGCGATTAACCGTAACGTCCTGTGATGTAATCTTCAGTCTTACGTTTTTTCGGCGTGGTGAAAATCGTATTAGTATCAGCATATTCAACTAATTCACCCATATACATAAAGGCCGTTTGATCCGATACCCGCGCCGCCTGTTGCATGTTGTGAGTCACGATAACTACAGTGTATTTCGTCTTAAGCTCAGTGATTAACTCTTCAATCGTCAGCGTCGAAATCGGATCGAGTGCCGATGTTGGTTCGTCGAGTAATAGCACTTCTGGCTCAATGGCTATCGCACGGGCAATCACCAGACGTTGCTGTTGACCGCCAGACAAACCAAAGGCGTTATCGTGTAATCTGTCTTTAACTTCGTCCCAAATCGCCGCGCCGCGCAATGAACGCTCAGCCGCTTCGTCGAGTTCACGACGGTTATTCAGCCCTTGCAATCTCAAGCCATAAACAACGTTTTCGTAAATCGACTTAGGGAAAGGATTTGGGCGTTGGAACACCATACCGACATTACGGCGCAGGGCCGCGACGTCGATTTTCTTGTCGTAAATATTCTGGCCGTGCAGCAATATCTCGCCGCCAATATGACAATTATCAACTAAGTCATTCATGCGGTTAATACAGCGCAATAGTGTCGATTTACCACAACCACTGGGGCCGATAAAGGCAGTGACTTGCTTCTTGGGGATCTTCATCGATACATTAAACAGCGCTTGCTTATCACCATAGCGCAAATCTAAGTTACGGATCTCCAGCGCGGTGTCGTTCTGGCTTAAGTTAGCTAAATCAAAGTTATTGGTTTTCATTGCTGTCGAATCTATAGAAATCATATTTAGTCCTAATACTTTCAGGATAATCGCTGATTAGTGCTCAAGCGAACGATATTTTTCACGTAAGTGGTTACGCACGCTAATGGCCGTCAAGTTGAGTGCCACAATCACAGACACCAGCAAGAAAGAGGTCGCATACACCAGAGGACGTGCCGCTTCAACGTTAGGACTCTGGAAACCCACATCATATATATGGAACCCTAAGTGCATGAACTTACGTTCTAAATGCACAAACGGGAAGTTAAAGTCCAGTGGTAATGTTGGCGCTAATTTAACGACACCCACCAACATCAGCGGTGCCACTTCACCGGCAGCACGAGCGACCGCTAAAATCAAACCCGTCATGATCGCTGGACTCGCCATCGGGATCACAATCCGCCACAGGGTTTCAGCCTTAGTCGCGCCCAGTGCCAAACTACCTTGACGCACCGCGCTTGGAATACGACTTAACCCTTCTTCAGTCGACACAATAACCACTGGCAGCGTCAAAATCGCGAGGGTTAATGCAGACCAAATCACCCCTGGCGAACCAAAGGTAGGAGCAGGCAAAGCTTCAGCGTAAAACAATTGGTCGATGGAACCGCCCATCATGTACACGAAGAAACCTAAACCGAATACACCATACACAATCGAGGGCACACCCGCTAAGTTGATTACCGCAATACGGATCATCTTAGTAATAGAGCCTTTCTTAGCATATTCATGTAGATAAACCGCAGCGACCACACCAAATGGCGTCACGATAACCGCCATTAACATCACCATAAATACAGTGCCGAAAATCGCGGGGAACACGCCGCCCTCAGTGTTGGCTTCACGCGGGTCGTCACTCATAAAGCGTCCAATACCGACAAACCACTTACCAATTTTTCCTATGAGTCCTAAGTGATTCACATAGGTCACATCCAGAACGGTATCGAGCTTCAGTTCAACTTCTTCACCGCGCATATCTCGGACAATAACCGAGTCACGCGCCGCATCATCACGCAGGGCAAATAACGCCTTTTCAAGCACTAAGTAATCTTCTTGCAGTTGAGCCCTCTTGGCGACCAACTCAGCTTTAATACTGTCGGTCAGTTTCCCATCCAGCTCGAAACGACGCTCCTGCAAACGCAATTTTTCAATGGCGTAGTTAATCGAACCAATATCTTGCTTCTGCAAATCAACCGCTTTGTCCGATAAGGCAACAGCGCGTTCGATATGCTCCATTAAGGAGGATTCAATCGCATCATTCACTAAATCAAGACGCTTGCCATTTTCAATCACGGCTATCGGATAACCGTAGAAGTTACCGTTTTTAGCCCGCTCGATCAGTGCGACCTCGCTTGGCACAGAACGACTAACAATGTCCGTACCTAATATCCAGCGGAAATCCAAACCCACAAATTCACGGTTACCGGTTTTCACTAAGTAACGGGTCACAAACTCGCCCGGATGTTGCTTAAACACATGGCCAGCAGCAATCAAACGCTCAGTTGGTACTTCTTCCCTATCGTAAACCTCACCAATTAAGGTCGAACGTACACCCGTGTTATCTTCAAGCTCCCACTGGTAAACGGTTGCAGGCCAAAAGTAACTTAAGCCGCGCCATGCGATTAACAATAATAAGCCTAAGACGGCAATCAAACTGATGCTCACAGCACCGCCCGTCATCCATATCCATGGCGAGCCTGATTTTACCCACTTACCCATTGCACAAACCTCTCAAGGTCACTGGCGAAATAGTATTTAATGTCATTGTCTTATCCCCGTTACAGCGAGCTATAGCGTTCACGTAGACGCTGTCTCACCACTTCTGCAATGGTGTTAAAGAAGAATGTAAAGATGAATAGTACAAACGCAGCAAGGAAGAGCACACGATAATGCGAGCTACCGATAGCCGATTCAGGCATTTCAACCGCAATGTTTGCCGCCAAGGTTCGCATCCCTTCGAACACGCTCCATTCCATGATGGCGGTGTTACCGGTGGCCATCAGTACAATCATGGTCTCGCCAACGGCACGGCCAAGGCCCATCATAATGGCCGAGAAAATCCCCGGACTTGCGGTTAACAACACTACGCGTGTCAATGTCTGCCAAGGCGTCGCACCTAAGGCTAAGCTGCCGTTAGATAAATGACGCGGTACAGAGAAAATGGCATCTTCAGCGATGGAGAAAATCGTTGGGATCACCGCAAAGCCCATGGCAATACCGACCACCAGCGCGTTACGTTGGTCGAAGGTGATCCCCAGTTCGTTAGTGATGAATTGACGGGTATTACCATCAAACAGCGCCACTTCGATGATTGGGCTGACCGCAAAAGAGAACCACCCCACGAAACAGACCACAGGGATCAACATCAGCTCTTGGTACACTTCGGGTAAACGTTGTTTCCACTTACCCGGCAACCTGCTCCAGCCATAGGCAGACGTGAGTATCGAGGTCGGCAATAAGATCAGTAGAATTAAAATGCCGGGGAGATGCTCTTCAATCAGTGGCGCTAACCACAGACCCGCCAAGAAGCCTAAAATCACCGTTGGTAATGCTTCCATGATTTCAATGGTCGGTTTCACGAAACCGCGCACCTTAGGCGACATAAAGTAAGCCGTGTAAATCGCACCAGCAACGGATAAAGGCACGGCAAATAACATGGCATAAAATGCCGCTTTCATTGTGCCGTAGGCCAATGGCATTAAGCTCAACTTAGCTTCGAAATCGTCAGAACCTGAGGTCGATTGCCATACATATTTAGGCTCTGGATAACCTTCATACCACACCTTGTCCCACATAGCGCTCCATGACACTTCTGGGTGGGAGTTTTCCACACTGAAGATATGCAGCTTTTTGTCCGCCTCAACGACTATGCCGTTTGAGCGTGGGGTAAAGCCCATTTTACCGGGATTTTTAAGGTCAAACTTTGCATCAAACAGTTCACGATGACTCGTGGTATAAAGTAGTGTTAGCTCACCCTCAGGGCTCACTGTCGCAAAACTCTTACGATAAAACTCAGAGGCAATCGAGCTGATGGGCGGTAAGTCATCAAACTGACGAATCTCTTGATATAAACGCCCTTTTTCACCATTAACTTGGAAGTACTGCGCCACAATACCTGTGTCATAACTGACCAGTAATGAACTCGCACCCGCCAGCAAAGCCACGTTATTGACTTGTGCCTTCGCACGTTCAACATCAATCACCTGCAGCAGATCTAAGCTGTCAGTATCACGGATGTCGTACACGAAAATTTTATTGCCAGTTTGCAACATCAATTGACGTTGATCGGGCGTCATCAGCTCGTGGGAGACTTTCTTCGGCGCATCTTGAATTTGTGACGTCGTAGAAACCCACTCCACTTCTTCAGTCATCATGTTCTCTTGCCCTTCGAGACGAGTGAGGCGCCAAACACCACTTTCATCTTGATAAGCAAAACTCATTTTGTCTGAGCTATAAGTGAAGGTCAGCTTATGAATCGCGCTGCCTGTCTCATCGACTGTTATGGGGGTTTCACCTGCGGGATAACGCAGTTTAGGTGTGATTAAACGTTTGTTATTGGGGTACGTTAAACCAAACTCTAGGCCCGCCACTATGACCTGACCATTACTTAATCCCAGCGCAAAACGTTGTTCGCTCGGTACAGCAACGGCGGCGCTGGTGACGGTAACACCCGCTGGTAACGTCGGGGTAAAGCTAGAAAGTAAGCTACCGTCGGCAACAGTATAGAAGTCCACTTGACCATGAACGCTCACACGGTACATCACCTCATTTTGCTCTTCAGCACCCACCATTAAGGTCGGCACATCCGCGTGTTGATAACTCACACTCTTAACGGGTGTGACATCAGCACTGTCGAAAATGGGTTTAATCACATACAACAGATAAAAGAAGATCAACAATAAGGCGACAAATACCATAGTGCCGCCGATAGTGACGCTGATTTGCGCCGCTTTATCCTTAAATGCCCTGCGATTCGAGCGTCCGCCTTTAAGCATACTGTGCGATGCAGAACCAGGTTGAGTGACCTGACTTTCCATTAAGAACCTCTATTATTAATAGCTAGCGAGTTTTTTCGCTAGGATTTGCCGAGTGCTATGCTTACACTGTTTGAACGTAAACTGAGCAATAACAACATCCTTTATTCTAAGTGCGTTGGATTATATGACGCAAAGATGACAGTTGTGTTACACCCCGTTTTAAAACAGGTGCCTTTTACAAAAAATAGGAGTCAGTCACTATGCTACGATACTTAATCACACTACAAGCACCTGATAGAAAAGGATTAGTAGAACAAATTGCCCATGCTGTGAGTCGTCATGGCGGCAACTGGCTCGACTCAGAATTACGCCATATTGACGGTGTCTTTGCCGCGATATTGTTACTCGAAGTGCCGTCACTGCGCATGGACGAGCTCATTGAGGCCCTAGAATGCATCGATAGCCTGTCCCTCACCTACTCCAAAACCTCGGTCGCCCTTAAGCCCATCAAACGCTTAAGTTACAACCTAGTGGCCTATGACAGACCCGGACTTGTGCTCGATATATCCAATAAAATCAATGCAATTGGCATCAATATCGAGCAGTTTAGTAGTCAATATGAAACCGCAGGCCACACAGGCATAGCCTTATTTCGGGCAACCATTGGCCTTGGACTCACAGATCTCGCCCAAGAAGATCAATTAGTTGAATCCCTCTATGCTCTTGGGGATGATCTCGTGCTCGATAGATTAAGCCGTTAATGCCATTAACTTTTACGGCAAGCTAACACTTAGCACACCAATACATTTAGAGAGTGCACTCGCAATGGCACTTTCAAACAGCACTTTAAGAGCGCTTAAAAGAATGTTTAAAAACCGACATTCGCGACAAGGTGTTCAAATTAAGTTAAGCCAGTGCAATCAATACTGGATAGTTGGAATGCGCATAGGAATCTGGCAAATGGGTTTGTAAGTTGATGTCATCATTCGAAATTTATTAACCCTATAATAATGCTTAATATTTTTACTATAAAAAGCCCACAAAACCCGATTACTGAACCATAAACACACTAACACCAACAAAATTTAATGTTGTAACTGCCTTTCGATTCATGCTCCCTTGGTAGAATAACCCACGAAACACCATAGCTCAGGTTCAAAATTGCCGCTTTCGAGCTTTTCCATCTTTATGTTTTATCAATTATTTTAGGGAGTAGTACGTATGGAGCAGTTATACGAACTGGCCCAAGCCATGATACACAATGATCTGGCGGTTTTAGCCAATCCTAAAATCGCCCTCATGGTCAGCGCATTAATTTGTGGTTTTTTAATGTTAGAAAATGGCTTTATTCCCACCGCATTTTTACCCGGAGATAGCCTACTCTTTCTCACTGGAGTGCTAATTTATCAAGATATTCTTCATATCGGTATTATGCCGTTATTGGTTCTAGCAACCTTTACAGGTACAGCTATAGGTTATTTACAGGGTCGATTTTTAGGGCATACCCAAATTTACCAAAAACTGCTGTCGAATATTGATATCAAACATCAGGAAAAAGCGACCCACCTTATTGATAACTATGGAGTGATAACCCTGCTACTCGCACGTTATATTCCTTTTGTTCGTACCGTTTACCCCTATATTTTAGGTGCAACGGGTATTTCTTCCCGTCGTTTTTTACTCATTAACTTCATCAGTTCAATGGTGTGGATTTTTTCCGTTGTTGGTTTTGGGTATCTCATTAGCCATACCCAATTAGCAACAAAATACCAAACACAATTTATGAGCATAATCATTTACTTACCAGTAGCCTTGCTTACTTTCGGTATTATTGCCTTAGTGTACAAATGGTTAAGTAAAACAAAAGAGGTTTAGGTGCACTCAGTCAATCAGCTCACTTATCGACTTACTTATCGAAAAATCCTATCTAAACTGGCTTGGATAATCTTGTATACTGACGGCCACGCAATGACGATATAACGAAAGCGTGCACTAGAACGCATGATGAGCGACTAAGCTGCACCAGAACGCAACACATTAGGATGACCATGTTAGGAACGCTAAAAAAGATGCGCGTGCAGTTAGATGACGCGCAACAAGTGCAATATCAACTCGTTGTCGGTGATGAGTTACTCCCGCTCAATCCATTGATAGGCAAGCAATTAACCTTGACCCACACGGGCAATATCTTCTGCTGCAACTGCGGTAAAAAGAGCAAGAAGAGTTACTCGCAGGGCCATTGTTTTGTCTGTATGCAAAAGCTGGCGAGTTGCGATATGTGCATCATGAAGCCGGAAACTTGTCATTACGACCAAGGCACTTGCCGCGAACCAGAGTGGGCCCAGAGCCACTGTTTTGTGCCGCATTATGTATATCTGTCGAATACTTCGGGCGTTAAAGTCGGCATTACCCGCCACACTCAACTGCCCACTCGTTGGATTGACCAAGGTGCTACCCAAGGTTTACCGATTTTTAAAGTCTCAACAAGGCAGATCTCAGGCTTAGTCGAAGTAGAATTGGCAAAACTGGTTAATGATAAAACCCATTGGCAAGCCATGTTAAAAGGCCATGCCGACGATATTGATTTAAATGCTAAGGCTGCGGAACTGATCCCACAAATTGAGGCTAAGTTACACGAAATCGGCATGCAAAAAGGCGATTACAGTATCGAGCGTTTGCACGAAACGATTCAGCCAATTCATTATCCAATTGACACCTTTCCGAAAAAGATCACTTCGCACAATTTCGATAAAGATGTGGTCGTCAGCGGAATTTTGCAGGGGATAAAGGGACAGTATTTAATGTTTGATACGGGCGTGATTAACATTCGTAAGTTTTCATCCTACGAGATCACAGTCGAGCACGACTGAAACAGTCTGAAATCAAAATGGAACTTCCCTCCGTTAAAATGAAAAAGCGCGGCAGTTTTCACTGTCGCGCCCTTTATTGAGATGGCTGTCACTAAAGTACCATGTCCCACAGTTCAAAAATGGGAGCTAACACCACAAACATGGGACCAAGACACCTCAATTAAGCACTAATCCCGTTTATCTGGCGAATGCTCCAACCAAAATGCTGACTCAATTCACTTAGAACTGAACTAAAGCTCAAACGCTGACTAAGGAGCCACATTAACCGACGGCATATTGGCCAACATACTGGCAATGAGACTGTCGAAATTTTCGGTTAGCTCATCCATCTTTTTAATGTTGCCAAAACCTTGGGCAAGCACTCGCCAAATTGGCTCATCAACGCCCTGTATTTTAGTGGGTTTAAAGAGCGCTATCACCACGGTACCTTTATCATACTTTTGGGTATTCACACCGTCGGTTGACAGCCCAGCGACTAACCCTGTCACTGCCAAAATTTGTTCATCACTCATTTCAGTTCCCATAGCGACGCCAAAGCCAACCTGAAAATCCGCCAGTAGTGGATCTTCGACCCAGCGATATCCCTTACTCTGCAAAGTTTGCTTTAATACGGCTTGCATGTGTTGCAACACTGGCTGCGGATCTAAGCGTTTATCTGTGATGATTTTTTGAAATTTAGGATGCCAAGTGAATGTCATTGCCGTTGACGGTAATTCACTGAGATCGCCAGACATCACGATTGTGGTTCGCAACGGCTGCGCCGCGTTATCCGTCACAGTTACGCACCCAGTAAGACCTAAAACGCTGCTAAAAAGCAGTATTAACACTCTCAAATACCGACTTAACACTCGGTCGGGAACCCAGCAAGGAACTCGACTGAGCTGTCGATTTAGCACTCCACTTAGCTCACTATGTAATGATGGATTCATCATGCCCTGTTACCTCAATCTATAAAATGCTGTCTAAGGATAGTTGCTATTACTAAAACTGAAAGCTGATATCCATCATAGTGTTAAATCAGCATATTCCAATATATCTTGATTTTCGTACTAACACAGAAAACCATCAAACTGCGCTAGCCCTATTCTCACGCCATTAATCCCATCGAGGCATGTACATATTTTGTTATTCTTTTTAGTTTATAAACTCACTATGTCGTATAGGCGCGGCAACATTTAATCGCTAGAATGCCTCGCCTGCGTTGCAATCAAATGTCGCAATTATAAATAATAGCAACACAGTATTGCGTAACGTCAGATGAGTAAATCGCAGGCTCAATGCGGCAAATAATCACAATGCCATAAAACTAAAATAAAAGGTGTGGATCTATCTATGGAGTTAATACTCGCTATCGCGTTGTTTGCCTTTTCATCGGGGATCACCCCAGGGCCTAACAATATTATGCTGATGACCTCAGGGGTAAACTTTGGCGTAAAACGCAGTATTCCGCATCTTATGGGAATAAGCCTTGGCTTCCCGACCATGATCCTCGCGATAGGTTTGGGCTTGAGCGCCCTATTCCAAAGCTATCCTATCATCCATCAAGTGATTAAAGTCGTCGGCATAGGTTACCTTTTGTATCTGTCTTGGTTGATTGCCAACAGCAGTAGCAAGATGGAAGGTAAAGCCATTGCTAAACCCTTCAGTTTTATCCAAGCCGCGGCCTTTCAATGGGTCAATCCTAAGGGCTGGATCATGGCCGTGGGCGCGATTGCGACGTTCACGTCAGTACAGCAGGATTTGACCCCGCAGGTCATCACTATCGCAACGGTATTTTTGTGCGTCGCATTTCCCTGCGCTATCGTCTGGCTAGGCTTTGGCGTAGCCCTTAAACGCATTTTGAAAAATGAGCGCCAACAGAAGATTTTTAATATCAGCATGGCGCTCTTGCTTGTAGCGTCTATCATCCCTATGATCGCCCCCTAATTTTTAAGCACGAGCAAACGACCGCCATGAACGAAATTGACATGATCACTCAACAAACCGACGACTGGGTGAAAAAAGTGATCATGAAATACAATATTTGCCCCTTTGCCAGACAAGAAGTCGAGCGCGGCAGTATTCGGTATCTGGTGGTGGAACAAACCAAAGTCAAACTCGTACTCAAGGCATTGATCGAAGAATGTCAATACCTCGACGCCCACCCCGAAGCCGAAACCACACTGTTTATTCTGCCCCGTGGTTTTGAGGGGTTTTATGCCTACCTCGACCTCATCGACATGGCAACCGATACGCTTATCGAACACGAGTACGAAGGCACCTACCAACTCGCCACCTTCCACCCAGACTATTGTTTCGATGGCGAACCACAGGACGGGGCAGCCAACTTCACCAACCGCGCGCCCTACCCAACCCTGCACATCATCCGCGAAGCCAGCATGGAGCTCGCTCTCGCCAGTTACACAGATCCCGAAACCATCCCAGAGCGCAATATCGCTTTTTGCGAACGCAAAGGCAGCGACTTTTTCGTCAAACTGTTAGCAGAGTGCATGGGGAAATAGCTTCGTTTCTTTAAACAACAGAGAGCAGTTATACAAAGCAAGACAGGATTTATTGGGCTGTTGACGTTATTCCAAGTTAGACATTAAGCACTATCATTCCAGTGACACGCCGTGAACTCGTCCATGAGGGCTCGACGACGGCATCCATGCCGCCAACGGTCACTTACATGCCAGTGCTTAATTCAGTTAACCTTTGCACATATCTTCGACCCAGCCAGAACAAATATTTAACCCAAATACACTGTCACTACCTTAACTATTTGATCTTCTTATATAAACTTATCAATAACGGCTGACACATCAACAGCGGGTCGCATTCACACCACCCTTATTATTGTTAGACTTGTTCACTTCAATTTCAGCCATTGATTCACGTTCAAACTTAAGAGCTTCGGAACGATCACCGAGATACCGAGGTAGACAACCTAATGCCATAAAGCCACCTAAACTTTGTTCGTGATGACCGACAATTAAGCCGCCGTAACAATTATGCGCATGACAACCACTGAGCAAGGTTGCATTATTTGTAATCAAAATATTACTCGGCCGCACTAAAATCTCTACCCCATTTCTTAAAAATCGGCCTCGTTTTATAACAACTTTATTTGGTGGTTTGAAGTCTATCTCTATAAGTATCTTACGATGTGCCTCCCGAATTGAAAGCCTTGTACCAACTAGCTGGATATCCCATGGTGCAGTAGAGTAATAAAGCTGATTATTTTTAATATGAAGAACTGGTGCATTAAATTCATCAAAAATAACAAGATTTAAGAGTAAATGTCCATCCGCCATAACCAGCCCAATCAAGGGAGTACCATCTACGCTAATAGGTACCATTGCGGTTCCATATCCTTGATCCTCACATGTGAAGCTATTTCCGCCAATCTCAATTTCAGCAGTTTTTCCCGAAAAATGAAGGCAGTATGGTTTAGAAACGCCTTCACGAAGATTAAATGGATCTGAATCAGCATTGCGTACCATTTCTTTGGGCAGGAACCCACCCGTTTTTTCTCTATGGTGTTGATCGCACAATAGCGTTATTTCTTCAGCGACATGGCGCTTAACGCTAGCCCATTCCTCCATATGCTCATATTCATAGAGTGGCATTCCGCAGATAACACAACCGAAGCCACAACGTTGCCTAACCTCTCGTTGAATAGGGAGAGGTATATTCCTACTATTACAATCTTGATCCTTGGTCATTCAGATTCCTTTTTGAAGCTAACCTTTAATTGATGTACTGCACGTTTACCTTAACTAAACCAACAAAATGCACACGCTCAGCCTCCAAACCTGCAGCCTGAACATCAACCTTACAATATATGATTGATTTTAAATGCCGCTAAACTTATCAATATTAATAAAAGTAAGCCCCAAAAATTTTCAAATGGTTAGCACCTCTATCAAATTAAAATTTTAACTATTCTTTAAACCGACTCAAAGATGATGATAAATATCAAATTTTATAATAAGAATCGAATGTAGTAGCTGACGTGACCTTCGATGACATGGATGTCATCGTAGAGCCGCCATGGATGGCTTCACGGCGTGTCACGGAAGCAACTGCACTCGATTTACAACAGGCAACGATTCAGATTCAAGCAATCACTCAAAGAAGTCTTAATCCCCACACATCAAAGGCATCACGACTCAGTTGTTCCCGAAAATCTGGGTGAGCGATGGCGATCAGCGCTTGTGCCCGTTCGCGCAGTGAACGGCCGCGTAGATTGGCGGCGCCGTATTCGGTCACAATGTAATGCACATGGGCCCGAGTGGTGACAACCCCTGCGCCAGGTGATAACACGCTTGCAATGCGAGAAAGCGTTCCGCCCGCAGCCGTGCTGGGCAGCGCAATAACAGAACGACCACCTTCAGATAACCCTGCTCCGCGGATGAAATCCATCTGGCCGCCAACACCGGAATAGATTTTAGTGCCAATCGAATCGGCGCACACTTGGCCTGAAAGGTCGACCTGCAACGCCGAGTTAATCGCCATCACATTGGGATTTTTACGGATAATGGCCGTGTCGTTAACTTGTTCTATGTCCATAAAGATGACCGCAGGATTATCATCAACATAGTCGTATAATTTCTGGCTACCCAAAGCAAATCCTGTGACGAGTTTCCCCGGATAAAAACGCTTCTTGCTGTTGTTAATCACGCCCTTTTCAACCAGTTGTAATATACCGTCAGAAAATAGCTCTGTGTGGACGCCTAAGTCTTTATGTTCGGTTAAACAAGACAGCACGGCATCGGGGATCGCTCCTATACCCATTTGTAAACAATCGCCATTACGCACCAATTGGGCAACATTTTTACCGATCGCCAAACTCACCGCATCCCCCGTCGCGAAGGAATGAATGGGCAACGCCGCGCTCTGCTCATACACAGCGGCAAAACGGTCGATATGGATAAAGCTGTCGCCATGGGTTCGCGGCATTTGTGGATTAATATGAGCGATGATCTTACCCGCGACTTGGCAAGCTGCGAGCGTTGCTTCAACCGAAATGCCTAAGGAACACATGCCATGCTTATCGGGTGGCGATACTTGGATAATTGCGGTATCAATTTTTTGCTCGCCGGAACGAAATAACTTAGGCACTTCAGACAGGAAAATCGGCACATAATCCGCGTCACCACTTTGCAGTAATGCCCGCGTTGGCAGCCCACCGAAAAAACATCGATGGCGTAAATGCCCCTGTAAACTGGGATGGCTTAAGGATTCGGCGCCTTCAGTATGTAACTGTAACAGGGTGAGATTTTCTTTGGTGAGTGCATGCTGCGCCAACGCATCTAATAAAATGCGCGGTGTGGCGCCCATGGAATGAGTCCACAGCGTCTCGCCGCTTTGAATTAAAGCAACCGCATCGAGCGCGCTATGACAAATGATTGGAGGCATAATGAATTCCCTTCGCTAAGCATGATGGCGGCAATCGCCCTAGCGGCAGTGTAAGGGATATCCTAATTAAGCAACATCGATTTCAATGGCTTAGCGCGACTGTTTACTGATAATTTGCGCTATATCAAAACTCAGCACTTTGCCCTTGATGATGAAACTCAGTACAGGGCTAATCCAAGCGCTTCGAAAATCTCATACTGGCAATCAATAACCCAATACAAGTAAAACCTATCATCCACAGGGCATCAAATTGCAGATCCATCACTTGGGCATCGCGCAGCACGATAGCCCGTGACATGCGCATAAAATGGGTTGCGGGTAAGGCTTCGGCAATCCACTGCGCCGCGATAGGCATGGCTTCGTAGGGGAACATAAATCCCGACAAGAGAATCGATGGCAGGAGGATAAATACCGTCATCTGCATCGATTGCAACTGGGTTTTCGCTATGGTCGAAATCACTAATCCTAAGGTTAAACTGGCGCAAATGAACAACATAGCGGCAAGGGCGATAGAATCAAGCCCGCCGCGAATGGGCACATCAAACAACAGATGCCCTGCGCTCAGGATAATGGTCACTTGCACAAAGCCAACCATCACATAGGGCACGATTTTACCCAGCATCAACTCGAGTGGCCGTACTGGCGTAGTGATCAAAAACTCCATATTGCCCTGCTCGCGCTCACGCACTATGGCGGCGGAAGTAAACATCACCATGGTCATAGTCAAAATCACTCCCAACAGGCCGGGCACTATGTTGACCACAGAACGTTGTTCTGGGTTGAAATATTGCACCACTTCAAAACTCGGTATCGCCGTTTTTAGTGCTCTTCCTGCGACTTCATCCAGTGGCATTTGCCTTAGGCTACGAATAGTTGAAGCGACAACCGTATCTGAACCATCCACCAGCCATTGGCCAGCGGGTTGTGCGATATAGGATTGGGTTAAATATTGCTGACCCACAAAGCTTGGGTGACGCACTAAACGCTCATCGAGATCGGCGGGCAAATACAGCACGGCTTTGACTTCGCCGCGAGTGATCGCCGCCTCAGCCTCCGCGGCACTTAAATAACGTTGTTTGAAATCCACCACCTGCGTTGCTTCCACCGCCTTAACCAGTGCGCGACTGTAGGCTGAATCACTTAAATTAACTAACCCAGCAGGCAGATGGCGAGCATCGGTATTGATCGCATAACCAAACAACATCAGTTGCACTAACGGGATCATGATTATCATGCCAAAGGTCATACGATCCCGCGACAACTGCCGCAGCTCTTTGACCACAATCGCAAAAATCCTACGCCACATGGTCAGTCTCTCCCTTGGAAACCCCAGCCAAGCGCTCGCCGGTGCAAGTGACAAACACATCCTCAAGGCTAGCGCGCACTTCTTCCATCGTCCGGCTGGCAACTCTTGGTTTAAGCCAAGCGAGCGGATCTTCAATATCGCTGCGCACTAACACCCGCAAACGACTGCCGATTTGCGCCGCCGACAATACCGCAGACTCGCTGATCAGTGATTGTTTTAAAGTGCGTAAGTCATCCCCTGAGATCTCAACCACCCGAGCCCCCATCGCCGCCATCAGCTGCTGGGGCGAACCGTCGGCGCGTTTTATCCCCCGCTCTAAAATCGCAAGACCATGGCAACGCTCGGCCTCATCCATATAGTGAGTCGACACAAGTATCGTGGTGCCTTGGGCACAGAGATCGAATAAGCGCTCCCAAAACTCGCGTCGATTTTCAGGATCGACCGCCGATGTCGGCTCATCGAGAAACAACAATTCGGGGTGATGTAAGGTCGCTGCCGCTAAGGCCAAACGCTGTTTCTGGCCGCCACTCATGGAGCCCGCCATTTGTTTCTCGCGGCCGACTAAATCGTATAGCGTGACTAACTCGGCTATTCGCAGCTTTGATGCTCGGCGGTTAAGGCCATAAATTTGCGCGACAAACTCTAAGTTTTCCCGCACCGAAAGATTGTCGTACAGGGAGAATTTTTGCGTCATATAGCCTATGCGGCGACGCAGTTTTTCCTCGGCGCCGGGTAAGGTTTCACCCAAAACACGAATATTCCCCGATGTTGGACTCAGCAACCCAGTCAACATGCGAATTGAAGTCGATTTTCCGCAGCCATTGGGGCCGAGAAACCCATAAATAGTGCCCTTGAGAATGGCTAGGTCGAGGTTTTCCACCGCATTGACGCCGCCAAAGGCGCGGGTCATCCCTTGGGTCTCGATAGCAAAATCAGCGCTTTTCATGGCTGCTCCACTTTTTGCTGCACTCCTTGCAGCACATCGAGTTGCAGCACATCGAGTTCAACTTCTAATGCCATGCCAGTAGGTAGATCCTGATCTGTGTCGGAAATCGTGATATCGGTCAAATACATCAGCCGCGCCCGATCACGTTCATTCAGCGCATAAAATGGCGTGTAAGCAGGTTGACTGCGAATATTGCGCACAGTGCCAGCAATCGGTATCTCGCGGCCATCCACAAGAATATTGACGCCATCGCCCGCCTTCACTCTGTCTAACCAAGTCGCGGGCAGGTAAACCCGTACATAGGGATCCTCGCTCGCCAGCAAACCAATCAACTGAGTGCCTGCGGCAATGCGATCGCCGACTCGCCAAGGCAACGTATCGACAACGGCATCACGCGCCGCCACTAAGCTCAAGTCTGCTAAGGCTTTTTGTTCGATGGCTACACTGGCGCGAGCTGCAGCCACCGCCGCTTTGGCCTGCTCTAGCTGCTCACTACGGGTGCCATTTTCTAGTAGTCGCAGGCTTTGCTCCGCCTCAGCTTGCTTGGCTAAACTGGTATCCCGCGCCGCACGGGCCGTATCTAAATCCGCTTGGCTAAGTACTTTAGTGACAAATAAACGGTTTGTTCGTTCAAAGGCTCGCTGAGCCTCTTTCACGCTGGCATTTGCCCCGTCGAGCACGGCCTTGGCGCGTTCTATATCCTCTAAACGCGCACCTGTGACCGCCTCAGAAAGTTTAGCTTTAGCCTGTTCAAGCTCGGCTTGGCGCAGGGCAAGGCGCGCATTGGCTGAGGTTGTATCGAGCTGAATTAACACCTCACCCGCCTTAACCTGTTGACCTTCAACCACATTCACTTGAGTAATCAACTCACCTACGGGCGCGGTAAGTGTCAGCCTGTCCCGCTCGACAGTGCCAAGCACTCTGGGCGGCGCTTCGGTGCAGCCGACTAATAGCAAGATCACACAACCCACACTCACGTGCGTCAGAATTTTAAAATTCACACTCATTACGACTTCCTCGGTTCACGCAGTACACCTTGGGTAAAAACCTGCATATTGTGCAGCGCTAGACGCTGTAAACCATCAGCATCGGCACTAAAAAAGCCGAACTGACGCATTAACACCGGGGGCGCAATAAGCGGAAAAACCATCAGACTCACGAAACTGAGGCGTACTAAATCGGGATCTAATCCCTCCTTCAATAGCCCCGCATTGACTAATGTGGATTCGAGCCATTGCCGCGAGAGGGATAAAATTTGCTCAAAAACAGACAACATAATGCGATAGGGTTCTGAGCCATCGCCTTCCTGTAACACCCGTATAATCAACCGTGGCAATCCCAGGTTAGGTGCCATAACGCGATAATATGTCTGCATAAGTTCACCCAAGTTATTTGGGGCATCCGCAGCGGATATTTCGCGAAAACGCGCTAATACGGGTTCAAGGGTTTCCCGCACCATTTGTTCGAACAGGCCCGCTTTTGAACCAAAATAATAACGAATAAGCGCGGCATCAACCTCGGCTTCGCGAGCAATTTCACGGGTAGAAACGCTGGGATAACTGCGATGACTGAAGAGACTTAGGGCTGCGATAATTAAGCGTTGGCGGGCATCGGAATCCCCTTTCGGACGACCAGGAGTCTGCGGCTGTGATTCAGTTTGGGCGGTAAATGGCACAACCCCCTTTGGGCGACCGGGAATAAGCGACATGGCAAGCTCCAGCAAAATTCATCTATTGATGAATATACTGAAAAGCCGCGTAAAAAGGCAGCAGTTAAATTCCTCATTTTCATTGATATTGAGGAATTTAACCCTAGCACTGCAAGGCTAAAATTTGAGTACCGTTCAATCGAAAAATTAAGCGGCCTTCTATTAAAGATTTATACAGTAAAAGCTTATGCGCCTTTCACTATCGCACTCAAACGGGTAATGAATTGCTGTACGGCTTCAACTGTGTCAAAACTAAAGGCAAGGCCATAGTGGGTTTCGGTCAAACTCTTATGTAAACGTTTGGGGAAACGTGTCATCTCGGCATTGTGGAAATAGTCGTATTTGGCATGCACGCCTGCAATAGTGGCAAGTTCGCCGGAAAAGACTTCGAATGCGGGACGAATAATCAAGTTTGGTGATTTACCGTCGAGGTGTAAATAGAAAGCCTCTTTGGTTTCTGGGAGCATGTATTCAGTAATGTTTTTTATGGTGAAATTAGTGCGACATTGCAGTCCACTTAAGCAACTCACCATCTTATTATGTTCTATCGCCAAACTTATTCTCCCGTGTTTGTTGTCTATTTAGATTAAACCTGCCCATATCGCGCTACTTTTTCTACTCCCAGTCAATCCATGGCTCAGATGACTGATTAAGATAAGAAGAATATCATCTCGGCAATGTTGGTTCTTATCCCGTTTATCCCACTTTACCTCAGCTCAGCCTAATCGGTTTAGTCTTTAAATGCACTAAAGTGATACCCATATCCCAGAGTAAATGGGCGAGTTTGAATTATTTATCACAAAAAACCTTTATATACAGAACGATAAACCTATTAACTCAAACGCTAAGCGGGTGTCACAGAAAATTCTTTTGTGTAAGCAAATCGCTATTTCAAACACGATAAAACAAAATTTAGTTTATTAGGCATTGCTTATCATTAGGTTATCAGCCTTTAGTTTGACATTAAAACGAACCGTTCAAAATGCGACCCTGCGATTGCATTTTATAATGATTGTTTTACTTGCCAGCTTAAAATGTTGCGTCTAGGTTAATAAGCTTGAGTTAAGTCCTGTTGATAATGGCTAAGTTACGGCAATCACATTTGATGCCAACGTAAACTAGCGCATTCACGCTATCCCGTCGTATTCAGGCCTTAAGTCATGTTTTACCCAAAGTGAGTAACCCGCGCTTAAGCGCCTATAAACCGAGCCATGCCAGCCAATTTCAAGCTTATTTACGGCAAATCCTGCATTAACTGACTTGCCCTAAACTGTCGCAACGGACTGGCGGCCACAATCAACAAGACCAACAACACGAGATATAGCCATGAAGATCAAAAAAGCCCTCATGCTCTTGGGTCTGTTCGCTGTCAGCCCAGTAACGTTAGCCGCAACCGGAGTCGCCTTTATCCATGGTACGGGTCACCAGACCAATGCCTTAGCCGATTACTGGACGCCCGAATTTGTTAACTCAGTGCGCCAAGGCATCCCAGTGCCAAACAATTACACAGTGATCAACTGCGACTTTGACCAATATATGTGGGAAGAAAGCGCCGCAGGTTGTCTGGCCACGCAGCTCAATAGCTTTATCCAAGCCAAAAATATCGACGACTTAATTCTGCTGACCCACTCCAATGGTGGCAACGTAGTGCGGTGGATTTTATCTAATCCAACGTGGGACAGCCGTTATCCTGCAGTGATCAACGCCACCTCAAAGGTTATCGCCATCGCGCCTTCCAGTGCTGGTACGCCGCTGGCCGATGCGGTGAACCAAGGTAATGTGTTCGAAACCAGCTTAGGCTGGCTCTTAGGCTATGGCAGCAATGCAGTGAAACAACAGCAAGTCGGTTGGATGGCAAACTACAACAACGCTTGGCTTAATGGCACAGCGGGTCGCCCATCGCTGGGTAAACCCTTCGAAGTCGTGGTGGGCTCAGATGTTGATTCCGCCATTTGGGACAGCGACAGTTACTGCGCGGGTTATCAATACCAAGTCGCGCTCGAAACCACCCAAAACTGGCTCGATAGCTGCTCCGACGGCTTCTTAAATTGCAGCTCGCAAAAAGCGGCTGGCACAGTCTGGTTTACCGATAAACAAAAGACCCGTGGCCAAGAGCCCTTAAGCCATCAGCAGAGTCGTCGTACGTGTTTCAATTTAGACACGCTGATCCGCAACCACATTTAAGGAGCACTAAGATGCACACACTCAGCAAACTTGCCAGTGTCTTGGCGCTAAGCGGACTGCTTACAGCCTGCCAAGATGAAGCCACACCCATAGATCCCAAAACCAATGCCAGCCCTATGTACGCCAAAGGATTAACCTTAGCTGCGCCGAGCGATACCGATTTAGTCGATAGCAATATTGCCAGCCCAACACTCACGCCCATCAACACCAGTACGGATTACATTAGCTTTATCACCCCGCTGTACGGTGAGTATCAAGCGAGTATGCTTAAGCTGGAGCAAGCCAGCCAAAGTGACGAGTATTGGGTCAATGTAACTGGCGCACAGCTTAATGCAGGCGTGGGCCTCACCATGAGCCAAGCGTCGAGCTTAGTGCGCATTGCACCTCGGGGCGATACCAGCTCTGGTACTTTAATGCACGCCGAGGTCATTGCCCCTGAGCGCGTACAAATTCAGCGCGTTACCCCTAATCAGTCACCCCAAGGCAAAGCAGCCAACAGCAGTGGGATAAACACCAATGAGTCACTGGTTAAATCAATGGTCAACGCCGATGCTTTGGCTAGCGCAGGGTTAACCGATGATTCCAGTGCGCTGCAAATGTCGGCGAAGGCCACACCGGGCGAATATCGCCTGCAGGTCAGCCAGCCGTTAACACCGAGCGCCAGCTACTTAGTCAATGTGAAGGAAAAAGGCTCGCCCTATCAACTGAGCGTCAAAGCCCCCACTGCCATCGCGGCGGATGCACAAACCCTTGGGCTTGAACTCGCACTCAGCCAAAGTGATAACGCCTTTGTGCCACAGGCAAAACTCAAGCAAGCCGATGGCAATATGCAACCGCTGGCGATGGTAAAACAAGGGGGGACATGGCAAGCGGTGATTCCCGCGGGCGTCGCACTTTCGAGCAGCAATGCAGGTTTCAGTGAAATTGAAATCACAGTGCAAACCCAAGTCGATGGCCGTCCAGTGCAGCGCACGGTCAAATCTGTCTTTAAGTCTTTTGTCAATTCGGCGAGCATCAAGCCCGAAGTGCTCACGATTTGGGATAAAGGTTTGCCTAACCAAATCAACTTTGAGTTATCGGTCGCCGAGGCGGGACGTTTTGGCTTAAGTGGCACGTTAACAGGCACCAATGCCGAAGGTCAAAAGGTGGCGATTCTACGCACCCAAGCGGCCAATTGGCTGACCCCAGAGTCGCCGAAGTTAAAGCTGATGTTAGATCCTAAGCTCATCCAAGCCTCGGGTTTACAGCCGCCCTTCGAACTCAATGAGTTAGAACTGCAAGATCAAGGTCAAATGGCCAGATTAAGCTATCAAGCCAAGGCACTAACCTTAACGCGCTAATCCAAAGGGACGAATGTTAAGGGGCTAACGTTAAGATACTTAGCTTAACGTGCTGATAAGTCAGGCTTGTTAGCCTTAAGTTCCTCTCTAATACAAAGTGCCCAATCACGGGCACTTTTTTATTGTTGATCTTTTGCAATCGACACCTAAAAGCCATCACCTTATTTAACATCTAGCGCAAAGCACAAACTGTTGACAGAAAAATGACAAGCTAAAGACTATTTACCACACCTCACCCTGATAAAATTTACATTGATTATCAAGGGTTATTCCTTTTAAATAACAATCATCAACGGCATAATGTCAACGTCTTGACGTCAGACCTTTGAATGACAAGCATACGGTTCTTTATAACAATACGTATAACAATAAGAGTGACTCACAGCGCAAGTTTTTACCGTGCCATGGTCAATACTCAATAAATGGACATCGTTATGAGTGACAGCACATTTTTCTTTGGTGAATGGCAAATCAATCCCAGCGCCAATAGTCTGCTCCTTGGCAAACAAGTCAAACAACTTGAGCCCAAGGCGATGGATGTGCTGCTATTTCTCTGTCAACGGGCGGGCGAAGTCGTCAGCAGTGATGAAATAGTCAGCCACTGCTGGCCAGGTGTAGATACCGGCGACAATCCACTACACAAAATTATCAATCAGTTACGTCGAGCATTAGGCGATAGCGCCACAGAACCCACCTATATAGAAACCATACGCAAACGCGGCTATCGCACCTTAGCCGAAGTGCGTTTTCCTATCGGACACCAAGCCACCGCCAGCCCACAGAGTTGGCAAGGCGGCTCGCCCTTTCCGGGACTGCAAGCCTATAGCGCTAATTATGCCGAGGTGTTTTTTGGCCGCAGTGAACAAATCAGCACTTTGCTTAACCGGATAAGCCAACAAATCCTGTTTGGCCGTGCCTTCTGCCTGATCTTAGGTCCAAGTGGCAGCGGTAAATCCTCCCTGATTAATGCGGGTGTTGTGCCCAATTTAATGAAGGGCGACGGCTATAACGGCATTGGTGTCGCGTCATTCAGCAGCTTAGATTTTGCCGATGTGAGTAAAGGGCAACTACTCACCGATCTTGCCAGTGCAATGCTCGACTGGGAAATCAACGACATCCCAGTATTCGAAGGCATGAGCGCTGAGACTCTGGCGATTCAACTCGTCGAAGATATCCAAAGCGTGATCAATCAGTGTACCCAAGCGCTCAAGGCTAAACCCTTTTCCAATCCGTTTTTTGCCTTGTTTATCGACCGATTAGAAGTGTTGCTCTCATCACCGCTATTTAGCGATACCGAACGAACCCAGTTCATAGAATTATTGGAACAACTCGCCACCTCAAAAGCCGTGATTATCATCAGTGCCTGTCGCAACGATTTTTATCCTTTATTGGTCAATTACCCAAGCTTAATGGCGGGTAAAGCCCGCGGCGCCCACTTTGACTTAGCGCCGCCAACACGCACTGAGCTATTACAAATGATCCGCCTGCCCGCGGTGGCTGCCAACTTAAGCTGGGAAGTTGACAGCGACACCGCGATGCCGCTCGACGAAATGCTCTGCAGCGATGCCGCCAGTAACCCAGATGCGTTGCCTATGTTGCAATACACGCTGCAAGCCTTGTATTTGCAACGCAGCGCCGACGATAAGTTATTAGTCTCGGTTTATCATGCACTTGGCGGTATTGAAGGGGCGATTGGCAAAAATGCCGAGCAAGCGATTTCCCATTTAAGCGATGCCGAAAAAGCCAGCCTACCGCGGATTTTATCCCTGCTAGTGACTCTGCGTGAAGATGAAAAGTCCATCACCAGCCGCACCGCTCGCTGGTCACAACTACAAAGCACCGCTGAAACCGCCCTAGTGCAAGCCATGGTCGATAGCCGCTTATTCGTGTCGCATCTGCAAAATGGTGAACCCTGTTTTAGCATCGCCCACGAAGCACTTTTACGCCGTTGGCCGCGGGCAACCGCTTGGATTAGCGAGCATAACGACAGCTTAAGCATTAAGAGTCGCCTACAGCATTTATCTAAGCGTTGGCTCAGCGAAGCCAAACACAGCGCTTATCTGCTCGCCGACGGCAAGCCGTTGAAAGAGGCCCAAAGCCTCAGCCAAAATCCGTTATTCGATTTAGACGATCCCGAAACCGCCTTTATCGCAGCCTCCAGCAAACGCGCCAATATGCTGCGCTGGACGAGGCGCCTAACCGCCACCCTATTATGCGTCCTCACCCTCACCTCCATTATCATGAGTGTACGCAGCATAGAAGCTGAAAAACTCGCCCTGCAAAAACGCCTCGCCGCCGAAGATTTACTCGGTTTCATGGTGGGCGACTTCGCCGACAAGATGCGCGGCATCGGCCGTATGGACTTACTCGACGGGATCAGCAATAAGGCACTGGAATATTTCACTGATTTTTCCAATAAAGAGGATGATGCACACTTAAGTTTTGACGCCCGCTTCCAACACGGCCAAACCTTAGAGGCCATGGGGGAAGTCGCCTATTCGCGCAATAAAATCGATGAAGCCCGCAGCGCATTACTCGCGGCGCAAGAAAAAATGTTGCCACTGCTCGAATTGCAGCCGGAAAACTTAGCCCTACTGAAAACCTTAGGTGCCAATGCCTTTTGGTTAGGACAGCTTAAGTATGATGTGAGTGATTGGGCGGCATCGCGCCCCTTCTTCGAGCAGTACTTAGCCTATAGCCAAACTATGTACGCCCTTGCGCCCGAAGATAAAGATGCGCTCATGGAACTTTCTTACGCCCATAACACTTTGGGCTCAGTTTCGATGAAGCAACAGGAATTTGCCAAAGCACAACAAGATTTTGAAGAGTCGCTAAGGCTTAAATTGCTCGCCTTGGCAAAAGCGCCTGAGGATAGTCAGCTAATTGCGGATGTGGCCAATGCACGTTCTTGGTTAGCGAGTGCGGCAGTGTCACAAGGTGATGTACTTTCAGCCATACAGATCCACACTCAACTCCAACAAGAACTAAGCAATAACATTAAACAGCCATATATATTAGATAGACTAGCAGCCAGCCATCAAATTCTTGCTAAGTTATACGATTATCAAGATCTACCAGAACAAGCCCTAAGACAAACCCGACTTGGTTTGGAAGCAATATCAAAAGCGCTAGAACAAGATCCTAAAAACGATATTTGGACAAGACAAAATTACTATTTACACTTCAATCTTCTAGCATTTGCACGCACTGATTCTAATGAGATTACAAGATTAAAATCTTTACTAGATTCAGATATTGATTTGAATTCTTCATCGAAGAGAGACGAAGTGTATGCAAGCTATTTTCTTGCATCAGCACAACACTTACAACGACAAGGTAAGTTTGATAAAAGTATAGAATATGCTGTGCTAGCAAAAAATGAATTTCTTAAGTTATCAAAAAAATTCAATCAAAATATTAACTTCATTTCAAACTTATCGGAAAGTATTCTATTTGAAGCTAAAACGGTCAAAAATTATAAAGCCAAGCATGAATTATGCAACACTTCAAAATATTTACTATTACCTATAGTAGAAAAAGATAAATCACCAAATTTCACCATTCATTATGTTAAAGCCCTTGACTGCCTTGGCGAAATTATAAGCGATGACAATCTTAAACATTTACTATTAAAATCTCATATAACCAATACCAAATTTTAACCAAAAGAAAGGAAGTTAATATGTTCGCACCACAAGGCTCGGCTCAATTTATTAAAGTCAATGTTAATCTAGAAAATGGCGAACCTGTATTTATTTATACAGATGCTAATGGTGAACAATGCCAAGGGGATGTGACTATCACCCAAGCTGGTACTGTTACCTACTTGCTAAATGATCAAACAGGAAAAGGTTTAAAATTTGTTGGGGTCGGCTTTGTTACCCCATTCGATGATATTGTCGATGCGGTAACCATCAGCAGCGATGGTATGTTAGTACAACTCGTCGATCTAGATAGAACGTCGGGAACTACTAAGTTCCAATTTGTATTGAGCAATACTACTAATACCTTACTGATATTAAGTCCTGATCCAGAAATTATCAATCGTCCTCAAAACTAATCGAAATGCCCAACCTTTAATCGGGCTGGGCAGTTTCTACACCCGAAGAAAAGGGGAAAAGCGGGGACAGCCATGTCTTTTTGTGCTTTGTCCCCTCTTATACTAGCCTTTACATTATCTTGATTGCGTCTGTTTGGAGCAGATGATGATCCCGGCCAGAAGAATGCTTATCGATGCTAATACAACGCCCTTCTATCATGTGATAAATCGCTGTGTCAGAAGAGCTTTTCTGTGCGGTGAGGATAAACTCACAGGCCGCAGTTATGAGCATAGACGTGACTGGATTGTCGATAAAATCAAAGCATTATCCACCATCTTTAGACACTAAAATCCTTTGCGCTTGCCGCTTAATAGCCAAAAATCCACTCATGGGTACCGCTCTTTCAACTTAGCCATGCCCAAAAACCTCGCACGTTTCAGCTAAACCTGAGAATTTACCGTGAGAAGAGTAAATTTAAAACCTTTATAAACAATAGATTAAATCGGAAGGTAAGCAGAAGGTATCTTTTCTTTGCGAAGAATAAAGTCATCATCAGAAAAGCGCTTAGCGCAGATGGCATTAGGTTCACGGAGAATGATAACAATGACAAGCTCACCTAAACTGACACGTTCACAACATCCATTATCACTTGTGGGTGAAGGCAATGGTTCACAGTGCACTGCGCAGCAAGGCTTGGTCGAGCCCGCATTGCCGTTAACCTTCTTCGAACATGCCTCGATTGAAACGATTCAACAGTTTATTCAGCATCTGACTGAACCGGTGATTATCGTCAATGCCCAAGGTTACATTTACTTTAGCAATAGCAAAGGTGCTGACTTACTAACATGCCCGCAGGCCAGTTTGAAGGGACAAGATTGGCGCAACTTTTTGACTGAACACCACCAAGCTCGCTATGACAATCTGCTGAGCAATGATATTAAATTAGGCAAAAATTGCGGTATCCCAGTGCAGCACTCCGCCGAAGAAATCACCCTCATTACAGCCTCAGGCAAAGCAAAAGATGTTGAGCTTTCCATTTCCTACATCCCCAGCCATGAACCTCTGTTTGTGATGATGATGCACGATTTGACGCAGCACAAAGCGGAAAATCAAAAGCTACGTAAATTGGCCGCCACAGATTCACTGACTGGGCTGGCGAACCGCCGATATTTTGATGAAATGCTGCATCACTATTGGGAAGAATGCACAGGTAAGTTGCGCCCGATCAGCGTGGTGATTATCGATGTGGATTACTTCAAAGTGTTCAACGACCAATTCGGCCATATCCAAGGCGACGAATGCCTACGTAAGATTGCCAAAGTGATTGCTGACATAGTGCCGATAGAAATTGGCCTGGCAGCGCGTTACGGCGGCGAAGAGTTCGCGCTAATTCTGCCAAGCCACAATGCCAAAATGGCACTCACCATTGCCCAAAAAGTACAGCAAGGGATTAATGACCTGCGCTTTACCGAGCAAGGGCTGCGCGATTATGTCTCTGTGAGCGCGAGCCAAGGGATTGCGAGCGAAATCAATGGCCAGTTCCGTACCTCACTCGCCATGCTGTGCGCCGCCGACACCGCATTATACCGCGCCAAAGCCGATGGTCGTGACAGGATCAATACATCGCTTTAATACCTATTAATTGCCGACTTGTTTGCCCGCAACTGATTTACCCCAAACTGATTTACCCAAAACATAGTTACCCGCGGCTTAGTTACCCACGATTGATTAACAACGGGATGAATGACCTCAGTAGCGCTTTAGCGTATTGAGGAAAACACATAAAGCACACGAAAGGACTCATGAATATGGACAAGCTTGAGGCATCAAGAAATATACGGGCAGTGATTGAAAAAAGCTTACCCGTGAGCACGTCACCCCTTGCCATATTTACTTACCAGTGTTGGGTAAAAACCAGCGCAGGTGGGCGTGTGTTCCATTATAAAACCGATCGAGAAGATACCTATTTCGCGGTGGACATTAATTCACTGGGGCATATTGAATGCGTGATTAATACCACCTTGCTGCGGGTTGAGGCAATATCAACCTTAGGTGGACTCAATGACGGCCAGTGGCACTTATTGTCTATCTGCCATGAATACCATGAAATCAATTGTTATGTGGATGGTGAAATTACCCATACACAACTCAATAATCTGTCACTGGTTGCCGACAATGAGTTTTTAATTGAAAACGTGTCTTTACCGAATCATCGCGATACACATTTCGATGGTGAAATATTTGGCATCACCTTGCTTAATCGATTATTAACCCGAACTGAAATCGTTGACTATTACCGTAATCCAGCGCAACAAAAATCGATTAGCGAAAATAACCTTTATATTTATCAGCATCAAGATGCACATAATATTCGTGGTGAAAACTTTATCCCACTTAAAAGGCAAAAAGTGCTGCTAGTTATATTTAATGATACTGAAAATCAATTCATAAAAACCACTACGGATAGCAATACCTATAATCAACAATTGCCTAAGATTATTCCGCCCCACGAACGCCGAGCCTATATTATTGAATGTAATTATAACACTTGGCCTAATTTTAGTTATTTAGTGAATTACACGGCGAGTAATCAAGCGGATATTACACTCAATATTGAAGTATTTAAATCGCTGACGGCCTATCGCTCTAATGTTAAAGTCACAGTTGCAAATGAACTCGAACGGGATTGTCTGATTATTCAATCGACCGAAGAAGAATTAAGTGCTGAAGTGCGTATTAGTGAAAACTTAGTGATCACTCAAGCCAAAAACTTTGTTAATTTCATCAATGAAGTTCGCGCACACATTCCGGCCGATAATATTATTACCGGTGGCCATTATTATAGTGAGCAGCAACTCTCGGTCAGCACGGGTAAGCAAATGATCGCCTACCAACAGGCTTGCCAACTGTTCAACCGCAGATTACAAAAAAAGCCACTGGCGATCATCAAATGCACGTCAACTGAAGAAGTCAAAATCGCCTATAAGGCGGCCATCGATTATAACTTGCCAATCAGCGTGCGCTCGGGTGGGAATGATCACGAAGGTGAAAGCACTGAAACGAATACCGTAGTGTTAGATCTGTTGAAGATGGATAGCCTCACTTTAGATCCCATCACAGGTATTGCGGCCATAGGCCCAGGCAATCGCTTTATCAATCTCACCACTGCGCTTGCCAAACAAGGCGTGATGATCCCCCATAGCACCTGTGGCAGTGTTGCCATAGCGGGATTTATTATGGGCGGCGGCTCAGGACCTTGGACCCGCAAATATGGCATGTGCTGCGAATCCCTATTACAGGCAGAAATCGTCCTCGGCATTGGTGAAACTCAAGTCGTCTCTGTTGCCAATAAACCTGAGTTACTCTGGGCGCTTAAGGGTGGCGGCGGATTAAGTTACGGCATAGTGACCCGCTTTTTTGTTCAAACCTTTCCACTACCGCCTTGCCTTATCAAGTTTGAATTAGAATGGAATTGCTACGATAAACAAACCCATGAACTCATTGAGCACACCCCAACTAAAGACATTTTACAGCGCTGGGAAGCCATCATAAATGCCGACAGCACTGGCTGTTTGATTGGCACTAATCTCAAGATTAATGCCAAACATTTACCCGTAGAACAACACAAAACACCCGACATAGACACTGAGTCAATTACGCATAACTGCTTGATGTATGGTTTTTGGGAGGGTAATTCCGCCAGCCTAAACCACTTTATCCAGACACAATTTAATGAATTTGGCCTAGTGCCCAATGATATTCGCATTGAGGGTATGGGCGGACTCACCAAAGCCTACGGTGAAAACTTAATGCCCAGTTGGGAAAGGGAATCTTTTCATCATCTGCAAGCTGACTTGCAAGGCATAAGCCGCTCACCGACGCCACCCGATTTGGATGAGCCCGCACCCCATAAAGTCACCTCGCGCTTAGTCAATCAAACGGGCCTGAGGGACGGTTATAAGCCACTGCTCGAAAGCTTAACCTCTCGCTATGTGCTTGAAGGCAATCACCAACTGGGGCTATTTACCTATGTTACCCTTGGCGCCATTGCGGGCGATTATTATCGCACTATGGGCGAAGAGCAAAAGAGTCGCAGCGCCTTCCCCTACAAGGACAGACAATACACAATTCAATATCAAACTTGGTGGAATAACGCCCTGCAAGAGAAGCAACAATTGCAGGATAGCCAAGTGTTTACCCGCATTAATCGTGCGCTCGATTGGATTGATGCCAGCCGAAACTATGACATCCCCAACACCTCGGGCGCTTTTATCAGTTTCAAAGATAAGGCCATTCCTACAGATGTGTACTTCGACCATAACTACGCCGCGTTAAAACGGATTAAGGCGGCCTACAGCCAAGATAGCTTTAACCATTTCCGCTCACGTAAAAGCATTATTTAAGTTAATACATCGGCATAGCCTAGGGTGAGTTTTTAAGGCAAAATCGACACCGTCCAAAGGACGGTGTCGACCCTTAACTCTCTGTTCACTCTGTTGTAGGTTATCTATGCCAAGCTCAGCATTAGTTATCATTTTTGCCCTATTGGCGGCCATTCTTATGGGCACAATCGGTGTATTAGCGCGCTTTGCCGCCCTGCCCGCCGAACACATTACCTTCTACCGCTTACTGCTCGGTGCCCTATTTCTATTGGCTTATATGCTGCTCACAGGTAAAGACCATCAGATTCGCCATAGACCCAGTAAACGTACCTTAGTGAATGGCATTATGCTCGCGGGTTTTATGGCGTTTTACATTGAAGCCATTCAGTACACCCAAATGGCCAATGTGATCATGATTATTTACTTAGCCCCTGTGGTGTCGGCTATTTTTGCCCATTATTTCTTTGCCGAGAAACTCACCCGCTTAAGCATGGCAAGCGTGGTCGTCGCGCTGGTGGGCTTTATGTTAATGATCCCCACAGGGCCACAGCAAGCGAGCAATCACACTGAATTATTAGGTTATTTTTATGCCCTACTCGCCTTATTAACCTACTGCGGTTTTATGTTAATCAATCGAAAACCTAGCCTGAGTTCGCCCTATCAAAGCACTTTAGTACAGCTTAGTGTCGGCGCTTTGTGCCTACTGCCCTTAGTGATAAATGCACCGCTGACGCCAAGTTTGCCGCAAATGGGTTGGTTAATTGCGATTGGATTCTTCCCCGGATTTTTAGCAATATTACTGGCGGTAAAAGCCCTGCGGCAATTGCCAGCAGTCACCTTTGGCACCCTCGCCTATGTGGAACCGGTTATCGTAGTGACGCTAGCATGGTGGATATTTGGTGAAACCTTGAGTCCCATGCAATTAAGCGGTGTCGGCTTGATTATTCTGGCCGGCATTAGCCAAGGCTTTATCAGTCAGCGTAAAGTATTGATTACGAGCGGCTAACCAACAACACTTTGCCAAGTAGCTGAAATAATGTGAAGAAAATAGTGTAAGCTCGATAGAGGATTGATTGAACATTGCACTTAAGACGTGCGACTAAGACTTAAGATCAGGAGGTCAAATTGAGAAAGCTACTGTTAGTCATCAGTATATTTTTGCTCAGCGGTTGCTTAGGCATGCCTAAACTTATTCAACCCGTGAATGATTTTGAGCTTAATAAATACTTAGGTAAATGGTACGAGATTGCACGATTAGATCATTCATTCGAAAGAGGGTTAAGCCAAGTTAGCGCAGAATACAGCCTGAAAGAGGATGGTGGTGTTAGGGTCATTAACCGTGGATTTTCAGCGGCTAAAAACGAATGGAAAGAAGCCGAAGGAAAAGCCTATTTTGTGAATGGGGACTCAGAAGGCTATTTGAAAGTCTCCTTCTTTGGGCCATTTTATGGATCGTATGTGGTCTTCGAATTAGACCATGAAAACTATCAATACGCTTTTATATCGGGACCCGACACAGGTTATTTGTGGCTATTGGCTAAAACCCCGACTGTGCCACCCGAGGTGCTGCAAAAGTTTGTTGAAATGTCTAAAGCACGCGGCTTTGATACCGACAATTTGATTTATGTGCAGCAAGTGTCAGCGCCCTAACGAGTGCCGCCAATGCGCTAAAATCGAGTGCGCGAAAGCTAATCGCTAGATAAAAAGACAACCAATGGATATAAAAACGCCGCAATACATTGCGGCGTTTTTATTTATGCAGCTAAATCACAAATAACCTTAGACTTCGATACCTTTGCTAGCAAGGAACTCATCGTAAGTGCCTCTGAAGTCATTCACACCTGTGTGAGTCACTTCGAGGATACGGTTTGCCAGAGACGATACGAATGCACGGTCATGACTCACGAAAATCAAGGTCCCTTCGTACATTTCCAGCGCGTTGTTTAATGATTCAATCGATTCCATATCCATGTGGTTGGTCGGTTCGTCGAGCACTAAAATGTTGGCTTTTTGCATGATGAGCTTGCCGAATAACATACGACCTTTCTCACCACCAGACAGCACTTTGACTGACTTTTTAATGTCGTCAGAGCCAAACAACATACGGCCTAAGATGCCACGTACCGATTGGTCGTCATCTTCTGGCTTGCGCCATTGGCTCATCCACTCGAACAGCGTCATTTCGTTAGCGAAATCAGACTCATGGTCCTGTGCATAGTAACCAATGTTAGCGTTTTCAGACCATTGGATAGTACCAGCATCTTGCGGGATGTCATGGATCAGGGTACGTAACAGGGTTGTTTTACCAACGCCGTTTTCACCCAATACCGCAATGCGCTCACCCACTTCAACAATCAAGTTTAAGTCTTTGAATAACGGAGTGTCGTAGCCTTTAGTTAGGTTTTCAATCACTAAGGCATTACGGAACAATTTCTTCTCTTGCTCGAAACGAATGAAGGGGTTCACACGGCTAGATGCTTTTACTTCATCTAACTTAATCTTGTCGATTTGACGGGCACGAGAGGTGGCTTGTTTCGCCTTAGAGGCGTTAGCCGAGAAGCGTGCTACGAAGGTTTGCAGTTCAGAGATCTGGGCTTTTTTCTTCGCATTATCAGACAATAAACGCTCGCGAGCTTGGGTAGCTGCTTGCATGTATTCGTCGTAGTTACCTGGGTAAACACGCAGTTCGCCGTAGTCTAAGTCAGCCATGTGAGTACAGACTGAGTTTAAGAAATATCTATCGTGCGAAATGATAACCATAGTACTACTACGTTGGTTCAACATGTCTTGTAACCAACGGATTGTGTCGATGTCCAAGTTGTTGGTAGGTTCGTCAAGCAGCAGCACGTCTGGATCAGAGAACAGGGCTTGTGCTAGCAATACACGTAGTTTTAAACCCGGTGCGATTTCAGACATCAAACCAAAATGGCTTTCAATACCGATACCTACACCTAACAGTAATTCGCCAGCACGAGATTCGGCGGTATAACCGTCCATCTCAGCAAAATCCATCTCTAGGTTGGCGACGGTAATACCATCTTCCTCACTCATTTCGGGTAAAGAATAAATACGATCACGTTCTTGCTTTACCTTCCACAGTTCGCGGTGGCCCATGATCACGGTGTCGATCAGGTTGAATTCTTCATAACCGAACTGGTTCTGGCTTAATTTACCCAGACGCTCATTCACATCTAACGAGACGTTACCGCTGCTAGGGTCTAGATCACCACACAGGATCTTCATGAAGGTCGATTTACCACAGCCATTCGCGCCGATAAGACCGTAACGGTTACCACCGCCAAATTTAACTGAGATGTTTTCAAACAGTGGCTTAGCGCCGAACTGCATGGTGATATTTGCTGTTGTGATCAAAATGAACTTCCAAATCGAGTAATGTTGGCCGAGCCCGCTGGCGCCGCTTTAAATAAGCATAAACCAAATAACGCTATGCCGAAGGGGTAAAAATAAACGTGGCACTATAGCAGTTTGGGCTAAATTATCAACTACCAAGGCGGATCAAAAGCCAGAGGGAATGCCGGAATCGCCGCACTATGCCTGTATGAGAAGCGTAATTGATTTTACCCTATTGGCTTAGCTTTCAATGTATTCGAGCAGAATGACAATCTGATGACCCTTAGCGTCGCAAAGCTTGGCGATGCTAAGGGACTATCTGCTTAGGGGCTATCTGCTAAGGACTTATGTGGTAAGTGTTAATGTGGACATAGCCCAGAGTTAGCTCAAGATACCCATTTCAGTATATTGAGCTTTTTTGGGCACTGGCAGCTTATAACTTCTGCCGTCTTAAGCGGTTGGCGTTCGTGACGACAGTAAGTGAAGACAAAGCCATGGCTGCCCCCGCAATCACAGGGCTTAATAACATGCCCGTAAGTGGATAAAGCACGCCCGCCGCAACCGGAATACCCAAACTGTTATACACAAAGGCGCCGAACAGATTCTGCTTAATATTGGTAATCGTCGCCCGCGATAATGCCAATAAGTTAGCAATCACTATCAACTGCTGCGACAACAAGGTGATATCCGCACTTTCAATCGCCACCTCAGTGCCCGATCCCATAGCAATCCCCACATCGGCGCTCATCAGGGCGGGCGCATCGTTAATGCCATCCCCAACCATAGCCACCACATGCCCTTGTTTTTGCAAATCCAGCACATGCTGTTGTTTTTGCTCTGGCAGTACGCCAGCAATCACTTCGGTGATGCCCACTTGGTCGGCCACTGCCTGCGCCGTTTGTGGGTTATCCCCCGTTAACAGCACGACGTGAATCCCCCTTTGCAGCATGGCCGCGATGGCGTCTTTCGCATCGGGTTTAATCGGATCGGCAAGCGCGATAGTGGCCACTAACTTGCCCGCTTTGGCGACATAAATCGGGGTTTTACCTTGATTTGCAAAGCTTAATGTCGCTTTTGGATCTAAGGCACTGCCATCGGAATTGACAATATCCAATGCCGTCATCAAGGCGAGATTACCAATCGCCAGCGATACGCCATCGACCTTGCCCTCAATCCCCTTACCTTGATGGTTAGTAAATGCCTGTGTGTCGGGCAATTGCGACAGGGATTCCTTGGCATAACTGACAATCGCCCCCGCTAACGGATGCTCAGAGTGCTGCTCAAGACTCGCAATCTCGCCCAGCAAAGTCTCTTTGTCGGCATCACTCAGCGTTTGCACTAAATTAAAATCAGTGACTTGCGGCTTGCCTAAGGTGACAGTGCCGGTTTTATCCAGTACCACACAATCAACTTTACTGGCGGTTTGCAACGCTTCGCCATTTTTAACTAACACGCCCATTTGGGCGGCGCGGCCAACGGCCACCATGATAGACATAGGTGTCGCCAGCCCCAGCGCACAGGGGCACGCTATGATGAGCACGCTCGTCAGCACCACTAACGCATGGCTTAAGGCGGGTGCTGGCCCCACAAAATACCAAATTGCCGCTGCCAACAGCGCTATAGCCACCACAGTCGGGACAAATACCGCTGAGATTCTGTCAGCCAATCGACCTATGGGTAATTTCGAGGTTTGCGCTTGCTGCACCAGTGCGATGATTTTGGCGAGCTTGGTATCTTCTTGTCCCGCCGTCACTCGATAAACTAAGCTGCCGTTGCCATTGACTGTACCCGCACTCACACTGTCGCCGCGATTTTTAAGCACGGGAATGGGTTCACCTGTGAGCATGGCTTCATCTAATAGGGATTGCCCCGTTTCGACCTCACCATCGAGGGCAACTCGGTCACCGGGGCGCAAACGCAGCTTATCGCCCAATTTCAGCTGACTTATCTCAACCTTTTCATCGCCCTTATCTGTGATCCGAATCGCAGTGGTGGATTGCAATCCAAGTAATCGCTGCACCGCTTCACTGGTTTTGCCCCGCGCTTTAAGTTCCAGTCCGTGACCTAAGTTAATCAAACCTAGAATCATCACACTCGCCTCAAAGTACACATGGCGGGTATCCATAGGGAATGCGCTCGGCATAATGACCACCAGCATGGAATAAGCCCATGCCGTACTAGTGCCCAGCACAATCAGCGTATCCATGTTGGTGGTTTTGGCTTTTAGCGCCCGCCACATGCCTTGGTAGAAATGTCCGCCCGTGGTAACAAGCAAGGCCAAGGTGACCAGTCCCATAATGCCCCAGCCAAGCTGCAAATTTGGACTGTTGATCATCATCTCGCCGCCCAATAATCCCCACAGCATCATAGGCACGCCCACAACAAGCGCAGCTATGGCTTGGCGCATCCGCAGCCGATACTCAGTGGCATCTTCTAGGCGTTTTTCTTCGGCGGCGACTTTCGCATCCACCACCACCTGCGCCGGATAACCCGCATTTGCCATCACAGTTAAGGCAGTATCGGCGCTCATCTTGCCTTCTACCGTCACTTGTTTATCGGCGAGATTAACACGCGCTTCGACGCCCGCTTGGGCGGCAAACGCCTTTTCAATTTTCGCGACGCAGCCAGCGCAATTCATATTGGCGACATAGAGTCTGGTCATAGACATGGGAGATCCCTCACTTGATGTTTTACACTATAGGTCTAAGATAAAGTCTCCCATTGCGGGAGAGTCAAGGATGAATTTGCTCGATGTGATCACATCGACAATTAATTGCTGGGCGAAAAACCATTCAGTTGCTCAAAGAAGAGGTCAAGATGAAGATAGGCGAAGTGGCGAAACAAACGGGCTTGAGCGTTAAGAGTATCCGTTATTACCATGATATTGGCTTAGTGTGCGGCGAGCGCAATGAGGCGGGTTATCGGGTTTACCGCCATCAAGATATTGAAGCGCTTAAGTTTGTGCATCAATGTCGCGACTTAGGTTTTAGCCTAGAAGATTGCAAATCCTTGCTTGGCCTTAAGGGCAATGAAAGCCGTAATGCCGAAGACGTCAAACAACTTACCCGTACTCACCTTGCCTATGTCGAAGAGCAAATCAATAAGTTGCAACAGCTTAGGGCGCAATTACAACACATGGTAACCCAATGCCAAGGCGGCGATCAGCCCCACTGCGCGATTATCGACAGCCTAAGTCACGAGACTCATGGCAGCCATAAAAATCACAAGAGCCAGCAAAATGCTGGCTCTGAGTGTTGCAGTAAAAGCCAATCGCAATAGTGATGGCCAAGTTCAATAACGGTAAATACCGCGTTATTGACTTCTCACTATGGTTGGCTTTAGCGCCGCGGCGTTATCCAATACCAGTGTTGCAAGCTTACCCGCAGGGGTAAAGTTAAACACTTGCCCATAAAATGCCAGCTCAGTTTCTAATCCTGCGGCCTTGTGCTCAGGTTTCCAACCGCCGTGGGGTTCATCCTGATAAGCGATATAAGCCGTGGGTACGCCTCTCACTTTTAACGCCTCATAAATCTGCCGCGACTGCTGTGGTGGTACGATTTGGTCGCGTAATCCTTGAAAAATTAATAAAGGCTCATTCAATCCTTCAAGGTGATGCAGGGGCGACAGTTCCCTATAGCGGGCTTGATTTTCACCATAGGGGCCGATGAGCAGATCTAAGTAGCCAGTCTCGAATTTATGGGTACTCTTGGCGAGCTGTTCAAAGTCACTGATCCCCGCATAGCTCACCCCCGCTTGAAATACATCATAAAATGCCAATGACGACATCACAGTTAACCCACCAGCGCTAACACCTCGAATCGCCAGTTTTTGTCCATCGACCCAACCCTTATCAACTAAATAACGGGCCGCATTGACCGCATCCTCCACATCAACTTGGCCCCATTTTCCGTAGATACTTTGACGATAAGCACGGCCAAAACCACTGCTACCACGGAAATTAACATCGAGAACCGCAAAGCCTCGGCTGGTCCAAAATTGAATGTCACTGCGATAAGCCAGACTCGCACGCGCCGTAGGACCGCCGTGTAACATTACAATCAAGGGCGGACGGGTATCATTAGGCGCAGTATAGTTGGGGTTAACCGGACCATAAAAATAACCGTAAGCTTGCTGGTTAGCACCTGTTTTAAAAGTAATATTTTTAGCACGGGAGATATAATTGGGATTAAGTTTTGGTAAGTTAGGGGTATACACCAACTCAGTACCACGACCGATCACTTTATAAATGCCCTTCTCTGGCGTCGCCTTAGCGCCGACAAAATAAACAGCATCTTCCCCTCGGATCACTTGGGTGATTTCACCAAAGTCGACGGCCAAAGATTCGGTCAGGCCTGAATCTAGATGCAGTCTAATTAAAACGGCCTGACTACCAAGCATATAACTGGCAATAATCGTTTTTTCGGATTCAAAGGCATAGTTATGATTGCCTAAATACCAATCAGCTACCGCAAACTCGGCCTTTTTCTTTAGCACTGGGTCTAAGGTATTTTGTGCCGTGACTCGATAGATATTCCACCAGTTACTGATATCCGATACGACATACAATTGTCCATCAGGACTAAATAATGGCTGCGACACCGAAGAGTCTGCGGGCGTGTTTACCTTACGAATATTGTGTAATTGCCCTTTACGGTCCAGATCCCCAAGCCAGAGCACGCTATTATCCCATGGCATATAGGGATGTTCCCACGTGATCCACGCCAGTTGGCTGTTATCGGGCGAGATGGCTGGCGAAGAAATAAAGTCATGGCCCGAAACAAAGGTATCGCCTTCACCGGCAAAATTAAGATTAATGGTAACAAGACTCGCCTTAGGCTCACCCGCTTGACGATGATCTTCGCGCACACAGATAATCCTCGACCCTTTGGGGTAAGCAATACAATCTGCATGGCGAGTACCATTTGGCGTTAAAGGCAAAGGGGGTTGATTAGGGGCAAAACGATAAAACAGTTGGTCCTGTGCCTTAGTGACAAACAGACTCTGACCAATCCCCAAAAAGGCGGCACCACCGTATTCATGAACGGCGGATTTAACATTAAACGCAGGCGGCACTATGTCGGTAATGTTTCCACGTTGGTCGAGGCGTTTGATCCCGACTTGGCCTTGTTTTTCACCATCAGATTCAGAGAAATAAATAGCACCATCAACGCTTTGCAACTCAGCCACATTATCGGCCTGCTCAAACACTTCAGTCGCCGATAGCGGAGACTGCCAACTACCATAGGGCGCAACTATGCGCGCGCCATTATCACTAAGATGCGGCGTCTCTTTGTTCGAGCGCTCGCAAGCACCTAAACAAAATAAGCCCCCCAGCATCCATAAATATCCATGTAGCTTCATTGTTTCTCCCCAATGTTTGCCAACTGCACAAACCGAAACAAAATATGAACTTGCAGAAATGAGTTATGTGTAAATTAGTTATTTTTTAAATTTTTTTAAGAACCAATTTACCACTTGCACTTGTTGTACTTGCGTTAAACCAAAATAAATACACACCCAAGGTGAGATAAGAAAAAACCATGGGATCACGGCCACAGAGCGGCCACTAAAGAGCAGAAAAAAGAAACCGCAATAAATCACAACCAACCCTAAGATACCCACGCTCAACATCATGCGCTTAGTGATTTTCTCAAGCCAGTGGGCTTTTTCCTGCCAAGACATCCGGATTTCAAGCTCCATTACATGTGATCAACATGTTTGTAAAGTTATGTAAAAAAACGGGAGAGCGATTGTTGAAGGTTAACAACTAAATGTCAACTCCAACAGTGAAATCTAAATAAATCCGAAAGCTAGAGTATAAGAACCATTATCTTTATTTACCCTATAAAAAAACCGAGCCTAAGCTCGGTTTTTATGCAAATCAATAAGATATCGCTCTAAAGACGGATACCACCATCGATTTCAAACACACGACCGTTAACATAATCGTTTTCAATAATAAAACGTACGGTAGAAGCTATCTCGTCGGCATGACCTAAGCGGCCAACTGGCACGAGTTTCTCTAAACGCTCCAACGCTTCTGGCTTCATTGCCGCCGTCATCTCGGTCGCGATAACGCCCGGTGCCACGGCTGCACTACGGATATTGTAGCGCGCTAACTCCTTCGCCCAACCGACGGACATAGCCGCAACACCCGCTTTTGAGGCCGCGTAATTTGATTGGCCCATATTACCCGCCTTAGCAAGGCTAGAGATGTTAACAATCACCCCCGCTTGACCCGATTCAATCATGGCCGCTGCGGCCTCACGGCCACAGAGGAAACTGCCGGTCAGGTTCACATTGATCACCGATTGGAATTGCTCGTAAGACATACGATCAGTGACTTTGCCGTCTTTGGCTTTGACTAACATGCCATCACGCAGAATACCGGCGTTGTTCACTAACACGTTCACTTGACCAAAATCTTCGAGAATATAGGCAAAACCCGCGACGACATCTTCTTCGTCGGTAATGTCTAAGGCATAACCTTGAACTTCAGTGTCCGATCCAAGCTCAGCGCAGGCTCGCTCGAGTTTTTCTTGGTCCACATCGATAAGCGCTATCTTAGCACCCGCCTGCGCAAAATTTTGCGCCATTGCTAAGCCTAAGCCACCCGCGCCGCCAGTAATGACGACAACCTTATCTTTTAAATCCATCTGGTGATCCCTTGTTATCTGTGTCTATTTTTTAAGTGGTGCAAATTGTTCAAATATACTGGAAAAATCTCGGCGACCATTGCCTTGTCTTGCATGATTAACATACAAGCTGCGGGCTAAAGCGCCCATTGGCGTGCTAGAGTTGCTCAATAATGCAGCTTCTTGTGACAGACCGAGATCTTTGACCATCAAATCTACCATAAAGCCACCCTGATAGCCCTTAGAAGAAGGCACTGTTTCCATCACCCCTGGGCAGGGATTGTACTTCTCTAGCGTCCAGTTTCCGCCACTGCTGACCTTCATAATGTCGGATAACACTTTGGGATCGAGACCATGATCGACGCCCATTTGCAGGGCTTCGGAAGTACCGACCATCAACACAGATAACAGCATGTTATTGCAGATTTTTGCGACTTGCCCCGCACCTGGACCGCCTGCGTGGAAGATATTCACACCCATAGCCTTAAGTACGGGCTGCGCACGTTCAAAAGCGTTATCCGAGCCACCACAAATAAAAGTTAAAGTACCCGCTGCCGCGCCTGCCGTGCCGCCAGAAACTGGTGCATCCATAAATTCGATGCCGCTTTTAGCCGCTTCGGCCGCCACTAATTGTGCGCTTTGCGCATCGATGGTTGAACAATCGATGAGCAAGGTATCACCCGCAACCACTTCAAGTAGGCCTTTGTCTGTTCCATTGCCTAAATATAAGTTTTTTACATGCTTGCCCGCAGGCAGCATAGTAATCACCACAGTTGCGCCCGCCGCAGCGCCGCAGGCGGTACTTGATACTAAGGCGCCTTGTTCGGCCAATTGCTGCATAGCCTCAGGGACTAAATCAAAGACGCGAACCGTCATGCCTGCTTTTAATAAATTGGCCGCCATTGGGCCGCCCATATTACCTAAACCGATAAAGGCTACTGTACTCATGCCATCACTCCTGTGTTGTTCTTTTTAGTGTTGTGATAATGCTATCAAATTGATTATGTTGTCATTATCACAGAGTAAAGCGAGCTTAGCTAAGCCGATAAATACAGCGCTTAGCCAACTCGGCCCTTAAACGCTTAACTCAGTTGGTTAAAGGGATGCGCCTCGCCCCATGGGGAAGCCAATATTTGCTCAAGTACCGCTGTGGGTACTGAGTTAACATCCTTAAAACGCCATTGCGGTTTCTTGTCTTTATCAATCAAGAGTGCACGAACGCCTTCGCAGAAATCACCGTGGGCACACACGTTAACACTTGCGGTTAACTCCCATTTGAAACATTGAGCTAAGCTAAGCTTAGTCCCTAACTGCCCTTGGATATAGACCAAGTGCCAGCTGATAGGGCTACCCGCAAGGAAGGTGTCCCGCGCTTTCATTAACCACTTTTCTTCCGATACCAGAGTTGACATACGTGTTGCAATATCCTGCAAACTGCCCGCCATAAGCCTGTCAATTATGTCTTGGCTTTCGGCTAATACACTGTCGCCCTTCGGAATATCCACTTGATTAGACAGCTCGTTAATCATGCTATCTAAACGTTGATGATTAAGTGCTGGCGTATCGCTCCAATCTAAGGTTGCCATGGCATCAAACATCAGCTCTTTGTCGTCACGGTTCAGGTAATGATCCGCAAGGCCCACATAACAGGCATCGGCGGCATTGAGTTGATAGGCGGTCAATCCCAAAAACAATCCCATCTTGCCCTGCATACGATTAAGGAAATAACTGCCGCCCACATCGGGATATAGGCCGATAGTCACCTCAGGCATAGCGATACGCGAGGTTTCGGTAACGACTCGGTGGCTCGCGCCCGCCATCAAACCGAGACCGCCGCCCATGACTATGCCATCACCCCACACCAACACAGGTTTGCCAAAGGTATGCAGTAGATAATCGAGGCGATATTCCTCTTCGAAGAAAACCTTTGCTTCCTCAGTCACTTGCCCATTAGCGGCAATGGAAGCATGGTATAAAGCGCGCACATCACCCCCGGCACAAAATGCCTTCTCACCGCTGCCATCTAATACGATGCAAGCGATAAGGGGATCTTTCTTCCACAGATTAAGCTGCGCCGTCATAGCGCGCACCATGCCTAAATCTAAGGCATTGAGGGCTTTTTCCACATTGAGTGTGACCACACCAACCAATTTGCCAGAAGCAGTGGCTAAGGTTTGAAAAACCACATTTTGTGTGGTCGTGACCTGATTTGCGACATGCTCGACCACGTCATTATCTACTACATTCGTCATTAGCGGTTTCTCCACTCAGCTTTACGTTTCCCTAAAAACGCATTCACGCCTTCGGCCTGATCTTCAGTATCAAATAATCCGACAAATAACTCACGCTCAATCGGTAGCGCTTGGCTACGCGCCATAGTGCGCCCCGCTTGAATAAGCGTCTTACACGCAGTCACGCTGCTTGGGCTTTGATTCGCCACTTTGACGGCTAAGGCAATTGCCGCATTAAGCGCTTCGCCAGTATCGACCACTTCTTCCACTAAACGTAGATTCAATGCCTGAGTCGCATCGATACGCTCGCCGCATAAAATCATCCGCTTAGCCCAACCTTCACCGACGAGTGCGGTCAGATTTTGAGTGCCACCCGCACAGGGTAATAAACCGACCGTCGCTTCGGGTAATGCCATTACAGCTTGAATTTCGGCGATACGAATATCGCAGGCCAACGCGACTTCTAAGCCGCCGCCCATGGCATAGCCGTTAATCGCGGCAATCGACACACCGCGGAATTGGCTTAAGGTTTCAAAGGCTTCACCAAAATGCTTGGCCATCGTTGCCGCATTACCTTTGTCACCATCACTAAACAGTTTTAAATCGGCGCCAGCGGAGAAGAACTTTTGCCCTTGGCCCGTTAACACTAAGGCGTAAATATCTTTATTGGCATTCAGCTCAAGCACTTTGGCTTTAAGCGCCTGCAAACTCTCGGCGGTCCAAGTGTTGGCTGGCGGATTGTTCATGGTCAGAATCGCCGTGTGGCCTTCGATACGTTCAACTAAATATTCCATCTTTATAGACTCCTTTTCAGTTATCGCCGACCTGTAAGTCACGCATATTGCGAGTTGAATTACAGGATTTGTCCTGCATTTTCATCGAGTAAACGACGGGCGATAATTAAGCGCATAATTTCGTTAGTGCCTTCTAAAATCTGGTGCACACGCACATCACGGAAATGACGTTCCAGCGGGTACTCCCTTATATAACCATATCCACCATGAATTTGCAGCGCCGCATCGCAGACTTGAAAACCCACATCAGTGGCAAAGCGTTTCGCCATAGCGCAATAAGCCGTGGCTTCAGGATCGCCACTATCGAGTTTAAAGGCCGCAAGACGCACCATTTGGCGGGCTGCGACTAATTCTGTCGCCATATCGGCAAGCTTAAATTGCAGCGCTTGGAAAGCCGCTAACGGTTTACCAAATTGCTGACGCTCATTCATATATTGAGTTGCGCGCTCTAAAGCCGACTGCGCCGTACCCACAGAACAGGTAGCGATATTGATGCGACCACCGTCTAAGCCTTTCATCGCGAAAGCAAAACCTTGGCCTTCTTCACCGAGCAAGTTCGCTACTGGCACGCGCACGTTTTCAAAGGTGATTTGACGGGTCGGCTGGGCATTCCAGCCCATTTTATCTTCGGCTTTACCGTAAATAACGCCATCGGCATCCGCCGGAATCGCAATCGCCGAAATTCCCTTAGGCCCAGCTTGGCCAGTACGGCACATCACGACTAAAAGCTCAGTGGCGCCCGCGCCTGAGATAAACATTTTCGAGCCTGAAATCACATATTCATCGCCGTCGCGCACCGCTTTGGTTTGCAAAGATGCAGCGTCCGAACCCGCACCCGGCTCAGTTAAACAATATGACGCTAACATCTGCCCAGTGGTTAACGGCTCAGACCAAGTCTGACGCAGGGTTTCAGTGCCCCAAGTCGTCACCATCCAAGTCGCCATATTGTGAATGGTCAGCATGGCCGTGGTCGCGGTGCAGCCCTTGGCAAGTTCTTCAAAAATAATCGAGGCATCGAGGCGCGATAAGCCCATGCCACCTTCAGATTCTGGCGAATACAGAGAGCAAAAACCTAGCTCACCGGCTTTTTGGATCACGTCTTTGGGGAAATGATGTTCTTCATCCCACTTGGCGGCGAACGGGGTTAATTCTTCCGCGGCGAACTGGCGCGCAAGATCGGCAAACTGACGTTGGTCATCGTTGAAATTAAAATCCATTGGGCTCTCCTATGACTCTATGGTCACTTTTTATTGAATAAATTGGGCGCCATAAAGACGCCGTGGTTTATAACCGAGCTTAGCGTAGGTTAATGCTCATATTTGGCGTTGAAGCTACGGCAATATCAGACTCGAACCAGCGTGAAGTGATGGTTTTAGTCTCGGTATAAAAACGCACCGCTTGCTTGCCATAAGCATGTTGATCGCCGTAGAAACTGCCCTTCCAACCGGTAAATGAGAAGAAAGGTAATGGCACAGGAATCGGCACGTTAATCCCCACTTGGCCGACTTCGATTTCATGTTGATATTTACGGGCAGCAGCACCACTAGCGGTAAAGATAGACGTGCCGTTGCCATAAGGGCTAGCATTGACTAATTCGATAGCGGCTTCTAAGGAGTCTGATTCCATACAACAGAGTACAGGACCAAAGATTTCTTCCTTGTAGATGCTCATCTCAGTGGTGACTTTATCGAACATGGTTGGGCCAATCCAATTACCGGATTCATAACCTTCTACGGTAAAATCGCTGCCATCGAGTAAACACTCGGCGCCTTCGGCTTTACCTTGGGCGATAAGTTTAAGCACTCGCGCCTTAGCGGCTGGGCTGATAACCGGACCATAACCCGCTTCTTTATCGTCCCATAAACCTGGGCGAACTTTGGCTAAGGCTTCTTTTAATTCTGGGATCCACTCTTTAGCGGCACCAACAAACACGGCAACCGAAATCGCCATACAACGCTGACCCGCCGCGCCCACAGAAGCGCCGACTAAGTTGTTGATCACTTGCTGTTTGTTTGCATCTGGCATGATAACGCAGTGGTTTTTCGCACCCGCAAAGGCTTGCACACGTTTTAAGTTATCGGTACCCGTTTTATAAATATATTGACCCACAGCCACAGAACCGACAAAGGAAATGGCTTTAATCGCAGGGTCTGCCAGCAGGATATCTACGGCTGCTTTATCACCATGCACTAATTGCAATACGCCTTTAGGTGCGCCCGCCTCAACAAACAGCTCAACTAGGCGCTGCGGCGTCATAGGGTCTTGTTCAGAAGGCTTTAAAATGAAAGTGTTACCGCAGGCAATCGACAATGGGAACATCCATAACGGGATCATCGCAGGAAAGTTAAATGGCGTAATACCCGCGCACACACCGAGTGGTTGAGTGTAGCTGTAAGTATCAATTGAACGCGCGACGTTCTCGACAGTTTCACCCATCAATAATGACGCCACGTTACAAGCATGTTCAGCCACTTCGATACCGCGCCATACATCGCCCTTGGCATCTTCGAAGGTTTTACCAGTTTCCTTTGCAAGAATGGTCGCCAGTTCGTCGTGATGTTCTTTTAGCAAATGTTGATAACGCAACATGACGCGCGCACGTTCAGATACTGGCACTTCTTTCCAGGTTTTAAAGGCCGCTTTTGCGCTGGCAATCGCAGCGTGAACTTCTTCGCTAGTGGCAGCATTAATCACGGCAATCGGCGAGTTATTCGCGGGATTGGTGACAATAATCTGTGATGTGCCCGTACCTTGGATAAACTCGCCGTCAATGTAATGCTTTACTTGTGTGGTCATGTTGCAATCCTTTCCTTGTAGAGTGATGGACTGGCGGTGCGATATTATGATTATCCTCAAGGGAAGTGATTGCCCTTGCCAGCCCCGTCTTGTTGATTCAAATCTAAATGATCTAAGTCTTGTTAATCTCAGTCTTGTTGATTTAACTAAAATGTTAAGCGATTAGACCTCGATGGCCATCGCTGTTGCTTCACCACCGCCGATACACAGCGAAGCGACACCGCGTTTAAGGCCGCGGGCTTTTAATGCATGGATTAAGGTCACCAGCAAACGTGAACCCGAGCAACCAATAGGATGACCTAAGGCGCAGGCACCGCCATTGACGTTAACTTTAGCCACATCTAAACCGAGCTCAGACACGGCAAGCATAGTCACCATGGCAAAGGCTTCGTTGATTTCAAATAAATCGACTTCATCCGTTGACCAACCCACATTAGCCAGCAATTTCGCCATCGCGCCAACCGGTGCAGTGGTAAAGAGTGAAGGCTCTTGGGCGTGGGTGGTGTGGCCTTTAATGGTGGCTAATACAGTTAAGCCTAAACGCTCAGCTTCGCCGCGAGAGGTCAGCATCAATGCGGCTGCGCCATCGGAAATCGAGCTAGAGTTGGCCGCTGTGATAGTGCCATCTTTGGTAAAGGCTGGGCGCAGCGTAGGAATTTTTTCAGGGCGGGCATTACCGGGTTGCTCGTCGGTATCGATAGTCACATCACCGCGACGATCACTAACTGTGACAGGCGTAATTTCGGCCTTAAAGGCACCCGAGTTAATCGCGGCATTGGCTTTTTCGAGCGAGCTTAGGGCGAAAGCATCCATCTGCTCGCGGGTGATCCCAAATTCATCGGCGGTTTTCTGGGCAAACGTTCCCATGGCGCCGCCAGTATAAGCATCCTCAAGACCATCTAAAAACATATGATCGAGCACTTTGCCGTGGCCCATGCGCATGCCGCCGCGAGCTTTATCCAAAAGATACGGCGCTTGGCTCATACTTTCCATACCGCCAGCGATCACGACTTTTGCACTGCCCGCTTTAATCAAATCGTGGGCTAACATGACCGTCTTCATGCCTGAGCCACAGACTTTGTTCACTGTGGTCGCACCAACGGATAAGGGTAATCCCGCACCTAAAGTGGCTTGACGTGCAGGCGCTTGACCTAAACCAGCGGGTAATACGCAGCCCATCAAGACTTCATCAACATGCTCACCCGCTAATTGAGTCTCCGCCAACAAGCCCTTAATGGCTGTCGCGGCTAAAGTCGGTGATGCAACAGATGACAAACTGCCTTGAAAACCACCCATAGGGGTGCGTTTAGCGGCAACAATAACAATATCTTGATTTAACGGTTCAGTACTCATGCAGGCTCCAACCCAAATTGACCACAAGGCCTAGTGCTAGCCTTGGGACGTTTAATAAAATCGACAATAAAACCACTCTGACGTTTACGCGAACGTAAAGCAAGTATTCCTTGGTCTAATGTGTCGATTTTATCGGGTAAAAATTGTCAGTAAGGATTTACAGCGAGGCAGGGATTAAGCACAGTCAAGCGTGGACAACAGCATCTAAGGGAGAGATAAATTAAGGGCTTTTGGGTATCAGCTTAGGTCACATCCATGTGACCACATCACCATAAAAGGCTAAACAAAACCTTAGCGCGATTCCCACGGTGTCATCGCCGTCATATCACTTAAGTCATAAGGCGTTAACTGGTAAACGTAATAATTGAGCCAATTACTGACCAACAAACTACCGTGGCTGTGCCAGCGGGCAATGGCTTCGGCTTCTGGATTATTATTTCGATAATAGTTTTGTGGCACATTTGGCGCTAAGCCTTGGGCTAAATCCCTATGGTATTCATCGTTTAAGGTCGATTTTTGATATTCAGGGTGACCCATTACAAACAAGTTACGGTTATTACGACTTAACACCAAATAAGCCCCGGCCTCATCGGACTGCGCTAACACTTGCAGCTGCGGGTGTTGCCTAATTTCTTCCACATCCATCTCGGCAAAACGCGAGTGGGGTGCAAAGAACTCATCATCAAAACCACGTAGCAGTGGGAAATGCTGACAAGTACGCCTATGTACAAATACGCCAGAACGCTTCTGTTGCAATATTTTTCGATTTAAACCATAGAGATGATACAAGCCCGCATGGGCTGCCCAGCATAAAAACAACACTGAGGTGACATGCTCTTGGGACCAGTCGATGATTTCACGGATATGATCCCAATAAACCACATCTTCGAAATCGATTTGCCCAAGCGGCGCGCCTGTGATGATAAGACCGTCGTAATTTTTATGGCGCACGGCTTCAAAATCACGGTAAAAAGTATTCATGTGGTCGATGGAAGTATGCTTGGACTCTTTGTCGTGAATGCGCAGTAAATCCACATCGACTTGTAAAGGCGTGTTGCCCAGTAAGCGCAGTAACTGGGTTTCTGTCTCAATTTTGTTCGGCATCAAGTTCAAAATCAGCACCTTCATTGGCCTGATATCTTGATTCGCCGCCCGCGTCTCGGACATAACGAAAATATTTTCTGACTCTAACACCCCTGCTGCGGGCAGATGATCTGGAATTCTAACCGGCATACCGCGCCTCTTCTGTTCGTAAATACTAACGGATTCGGCGCGTATGTCAGCTCACTTCTGAGCGGGCTAACTAGCCACCGACTTTCTCTAGCAGTATCGTCATTGGCTCAGTGGAATTGAGATCAATATGATAGGCTTGAGTATTAATAAACAATAACTTATCACCCAACATAATCCGGGCACCTATGGCATAAGTGTGACCGGGTTGGAACTGATCGCTACCAATCGCAAAACTGAATGGCGCGGGTGTCGCAGCACCTTGTTGCACGCGCTCCGCCATCACTATGGCTGGCACATCCATTTTTGAGACATCAAGCAGTTGCACTATGACCTTAGCATCGGCAGGTAAGGCTATCCGTTCGCGATATAAGGTCTCGCCTTTTATCTCAACGATAGCATTCGGTGTCGCACAACCCGATAACACCCCCATTACGGCCATTAATGCTAAGGCTGTTAATCTCAACGCGCTTAAACGCAACCATTTGTTCATTTTGTTTCTCCTAATCATACATAAAGACTTCTAGATGTCCATACGCCCAAGCTATAAATCTTGTCTTGGTGAACATAACTTTCTATCATAAGCCACCATTTCGTTGCCGAAAAATCTATGACCCAAGCAACTGCAATCATTGTGGGAGCTAGCTCACAATTAAGTCGTGAACTTGCAAAGCAATTGGCAGATCAACAGGTTGAATTAGTCTTATTCGCCCAAGATCCAGAATCACTGCGCGATTTTGCCTTATCCTTGCCAACAAAAGTACAAGTTTTTGCACTTCAAATTGAACAACCTCAAGCCATCATCAACCAACTTGAATCAGTCTGGCAAAGTCTTGGCGGCGCACACTTAGTCTTAGTCAATACAGGCCTCAATAGCTATGACCCCGAGTTGCCTTGGCTACCGGAGCAAGACATTATCGATGTCAATGTGCGAGGTTTTGCTGCCATCTGCAATACGGCATTTAGACTATTTCGCGAGCAAGGTTATGGACAACTGGCGGCAATCAACTCGATTGCGGGCCTGCGCGGCGGGCCGAGTGTGGCCTATCACGCCTCAAAAGCCTTTGGCCAGAATTACCTTGAGGGCTTAAGTATGCATGCTCAGCGCCTTAAGTTACCGATTACGATTACCGATATCCAACTTGGTTTGCTCGATAAAGCCGCTATGCAGCAAAGTGCAATGTGGCTTGCACCATTGCCACAAGTCGCAGTGCAAATCATCAAGGCAATGAAACAAGGCAAACGCCGCGTCTATGTGACCAAACGCTGGCGCCTCGTCGCTTGGCTTACTGTGTTATTACCCGAATTTATCTATAACACTCGCCACTGGAAAGCTAAAAAGCCAAAGCGCTAAATCGGCTTAGCCTAAGTGGAACAGAACATGGCGCGATAAAAAGTGCAGAAACGAAAAAGGAGCCTAAGGCTCCTTTTTTATGCTTATCTAATCAGTGGATTAGAAAGTGTAACCCACGCTGACCATATAAACCCATGGGTTGATATCAGTGTCGATAACCACAGTGTCGCCCGCTAATTTAAACTTCACGTCACTGCTAATTTGTGCGTACCACACTGAAGCGTTCACTAACCAGTTTTTGTTAACCTGATAGTCAACACCTGCTTGTGCCGCTAAGCCCCACGAAGTGCTCATGCTCAAGTCAGTTAACGCACCATTTAAATCGTTGGTGAACTCATTGTCGAAGAAATTAGTATAGTTAACACCGACACCCACGTATGGACGTAATTTAGATTGCGCATCACCAAAGTAGTACTGCGCCACTAAAGTGGGTGGTAAATGTTTAGTTTCAGCAATCTTACCTACGCCAGCCAAAGAAACATCGTGGCTAAAAGGTGTGGCAGCTAATAACTCAACCCCAAAGTTATCTGTCAGCATGTAGCCAAAGTTTAAACCCACTTGAGTGTTATTGCTGATTTGGAACTCGCCGTTACCCGCAACATCATCACTTGATTCATTTGGCGCAACAACCACAGCACCCGCACGAACGATAATGTCACCCGCTTGGTGAGCCGATACAGAGGCAGAAAAACCAGCGGCTAAAAGGGTGGCAGCGACCAGTGTAGAAACAGTGTTTTTATTCATCATCATACTCCATATGTACAACATAGGTTTTTGTTTTGTATTACATCCTTAACAATTGACGCCTACACTGCCAGAGATATGCGGCTGATTTATTGATCCAAATCAAAGTGAGTGAGCAATACTCACTTATAGGTACTACACATGGGAGCTGAATCACGAAATTCAAACATTTATTGACAATACCCCTTTGTTTTCTGTGAGCTAAGTGTTGCATTAGCCATCACTAATGACTACCGCAAGAGGTAGTGATCAATAACACCATAAACATTTTAGTAACAATGAAAAGCACTTAACTAAGAGGTTATTTGAACATTAAGTTCAAATTATTGAGACGAGTTAAATGAGGATAAAAACAGAAAATGGACAAATAAAAACGGCTTGAGGATGATACCTATCATGTTAGATAACTAGATTGCATGGAATGATAGTGTGAGGCGGTTAAGTCAGTTTTAGACTGAACGAATAAGAAAGTGAGAAGATTAGCTTGAGTAGCAACACGTAAGCAAAGGATAGCGAGTTAGCCAGCCCTTAGTCGCAACTCTGTGCTCAAACAGTGGTAATGATCGCTTTGGATTGGCGCTCAATTTGAGGGCAAACAGGGAGTTCAGCCCAAAGGGAACCACCAGCTCAATACCGTAATGCATGGAATGATGAGCAGTCTCTGCATCTACCTGAGTATCTGTCTCAACATGAGATTTTAAACACACCCCAACCGCGGTTTCTAACTCTGGCCAATGGGCCATAGCATCAATACAAGATGTGTAAGCCATGTCTTGATTGCGACTATGCATGCGCGCCTGATTCTTAACCGACCAAGGTAACTCAGGGGCAAGCTGATGAAGATAGGTTTCAATCGCCAGATCCCGCTCAGGGCTAATATCTAAAGGGCAAAAATAGATCAGATCGATATCGTTCAGTGGACTCAACTCAAATTCGTGCAAGCGATCCCAGACTAAATTACGGACAAATCCCGCCGCCAGACACCACTGCGGCATTGAGTGTACTTTGGCACATTGAAGCGCGAGTTCAAGCGCCCTCACCCGCTCGCAGTCTTGAGCTATCCATTCGAGTAATTGATGCTCTAGCGCTGCTTCACTCATTGCATCATTCATAACATTATTCGTAGCAACACTCATGACATTACCCCTAGCACCACTCATAACTTCATTCATAACAGTATCGCCCGCTTCAATATCAGATAAAAACACGGGAAAGACATTAGGCTTACTCCACTTCGCCATCGGTTTCTGAGCACTTTACGACCTCATGACAGAGTAAATAAACGAGACTATAAATCGGTGCCATTACCGCAAAACAAATCCAAAACCCATAGACATCTTTGTCTAGCAGATTAACGCTAACAGTAAAGATGGGCATGAACAGTAGCATCCATTTTATTACATTGAGTTTGTACAGTATCGGCTTATCACAATGGCAGCAGCGTCCTTCCTTAATCGGCACATCCTTAGCGCCGAGTTTACCTTTGCAATACGGACATTTTTTACTGAAAAGCATTTAAACTCCATCGCTGAGATTAGACTCGCAAAGCAAGTCTCATCATCCATTCTTTCTATTCGTAAAAACCGTATCCGCGCAATTCGTTACACCGCATCCGCTTGGCGCTCTGGCGCAGCATCGACAAAGGCTTCAAGCTGATTACACTCAGCCCACACGCGCATGATATTGGGATAAGGCGTTAAATCCACATTAAAACGCTGGGCGTTATACACCTGCGGCACTAAACATAAGTCGGCTAATGTCACGGCATTCCCAAAGCAATAACGACCGCTATGCCGTGTTAACAAGGTTTCTAAGGCCGTAAAACCACTTGCGACCCAATGGTGATACCAAGTATTTTTGGCGGTGTCATCAGCACCTAAGGTTTGCGTTAAATACTGCAATACCCGCAAGTTGTTTAATGGATGGATCTCACAGGCGACCGTAAGTGCCATAGCGCGCACGTGAGCACGTTCAAGAGCCGATGCAGGCAATAATGGCGACTGTGGATGTATCTCATCAAGATATTCGATAATCGCTAAAGATTGCGACAAGGCATCCAGCTCATCATCCACCACTAAGGTTGGCACTAACTCTAAAGGATTAAGCGCAATGTAGGCCGCTTTATGTTGCTCGCCGCCATCACGTACGAGATGCACTGAAAACTGTTCGGCTGAAATCCCCTTGAGATTAAGGGCAATACGAACCCGATAGGCTGCACTGGAACGCCAATAACCGTAAAGTTTCATATTTTCATGTCCTTATAAAAGTCAGTATAAAAACGGGGCAATTAAGCCCCGTTAGTTTGAGTCGGTGTCGCCCTTTAAGGGAAAGCCTTAGGCTTTGTATTCAACCACTTTTTGATCGATAGAACCAAAAATGGTTACATCATTATCATCGAGCATTTCGATACGCACCGTGTCACCAAAACGCATAAATGGCGTAGTGGCTTTGCCTTCGGCAATCACTTCTAACATACGTTTTTCCGCTAAACAGCTCGAACCTGCGCTACGGTCATAGTTAGAAATAGTACCAGAGCCTATAATCGCGCCTGCGCCCAATGGACGGGTTTTTGCAACATGCGAAACTAACTGACTGAAATTAAAGGTCATATCAACGCCTGCATTCGGACGACCAAATAATTCACCATTTAAATAGGTGATCAGCGGTAAATGCACTTTCGAATCTTCCCAACGGACACCCAATTCATCCGGTGTCACAGCCACAGGCGAAAAACTGCTCGATGGTTTAGATTGGAAAAAACCAAAGCCTTTCGCCAACTCACCAGGGATCAAGTTACGCAATGACACATCGTTAACTAGCATCAACAATTTAATGTGCTTAGCTGCATTGTCAGTGCTCACGCCCATAGGCACATCATCAGTAATAACCGCAATTTCAGATTCGAAATCGATACCCCAGTCTTCACTCGCCAGTGGAATATCGGCTTTAGGGGCAATAAAGCTGTCTGAGCCACCTTGATAAAACAACGGATCTGTCCAGAAGGTTTCTGGCATTTCTGCGCCACGGGCTTTACGGACTAACTCAACGTGATTCACATAAGCGCTACCATCGGCCCATTGGTAAGCACGCGGTAATGGCGACAAACACTTAGCTTCGTCGAACGCTTGCGCGTTATCTAACACGCCTTCATTTAACGCATCGTACAATTCTTGCAATTGCGGTCTCAGTAAATCCCAACCATCGAGTAATTGCTGCATAGTGTGGGCAATGGCAGGAACGGCAACCGTTTTAGTGAGATCGCGGCTGACTAACATCAACTGACCATCACGACGACCATTGTTATAACTTGCAAGTTTCATATTGGCTCCAGTGCTCTTCGGCTAGGTGTACAATTTTATTGTGCTGGAAAACGTGCGACGTCACCCAGCTTATATTCGGCGATTTAAATCGGACTTTTTGACTCATTAAAGGCATACACGTTACGCAGTCCGCGCCAACGAGGCATGCTTTTTTACTTGCTTTAACGTATTTGTTGCGCGTAGAAATACCCGATGCAGCTCAAGATTCCTATAGCGTGACCAAAATCACATTTAGGTTAATTATTTCACACTTTGTAAACTAATCATTACGTTTATAACCTAGTTACCGCTTATCAATATCTCGGTAAGCAATATGCCTGAAAAGTCGGCAACTAAGTGGAACGATACTGTTACATTGACTGTGTCAACCCAACGAGACTCTGACTAACGGCGCTTGGCTATCTTGTATTCACGCAGTTTATTAGCAATAGCTGTGTGTGATACACCTAGCTTTTTCGCCAACTGGCGAGTGCTCGGATAGGCCGGATATAATCGACGCAACAGACTCGCTTCAAACTGCTTCATTGCATCGTCCAGATTACCCTCAAACTCATTATCAAAGTAACCAAAACCTTCGGCATATGATGGCAATTTCAGCTGTTCTACAGTCAACTCGGCCGAGCCATCCCACATAGACACGGCTCTAAATACCGCGTTCTTTAATTGGCGTACGTTACCTGGCCAAGCGTAGGTGAGCAAATGATCGCGGCACTGGGCCGAAATCCGCCGCACTGGGCTAGACAACTGTTGACTGTAATGTTCGAGGAACATTTCCGTCAGTGGAATGATATCGACTTTACGCTCACGTAATGACGGGATGTGATAACTCAGCACATGGATGCGATAGTACAAATCTTCCCTAAACTCGCCGGTTTGGCATAATTCAGCTAAATTTTTCTGGGTCGAGCAGATAATTCGCACATCAGCACGCACTTCTTCATCGCCCCCTATGCGTCTAAAAGTGCCATCTTGCAATAGCCGTAGCAGCTTAACTTGAGCCGCCCTAGACATTTCCGCCACTTCATCGAGAAATACTGTGCCCCCCTTAGCTTCTTCAAAAAAGCCTCGTTTGACGACTTTGCCCTGACTGACGTAACCGAATAATTCTTCTTCGGCAGCGCTGTCGGGTAGAGCGGCGCAGTTGATGGCGATAAAAGGTTTTTCACGGCGCATCCCCGCATCATGGCTAGCTCTGGCCATTAATTCTTTGCCAGTACCCGTTTCACCCGTGATCAACAAAGGTGCATCGAGCTGGGCCATACGCCGCGCTTGCTTAAGCACTTCCTTCATCTTGTCACTGCTGGCTAATACATTTTCAAAGCCAGTGGTTTGGTTCTGCAGCGCGTTAAACTGTTTTCCAACGCGCGCAGGGGATTTCAGCGACACCACAGCACCAACCAAGATGGTTTTTTCATCCTCATCGGGTAGGTAAATCGGCAGCATTTCGGCAAGATACTCATTCGGACCAATTTGCACCCGCGCCGCTTGGGCCAATACTTGGCTTTCACTCAGCCAACGGCTGAAGTTAAAACCTTGTACCCAATGGTTTAACGACTCTTCGAGCACTTCGTGCTCACCCATGCCGATATTGAGCAAGGCGGACTCATTAACGATACGGATACGTGCCTTGGCATCGATAGAAAAAACGGAGTCGGGTAAGGTTTTGAGCAGGGTTTTAAGGGCGTAATGTTCTTGCTCTGAGGGCATAAATGACACCGTACGCACATCGTGCACGCTTTCCACTTTGCGGATCTGCGGCATCAAGGCACTCAAGGTTTCAAAACTAATTTCGGCAAATTGTAAGTACAGGAATCCTTGGTTACTGGCATCAATGGCAATTAAATTAATGCCATAACGCTCTAACACGACTAAGATATCTTTGGCTAAACCAACACGATCCTGACAGCTGACTTCCAAGCGCATAATGACTGATATTCCCTTTTTTGATTTGAATTTTGGGGATAAACCGTGCAGAGCTATTTTTCGCCTTAGGCTTTACAACAAAAATAACGCTTGCTAGGCAAATCGTTACCTTTGACGAAAACGTCAGCGATGAGGGGAAATAGCAGAGCCCGTATACGTTAGAAGGTTAAACTGAAAGTGGCAAGCCTAGTTTACAGTTGAATTGTAACAGGAAGAAAAAATCAGCATCATAAAACACATTAAGATGCTGATTAAATTGATTAAATAATTAACCTAGTAACTGGTCTGTCTTGGCGGCCATGATGAAGTCATTCTTATGTAGCCCCTTAATGGAGTGCGACCACCAAGTGACAGTCACTTTACCCCATTCAGTGAAAATGCCGGGATGATGGAATTCTTCTTCCGCTAAATCCGCCAGCTTATTCGTGAATGCCATCGCCAGTTTAAAGTTTTTAAACTTGTAGACGCGCTCAAGCTGCATTACGCCGTCACGCACTTGCACGCCCCAGTCAGGGATCATACGAATAAGTTCTGCCAACTCTTCATCGGTCACTTTTGGTGCATCGGCTTGGCACGCTTCACATTTCATATTCGATAACGCAGTCATACATACTCCTGTTGGCAACATTAATAGGGATATTCAGTTGCACTTTACTCATTACTTATTAATTACTTAAATCACATGACTAAATTAGATGGCGACTCAAATAAAACATCAAACCATCCATCGAATCGAGACTAGCTCGCCTTGGCTTTGGGAGGATATTTAGGAGCAAATAAACCTAACTGACGTGCCTTAGTGACATAACTCATGATGTCCATTTTGGCAATTTCATCAAGCATATCAATGTGCTCAATCACATAATAAATCGGCTGCATAATGTCGATGCGATATGGGGTTCGTAGCACATTCAATAAATCAAAGGGTTGACGTTCTGGCACATCACTTTCCATTGCATATAAAGTTTCACCAGGTGAGCTTAAAATACCGCCACCATAGATACACAAGGGGCCATCTTTAGGCTGTAGCAAGCCAAACTCAACCGTAAACCAGTATAAACGCGCTAAAAACACCCTTTCTTCTTTGCTGGCATTTAAACCTAATTGGCCATACATATGTGAAAAATTAGCAAATGAAGGGTTGGTGAGCAAAGGGCAATGACCAAAGATTTCATGAAAAATATCAGGCTCTTGCAGGTAATCAAACTCTTCCTTACGGCGAATGAATGTCGCCACAGGAAACTCTTTATTGGCCAGTAGTTCAAAGAAACGGCCGAAGGAAATAAGCGCAGGTACGGCTGCCGTTTTCCAGCCGGTGGTCGCTTGCAATACAGTATCAATTTCAGTAAGTTGCGGAATACGATCCTTTGGCATAGCCAAGGCATCTAACCCTTGCAAATACTCCTTGCAGGCACGGCCAGGCAGGTTTATCGCTTGACGGGCATAAAGCTGGCTCCAAATCTCATGTTCTTCTTGCGGGTAGTTGATAAACCCTGTGTCATCAGCTCTGTGAGCGATGTACTCTGTTCCTTTCGTCATAGTCTTCACTTAGTGGCTAGCGCTCATGGAACAATAGTGATCTAAGCCTTTAAATTTGTTAACTCCCTCACACTTTATTCTTGCACCACTACTGTGACGTAAACGTAAAGCAAATATTACAAGGGTATTAAAAATGCCATGCAAGTGCACATCACCCATGCTGGATTAGATGCTCTGTGCTACCTTTGCTAAAACTTACGTCGACTTCACTGTAAAAATACTTAAATATCCTAAGTTTTCAGCGTTTCTAAATAGCTTTTCTGTGCAGGTCATTTACAATATTGGCCATTAACCGCATCTCCTTGACCTAAAAGGTTCGCAATGAAACAACATCAAATTCGTAAAGCCGTTATTCCTGTCGCAGGCCTAGGCACTCGTATGCTTCCAGCGACCAAAGCAATTCCAAAGGAAATGTTACCCGTTGTTGATAAGCCATTGATTCAATATGTAGTCAGTGAAGCTATCGCGGCTGGGATCAAAGAAATTGTACTCGTGACCCACGCCAGTAAAAACTCTATCGAAAACCATTTCGATACCAGTTTCGAATTAGAAGCCCAATTAGAACGCCGCGTTAAACGTCAGTTACTTGAAGCAGTACAATCCATTTGTCCTAAAGATGTAACAGTGATCAGCGTGCGCCAATCTCAAGCTAAAGGCTTAGGTCATGCAATTTTGTGTGCTAAATCTGTCGTCGGCGATGCACCATTTGCCGTATTGCTACCGGATGTGATCATAGATGAAGCCAGCTGTGACCTTCGTAGCGATAACTTAGCCGCTATGGTTGCCCTGTTTGATGAAACCCAAGTCGGTCAAATCATGGTGGAAGGCGTGCCACATAACGTCGTCAACCAATACGGTATTGCCGATGTGAATGGTCATGATTTACAACCGGGTGAGTCTGAGCCATTAGTCGAACTAGTTGAAAAACCCTCTGTAGATGAAGCTCCTTCTAATTTAGCCGTTGTAGGCCGTTATGTGTTACCTGCCAGCATTTGGCCACTACTGGCTAAAACCCCTGCGGGCGCAGGCGATGAAATTCAATTAACGGATGCGATTGCGATGTTAATGAAGCAAGAAACCGTAAATGCTTACTATATGGAAGGTAAGAGCCACGACTGTGGTAACAAGCAAGGTTATATGCGTGCTAACGTTGAATATGCCCTGCGCCACAGCGAAATCGGTGAAGATTTTGCGCACTATTTAAAAACCGTTGTAAAAGGAATTAAGTAATGACGATTTTAGTGACCGGTGGTGCTGGCTATATTGGCACCCACACAGTAGTAGAACTGCTCAATGCTGGTAATGATGTGATTGTATTGGACAACTTGTCTAATTCAAGCATAGAAGCCTTAAACCGAGTCGAGCGGATCACTGGTAAATCGGTTACTTTCTATCAAGGCGATATTCTCAATAAAGCGTTATTGCAGAAAGTGTTTAACGATCATGCTATTGATTCAGTTATCCACTTTGCAGGATTAAAAGCGGTGGGAGAATCCGTCGCAAAACCCCTGAAGTATTATGAGAATAACGTTACGGGTACGCTTATCCTTTGCCAAGTCATGGCAGAATTTAAGGTAAAAAATCTCGTATTCAGCTCATCAGCAACCGTGTATGGCGATCCCGCAAGTTTACCGATCACCGAAGACTTCCCCACTGGGGCAACAAACCCTTATGGTCAGTCTAAGTTGATGGTTGAACATATACTGGCAGATGTACACAATGCCGATCCGAGCTGGAATATCGCCCGTCTGCGCTATTTTAATCCGGTTGGCGCCCATGCCAGTGGCTTAATCGGCGAAGATCCTAACGATATCCCTAACAACTTAATGCCCTTTATTGCGCAGGTTGCCGTGGGTAAACGCACCGCCTTAAGCGTGTTTGGTAATGATTATCCGACTCACGACGGTACCGGCGTGCGTGACTATATCCATGTCGTGGATTTAGCCAATGGCCATTTAAAAGCGCTCGCAAAATTGGCCACTAAGCCTGGTCTAGTGACCTATAACTTAGGCACAGGCCAAGGATATAGTGTATTAGATATGGTTAAGGCCTTTGAAAAAGCCTGTGGTAACACTATTGCCTACCAAATTGCGCCACGTCGCCCAGGGGATATTGCCGCCTGCTACGCCGATCCAACCCACGCAAGGGAAGATCTTGGCTGGCAAGCGACTCATACCCTAGAAGATATGGCCAACAGTAGCTGGCATTGGCAATCAACCAATCCCAATGGTTATAACGGCTAATAACTTGAATGGCTTGTGGAAATCTCCCAAGCCATTTTTCTTTACCCTCTAAATACCATCGCTTTACAGCATTAACCACCCGAGGAGCAACATGACTCAAAGTATTAATCACAGCCGTCGCAGCCTCTTTCGCCGGCGTAAAGATAATGCGATAAGGCCGCCTTGGGTACGTGATGATATCGAGTTTACCGATGTGTGTACTCGTTGTTCCGCCTGTCTTGAGGTTTGTGAAACTCACATTATCATCAAAGGTGATGGCGGATTTCCTGAAGTCTCCTTTAAGGACAATGAGTGCACATTTTGTACTCTGTGTGCTAAAGCTTGCCCTGAAAATATTTTCGATTTGACTCAAGCACCTTGGCAATACCAAGCCCATATTCAAGAAAGCTGCTTAACCTTTCAAGGGATCTGGTGCCAAAGTTGTAAGGATGCCTGCGAACCAAGAGCCATCAGTTTTGTGCTCAGTATTGGTCAGGCTCCGAGCCCCAAAATAGACCTTGATCTTTGTACTGGATGCGGTGCCTGCGTAGCTCCTTGCCCTAGCAAAGCCATTGAGATAAAACGACCAACTTGATAGAACACTGTAATTGCATTAACACATGCAGAGCTGTGCTTCTCATGGATTTTAAGCTAGTATCGCGCCTCTGTTGAACTCAGTTAATCCCTTCTCGAATTAAGTTAATTTATGATGATGTTTGTAAAAAAACTGTTTTTCCCGCCTAAAAAAAGTACCTCTTTTAGCTTTATTGCTCGAGGCACTAAACTCACGGGAAATATCGAATTAACAGGCGACGTGCTTGTTGGCGGTGATATCCAAGGTCAGCTGCTTTCTGAGGCCAATATCACCATAGAACAAGGCGGTATAATTCAAGGTGAAGTAAAGTGCCATGAATTTATCGTCGATGGGCACTTCAAAGGCAGACTTATTTGTGAGCGTTTAGTGATCCAACGTAATGGTGTTGTCGACGGCGAAGTGGCAAGTACCTCAATGCAAATCCTTGAGGGTGGCCAATTTATCGGGATGCGGATTAAAGAAGATGCACCAACCATTTATTCCCATGCAATAGGCCATACCCCAACAGCAGATCCACTCAACTTACCGTCCGTGCAAAACGACGTCATAGAATCTCGTTAATCCAAAATGCATCACTATCGTTTGCTCGCTGCCTTAGGTGAGCAGACTTTGACTCACTCTTTTAGCTCAATCATTCCTTATCGCTCGATGTTAAACATAGCGCCTACTCACCTAACTCCCCCCAACTCTCCTCTTTACAATGGTTAAATAATTGTTATTTTGCCGAGAGGGATCACAGTTAATCCGCATGCTGAATGTTAATCTTAGTAGTTAGTACCCATGATATTTGATCGCGGTGGTTCGGGTAATCGCAAGGACACAGAACTCCCCTAATAGCACCGCAAAAACATTTAAGACTCATACAGGGCAAAATACAAAATGAGCAACTTATTACTAAAACAGATCTGTGAACTCGATGTTTTTACCTTGCTTGTATTTAAAAGTATTTTCGACACTGGACACGCAAATAGCGCGGCCAAAGCGCTAGATGTTTCTGCCCCCAAAATAAGCCGCTGCCTCAATGCATTACGCCTAACCTTTAACGATGAACTATTTTATCGTCGTCAACAGGGGCTTAAACCGACGCCTTTAGCAGAAAGTCTCTATGTTGCTATTTGCCAGTTTACTGAATCGGTTTATCACCTCGAACAATCTGCAATCCAGATACAAAATGCGGCCATCAATACCGACTTACCGCTGCATATCGCTGCTTGTAATGGCCTGCTAAGCTTTTTAGCGCCTCAGTTAAGTACTCCTGAACTTGCCCAAAAGCTAGGACAAATACGCTTACATAAATGGCAGGAAAATAGCGCTGAGTTGATCCACGCAGGTGCGCTTGATTTTGGGATTACGTTTGAAAGTGCTGAAAATAAAGAATTAAGTTACACCAAACTTGGCTCAATCAATGGCATTTATATCGTTGCAGCCAAGCAACATCCGCTTTGGGACGTTGAGACAAATATTACCTTAGAGCAAATTTGTCGCCATCCGTTTCTATTTCAAGAACTCAAGGGCTTTAACAGTAAAATCGATCCCTTAGAATTATTTTGCCAGCGCCAAGGTATCTTATTGCCTACTGTAGAGAAAGTGATAGACAGGGAGGAATGGTATGCCCATCTATTAACCATGAAGAGTGTGGCTTTTTGTTCTAGCATTGATATGCACACAGTTAAACATATGCCCGGATTACATCTCGAGCGCCTTAGCGACACAGAGCTTAATAGACTCCACGAAACTATGATGGCGCCACATTATTATCTGATTGAGAAACCTGCAGTTCATCGGCGTTACAGCCAAAGCCAGTGTGATCTCGTCGTGCGCTCCTTACTTGCCGCACTCGAACCAGCACACTAATACAAAAATAGATTACACACTAATTTCATCAAACTAGCTTACGTCATGGATGTTAAGTGGGTTTACTGGGCTATACTTCTATTTATCCAAGGCACAATTAAATCACTTTAAAATGCCATATCTTCCCCCCATTCTCGCCCTCTTATCCCATTGCTTTTATGCTCAAAACCTTAAGATAACGACTTAAGATTTAGGCTCCCTTAACATCGTTCATTTTGCTTAACCGAAAATGAATTCATCATTTCGGCCTAAGTTTAAAGATTGAAATTGTGATGCACATCATAGGTTAGCAGCTTAATTTCACTATTTAAAATATCAAAATGCAAAGTTTAGAATTACCATTCACAGGTGTTAAATCATCGTTCACATATCAGATACAAATTTGCAAATACCACTTTATAAGTAGATGAATCCTCCTATATTAGAGGCACTGCACACGCAGTCTTATAGATAGAAAAAGGGACGCGATGATGAAAAACTACAATAAATCTCTACTGGCACTGGCTCTCGTCAGTACCTTAAGTCTTACCGCCTGCGGGGACGGAAGCGATGGTCAAGATGGGGCACCTGGCACACCAGGTACACCCGGAACACCAGGTACTCCCGGAACACCAGGTACACCCGGAGCCCCTGCGGGTTCCTTCGCAACGACAGCTCAATCCATTACAGATCTGGCATTCACGTTAAGTCCTGCTGACATTAAAGTAACCAGCAGTGAAGGCTTCAGTGTTAAATTTACTGTTACGGGTAAAAATGCAGGCAAAGTAGTCCCTTTCAAAGGACTGGATAAAATTGCAATTTATTCTTTAACAGCAAATGAAAACACCTCAGGTACTGGCGCACCGATTGAGTGGCAAAATAATGCCACGGCAAATGCCGCTGGCACTTCGTTAACTTGTACTCTAAACGGCCTGAACGGAACTAAAAACGCTTGTACTTTAACCGAAGATACAGCGACGCCAGGCACTTACACAGCAACTTGGACTTATGGTGGCGCAGCGCCAATCATTAATCCAAATGATAATCCAAACGCAGTACACAGAGTCTTTTTACGTGCTTACAACATCGCCGATAGTACAGGTGTCGTCCTATCTGACAAGATTTTGTCTGTACCCGTTGATTTTATCCCTGCAACAGATGAATTAGGTGTATCGGGTAAAGACACAGTATCTAGTGCGGCATGTAAAAACTGTCACGGTGAAGTAGACGGCCATATCGCGAAGATTGAAGCCCACCATAACTACCAAGATGTTAAAAACTGCGTAACTTGTCATAACCCTGATCTCGTTCCAAGTGACGCACAACTGGCCGAAGGTTGGGTATTTGATTTTGCTCCCATGATCCATAGGATCCACGCAGGTCATCACATCAGTGACAGCTTAAGTGGCGAAGCAAAAGAATATTTCGGTGAAGTTGGTTTCCCATCTGATTTGAAAGAATGTAAATCTTGTCATGATGGTGCACCAAGTTATAACACCAATATTTATGCACAAGCTTGTGTGGGTTGTCATATCAATGTGAACTTCACCACTGGCGAAAACCATTCAGAATTTGGTTTAGCCCAAGCTGATGATACTCAATGTAAATCTTGCCATGGCAGCGGTAGCTTAACACCTGAAGCTGTACACAGTGTCGGTAAACGCGCTGAGTATGCAAGCCTATTCAAAGTTGACTTTACCAGTGCTGCAGTAGTGACTTCAGCAGCACCTGGAATGAAAACATTGACATTAAAAGCCAATGTGACCATGAATGGCGCTGCAATTCCTAACGGAACCGATTTAAAAGTGTATAACGCGACAACTAACCCTACTGGTATGTTTGTGGCTAACGGCTTATTACTGGGTAACGTAACCACTGATGGTACTGTTTATGCTTGGAGAGATGTCAAACCAACAGCAATCGCTCTTAAGCTTGAAAATGGTACGCTGGTCGATGGTGTATTAACCTTCGTAAAAGATATTCCCGATGCCCAAGCTGTAGGTACTATCTACGTCAGTTCAGAAGCCAACGTCTGTATCAAAGCAGGTAAAGTGAGTAGCTGTAATGCCACAGGACTTGAATTTGGCCCAACAAATCCAATTGGTAACACTGCTCCTGTTAAATTCTATAGCTTAGATGCTTCTGCAGTAGTTAAAGCTCGAATGACAGATCCTGCTCGAATTACCGTAGAAGAAGCAAAATGTAACGCCTGTCACGGCACCTTAGATTATATCAAGGGCACCAGACACGGAACTTACACTTTTGATCAATGTATGAACTGTCACAACGATACAACAGGTGCATCAGGCCATAAAACAGTGGTTTCTAAAGGTGAAGACGGTAGCAAAGTCATTAATCCAGAAGTCACTTTCAATAACAAAGACCTATTCACCGTCGCCCACCGCTTCCACAGTGGTAACTTTGATGTTATCGCAGGGATCTTCCGCGATGCCAATGGTGAATTAGTCGGTTATCCATCACCAGAAACTGCATGTTCTGCATGTCACAAAGATGATGCAAAACTGTTTGCGACTGACGGTGGTTTAGCCTCTGAGAAACGTTCAATCAAAGTGGGTAGCAACTACATTAGCCCAGTAGCTGAATCATGCCGTAGCTGTCACGCTCACTCTGATGCAGCGGCTGTCGCTCACTTTAGAAGCAACGGTGCTGTGGTTGAAGCTGACGCAATGACAGATCCTAACCTACCAGTAGAATCTTGCGCAACTTGCCATGCTGAAGGTAAAACCTACGGTGTAGATAAGGTACACGCAGAGGTAACACACTAGTACCTTTGGGTTGCCCCTGCACAACCCAAACTTTAATCTCTGCAACTCATTGGGGACCCTAGGGTCCCCTTTTTTATTGCTGATGATCTTCAATTGAGATTGTAGATTTAACCAGCTGAGCGGCTACATTGTGCAATACGTTGTCTAAGTAACTTAATAAAGTCCTTAGGTTCCCTATCTAAACTGTCATGGGGAATATACAAGTGATACCCTAAACGCGTATCTAACATCACGCAGCGATGCCCAAACATAGCCAATACGCCACGATAACGATCCCCTTCTATCACTAAAGGGCCAAACTCAGCGCCGAGATAAGTTTCTAAAGTCGCTAAATCTGCATCTTGAGAGGCAGCCGTCACCAGCAAAGGTCGCTGTTCAGTTAATAATCCTGTTGCTAGACGCAGGGAAATATTATCGAGAATGGGATTTAAATGTTTCAGTTTAATGCCTAAATAAGATAACTCTATAGTATCTAAACCATTAGTCACCCGCGGAATATCGACCCGCTGAATATTATCCCAATCGATAGCCACTTTGCCGCGGCGATGAAAATAGGTCAGCCCCTTGTCATCTAGTGCTAGAGTCGTTTCCGGCTCATACACCTTGGCTAAACCGAGAATGAGTGAAATAGCGCCCAAACTAAAAAACATCAAACCGACAGCAAACAAGGCCGGCCACGTCAGAAACAGTCCCAAACCCAGCACCAGACTTAAGCCTCCCAGCCAAGTTAAGGTTAACCCATTTCGTTTCGATAAAGGACGCACAGATACTATTTCTGACTCAATTGTCATTGTTCATATTCCTGTTAAAACTCACTATCTTTAGACTGAACTTGGCAAACTACACCTTTAACTTACGGCCTTTATCCATAACCACAAACGGCCAATGTATTCGTGAATCGCCCGTTGAGAAGCCACTAAATTATCGGCGGTTAACCGCCACCAAAAATCATCTCGGCCAATAAAATCCGTTGGGGCAGCATCGGGGTGTAAGCCTTTAGTGGCAAAAATAGCCATCGCCCTTGGCATATGAGTGGCCGATGTGACTAAGCGAAAGGGCTCCTCCCCTAACTCCCACTTTAAGTATTGCGCTTCTTCTATCGTATCGCGCGCCAGTGGAAATTGAATAATTCGGCTTTTATCAACACCTAGCTCTACCGCGGCTTTAGCCATCATTTCAGCATGGGAAAATTGAGTGAGTTCACCACCCCAGCCGCTGACGATCAACATACACTCTTGACCCAACTTAAGTTGCCGAATGCCTTCAGTTAACCTTGTAAGGGCGACATCTGATAAGGATTGCACCGCAGTCGCTCCTGCTATATCAGCATGCCCTGAACCTAATACCATCACAAAACAAGCGCCTGTGATGGGCGTGGAATTAATCGGGTAAGCTGATTCTAACGGCCGCACTAAGGCATTCACACTCAGTTGACTGCTTAAAAACAGTAAGAGAAAAAAAGCGCAGGATACTAAGTATTTCGCCATACTGCGACGGCGCCATACTAGAAAAGAAATCAGTAATAACAATAGGATAAAGGGAATCGGCATCATCCCCTGTGAAACAACTTTCTTAACCCAAAACATGATATCCATGCCAAGCAATCCAAAGGAGCGCAATCATAGCATCAAAATACGGGGGGAATACATCGCACATAAAGCTAGCCCAGCGTTGTACTGGGCTATTGTTTACAAGACTCTGATATCACTAGACGTTGATTTCATAGCGTAATGAGTTCACTGGTGGAGTTTATATACTCAATAATGGATCACTTTTCCCACAACCAAGCGGCACCGCGCACACCCGATGAACAACCGTATAGATTCTGCACCACAGGCGTATGACACTCACGCCCCACCACATAATGGGCCAGCAATGCCGGTAATCTTGGGTAAATCGCCGCAACATTCGACATTCCGCCGCCCAACACTATGGCATCGGGATCGAGCATATTGATCACATGGGCGAGTGAACGAGCGAGTCTATCCATATAACGATCAAATGCAGCAACCGCAATGGCGTCACCTTTATCGACTAACAACATAATATCGGCACCTGATTTGGCAGCAGCGCGCACGGTACCCGCTGCAGTCAAAGCCGCATTATAATCACGCACAAAGCCAGTACCTGAGATAAAGGTCTCGATACAATCGGGATTGCCACAGAAACATCGGGTGGTATTGAACTCTTCCTTGGTCATCCAAGGCAAAGGATTATGACCCCATTCACCGCCGATACCATTACCACCACCGTGAACTTTGCCGTTAATTGCCACACCCGCGCCGCAGCCAGTACCAATAATCACGCCAAACACCACAGAAGCGCCAGCGGCTGCCCCATCGACCGCCTCTGATACCGCAAAACAGTTTGCATCATTGGCAACCCGCACTTCACGCTGCAACAATTCCCCTAAATGTACATCGAGGGGCTGACCATTGATCCACGTCGAGTTAGCATTTTTGACTAAACCTGAATAGGGCGATACCACACCTGGAATACCCACGCCGACAGTGCCTTTCTCGCCAAGAGTCGCTTCCGCTTCCTTGACTAAGTCAACCACCGCAGCAAGCGTGCCCTGATAGTCACGTGGCGTCGTCACACGTTTGCGAAATAGCTCATTGCCCTCATCACTCAGTGCGACTAATTCTATTTTTGTTCCGCCTAAATCGACGCCCATGCGCATCATGAATTACTACTCCAGTGTTTAGCTTGCCCTTTCATCAAGTGAGATTGATTCTAGGCAATCGTTATTTTACCCAGCCAGGAGCTGTGGCAATAAAGTAAGGGTTTAAAATGTCAGGTTTTTGATTATAAGTTAATGGTTCACCTGAGTCATAACAGACAACTGTGCCGCCTGCACTTTCGAGCACAGCTTGCGCCGCTGCGGTATCCCACTCACTGGTAGGACCCAGTCTGGGGTACAGATCGGCACTGCCTTCTGCCAACATACAAAACTTAAGCGAGCTACCCACGCTTAAGATGTCATGCTCACCAAACTGTTGTAAATATTGCGCTAAGCTAGGGCTCAAGTGCGAGCGACTGCCGACAATCATCGGCATTTCGCGTGGCGTGTTGGCGCCCAATAAGGGGCTCTCTTGACCCGCTTGTTGGCGCCATGCACCTAAATGTTTAGCGCCGTAATAATAGGTATCGAGCACAGGCGCATATACTACACCTGCGATAGCAACCCCTTGATGGATAAGCGCAATGTTGACGGTAAACTCGCCATTGCGCTTAATAAATTCCTTAGTGCCATCTAAAGGATCAATCAACCAATAGGTTTGCCATTGACGACGCACGTCCCACGCGATATCCGCCGCTTCCTCAGACATAATAGGAATACCGACAAACTGCTTTGCCAATGCCGCCACTATCACGTGGTGCGCGGCTAAATCAGCCGCCGTCACAGGGCTATCGTCCCCCTTATGGCTCACCGAAAAGTCATCTTGACCATAAACTGTCATAATGGCATTGCCTGCGGCTTTGGCAATCGCGACCACTTGCAGTAGATCTTGTTTGGTCAATGTCTGCGCTATTGTCGTCTTGTCTGTCACTGAAACTTCCTTAATGCGTTAACTATCTTGGCATTATGCCATTGTCATCCAAGGGGAATTTAGAACAAATTCATCATACATCAAGCAAAATAGACTAAGACTCGCAGCTTAAACCGCGGCGCACAAAACCACAGATAAACAAAGTGATTACGATACTAAGGCAAGCCATTGGCGCTGAGAAGAGGCTTAAGTCCAGCTGCATTCGTATTCACAGCCTATGTTTTCATATTGATAGTCTAAAGCCGTCGCTTAAATCTGATTATTGGCGGGCTTTTTGTTTTCGAAAGTGTTAATCACTGCGATGACGTAAACGCTTAACGCCTGATTAAAACTGCCTAAACCCAAATGTGAGTCACGCTCATTATCGTCAAGATAACCGCCGCAACATGCAATTCAGTTGCTGACGCCAATCTTGCCATACGACGTTATCAGGCATAGGCAGTGAGGTATTGACAGCCAAAGCGGACTGCACTTTGGCACTATTCAACACGCTATAACTCGGTCTTTTTGCCAAACTCACACCGCGATTTAATGCTTGTTTAGCATAGTGAGCGCTGGTAATCGGCTGGATAACTACTGGCAGACTTAACAGATTTAGCGCTAGGGCTTGTCGCTGGATTTCACAGGCAAACTCATACCAACTGCATTGGCCTTGAGCGCTGTAATGAAATACGCCCGAGCACTGTTGCATGAGTAATTGCCAAATCACCTTAGCGAGTGCATCACTCCACGTCGGACAGCCGATTTGATCGACTATCACCTGCAAGCTTGGTTGAGTGCGCATCAAGTTCAGCATGGTTTGGACAAAATTATGCCCATCTTGACCGTAGAGCCATGAGGTACGCACAATCGTTGCATCCTCGCCCAGAACAGCCAATACCTTCTGCTCGCCGAGCAACTTACTCGTACCGTAAGCAGACAACGGCTCGGGAGCATCGAGTTCGACTAATGGCTTTGGTACATGATCTTGGTTTTGGTTTGGAGCTGAGTCTGGGTTTTGATGTTGTTCAAGGCCAGCGTCTCTAGCATCACCAGCTGCATGAGCAATACCGCAAACAGCATGACCACCAAACACATAATCGCTCGACACATGCAGTAGGCGCGCCCCCGACAACCAACATTGCTGCGCCAGTAACTCAGGGCCAAATGCATTAACGCGATTGGCTTCGATTGCATCATGCTCAGCAGCATCCACTGCATTATAGGCCGCACAATTGATCACCCAGCTTGGTCGATATTGAGCAAACACTGCGACAATATTGGCGGCATCGGTAATGTCTAACTGACTGCGACTTAGCACATAAAGCTTAATTGGCGCGACTGAGTTTGTACTTGTGCTGGTATTTGGGGCTAGCTCGCCAATATCGGCAGCGACTCTCAGCAAGGCCTGAGCGAGCTGACTCTTCGCACCAGTGATTAACACCACTTGAGGAGTATTAGCGTCTGTGGCACTCGCCGCCCCGCATTGAAGTGGCGTCACTTTAGTTGCCACTATTTTCATCACTAATCAACAGCATGGCTCATCGTCACTGAATAAGGGGATCAAATCAGCAACGGTTTCATGGCCACGGGCGGCTAAAAAGGCTAAGAGCGCTGAAGGACTACGATTAAGTAATCGTGATGGCGGATAAGCCACTTCATCGATAATCGCTTGCGCCCGCGCAAAACCGCCTAAGCTAAAAGCCACATGGGAATCAGAGCCCATAACTAAAATCGTGCCAAATTCCTTGGCCGCTTTGGCAATCGCAGTGCAATTGGCTTCGCTGCCCTTACGGGACACTTCAAAGGAGGAATTATTAATTTCGAGCGCAACACCGTATTCAGCAGCGGCGCGGGCAACGGCTTCAATATCAATTGGATAGGCGGGGTTTCCCGGATGAGTAATGATATCAACCTTGCCGCTCTTAATCGCATTAATCATGGCCTCTGTGTGAGTCGCTTTATCTGACGGAGGATAGACGGGCTCATGAAATCCTGCGAGCACAATATCGAGCTGCTTTAAATAATCACCAAAGAAATCAATCTCGCCGTCGATATTTTTGATATTGGCTTCGATACCCCGCAAAATCCCGACGCCATCAACCATACGTGGCAGCACTCTTAAATTCACAAAGTGCCAAAAATGCGGTGCATCGGCCATCGCAGGCCCATGATCTGTGGTGGCAAATAGGCGAATCCCCTTCTGCTTTGCCACCGCTAAGTAGTCATGAATCGTGCTATAAGCATGGCTCGAAGCCACAGTATGGGTATGAGTGTCGACTTGGTACTGCATGGTTCACCTCAGTCAAATTATTCAATCAATTTAGAAAAACTGGCCACGATTTAGCTAAAGAGCGATAACAGTTCATCGGCACTTCCTTGCCATGTGCCCTTGCCTTTACCTTCGAGAATACTGTCCGCCAGACTTTGCTTATGCTGTTGCATTTCTTGGATTTTTTCTTCTACTGTACCTTCTGCAATCAGCTTATAGACAAACACGGGCTTATCTTGGCCGATACGATGGGCTCTATCCGTAGCCTGTTTTTCCGCCGCCGGATTCCACCAGGGATCATAGTGGATCACAGTATCCGCCGCGGTGAGATTAAGCCCAGTGCCGCCCGCTTTTAAGCTGATTAAGAACACCGGCGTATCGCCCTCTTGGAACTTATCTATCTGGGCTTGGCGCAGGCGAGTTTGCCCTGTGAGCTTACTGTAATCGAGCCCCAAGTCCACCAACTCAGCTTCAATCAGGCTGAGCATGCTAGTGAACTGGCTGAAGATCAATATCTTACGCCCCTCTTGCACCATCTCGGGCAAGTTCTGTTTTAGCCAGTCTAACTTAGCATTACTCTTCACTTTTTGCGCTTGCTCTAACTTCACCAAGCGCGGATCGCAGCAGGCTTGGCGTAACTTAAGTAAAGCATCGAGAAACTCAATATGACTACTACCAACGCCTTGAGTGGCAAATAAATCCCGCAGTTTTTTCTCCATTACCAGTCGAATACTCTCGTAGAGATTTCGCTGATCTTTTTCTAACTCTAAGCTCTGGGAGATTTCGGTTTTAGGGGGTAATTCACCGACCACTTCATCTTTGGTTCGGCGCAGCACAAAAGGCGCAATCCGCTGGCTCAAGATTTGCGCTTGTTCCATATCCCCATAACGTTCAATTTTGTGCCTAAAGGATTTGTTAAAGAAGGCATTAGTACCAAGTAATCCAGATAAACTAAAATCCATCAAAGACTTAAGTTCGCCTAAGTGATTTTCAAGCGGCGTACCCGACAGACACAATCTAAACGGCGCTTTAAGATCTTTAATCACTTGAGTCACTTTCGCCTGCGCATTTTTAATCTGCTGCGCTTCATCGAGCACGATATGTTCAAACACCTGCCGTTGGTAATAGTCACTGTCGCGCACAATCAGCGGATAGGTCGTCACCACAATATCAAACTCACCTAAGCGTTCGAGCAAAGGCTTACGCAAGGCGCCATGAATCACGACAAGCTTTAACGAAGGTGCAAATTTCGCGGCTTCCTTTGCCCAATTACCCACCAAGCTCGTTGGGCAAATAATGAGGCTTGGAGCATGGTTAGCCCCTACGGGTTTTAGCGCTTGCTGCTTGAGTAAAAAAGCCAAGGTTTGAATGGTTTTACCCAGCCCCATATCATCGGCTAAAATACCGCCAAGCTGATATTCCTTTAAGAAACAGAGCCAATTCAACCCTTGCTGTTGATACTGGCGTAACTCAGCATGTAAGTTGTCTGGGACAGTGACCTCTAACACACCGTTAAAATTTTCGAGCTTAGTCGCTAAACTGCGCACTCGTTCACCATTAAGCAGACGAATATCACTGTCGGCAAAATCATTTAATAGGTGGGCACGGTATTTAGGCAAAGACACGCTATTGCCTTTGTGGCTATCGAATAGTTCTAAAATAATGCTGATCAGCGGCTTAATCACGCTGGCTTTGACTTTTAACCAATCACCATTTGGGCTGGGTAACAGCAGTTCTGCATCATCGGCGGGCTCACCGTACTGCTTAAGCCAAGTGGCAATTAAGGGCAGCATAGGCACTATTTGACCATCGATGTCAGCATTCAGTGACAGAGAAAACCAACCCTCTTGCGTATCATCCAGCTCAATCGCCAGCGGAGTCTCAATGACATTTAAGCTGAAATTGTCGGCAAAATGCACTTGGTAACCTAAAGCCTCTAGCGCCGGGATTTCCTGTTGAATAAAGTGCAACCAAGCATCAATCGTTTCAGGCAGTGAACCTAACCCCCAAATACTGATATAGCTGCCACTGTTAGGGATAAAAGAAGGCGCCAGCTCCACCAGTTCCAATGCCATCAAACGATTAATCGCATCCATTTCCGCATCGAGTTGACGCGCGATTTGATAGGTTTTGCCTTGATGGGTTACTAAGGACAAGGGCTCGTCGGGATACTGACCGCCGAGCACCACATCTTGATAGATAAACTCCAGCAGCACTAATGGCTGCGCCATAGCAAACTCAGGTAAATCCTGCGAGGTTAAGGTCAACCTAACTTGAAGCGGCACTTGCAGCTCGACAAAATCAATCAAAGCCGGCGTAGGTACCGTTTTCACCGAAAAATGCTTAATCAGTTTGTGGCTCACCAGTTTAATCTGTGAGCTAGGCACTGGCGGCATCTGACTGAGTAATAACAGCTTTTCAACACTGATCTCTGTGTCCAATGCGCCAACTTTAAAATAATCTAAATCGATATAAGTCGGTGGCTCACAGGGGATCAGCTCCCAATTGTCCTTATTGGGCAGCATTAACTGCATTTGTTTATGCTCGGCATCCTTATCTAGCCAAATGAATTCGGGCTTGCTCGCTTCACCTCGGGTGAACGGTAAACGGCTCTCCTCCCAAAAACACCGCCCAGTGACGAGCATTTTTTCCAGTGCCATGGCACCTAACTGAGCTTTAAGATACAGACGAGAGGCACCGTGGCGACGGGTAGACATGATGAGATTGATGATGAGCACGTCTTCAGCGCCAATCCAAGCGGGCATGTAATATTGCACGTCGGATAAAGCGATTTTCGAGCCTTTGTTATAGCCACCATTCTTCGCCAACTTGCCTTTTCTTAGCTCAAGAAAGACACCGTTATCATCTTTAGATAACACGTACAGCACGCGATCGTCGTAGAGTAAATCAACATTTGAAACCGTGAGATCATCACTTTCGTCTAGCAGATGTAACCACTGAGCAATACGTTGATCTTCAACGGTTCTATCACTCAGTAAACTGTAAAGTACAGCAGCAATATGTTTGCAATGCCCAGTGGCGGGACATGAACAGAAGCCATTCATGATCAACTTATGGTTCATGCTGACAAGGCGAATATCCTGCCGATAGGGCTGGGATTCCGTCCCCATGACACGACCTTCAATATGACGAAAATCGGCGTTCGCTTTGGCGCTCAACACCCGTCCTTTCATCACATAATCACGGGCGCGCATTAAGGTTGGCGGCGTGAATAATGACTCAATCGTGGTTCGAGTCAATTGGATAGGATCTTGGGGGGACAAGCGATTCATGTAAAAACCTTGAAACTAAAAATATCAACTCCGAGCAATAGCAAGCCATTGCCGCGCGACATTTATCAATAAGTTGTGTGGGATTGTATTGAAAGCCTTGGCCGAAAGCCAGAATGATAGCCACGATAGACAGCCCCACCATGCCCGCAGGATAAAATAACAAACTTATCCGCAGACAGGGAACTGGCCTTACTTAGATGTAAACAATTGATAAACAATACTTTACTATTAATAGCCAAGCATTAACTGTTACTGCCAAACGCTAAATTTTCGCTTTAGCGTCAGTGGCTTTAGCCCCAGCACTTTTTTTATCAGCAATGTAGCGGTCGACCAGTGTTTCTAAGATATCCAAAGGAACTGCACCATTCTTCAGAACTACATCGTGGAAATCCCTGAGATCGAACTTATCACCTAAGGCCAACTTGGCTTTTTCGCGCAGTTCGAGAATTTTCATCATGCCGACTTTATAAGCCGTCGCTTGACCTGGCATAACGATATAACGCTCAATCTCTGCCGTGACATCACGATCGGACATGCCAGTATTTTTCTTCATATAGTCAATCGCTTGCTCGCGAGTCCAACGGCTATGATGAATACCTGTATCTACCACTAGACGCACAGCGCGGAACAACTCTGCCTGCAGACGACCAATATTATCAAAGGGATCCTTTTGAAAACCGAGCTCCCACGCCAAACGTTCGCTATATAAAGCCCAACCTTCAATGTACGCCGTAAAAGGCGCCATCTTACGAATAAGTGGCATACCTTCTAACTCCATCGCCACCGCAATTTGGAAATGATGCCCAGGGATCCCCTCGTGGTAGGCTAAAGTGCGCATACCGTATTTAGGCGTGGCCTTGATGTCATATAAATTGGCATAGAAACGCCCTGGACGGCTACCGTCAATCGCGGGCTGCTGATAATAGGCACCTGGCGCTGTTTTCTCTTTAAACTCAGGAATACGCACCACTTTCATGCCCGCTTCGGGTCGAATACGAAAGGCATCACCGAGTCCCGCATTCACTTCATCAAGAATATGTTGATAATCAACCAAAATTTGCGCCCTACCCGCATCGCTATCCTCGTAGTAAAACTTAGGATAGGCGGCTAATGCTTCAATCGCGACCGAGAAACCTTGGCTCACATCGTAACCTTCAGCGGCTAAAATAGTCATGATTTCATTTTGAATGCGATCTACCTCAGCGAGCCCTTTGGCATGGATTTCGTCCGCAGTGTAATTAGTGGTCGTGAAGAACTTCAGCAGTTGCTCATAGGCAAGGTTACCATTTGGCAGCGCCCAATAACCATCATCCGTCCCAGCTTTGGCTTGTAGCTGGGTAAGGTAGTCGATAAATAATTGATACGCTGGATGCACGTAACCTTTAATGTCCGCTTCCACCGCTGCCAATAACCGTGCTTGCTCATCGGCACTGATATCCGTGTCAGCCAATTTAGTTTTGAAGGAACTGTAGAGAATATTGTCTTGAATCGGCGTCGCGACAAAATCATTCATCTCGGTGAGCACCCGCTCAATCACGAACTTAGGCGGAATAATCCCTTTAGCCTCACGAATTTTTAAACCTTCGAGAGTTTGCGCAAACTTAAGTTTCACCTTTTGTAAACGCGACAGATAGTTTTCTGCATCGCCCACAGAATGCACTTGGTGCTGCGCCTGCATAAAGCTTGGATACCCGTTTTGCACGCCAAATAACTGATTCAGCGGATAGTTATGGTAACGATACGGCTCAGAGACCAATGCGAAATCGGCAAGATATAGGGCGATATCCTTGGAGATACGTTGATTTTCATCTAAATCCGCATCGGAATAGCTCAATAGGGTTTCACGCAGATCTCGCACTTGCGCGAAAGTCTTATCCATCGCCTCAGGACTATCGTCATCCAACTCTGCGTTATGGCCTGTAATCCCTACCGATTCCAAGAATCCCAATGAAGTCAAGGTCTCAGGGCTTTCGAAAGCCATCTTGACCACACTGCGGTCTAGAAATGCGCGAAAGAAAAACGGCTTTTTCGCAAACCATTCATGGACGGCCAGCGCCACTAATAACAGCACTAAGACTAAGCTGCCAAGTCCAATCCGTTTTAGTACTGTTTTCAACGTCATTCTCCATTCTTATTATATTCAATCTAAAGTTATCGCCCTGAATCCATAGCTCAAGCACGTTTCTATTGGATGACGAGAATACCATTAACCACAAATAAGCAACAATTCAATAACGTAACGAATCATGACAGAATCCTTACCTAAGCATATAAGCCCGCATTTAAGCCTAATGGAACGGATTGAAAGGTTAATCGCAAGTCAGTCGTGGCAAACATAAAAAAACTTTTACACTAGATAACAATCAAACATAAAACCTATTGCTTTGAATATTAAGAGTTATATCTAATTCAGCACTCAATTCAGCACTCAATAAGTCGCAAAAAAGCAGTTTCAATATGAGAAGTATTTAAAAATAAAACTATACAAACCCCTAGAGTATGTTAATCTGCACTCCGGCCTGTGATTCAGACCTATTTATAAGCAATATTATGTATTTGAAAATCTTCGCTACGCCTGTAATATTTTTTTTGCTGTCATGAAGCTTTCCACTCATAACTTATCATCAATGTAAATAATTCTATTTCTGGCTAACATACCGCATAATTGCGAATTATTTGTTTGAAAATTTTGGAGACATTCATGTCTAAAACTACTGGTGTAGTTAAATGGTTTAACGAAGATAAAGGTTTTGGTTTTATTTCTCCTGACAATGGTGGCGCTGACGCATTCGTTCATTTCCGCGCAATCGTTTCAGAAGGCTTTAAAACTCTTGCTGAAGGTCAAAAGGTTTCTTTTGACATCGAACAAGGCCAAAAAGGTCCTCAAGCTGCGAACGTAGTTATTCTGTAATTAGACTTTGTCTAATTTAAGTTAACAAGTTCCAGACAAAAATGCCGACACTATGTCGGCATTTTTTATATCTGCATTTTCATCCATCTCAAAAGAGTGACCCTCAGGCCTTTAGCCATGTAGGAGCTTAGCCTCAGCTTTCTCAAGTCGCCGTGGTTTACCCACTATCAGTAAGATATCCCCTGCACGAAAAACCCAGTCCTGCTCAGGATGTTCCACTTCGGCGCCATTGCGACGAATCGCCCTTAACTCTACTTTCAATGTTTCCCACAGGATATCGGCAACGGTTTTACCAATCGCATCAGCCCCACGCGGTAATGCCACCGCATGCAATGACTCTAAAGTAAAATCAGTTTCTGTGCCGGAAAAGAAGCCGTGTAAAAATTGATAATGATTGCGCCGCTCAGATTCTAGCCGTTTTAGGATCCGTGCCAATGGCACACCACATTGGTGTAGTACCTGCGATACTAACATCAAGCTCCCCTCTAAAGACTCTGGGATCACTTGATTAGCTCCCGCCTTTTTAAGCAAGTCTAGATCGCTGTCGTCTTTGGTTCTAACTAAAATTTTAGCCTCTGGTGCCAATAACTTACATAAAGGTAAGACTTCTTCTAAACTACGTGACTCACAAAAAGTGATAACGATCATCTTGGCCTGTTTAACGCCCATTTGTTTTAAAATTGCCCGTTTACACACATCACCGAAATAAATAGGTTCGCCCGCACGACGCGCTTCAGTGACGCGCGTTGGATCGAGATCCAATACCAGATAAGGTACAGCTTCAGTTTTTAAAAAACGGGCAATGGTTTGTCCTACTCGGCCGTAACCAAAAATCATCACCAGCTCATGATCATCCATCATCAATGGCACAGCTTCATCCACATGCTTTGCCTGACGGATCCCCAGCGCCCACTTAGCAATATCCACACTATGACGAACTAACCAAGGAGCTATTGCCATGGAAAGCACGGCGACCATGACTAATATGGTACTGATCTCATTATTTAAAAGTTGATAGTTGACCGCTAAAGCCAATACCACAAAACTGAACTCCCCCACTTGAGCTAAGCTCATAGCCGTACTCATCGCAATTCGAAAAGGCTCACCTACTAATCTTAAAATGCCATGAATGATCAGCGCCTTACCTAGCACAACAGCCACTAAGATCAGCAGTATCTGCCACCAGAAACGTATCACTAAGGTAAAGTCCAGCATCATGCCAATGGAGATGAAAAACAGCCCCATCAATAGATCACGAAACGGCCGTATATCCGCCTCAAGTTGGCGGCGATACTGGCTTTCTCCCAGCAGCATACCCGCCATAAATGCCCCCAGCGCCATAGATAATCCTAGCCACTGAGTAAAAGCCCCTGTGACAAGCGCAACGACTAAGGTCGATAATACAAACAGCTCATTGGAGCGAGAACGCGCAACCTCATCAAATATCCGCGGCAACGCCCACTTACCAAACGCCATTAAGAGGAAAAAGGCCAATATGCCTTTGAGCAAGGCAAAGGCGATATCCGCGACCATCAAAGGTTCGCCGCCATTGGCCAGTAATGGCAATAGGATCAACAACGGCACAACCGCTAAATCTTGGAACAAAAGCACGCTGACGGAGAGTTCGCCATGGCGGCGCCTCAGCCATCCCTGTTCATTGAGTAATTTAAGGACTATAGCAGTAGATGACAACGCGATGGCTGCACCGATAACCAAGGCTTCAACCCAATTCAGGCCGCACAATAGGGCAACGCCCATGGTCAACAAGGTCGTGATCACCATCTGTGCACTGCCTAAGCCAAATACGGTCCGGCGCATGGCCCACAGCCGCGGCACAGAGAACTCTAAGCCTAAGGTAAACATCAGCAGCACAACGCCAAGTTCGGCGACAGATTGCATTTGATGCTGGGTAAACCAGTGAAAACCACTCGGGCCACTCACAACCCCTGTGAGTAAATAAGCCAGAATTGCGGGTAGGCCCAAACGACGCAGCACAGCAATGGCCACAATGGCAATCACGAGCATAAGTAATACTTGGATTAAAAAGCTATGTTCCATTGGGGCTATGACTCCTGTCAAAATGCTGACGTGTCAAAAAATCTAACGCTGAGTTTTAAGCTTAACTGAATGACTAACAAAGACAAATTTTATTAACAAATATTGCGGCACGGTATTTGCTTAGACTAGGTTAGAGATGTATCGCACTAACATTTGCTGGAGTGATGATTATGGACTTTGGCCTAGCGACCGAGCTGTATCCCGACGAATATCGCTATCAAACAGAACATTATAGTCCCAATGATAATCCATTGGACTTGATACAAGTGATCCAACAACTGCACGCCAGTTTAGATCCTAGGACAGTCTTTGCCTGCTATGGCAAAGTGCTGGGACAACACTTGCCGATCCAAGGCGTGCGCTTAACCTATGGCGAGCACAAATTCAGCTGGGGCAAACGTTATGGTATCAGCGTCAAACGACAGCTCATGTGTGCAGGAATGCCATTAACGATTCAGTACCAACTGGTGACGCCATTTACGCCATCACAAACCTCAAACTTACAGGATATTGAACCGCTGTTATTGCAACCTTTATTAAATGCGTTGCAATATCAAGAAATGTCGATGCAAGCTATGTTTGACTCACTCACTGGCTTAGGCAATCGCCATTATTACAGTCAGAGTCTCAGCAATGCGACCGCAAGAGCCCATCGAAAACAAGGAGCAGTCGCTCTGATAGTGCTCGATCTTGATAACTTTAAACAACTTAATGATAAATTCGGCCATAAATGTGGTGACTATATTCTGAAGGAGTTTGGTGACATCATTCGTGCAACCATACGCAATACAGATCAAGCCTTCCGGATTGGTGGTGATGAATTCGTCATTATTGTCCAAGGCAATATTCATGCGGCTGGCTTGTTATGTGAACGGATTGTCTCGGTAATTAATCAGCACAGTAGTTTCAATCAATTTGGGGTGAGCTGTAGTTTAGGGGCGGCAGAATCACACGATACCATTGAAGCCGAACAACTTTATGAACTTGCCGATAAGGCACTTTATCAAGCCAAAGCCGCTGGACGTAACTGCTATAAACTCAGCCAAAATCAATTAGTTTAACACGCGCAGGGATGCCAAATGAAATGCGATAACTCACTCGCAGCGCGTACCCCATAAAGGTCTAAATCAAACTGACGCGCTGCGTTCCACTCTCCTCTCGCTTTCCTAGAACACACCAATATTCCAAGATTAACTCTCGACTAGAATTCCTTTGCTTCCTCAACAAACACCTGTAAACCAAGTCCATTCGACTCAACAATAAAGCCCTTTTCAACCCACAGTCCAATTGCCATCACCAGTTGCTCGCCATAAAACACAAACCCCACCTTTTCGCGTACCCAAGGCGGAATGGCAAACTCTTGCCACAGTTTCTTTAATTCTCGCCCCTTACCCCGAGAATACGGGTGGCAGCGAAATTGCCCCGCAAGTTGATAACGCACACTAACGACTTCATCAGGCCAAGGTAAACGGACTCTGGGACCTTGTTTTGTAACTATCAGCCTAATCTGCTCACCATTCGCTAAGCCCGCAGGCGACACGACTAATTCGGTACTATCTCCCTGTAATAAAGAAATCAAGTCATGCTGTGGCAACGTCCAACTCACAGGCTGAGTGTGACGTTTGTGAGTTTGATACTTGAATAAATAGACTTGATTAGCAAAGCGACGGATTTCACACTCACCCACTCGAATATGCACTTTAGCATCGTCTTTCGCGTTAAGAAGCTGAGTGATGATTTGCTTAAGCTGCACCTTTGAGGGCAAAGCAAAACCTTGGGATTCAATAAAGCCACGTAAGAGTAACGCTTGCCAGTCGACTGACTGTTCGGCAAAACCATCGAGCTTGAATACACTTTGAGTATGGTAAGGCGCTTGGGTTAACCATAAAGGTAAACGTTCACTCACCTGTAAATCCAGCGTCGCCTGTTGTTCGGCGCACAATGCCGCACTGCGACTCGCAGTTGTCGCAATACTCGGCCAACGCGCTTTTAAGCGAGGAATGATTTCTAAGCGTAAAAAATTTCGATCGTACTTATCGTCTTGATTACTTTCATCTTCGATATGCACTAAGCCTTGCTGTTTTGCGTAGGCTTCAATTTGCTCACGGCTGATATCCAATAACGGCCGCAGTTGTCTGCCATGTGCTAATGCTTGCACTTGTCCCATGGCCGCCAGCCCTTTAGGCCCCTGCCCCCGCTTGAGTGCCAGTAAGATAGTCTCAAGCTGATCGTCTTCATGGTGAGCCGTCAGCAACACATCATTGGCACTTAAATGCCGCTCAATCGCCAGATAACGCGCTTTGCGCGCTTCGGCTTCAAGGCTCAATCTTGGCCCACGATTAACCGTGACTCGCTCAACCGTCACGGGCAGATCGTAATACAGGCCCCGCTCAAGGCAATGCAGTGCCCAAGCCTCAGCGTTATCGCTTAGGCCATGGTGTACATACACTAGCTGATAATTAAACTCCGGATGTTGCCGTGCAAACTGGCTTAAACCAAAGGCCAAGACTTCGGAATCAACTCCGCCACTGTAAGCCAGCACTAACTTGCTGTCAGGCGCTAAGGATTGCGCTGCCAAAAAATCACAGATATGCGCGCTGAGATCGCCAGCAGTCAACGCTTCGTCACGCTTAGCCGACATAAGTTAACTTCATCTGTTTACACCTAAGACATTCGCCAACATTAGAATAAAATTCTCACCTTGTTTGGCCCGAGGAGCGATTCGAGCGAGAGCATCAAGTCATCGGTCGGATTCACTCGCCAAGCATCGGCTAACCTAAACTGACCTTTGGCTTGAGCTTGAGTGTAATTGATCACCACAGGCACGGCGCCGTTACGCCACGGGCTTAGGGCTTGCTCGAAAGTGTCTAACGCCGATGGCGTTAACTCGCTGCCATCCATATCAATTTCCAGCGCCTTGGCAAAGTGGCTGCGCGCCTCACTGATATCTATGATGTTACGCGCCGTCATACGGTTGCCGCCGGCAAAATCATCGTAACTCACCTCACCTTCACAAATGAGGATGCGGTCTTTCTCCAGCAGATGATTAAATTTTTCAAAGGCTTCGGTAAACAACATGATTTCAAGACGTGCGCTCTTATCATCGAGCGTCAACAGACCCATTTTCGAGCCGCGTTTGGTCAGCATCACTCGCGTTGCCACCACTAAACCCGCAGCCTTAGCGGTTTTACCGCGTTCGGTGGGATGCACATCTTTCAAACGACCGGACGTGTAATGCTTCAGCTCTTTTAAATATTGATTGATCGGATGACCAGTCAAATACAAGCCTAAGGTTTCGCGCTCGCCTTCGAGCCAAATTTTATCTGGCCATGGGGTACATTCGACAAACTGCTGCTTACTGTCTTCGGGTTCACTGTTGAGCAAACCAAACATATCGTGTTGGCCAATCGCCTCGGCTTTGGCATGTTGATCAGCAGCGCGAATCGCTTCGGGCAAGGTTGCCATCATAGACGCACGATGCGGCCCTAGAGTATCGAGTGCGCCCGCGCAGATCAGCTTTTCAATCACGCGCTTATTGAGCTTTTTCAAATCGATACGGGCACAGAAATCGAATAAATCCACGAAGGGGCCATCTTTACGCGCCTCTAAAATCGATTCAACTGGACCTTCACCCACGCCTTTAATGGCGCCAATGCCATAAACAATGCGCAAATCATCATCGACGGTAAATTTGAACAAGCCTTTGTTCACATCCGGAGGAATGAGCGGTAATCCCATACGCTCGCATTCATCGACCAAAGTCACAATTTTATCTGTGTTGTCCATATCAGCCGACATTACCGCCGCCATAAACTGCGAAGGATAATGGGTTTTTAGCCATAAGGTCTGATAAGACACAAGCGCATAGGCGGCTGAGTGAGATTTGTTAAAACCGTAGCCAGCGAACTTTTCCACTAAGTCGAAGATCTTCATCGACAAGTCGCCGTCGACGCCGTTATTGATTGCGCCCTCTTTAAAGATACTGCGCTGCTTGGCCATCTCTTCGGGCTTTTTCTTACCCATAGCACGGCGCAACATGTCGGCGCCGCCAAGGGTGTAACCCGATAACACCTGTGCAATCTGCATCACTTGCTCTTGATACAGAATAATGCCGTAGGTCGGCGATAGCAGTTCTTTTAGGGATTCATGCTGGTACTGAGAATCGGGATACGATACTTCTTCGCGCCCATGCTTACGTTCGATGAAGTTATCTACCATGCCCGATTGCAAAGGCCCAGGACGGAACAATGCCACCAGTGCGATCATGTCTTCGAAACAGTCAGGCTGCAGACGTTTAATCAAATCCTTCATACCACGGGATTCCAACTGGAATACCGCCGTGGTTTCATATTTTTGCAACAAGCGGAAAGATGCCGCATCCGTTAACGGAATCGCTTCGATGCGCACCGGTGGGCGACCGTTTTTGACCTCGACCTTGTTCACCATCTCCAGTGCCCAGTCGATAATGGTCAAAGTACGTAAACCCAAAAAGTCGAATTTAACTAAACCTGCGGTTTCGACGTCGTTTTTATCGAATTGCGTTACTGGGTTTTTGCCTTCAGCATCGCAATAGAGCGGCGCAAAATCGGTAATTTTAGTCGGTGCAATCACCACACCACCCGCGTGTTTACCCGCGTTACGCGTCACACCTTCGAGCTTGCGACACATGTCGATCAGATCTTTTACGTCTTCATCGGCATCATAGGATTCTTGCAGGGCTGGCTCGACCTCAAACGCTTTCGCCAGCGTCATCCCAGGTTCTGGTGGAATGAGTTTAGAAATTCGGTCAACGAAGCCATAGGGATGACCCAGCACACGACCCACGTCACGAATAACCGCTTTTGCCGCCATAGTTCCGAAGGTGATGATTTGCGATACCGCTTCGCGGCCGTACAATTCGGCCACATGGTCGATCACTTCATCACGTCTATCCATGCAAAAGTCGACGTCAAAGTCGGGCATAGAAACCCGCTCAGGGTTGAGGAATCGCTCGAACAGTAAGTCAAATTCCAATGGGTCTAAGTCGGTAATCTTAAGCGCATAGGCCACGAGTGAACCCGCGCCCGAGCCCCGACCAGGCCCGACTGGAATACCGTTATCTTTACCCCATTGGATGAACTCCATTACGATCAAGAAGTAACCGGGGAACCCCATCTGGTTGATCACTTTAAGTTCAATGTCGAGGCGCTCATCGTATTCGCCGCGTTTCTCGGCGCGCACCTCAGGATCAGGGAACAAAAACTCGAGCCGCTCTTCAAGGCCCTTCTTCGAACAATCGACCAGAAAGTCTTCGATGGACATATCGCCCGTCGGGAAGTTGGGCAGGAAATATTCGTACAAACGGATCGTTACATTACAGCGTTTAGCGATTTCGACACTGTTCGCCAACGCCGCAGGAATGTCGGCGAATAGTTCACACATTTCCTCTTCGCTACGCAAATACTGCTGTTCACTGTATTTTTTAGGTCGACGAGGATCTGCAAGGGTAAAGCCATCGTGAATTGCCACCCGAATTTCATGGGCATCAAAATCTTCGGGTTTAAGAAACACCACCTGATTAGTGGCCACCACAGGGATGCCCTTCTCCTGCGCTAAGGCCACAGCCATATGCAGATAACGCTCTTCATCGGGGCGACCTGTGCGGATAAGCTCGAGGAAATAACGGTCAGTGAAATGGGTCTGATAAAAGTCGCATAAAGATTCGACTTGTGTGCCATTGCCCTTGAGCAGTGCCTTACCCAGATCGCCTTCTTTGGCGCCCGATAACAGCAAAATGCCTTCGTTATAAGTGAGTAACCACTCTTGGTCTATCACTACACGGCCGGCCACTTGGCCACGCAAATAGGCTTGACTGATGATTTGGGTCAGATTTTGATAACCGACATTGTTCATCGCAATAATGGTTAAGGCGCATAATTCGCCTTCAAATCCGGGCACTTGCATCCAAAAATCGGCACCAATAATCGGCTTGATCCCCGCACCATGGCAACCACTGTAAAACTTCACCAAACCACAAAAGTTATTTTGGTCAGTCAAGGCGACCGCGGCCATTCCCTGCGCTTCAACCTGCGCCAAAATAGGCTTGACCTTGGCCACGCCATCGGTCATAGAGAAGTCACTGTGGACACGAAGATGCACAAAACGAGGATCGGACATAATTAGGATTATCTTTGAATAGCAGGTTAACAATAACTAGAAAGCAGACTAACAAAGTCACGCAGCCAGAGCCAGTGACTTTGCTGGATAACGGGAACTTATACCCAAACAACCTGAAACTCGTATCTTCAGGTAGCTTGGGAGCACAGCTTACAGTCCCAGTAATGCCTTGACGGGTTTAAAACTTTTACGATATTGGTCAAACACCCCATGTTCGGCGATGGCCTCAAAATGCGCCTTAGTCGGATAGCCCTTATGCTTAGCAAAACCGTATTGCGGATAAGCAGCATCGAGCACATCCATCTCACGATCACGCGTCACTTTGGCGATAATCGATGCGGCACTAATACTGGCAATTAAACCATCACCTTTAATGATGCTGTGACTGGTAAGCGAGACGCCATTATGGGCAACAAATGCCGGACTGCGATTGCCATCGACTAACACCAACGTAGGCGCAATCTTAAGCCCTGCAACCGCGCGCTGCATTGCCAACATAGTGGCATGCAAGATATTAAGCGTATCGATTTCAGCAGGACTTGCGCGGCCCACGTGATAACACAGGGCTTTTTCACAAATCTCATCAAACAAAGCTTCGCGGCGCTTCTCACTGAGTTTCTTGGAATCATTCAGACCACTGATGGGCTTGTTTGGATCTAAAATCACAGCCGCAGTCACTACATCGCCGACTAAAGGCCCACGGCCGACTTCATCCACACCAGCAATTAATCCCGTCGAAAAGGCCAGCAAATCGGCGTCGGTTAAACTTTTAAAAGTTGCCACTAGTTAGCCTCCAGCGATTTAGCATGACTTGGTTTAGGCTCAACCAGTGCCATTACCGCTTCAGCGGCTTTTAAGCTCGCATCACGGCGTAACACTTGGTGCAGGGCATCAAATTCAGCTTTGAGCGGCGTAAAATCTCGATTTAACTCGACTGTGACCGCCGCAGCTATTTTCTCTGGCGTGCAATCTTCTTGAATGAGCTCAGGGACGAGATCTTTTCCAGCCAGTAGATTCGGTAACGAGAAACGCTCGACCTGCATCATGCGCTTAGCAATCCAATAGGTCATAGGGCTAACACGATAAGCCACCACCATTGGACGCTTGACCAACATGGCTTCTAACGTCGCGGTGCCAGATGCTAATAAAATGCCATCGGCAGCCGCCATGACTTCGCGCGACTGACCTTCGACCATATGAATTTCGAGATCCGGTGCAAAATCCTTCAGCGCTTGCTCAAATTGCTCACGGCGTTTTTGATTTACCAGTGGCGTCACAAAACGTATATCAGGGAAGTTCTGTTTAATCAGTAAAGCCGCCTTCACGAAAGGCTCAGCCAGTTGCTTTAACTCGCCACCACGGGATCCCGGTAGAATCGCTAAATATTCTGCATCGGCATCGAGTTCAAGTAACTGACGCGCCGCCGCTTTATCGCTTCGCAACGGAATATCATCCGCTAAGGTATGACCCACAAAGGTGCAAGGTACTTGATGCTTGTCATAAAAAGCTTTCTCAAATGGCAATAACGACAACACCATATGGGTCGCCTTCGCGATTTTGAATATACGTTTTGGGCGCCATGCCCACACGGATGGGCTCACATAATGGACGGTTTTAATACCGCGCGCTTTGAGTTTAAGCTCGAGGCCTATATTAAAATCCGGTGCATCTATGCCAATAAAACAATCGGGCTTAAGCGCGGTGATCTCTTTAATCAAGGATGACCGCACTTTTAATAAGCGAGGTAGACGAGATAACACTTCAACGATTCCCATCACTGCGAGTTCTTCCATCGCAAACAGGGATTTGAAGCCTAGGGCTTCCATGCGGGGTCCACCGATACCGACAAAGCGCGCATCGGGATGGGTCTTTTGCAGCGCAGCCATTAAACCTGCACCTAAAATATCGCCTGAGAGTTCTCCGGCAACCATGGCAAACACTAATGGAGTTTTATTGCTCATAAACCAATCACGTCTCATGAATTAATGGCATTGGATGAAGAGGTAAACCGCACCTAAAATGCATCGTTCCAAGCCTACACTTATGTTAAGTTAATGATTCAATTAATGACTAAGCTCATTTATGGTCGAATGCATTGATGAATAAACACATTTTTAACGGCTACGTCTACCACAAAAAAGGCTTAAACCAATAATACAAAAGGGCATAAAAATGCCCTTTTGTTGTCATGTGGTCATCAAGTTAGCGAATAATGCCGCGACTCGATGACTTTACAAACTCAAGCAGTAATTTGACTTGCTCATCGTTCTGCGCATCTTCAGCTAATACTTCAATCGCTTCTTCTACCGTTAAACTGCTACGGTATAACGTTTTATAAGCACGACGCACGGCTAACTGGCTTTCTTTAGAAAAACCGCGACGCTTCATACCCTCACTGTTTAAGCCGCGAGGCACCGTCGGTTGACCCGCTGCCATCACAAAGGGAGGCACATCCTGCAGTACTAAAGAACAACCAGCAGTAAATGCATGGGCACCAATATGCACAAACTGATGCACACCTGTCATACCGCCTAAAATCGCCCAGTCACCGACGTGCACGTGACCTGCAATAGATGCATTATTCGCCATGATGACATTATCGCCGACCACACAGTCATGGGCGATATGCACATAGTTCATAAACAGGTTATTCGACCCAATACGGGTTTCACTGTTATCTTGAACTGTACCGCGGTGAATGGTCACGTTTTCACGGATGACGTTATTGTCACCAATGATCAGTCGTGTCGGCTCGCCAGCGTACTTTTTGTCTTGGCATTCTTCACCAACGGAGGCGAATTGAAAAATACGATTCCCTTTGCCGATAATCGTTGGGCCTTTGACCACCACATGGGAACTCAACCAACAATCATCACCAATTTCGACGCCCGCACCGATATAGGTCCAAGGGCCAATAGTGACGTTATTGCCAATTTTTGCATCGGGATGCACAAACGCTAATGTATCTATCACTGACTAATCTCTCTGCGGGCACACATGATTTCAGCGGAACAAACCACTTCACCATCCACTTTGGCCTCACCGTAGAAAACGCCAATCCCGCGGCGCTCTTTAATCATTTTGACATCAAAATGAATTTGATCTCCTGGCTCAACCACACGTCTAAAACGCGCATTATCGATACCAGCAAAGTAATACAACACACCTGGTGGTGGTACATCACTACTCATCGTTTTAAAGGCTAACAGGCCAGTTGCCTGTGCCATCGCTTCTAAAATAAGCACACCTGGCATCACAGGTTGTATCGGGAAATGTCCCTGAAAAAATGGCTCATTTATTGAAACGTTTTTGATCGCCTGCAGACTAACACCAGGAGTGTAATCAAGCACACGATCGATCAATAGGAATGGATATCTATGGGGTAGATATTTAAGTATTTCTTTAATATCCATAGTGTTCATTTGATTAGACACGAACCGAGTTCCTCAAATTGCCTTGGGGCAATTAATCTGGTGTTTTTAAATTTTTTTCCAACGTTTTAACACGCTGGAACAGTTCATCTAACTGACGGAAACGAACTGTATTTTTACGCCAAAGTTTATTGTCCATTGCCACGGTGGCAGAAGAGTATAAACCAGGCTCACGCATATTAGTGGTGATATTGGTAGCACCAGACACATGCACACCATCGGCAATGCTCAAATGACCTGCGATGGCACAGCTACCGCCAATAATACAATATTTACCAATAGTGACACTGCCAGCAACAGTAGTACTGCCTGCAATAGCAGTATTTTCGCCGATTATATCGTTATGGGCAATTTGCACTTGGTTATCAATAATCACACCGTCGTGGATCTCTGTATGGCCTAATGACCCACGATCTACCGTTGAATTAGCACCAATTTCAACCCGATCGCCAATACGCACGCCACCTGTCTGCGGAATTTTAATCCACTGACCACGTTCGTTAGCATAACCAAAACCATCTGAGCCTAATACGGCACCCGAATGGATAATACAATCCTGTCCTAAATGCACATCGTGATAGACGGTGACATTAGCCCACAAACGTGTTTTTGAGCCAATAACCACATCTTGTCCCAGCACAACACCGGCACCGATCTGCACATTTTCACCTAAAATGACGTTCGCACCAATCACAGCATTCGCGCCAATAGCGACACCTTCCCCTAAATGGGCTGAAGGATCAATTTGTGCCGAAGGATGGATACCCACCGCTGCTTTGGGTGTAGTGTCCAAATACTGAGCAACACGAGCAAAACCGACATATGGATCTTTTACAATTAACGCAGTACCTTGATAATCCTGCGCATCTTTAGCTGACAATAACACCGCACTCGCTTGAGTTGCCTCAAGCTGAGAGCGGTATTTACTGTTGGCTAAAAAAGAGATCTGACCCGCCTTGGCATTTTCTAAGGTCGCCACACTATTAATAATTAGCGTTTCGTCGCCTTGGATATCACCGTCTAATAACAGGCATAGCTCTTTTAAAGTCACACTATTCATCTATTACTTGCCTTTGCTTAAGGCTTCAACCACTTTGCCACTGATGTCAGCGTTAGGCTTAACATAAATGACAGCACCACGTTGTAATACCAAATCATATTGGTCTTTTTCAGCGATAGTGTTGATGGCTTTTTGCACTTTAACTAACAGTTTATTTTGCTCTTCACCTTGGCGACGACGTAGGTCTTCATCCAATGCTTTGCCTTTTAACTGATATTCAGATTTTAGCGATTCCATTTTACGAACCAGCTCAGTTTTTTGTGCATCGTTCATTAATGCACCATCACGTTGCTGCTTCTCCATCAGAGAACGCATTTCTTCTTGCATTTTTTGGACATCAGCTACGCGATCACCAAACTCTTTCTTCAGAGATTGAGAGATCTGTTCACGTTGTGGGAGCTGTTCAAACACAGCGCCCATATCCACTACGGCAATTTTCTCAGCATGTGCCACTAACGGCGCGCCTAACAAAACTAACGTCATCAGCGCGCAATTTACCATCTTGTTCAAAATAAACTCCTTGTTACCTTGTTATTGTCAGCAAAACTTGCCGAGTGTATGCCTTTTAAAAAGTTTTGCCAATATTGAAAGAGAAGATCTCCGTTTGGTCACCTTCATATTCTTTAAGCGGCCACGCCAAGCTGAACACCATAGGTCCCATAGGTGATAACCATTGCACACTCAAGCCCCAAGAGGCGCGCAGGCGAGCTGGATCACTATAGTCTTGTAACTTAGCAAACTCGTCCGCCGGAAGTGTTTGATATGACTCGTAATCAAACTCAGTATCCCAGACGTTACCCGCATCGACGAAGAAGCTAGTACGAACTGAGTTAGTGTAAGCCTCATCCAGGAATGGGGTTGGTACAATCAACTCCATACTTGCCGTTGCAAGGGCATTACCACCGATAGAGCGGCCAGAACTGACTTGGATACTATTAGGATCGCCAGGCAAGCTACAGCCATCGCCCGATGGATCCGGTGCACACGGCTCACTACCTCGATAGAGATAGAATGAACGTGGACCTACAGAGTTCGACTTAAAGCCACGTAGCGAGCTACTACCACCTGAGTAATAGTTTTCCCAGAAAGGTAAAATTTGGTCATTATCATTAAATTGACCATAACCGTTACCATAACCTAATCGACCACGGGCCAAGAGCACAACGCTCTGACTGCGGTTAACAGGGAAATAGTAGTTAGTGTCAAAGTCTGTCTTAAAATACTGTAAATCAGACCCTGGCGAAGTCATTTTGCCGTTCAGACGCTGGGACGAGCCATCTGTTGGGAAAGTGCCACGGTTCAAGGTGCTACGATACCAGCCCAGGCTAAGTTCAAAGTTATCAAAACTTAAGTCTGCGTTTGGATCGTCATCACGATAGATGTTATAGAAACGCAGCGCCTGCTCATAAGCTGAGATCTCAGAAATCGTGTTGTGACGATAGCCAATACCACCATTGATACGGTTGTATTCGTTAATCGGGAAACCCGAGTTAAGCGCCACACCGTAAGAACTGTTTTTATAACGTTCTAAGTTAGCTTCATTGGCGTCAAACTCACTCCAATAAACGCTCCCGCCTAAACTCACACCGTCTTTTGTCCAGTACGGATCGGTATAGGATAAGTTAACGTTTTTAGAGTACTTGTTGGTGCTCAAGCTAATACCTGCTTGATTACCTGTACCTAAGAAGTTGTTTTGCTGTACACCAAACTGCAAGCTCAGACCTGATTCAGTACCATAACCGACACCCGCGTTGAATGAGCCCGACGGCTGCTCTTTCACTTTAACCGCAACATCAACTAAGTCATCGGTACCTGGCACTTGAATGGTTTCAGTGTCAACGGTTTCAAAGAAGCCCAAACGGTTAAGACGGGCTTTAGATTGCTCAACTTGCGCTGAGTTTAACCAAGCGCCTTCCATCTGACGCAGCTCACGGCGCATCACTTCATCTTTAGTCACTGTGTTACCAGTGAAGTTAATCGCCCGTACGTAAACACGTTTACCCGGTTTAACATTGATGTTTAAGGTGACTTCTTTAGTCTTATCATCAATTTCAGGGTAGGTTTTCACTTCAGGGTAAGCATAACCGAAGCGGCCTAGATACTTGCTGTACATTTCTTCGGTGAAAGTCACATCACCGCCGTTGTACATATCACCCGCTTTGATTGGCAGAATTGATTTCATCAACTCTTCACGGCCCATCAAATCACCCGTCAGATTTACTTCTTTAACTTTATATTTCTCACCTTCATCTACGTTGATGGTGATATATAAACCTTTACGGTCAGGCGTCATAGCCACTTGAGTCGAAGTGACTTCGAAGCGGATATAACCTTTATTGTGGTAATAGGTTTTGATGGTCTCGAGATCGGCCTGCAGCTTTTGCTTCTGATAACGGCGTTCGCCGAACAGATCCCACCAAGCCACATAATCTTTAAGTTCCAGCATGCCAATCAACTCAGCATCGGTGAACTCATGATTACCGACCACGTTAATTTGGCGGATTTCGGCCGCTAAACCTTCGGTAAACTTAAATTTCAGCTCAACCCGATTACGGGGTAAGTTAATCACTTGGGCTTCCACTTTCGCGCCGTATTTACCCACGCCGTAGTAGAAATCCTGCAGACCCTTTTCAATACCGGTCAACATAGTGCGATCGAGCGACTCACCGACTTTAACGCCAGAACCGTCCAGACTTTCCTGTAACTGTTCGTCTTTAATGTCTTTGTTGCCATCGAATGTCACGGCACTGATAGTTGGACGTTCAGTGACTTTCACCACTAATACACCGCCATCTCGGCTCACGGAGACATTTTCAAAGTTAGTCGATGCATACAAGCTTTTAATCGCTTGCTGGATTCTTAACTGGTCAACAGTGTCACCTACTTTTACTGGTAAGCTTAACAAGGCAGCACCGAGTGCAACTCGTTGCAAACCTTCAACTTGGATGTCGGTCACTTCAAACGGTTGGAAAGTATCTGCCAACACAGTCCCTGAAAACGACGCACCGACGAATAACATCGAGGCAAAAAGTTTATTCAATCTCATAGAGCACTTCTAATTATTAGTCTGTCCTTGCTCAGAGTCGGGCAAAATCATTGAAAAGCGCAACGCTCATCAACATCAGCAGTATTGCTGCCCCAAATCTGAATCCTATTTCCTGCACCTTTTCAGGTACAGGTTTACCAGTTATTACTTCAATAAAGTAATACAGCAGGTGTCCCCCATCGAGCACAGGTAAAGGCAGCAAGTTAATGATGCCTAAATTGACGCTGATGAGCGCGAGGAACCCGAGAAAATAGACCAAGCCATAGTTTGCACTACTGCCCGCACCCTGTGCGATCGAAATGGGTCCACTCAGGTTTTTCACCGACACATCGCCGGTAAATAATTTGCCAATCATCTTAAAGCTCACAGCAACAAGTTGCCATGTTTTATCCGCTGCTATGCCGAAAGAATCGATTGGTCCATATTCAAGTTGTAAACGCATATTGTCTGGCCATTGTGCTTGGGTCGGGCTCACCCCGAGCATACCTATCTCTTGGCCATCGGCATTTTTACTGCTTAAGGGTGTCACTGCCACATTAAACTGTTCGCCATTGCGACGCACAGTTAAACTCACAGGCACATTGGCAGAATGTTGAATAATGTCAACAAAAGCCTGCCAATCGGTATAATTTTTACCATTTATTGCGACTAAGGTGTCACCGACTTTTAGCTCACTATTTGCAGCGGCACTGTCAGGACTAATCGCAGCAATGGTGGGGACGATTTCGGGACGATAAATACCTAACCCTAATGCCGTAATCGGGGATTCTTTTTCAGGATCAAAACGCCAATTACGCGTATCTAAGGTGTAAGACCGCGCACTAGAATCCAAACCTTGCAAACCATTCAATGGCGTTAGCGATACACTCAGACTTTCATCACCTATGTGGCCGACTAAAGCTAAATTCACTTCTTCCCAGTTACGCACAGCCTGACCGGAAATGGCCGTTATTTGCATTGGCTCTGTGATTTGAATTTGCGCAGCAGCAGTCCCGGGGGTCGTCGAGGTGATCACAGGCTTAAGTGATGGCACACCAATCAGATACATAAAATACAGGGCAACGATGGCAAAAATAAAGTTAGCAATTGGACCTGCGGCCACAATCGCAATACGTTGCCATACGGTTTTACGATTGAACGCTTGATCTTTTAATTCATCGGGAACGTCTTCAACACGCTCATCAAGCATTTTGACATAGCCGCCAAGGGGGATCATGGCTAACACATATTCAGTGCCGTCTTTACCAACACGGCGCCAAATAGCCTTACCAAAACCAATGGAGAAACGTTCGACTTTCACGCCACAACGTCGCGCGATATAGAAATGGCCGTATTCGTGGGCAGTAATTAACAGACCCAGTGCAACGATGAAAGAACCTAAGTTCCATAAAAAATCTAACATCCCACTCCTTACGTTATAAATTTCATCACTCAGCTATAGCTAAGCGATGCTTGCTAATGTCTCACGCGCATAGACGCGGGTTTGCGCATCTAAGGCTAAAATATCTTCTATGCTGCCCATAGGACGTTTAGGCACAGTGACTAAACAAGCCTCATTCACTTTTGCAATTTGCGTAAAACCAATTTTCCCCTGCAAGAATGCTTCAACAGCTACCTCATTGGCAGCATTTAATACGGTTGTAGCCTCTTGGCCTTGGGCACACGCCTCCATAGCCAAAGCCAAACAGGGGAAACGTTCAAAATCAGGTTCATAAAAGCTTAACTGTCCGACTTTGAAAAAATCTAAAGGTTCAACGCCCGAATGAATTCTTTGCGGATAAGCCATGCAATGGGCAATCGGTGTGCGCATATCAGGGTTACCCATTTGGGCGATAACCGAACCATCACGGTACTGCACCATAGAGTGGATCACGCTTTGCGGATGAATAACCACCTTAAGTTGCTCAGCCTGAGTGTTAAACAACCACCGCGCCTCAATGAACTCTAAACCCTTATTCATCATAGTGGCGGAGTCGACAGATATTTTAGGTCCCATGGACCAATTAGGATGTTTACAGGCTTGGGCAGGCGTCATAGCCGCAAGTGTCGCAAGATCCGACCGCAGGAAAGGTCCGCCAGAACCGGTCAACAAAATATGGGATATACCCGACGCAGCTAAATCGCAACGGCCGAGGTTAGCCTGCACTTCTAGGGGTAAACATTGAAAGATAGCATTATGCTCACTGTCCACGGGCAAGAGCACAGCACCAGAGCGCTTAGTCGCCTCAATAAACAACTCACCCGACATGACTAAAGCTTCTTTATTGGCCAGTAATACTCGCTTTCCCGCCTTCACGGCTTCAAGGGTTGGTACTAGCCCTGCCGCCCCGACAATCGCAGCCATTACAGTATCCACTTCGGCAGCCGTCACTAAACCGAGTAAATCGTTCATGCCAGTAGTGACTTGGATATTGAGCGCAGCGGGTAAAACGGCGCGTAACTGTTTCGCAGCCTCTTCATCCACCATATGCGCGACTTTCGGTTTATGGACTACACACAAAGCCAGCATCTTATCAACGCTCGCATTAGCCACCAATCCATAGATGCTATAAGCCAATGGATTAGCCGAAATCACGCTTAAGGTACTAGCACCAATTGAACCGGTAGCACCCAAAATCACCATATTTTGCATAGCGTTACATCCAGAATGCAATGTAGATCAGGGTAAACACTGGCAAGGCTGCAGTCAGGCTGTCGATGCGGTCGAGCACGCCGCCGTGACCGGGCAAAATAGTGCCAGAATCTTTAATACAGGCCGCACGCTTAAACATACTCTCAGATAAATCGCCCAGCGCCGACACTAAAGCAACAAATAAGGTCACTGCCACAACTAAACCCAGTTCTTGCTCTGGCGAATAATACATAACACCTGCAACCACGAGCATAGTCGTCACTAAACCACCAAGTAGGCCTTCCAAGGTTTTAGCAGGGCTCACTGCAGGCATCAGTTTCGTTTTACCTATCGCTTTACCGACGAAGTAAGCACCAGAATCAGCGGCCCACACAATCAACATCACTAACAGTACTAATACTGGGCCGTAATAGGGTGAAGTTTGTGAGCTAATGGATTTGAGTGCGATAAGAGCAACAAAGCAAGGCACTAAGGTTAACTGTCCAAACATGGACTTAAACATAGGATTCTTTTGCCAGAACTTAGCGCTTTTAGGATAAGTTACCACTAATAATAGTGATGCTAACCACCAGAATGCACCAATATAGAGAATGGCCAAATAGATAGGATGTAACTGATGGCTTAACCAAACTGCATCGATTGGCACAATAAGATTAATTGCCACCAATAAGATACCAACTGTGAAGGTAAAGCTCCACTGAGTGACATCACACTGATTATCGATAATTCTTCCCCATTCCTTTGCTGCAATAAGGAAGACGGCAACTAAGGCCCAGGCGAAGTAGCTGGCAGGGAGCAAAAATATCGCCCCTAAAACTAATGGAACTAACCAAGTTGCTGTTATTATTCGTTGTTTTAGCAAAAAAAATCCCTCATGAGGTTTTACAATGCACGCATCTCATCAATCTGACTTCCAGTCAGACCAAAACGGCGCTGGCGACTTGCAAAAATGGCTATCGCTTCATGAAAAGCCTGTTCATCGAAATCAGGCCAAAGGGTGTCGGTAAACACCAATTCTGCATAGGCCGCCTGCCACAGCACAAAATTACTGATGCGACAGTCCCCGCCCGTGCGGATCATTAAATCAACTTCACTCTGATTTTGCATGCACAAATGTGCACTTAAGGCTTCTTCGGTGAACTGACTGCTGGTCATTTCGCCAGTTTCGACCTTTTCCGCTAATTTTTGTGCTGCTTGAAGTATGTCCCAACGGCCACCATAGTTAGCCGCAACATTCAGAACCAAGCCAGTATTGCGAGATGTCTTCTCTTGAGCAGCAGCAATTTGCTTCTGTAATCGCGCCGAAAAGCGGCTGATATCGCCAATAATGTTGAGCTTAACCTGATTCTTATCCAGCAATTTAATTTCGCGCTGTAATACAGTAAAAAACAACTCCATCAGCAAGCTGACTTCTTTATCGGGTCTACGCCAATTCTCGCTAGAAAATGCGAATAAGGTTAGCGATTCAATCCCTAATTGGCTTGCCGTGCTTACGGCTCTTCTAACGGCCTTAACACCAGCCTTATGTCCCATCACTCGTGGTTTACCTTGGGTTTGTGCCCAACGCCCATTGCCATCCATGATAATAGCAACATGCTTAGGTAACGACTGTTTCACGAGTTCGGGTAATTGTCCCGGCAAGGTCGTTTGAGTGTATAAATCACTCTCACTCGTCCTAGGGTGCGGATCAAGTTCCACTGTGGATGACATCTAATACAGCCCTTTAAAATAGACAAACGCCGTGTAGTATACCCCTACACGGCGCATCAACTCTAGCTTATCGAACTGAGATTAGACTTCCATCAACTCAATTTCTTTGGCTGCTAAAATCTCATCGACCTTTTTAATGTGAGCATCGGTGAACTTTTGCACTTCTTCTTCACTGCGACGCACATCATCTTCAGTACAAGCTTTAGCTTTTTCAAGCTTTTTCACTTCAGAAATCGCATCACGACGCACGTTACGGATAGCAATACGACCGTTTTCAGCTTCGTTACGCACCACTTTGATGAAGTCTTTACGACGTTCTTCAGTCAACGCGGGTAATGGAATACGTAATGTCGCGCCAGCTGACATAGGGTTCAGACCTAAATCAGAGCTCATAATAGCCTTTTCAACGGCTTGGATAGCACTACGGTCAAACACAGTCACAGACAGAGTGCGTGAATCTTCAACGCCCACGTTAGCCACTTGGTTTAGTGGCGTCATAGTGCCGTAGTAAGAGACTTGAATGGAATCCAGCAGGCTTGGGTGGGCACGACCGGTACGCACTTTTGCCATTTGGTTTTTAGTCGCGTCAACGCATTTACCCATACGCTCTTGCGCATCTTTCTTAATGTTCTCAATCACGTTAAATGTCCTTCTTGGTCATTAAATAACTTTTTTCGCTCTGATCAGCGTGCCTTCTTCTTCACCCATGATAACGCGGCGTAGAGCGCCAGGTTTATTCATGTTGAAGACTAAAATAGGCATGTCGTGATCACGCGCCATAGTAAAGGCGGCTAAGTCCATTACTTTTAATTCTTTTTCCAGAATTTCCGCATAAGTCACTTCATCATACTTAACGGCGTCTGGGTTCTTCATTGGATCTTCGGAGTATACACCGTCGACTTTAGTGCCTTTCAATACGACTTCAGCTTCGATTTCAATGCCGCGTAAACAGGCCGCAGAATCGGTCGTGCAGAAAGGATTACCTGTACCGGCAGCAAAAATAACCACTCGGCCAGATTTTAGCAAGCTGATCGCTTCAGCCCAATTGTAATCATCACACACACCCTTTAACGGGATAGCTGACATCAGACGAGCATTAACATAGGCACGGTGCAGGGCGTCTCGCATTGCCAAGCCGTTCATAACCGTTGCCAGCATACCCATGTGATCGCCCACCACACGGTTCATGCCTGCTTTTGCTAGGCCTTCACCGCGAAACAGATTACCACCACCAATAACCACACCCACCTGAATACCCAGCTCAACCAGCTCTTTCACTTCCTGAGCCATGCGATCTAATACTTTAGGGTCGATGCCGAAGCCTTCGTCGCCCATCAGTGCTTCGCCACTTAATTTAAGAAGAATGCGTCTAAATGCGGGTTTTGGATTGGTGCTCATAATTTTTATCCTGGTCATAACAAGACCGCAGCTATTGCCGCGGTCTTGGGGGTATTTAGCGTTGGCGATTAAGCCTTTTTAGAAGCAGCGATTTGAGCAGCAACTTCAGCCGCGAAATCTTCTTCTTTCTTCTCAATACCTTCACCCACTTCTAAACGAATGAAGTTAGTGACTTTGGCGCCTTTCTCTTTCAGAATTTCGCCAACAGTTTTCTTTGGTTCCATGATGTAAGCTTGACCAGTCAGAGAAATCTCACCGGTGAACTTCTTCATACGACCAAGAACCATCTTCTCAGCGATCTCTGCCGATTTGCCTTCGTTCATTGACATTTCGATTTGCAGAGCTTGTTCTCTTGCAACGATTTCTGCAGGAACATCTTCTGGGTTCACGTATTCAGGCTTAGAAGCAGCAACGTGCATTGCGATGTGCTTTAAGGTTTCTTCGTCAGCTTCACCGGCAACAACAACACCAATGCGCTCACCGTGACGGTATGAAGATAGGTTTGCACCATCGATGTACTCAACACGACGAATGTTGATGTTTTCACCGATTTTAGTTACCAATGCAACGCGTGCATCTTCGAACTGTGCTTTTAAATCTTCAAGAGTCACTTTAGATGCAGCAGCGGCATCTAATACTGCGTTCGCGAATGCTAAGAAGTTTGAATCTTTCGCAACGAAGTCAGTTTGACAGTTAACTTCTAATAGCGCAGCGAAACCTTCGCCATTCTTGATCAGAATTGTACCGTCAGCAGCGATGTTACCCGCTTTTTTAGCCGCTTTAGCAGCGCCAGACTTGCGCATGTTGTCAATTGCTAACTCCATGTCGCCGTTAGCTTCTGTCAGAGCGTTTTTACAATCCATCATGCCTGCGCCAGTACGGTCGCGCAGTTCTTTAACTTGGGCAGCAGTAATTGCCATTGTTAAATCCTCTATAAAAAATCGACTAATTTGCAGATATAAAACAGGGGCCGAATGGCCCCTGTTAACCAATCAAAAAATCTTGGTTAATAAGGGTGATGATAATCATCCCGCCTTATTATTATTCGGCTTCTACGAAACCGTCTTGCTCAGCTTGAACAGCCAAATCTTGACCACGGCCAGCTTTTGCAGCAGCAGCAACAGAAGAAGTGTACAGGCGGATAGCACGCATAGCGTCGTCGTTACCAGGAACGATGTAGTTAACACCATCTGGCGCAGAGTTAGTATCAACAACTGCAACAACAGGGATACCCAGGTTGTTAGCTTCTTTAATAGCGATATGCTCATGGTCAGCACCAATGACGAATAATACGTCTGGCAGGCCGCCCATGTTTTTAATACCACCTAAAGATTTTTCCAGCTTTTCAAGCTCACGAGTACGCATCAGCGCTTCTTTCTTGGTCAGCTTGTCGAAAGTACCGTCTACTGATTGGCTTTCCAGTTCTTTCAGACGTTTGATTGACTGACGAACGGTTTTCCAGTTAGTCAGCATACCGCCTAACCAGCGGTGATCAACATAGTACTGGTCACAAGACAGAGCAGCTTCTTTGATCGCTTCGCCAGCAGCACGTTTAGTACCAACGAATAATACTTTACCTTTCTTTGAAGCTACGTTGCTGATGAAAGCTAGCGCTTCATTGAACATTGGCACAGTATGCTCAAGGTTGATGATGTGAACACCGTTGCGAGCACCGAAAATGAATGGCTTCATTTTTGGGTTCCAGTAACGGGTTTGGTGACCGAAGTGGACACCGGCCTGAAGCATATCGCGCATTGAAACTGTAGTCATTTCTATTACCTTAAAATTTAGGGGGTTAGACCTCCACGTATCCCATGTCTTCGACCCCTTATATAACAACTGAGGGCACCCCGAAGAATGTGTCGACACGTGTGTGATTTAGTATTTAGACAAATAGCCATGTATAATGGCCGCCATCTTTAGTCTTGCAAGTATCAAAGCAGCGCAAAAGCTGGCTTGGACAATTCATCAAGACTTAAACATAACGGCGCGCTTTATACCATAAATAGCCCTAAAGCACAAATTTTTGCATTAGGTTGCGTGGCCAACAGACATTAAAGACACAAGAGAAAACGCAATGAGTATAGTCATCAAGACCGCTGAAGAAATTGAAAAAATGCGTGCTGCGGGCAAACTAGCCGCACAGGTATTAGAAATGATCGCGCCGCATGTTAAACCGGGCGTGACCACCAATGAGCTCAATGACCTCTGCGCCAAATATACCGAAGAGCAAGGTGCGATTTCGGCGCCGCTTAACTACCATGGTTTTCCCAAATCCATTTGTACTTCTGTAAACCATGTGATTTGCCACGGCATTCCAAACGACAACCCACCATTGAAAGAAGGCGATATCCTCAATATCGACATCACAGTGATTAAAGACGGTTATCACGGCGATACCTCGATGATGTTTTTACTCGGTGAAGTGAGCGCGAAGGACAAACGTCTGTGCCGCATCGCACAAGAAAGCCTGTATTTAGCTATTCGTAAGGTTCGTCCAGGTTTAAAACTGGGTGAAATCGGCAATACTATCGAAAAATTCATCAAAGCAAGTAAAACAGGCCTTGAGAAATATTCCATCGTGCAAGATTATTGTGGCCACGGTATTGGCTCGGGTTTCCATGAAGAACCTCAGGTTATGCATTACCGTAACGGCGATAACACAGTATTACGCCCAGGCATGTGTTTCACCATTGAACCTATGATCAATGCTGGTCGCCACACGACCATACTCGATCGCGATGATAAGTGGACGGTTACCACCTCCGATGGTAAAAATTCAGCCCAGTGGGAACATACCTTACTGGTGACTGAAAAAGGGGTTGAAGTACTTACCCTGCGTGAGGATGAGGATTTTCCACGTATCATCAATCACGAGCGATAGGCCACACTAACAAGCATAAAAACAAGGGACTCGATGAATATAGCTCTGCTCGCTAAACAATCATTAATCGAACAGAATCAGATTCTTTTGGCCAGTTTTAAGGCTAAAACCCCGATTGAAGAGCTCGTCACGCAGCGCTGTCAATTTGTCGATGCCCTTGTCAAGCAAGCTTGGGAACAGCACGGTCTAAGGGAATATGATATTGCCTTGATTGCCGTGGGCGGCTATGGCCGTGGGGAGCTGCATCCCCACTCAGATGTCGACTTGCTGTTCCTGTTTAATGATATCTTGTCACCCGCCGCCGAAGCGGCACTCAGTCAGTTTATTGCCTTTCTGTGGGATGCCAATCTGGAAATCGGCCACAGTGTCCGTACGTTAAACGACACGATTATCCTCGGCCGTGAAGAAATCACCATAGCCACCAATCTGTTAGAGGCACGATTACTTGAAGGACCCGAATTTTTATTCGATCAACTTTATGATGCGATTCGTCAGAGTGACTTTTGGACTTCAAGCGATTTTTTTATCGCAAAACGGGATGAGCAAAATGCCCGCCATGCCAGAGCCAGTGCCTTCGATTTAGAACCCAATATCAAGAGTTGTCCCGGTGGTCTTAGGGATATTCAAACCATTGCTTGGGTAGCCATGCGTCACTTTGGCGCCGCTCGCCTCGAAGAATTAGTCCAATACGACTTTTTAGAGCCTGGTGAACTAGAAGAGCTGCTCGAATGCCAGCACTTTTTGTGGAAAATACGCTTTGCCCTGCACATGGTGGTCGGTCGCGATGAAAATCGCTTACTCTTTGATGTACAACGCCAAGTTGCCGAACTTATGGGGTATGAAGACGCCACCCAGCTTGCTGTTGAGCAAATGATGAAACGTTACTATCGCACGGTACGCCGAGTGATGGAGCTAAACGAAATGTTGCTGCAGCTGTTTAAACGGGCAACACTGGGCCACACAAAAGCTTTAGAAATTCAATCGATAGATAAACACTACCAGCGCCGCGGCACTTTTATTGAAGCGCTAAGCGATGATCTGTTCGATAGCGGCGAAGAAATTGTGCGGCTATTTTTGTTGGTCGCTAAAAACTCCAACATCAAAGGCATTTACGCGCCAACACTGCGTTCACTGCGCCGTGCAAGACGCGCCCAGCCGCAAGCCTTGCAAGAAAACCCGCTTTGCCGCCAAGCCTTTATGGAAATTTTGCGCCATCCTCGCGGCATTGTTGCCTTGTCTTTAATGCACAAACACGGCGTGTTATCGGCCTATTTACCGGCATGGCGAAATATTGAAGGTCAGATGCAGTTTGACCTGTTCCACGCCTACACAGTCGATGAACATACCCACAGATTGCTGCTCAATATTGAGCGTTTTTCTCAAGCCGAACAAAAAGAAGAATTTCCCTTAGGCTCGATTCTCATCAACCAACTGCCTAAAAAAGGTTTACTCGTATTAGGCGCTATCTTCCACGATATCGCCAAAGGTCGCGGTGGCGATCACAGTAAACTGGGCAGCAGCGATGCCCTCGCCTTTTGTAAGCTGCATGGATTAAATGATCACGATGGCCGTCTAGTCGCTTGGCTGGTTGAAAATCATCTGGTGATGTCTGTCACCGCCCAGCGCCGTGATATTTCCGATCCCGATGTGGTGGCCGACTTTGCCAATAAAGTCCGCGATGCCGTGCATTTAAGCTATCTGTACTGCTTAACGGTCGCTGATATCTGCGCCACCAACGAAAAAACCTGGAACAACTGGAAAGGCTCACTGCTACGCGACTTGTACTTTTCGACCCAAAGAGTGCTCGCCCGCGGTAAAGAAAAACCCGTCGATATTCGTGCCAGAGTGCGTGAATACCAAGCCAAGGCGAAAAAAGAACTGCTGCGCCGCGGATTGAAAGAGAAAGATCTCGATGCCCTGTGGCAACGTTTTAAGGCCGATTACTTTTTACGCCACCAGCCAAATCAAGTCGCGTGGCACGCCGAAGCGATTTTAAAGCACAAACAACAGGATGAGCCCTTAGTCTTAGTGTCCAAACACACCACCCGTGGTGGTACTGAGCTATTTGTCTATTGCCAAGACAGACCTAAATTGTTCGCAACTGTGATGGCGGTACTCGACAATAAAAATATCAACGTCCATGATGCCAACATCATGACCTCAAAAGACAATTATGCCCTCGATACCTTTGTGATCTTAGAGCAGGATGGTGAGCCCGTTAGCCAGCTTTCACGCATCCAAAGTATCCGTAAGGCGCTTGAGAAAGCCCTGTCGAGCGACAGTCCAAAACTGCCGCGCTTTAGAAAACTATCGCGCAAGATGAAACCTTTTAATGTGCCGACACAAGTGAGTTTCCTCGAAAGCAGTCGTCATGGTACAAGTATGATGGAGCTTATCGCCTTAGATTCGCCAGGATTACTGGCAAAAGTCGGGGATATCTTTTACCGTTGCAACACAACATTACTCGCGGCCAAAATCACCACCATTGGTGAGCGAGCCGAAGACTTTTTTATGCTGCAGACTAATGATGGCTTGCAACTTAACGAAACCCAAGAGAATACCCTCAGGGATGCTTTAATCAGTGCCCTGAGTGCAAAGAATATCGAATCAGTTAATTAACGAGACCAGTGGGAGAAGTAAATGGAGGCTTTACGCCAACGTATTGAGGCGGCTTTTGAAGCGCGCGCCGACATCACACCAAGCACAGTTGACGCAGGTGTGCGCAGCGATGTGCAAAATGTCATCAATATGCTCGATAAAGGTGAAGTCCGTGTCGCCGAGAAAATCGACGGACAATGGCATGTGCACCAATGGCTGAAAAAGGCGGTATTACTGTCCTTCCGTATTTTCGATAACGTGGTTATCGATGGCGCCGAAACCAAATACTTCGACAAAGTGCCGTTAAAATTTGCCGAATATGATGAAGCCCGCTTTAAGGCGGAAGCCATTCGTGTAGTGCCTTCGGCAACAGTACGTAAAGGCTCATTTATCGGTAAAAATACCGTGTTGATGCCATCCTATGTGAACTTAGGCGCCTATGTTGATGAAGGCACTATGGTTGACACTTGGGCAACGGTTGGCTCATGTGCACAAATCGGTAAAAACGTGCATTTATCTGGCGGAGTGGGCATTGGTGGCGTACTTGAGCCATTGCAAGCGGGCCCAACTATCATCGAAGATAACTGCTTTATCGGTGCGCGTTCTGAGATTGTTGAAGGCGTTGTGGTTGAAGAAGGCTCAGTGATTTCTATGGGCGTGTATATCGGCCAAAGTACTCGAATTTATGATCGCGAAACCGGCGAAGTGCATTACGGTCGTGTGCCAGCAGGCTCTGTGGTTGTTTCTGGCAACTTACCATCAGCCTGTGGCAAGTACAGCCTCTATGCCGCTATTATCGTTAAGAAAGTCGATGCAAAAACCCGCAGTAAAGTGGGTATCAACGAATTACTGCGTATTGTTGATTAACAGTCACAGCATTTGTTCGATAACATGAGTTCCATAAAAAAGATGCCTAAGGGCATCTTTTTTATTGTCGGTAAAATTTAGCCTACGGTTGCGCTGTCATTATCAGGCTTAAAAATAAAGTGTTTAATAAGACACTTAAATCAAACGCTCTACTTCACGGAATGCATTTCTCGTCATTGCAATGGCCCGCCAGCCGATAATCCCCAATGGCTGCTGCGCTTTGTTCACCACCACAAGATATTCTGAGTCTAGTAAATTCAACTGCAGTAATGCATCTTCCGATGTGGCCACCTCACTGATAATAGGCACTGAATGCTCCATGATCTGATGGGCTTTTTTATGTAAAGATGCCCTATCCAGTTCACGCTCAGCCGCAGTGCCAAGTAATGGGCTAAACCAATGTTCCAGTAAGCGACTCGTGATCACCCCAAGTATCTTATGTTGCTCATCCAATACCACGGCCACCTTAGCATGGGCAGTCGTAAGTAAACGCTTAATATCAACTAACTCATGGTCGAGTGAAATCGTGACTAAAGGTTCAAGCGGCGCAGCGCCGATATGATCGCTAATACTCAACTCTCGATTAATCAAAATCGCTAAACAGGTTTCGACTATCTCAGGATCAAAAAGAGTCCCTTTGCCCGCACGCAATACTTCAGTCATTTTCTCCAGCCCTAACGATGGGCGATAAGGCCTGTGGGACAATATCGAATCGGCAACATCGGCGACGGCAATAATTTTTGCCTCATATAAAATCGCCTTATCCTTTAAGCCCGCGGGATAACCTGAGCCATCGAGCCGCTCATGATGCTGTAAAATCATCTCTTTAATGGGCCAAGGAAACTCCACATCCTCAATAATTTCAGCGCCATGGAGCGGATGGGTCTGTATTAATGCGTATTCTTCTTTTGAAAGTTTTGACGGTTTTGTCAAAATCTGTGATGGAATCGCTAACTTACCAATATCATGAACTAAGGCACCAATCTTCAGCCCTTCTAAACGCAGCGGGTCTAAACCTAATTTCTCACCAATCAAATAACTTAATTGCGCCACCGACTTTTGATGCCCTGCGGTATAGGCATCTTTCAGTTCTAATGCCTCAGAAATAGCACTAATAAGCTGGGTTAACGATTGAGATAATTGCTCTTTTTGCGCTTTAATGATTTTGGACTGCCTGGATACCGCGCGCAATGTGCGTGGTAGTTCAATGCTGTGCCATAAAATGCTGGCAAAAGTCAGTAATGATCTCGCATCATTACGACTATAAGGCTCGTTACGGTCAACCACACACAGCATGCCCACTAAGCGACTGCGAAATAAAATCGGTACCGCCAAGTAACGCCCTCCAAGTAGCAGTTTATCTAAGGGCAAATCCCCTAAGCGCCTTTGGGAATCGGTTTGATTTTGGATGATCGGCTTATAATCTCGCACACATTCGAGCCATACGCGGCTTTCAAGTTCTGACACTTGGGTATTATCTTCAACAAAATCGGCTTGATTCGCCTCTGCGTGGGGATACTCAGAACGCGCGGCGAGTGTGAGTGTTTTTAACTTTTCGTTATGCAACAGAATAAAGCCATATCGACTGCCAGTGAGTGACATCGCCTTAGAAACTGCGACTTTAAATACTTCTTCTTGGGAGGATTTAATCACATCTTCAATGTGTTGCAGCCAAGCATCGCTGGCTTGAATCGCTCGACGATAATCCGAGTGCAACTCCTTCATCTGCGGATCTTCAAAATTGATGTCGGATAGAATCAAGTACCATCCCATTTCAGGCAAAGAATGCAGCGCGAGATGCACACGTATGCCGCGATGATCTTGTAATTGAAAACCTATTTCTTGGCCGCGTCGCCTCACGATATCGGCGCATAGTTCAGCATTAAAAGCACTAAACAATTGGCTAATCGGTTGATTAATGATTTGCGCCGCAGAGCGTTTGCAACGGCTATAAAAGGCTTGGCTCATCCGTAGCACACAAAACTGCTCATCTAGCTGTGCCCAAGATAAATTCAAACTATCGGGCAAGTCTTTCATTCCAACGATAAGGCTTTGACGAGTTGACATCCAGCACTCCGACCTGTAATTCGAGCATGGGTAATACACTATACCGCTATGTTCACCCCAATGTGAGCACTATAAAATCTCCAATAAACATAATGATAGCTGATTTCATGACAGACACGGGTTAAAATAAACGCCGCTGAATGTCATGCCATTGCCACGACTCACCTACATCTTAGAAAACGATCGTTTTATTGCCGTACACGACCACTTGTTCGTTGAGCACTAATTGCAGCGCTTTACTCAATACACTCTTTTCAACATCGCGCCCAGCTCGCGCCATTTCTAAGGCACTATAACTGTGGTCGACGGGAATCACGTCTTGCTTGATGATCGGCCCTTCATCGAGGCAATTATTCACAAAATGCGCCGTCGCACCGATAATTTTCACCCCGCGCTCCCAGGCTTGGCGATAGGGTGCGGCGCCGATAAAAGCAGGTAAAAAAGAATGATGAATGTTGATGATACGATTAGGATATTGCGCCACAAAATCTGGAGTTAGCACCCGCATATACTTAGCCAACACCAGATAATCTGGCTCATATTGTGATACTGCGGCCAACAGTGCTTGCTCGTGTTGAATTCGGTCTAAGCCTTCGTGACTCACCAGATGAAAAGGGATGTTAAACTTCTCTGCCAATTCACGTAGTGCATCATGGTTACCCACCACAGCGGCAATCTCGACACTTAAACCACCATAATAAGCTTTCATTAACAAATCGCCTAAACAGTGCGCTTCCTTTGTAACTAACACCACAATGCGTTTTTTACCCGCGCTAACTAACGTCATATGATTTTGCGTAGGCAGTACGTCACGCAGATCCTGCAATAACAGTTCGCTGTTAAAAATGCCCTCTAATTCAGTTCGCATAAAGAAACGCCCTTGGGCATTATCCACAAACTCACTGTTTTTGATGATATTCAGTTTATGAGTAAAACAAACACTGGTGATTTTAGCGATGAGGCCTTGGGCATCAGCGCAATCCGTCAGTAAGATTTTACGTTCTATGGATGGCGAAGTATTACCGCGAGTTTCAGTCATTTGTTGCAAAGTTGGCTCTCCTATATTGTCTCTACATCGAGTTTGCCATAGCAAATCATGCTGAACAGTATGAAAACCCTATAATGCGAAAATAAAAATGATATTTCAGAGGCTTGAATCAATAAAATGTAAAAATTAAGCAGTTAATTTTGTAAAAACACAATCCTAGCGCCGAGTATCTAAGTAACGCTGCAATACTTTACGCAGGGTTTCGGCCTTAGTGCCATAAACCACCTGCACACCTTTGCCCATAACGATCACGCCCTTAGCGCCCAACTGACTCAAACGCACCTTATTGACTAACTCGGGCTTGTGTACGCTCAAGCGTAACCGTGTCAAACAAGCATTAAGTTCAACGATATTTTCACGCCCGCCGAGCGCCGCAATAATCGCCCGTAAACTTTCTTTGGGTCCTTTACTGTCGTTATGCTCAAGCCTACCGGGAGTTTTCAAATTAAAGGCTAAAATACTCAGTCTAAACAACAGGTAATATATTATGGCGGTTAAAGGCCCAAGGAAAATAAACCAGCTGGCATTACGGGACAATGGAAATAGCAGCGTAAAGTCCACCAGCCCTTGGGAGAATACTATGCTGTGGTGAATATCCAGCATAATACAGACAAAATAAGCGAGCCCAGTGAGTAAGGCGTGAATAATAAATAGAATCGGCGCCACAAACATAAAAGCAAATTCGATAGGTTCAGTCACCCCAGTTAACCAACTGGCCGCCCCCGCCGAGAGCATAATGCCCGCCACGCGATTCCGCTCAGAGGGGTCAGCGCAGCGCCACATTGCCAGTGCAGCAGCCGGTAATCCCCACATTTTAATCAGATAACCACCGGCAAGGTTTCCAGCCTGCGGATCGCCCGCTAAATAGCGCGCCACCTCACCACGAACGACTTCATACCCCAATAACTGGTATTGGCCCACCTCTAAGTAAAAAGGCGCATTCCAAATATGATGTAAGCCAAGGGGAATAAGTAACCGCTCTAATGCGCCATACACGCCAAAGGCGATGGCCGGTTTTTGATAAACCGCCCAGTCGGATACGCGCTCAATCAATAAAGCTAAGGGTGGCCACACATGGGCGAGTACATAACCTAGGCTCATCGCTAGGGGAATAATAAGTAAAGATGCACTGCGACGTCCCTCGAAGAAAGAGAAAATCGCAGGCAAGCGAATATATTGACTCCAACGGACTGCGAGGCAAGTAATACCACCGAGCATCATGCCACCTGCAATTCCAGTATCTAAGGTATCCATTCCTAATAAAGGTTGGGTTGGAAGTCGATACAAATCAGCCAGTGCGGCTAACGTTGCCGTCATCACCCCATAACCAAACACTGCCGAAAAGGCGGCAATGCCTTGATCGCGACAAAAACCAATAGCGACAGCCACGGCAAATAACATCGGCATAATGGCGAAAATGAGTTTGCCCACCGCCAGCATCAGCACTGTCAGCTCTTCGGGCATAAAAGGAATTGGACTAACGGTTAAGCCGAGCATAACCCCAGCGGCGGGTAAAATGGCAATAGGAATAAGCAGCGCTTGGCTTAAGCGCTGGGCAAATTTAAACCACTGTAGATTGACGAAACTACCTAAGCGACGAGCTCGGTTTTGACGACTTGATTCCAGCGTTCTAGCCATTTTATCGCTTCAACCTCAGGTTCCATGGTTTCACAGGCATCAATTTCGAGTAATTCCACCAGCGGCTTAGCGCCAAGTTCACTCAAGAGTGCATCTACAGACTTACCTGCACCGCAGAAAGTCTCATAACTTGAATCACCTAGAGCTATCACACTGTATCTAAGCTCAGGTAAGTAGGGAGCTAAATGTTTAAGATTATGGTACCAAGACTGAATATCATCGGGTAAATCCCCTTGTCCGGTCGTCGAAGTCACCACCACTAACAATTCATCCTGAGGAGGAATAAAGCTTGCTACCTCATTAGGTTGCCACAATGTGACATCGTAACCTAAAACTTGCATTTCTTTCTCTAGGGTTTCAGCGGCAAATTGTGCACTACCATATACAGTGCCAAACACCAGATTCACCTTTTTCATGATACACTCCACATCGCGTTGCAAACCTTATTAGGCTGACCTTACTTTATTGTTCAGCGTATGAGCAAGCTAAGGCGCAAATTTTTTATAAATCAAGCCATTGAGCGTGAGAAAATATCTAATGCGACAGTCCACCCGCCAAAAACACCTCAAGCAGCACCACAAAACAACCCATATTCGACGTAAAAACTACTTCCACTCCGCCCAGCAAAATCTCATATCGCCACTTGCACTCACGTCTGGATTCTCAACCTTAGCTGTCATGATGCAAGAGCTGCGGCCACAAACAGCACAAACGCCACAACTCCTCGATTAAGCAATCCACCTCGTTTTTAATTCGATGACTTTAGTTTCAATAACAAAGCAAAGTGAATGCACTTAATTTTATTCACGCGGCTAAGTTGATATCACCATATCAAGCATTGGCCGCTTGCTGTTCACGCCTCTTGGGCGATGAATAACTCAGCTTGCTGACTCAAGGTCGCCTCATCCCAACCTAGCTCGGCAAACACAGTTTCCCACTCGGACTCAAGCTCGGTTTCTATGCTGAGCCGAGTTTGAGTTATTGGGTGTGTAAAGGTGAGTTTTTTCGCGATAAGCCACAGGCGATTAATACCGAAATGCTCACGAAAAAACGTATTTTGCTTACCGTCGCCATGGGTGGTATCACCGACGATGGGGTGGCGTAAATGTGCCATATGCCTTCTAAGCTGATGCTTACGCCCCGTTTTAGGACTCAAGCGTACCAGTGCGAATCGGCTAGTGGGATATCGGCCTGACTGATACGGAATTTCAGTATTGAGTAACGGCTCATACGCCGTCACAGCCTCCTGCGCCGCTTTATTAGGATCGGCATTCTTATCGCCTAATTCATCCAACTCAACCTTAAGCGCATAATCTAAAATACCGCTCTCATGCATATTACCGCGCACTAAAGCCAAATATTGTTTTTCAATCGTATGGGAGGCAAATTGCTCACACAGAGCATTGGCCACTTCACTACTCTTGGCAAACAAGAGCACGCCGGATGTCGGCCTGTCGAGACGATGTACAGGAAACACATGACAGCCCACTAAATCACGGGTCAGCTGCATGGCAAAAAATCGCTCCCGACGCGCTAAATAACTGCGGTGGACCAATAAGCCTGCGGATTTATGAATTGCCACTAAATGCTCATCTTCATAAAGAATTTCAATCTCAGGCGCCTGCTCTTCTGAATCATCCTCTTGGGATACATTCACTGCATTTTCAGGCGTTTCAAGCCAGATATCATCTTGATTCATTTAACAACATATCCAATTCATTTAATAGGCTAATTAAAGTTTGGCGCGGGGGCATATCCAGCCAAACATGTTCAGCCATAGGGGCAATCGCAATTTGAGTCGGCAATGGCGCCCCCGTTTCGATTAAAGTCTGCATTCTAGGCAGCAAAATAAACTGCAGCCACTGCTCAAGGGGCATAAGATCACAGGCAAAAGGTGCTGTGCTTGCCATTGCAGCGGGAGAAGGCGCTTGCTCAGACCACAACTCGGCCGCTTGCAGCGCGTGGGTAATCTGAGCCAATTTAGCTTGGGTTTGACTGTATAACATAGCTTTCAGATCCATTCTCATGTTAGCCATTGTGATTCAAGAACTCCCCACAATTCACTGGCCGAATAGGTCGATTAAAGTGCCGCAATCATACCATCCAGACGCACTTCCCCCTATAATGGCGCCAATTTATTGAGCCTCTTTGATTGATATGGCAGCCAAATGACTGAAATTACAACTTTAAGCCAGTTTTTAACCACAGCCAAAACCCAGTTCCAAGTGTATGATCTTGGCCGTAGGGTGCAACATATTGATATGCTCGCGTTTCACCAAATCGAATCTCTGTCAGCCCCTTATCCTTATCCCATTCAAGGGCATGCACAATTTGCTATTGTCTTTTGGGATGCTAGCCAGCAGCACTTTATTTGGTTTCTAAAACTGGCGTTAGATGAGCAAGGATTACTGTCGCCCGCACCGCGCTCACAATTTATCGAAATGATATTAGCGGCATTAGGGCAAGATCCCACTCAGCCACTTAGTGATGAGCAGCAAGAACGACTCGCAAATAATCCGTTTAACTTCAAGCCAAGCCAGGAAAAACTGGCCGTATTTAACGCACTCGTTCGTAAACAACTTGGCCAACGCGCTTCATCACAATACGAGTTTGCCGTGCAATATCTGTCAGGCCAAGTAGCCCCATCACAGTGGCAACATATTGGAATGCAAGGCATAGCCGATGTGTGTGTACGCACAAAAGAATTTGATCATGAGCAGCACTTGGTATCGAGTTTTGATACAGCCGCCATCGAAGTGCAAATCGCCCTATGTCAATGTCTTGAACACTTACTGCTTAGCGACACACTCGCCGATAAGATTCTCGCGAAACTTCAAGACGCAGCGCCAGAGCACCAAGCCTATTTCCTTCGCGCTTTGGCTTCTAGCGCCAAACACAGCCAAAAAGCGTTTGCGCATCTACACGGCCAATCCTCTTTAGATACCAATGCCCTCATCAGCATTGCCGGACGTAACTGGTCGGTATTAAAACAAGATTCAAGTCGCAGTCTTTACTTAGAAGCTCTGGCACTGCAGCCCCAAGCCTTTTTTAATCAGGTCTTTGCTGATATTGTGGCAATTCCTAGTTTGCGCAATCAACTACTAGGCGAATTAAGAAATCCCAATCGAAGTGTTCAACTATCACAAGCCATAGGTGGTTTGTTTAAGGCAGCTAGCAAATGATGTCAGATTTACTGTTAATTATTGGCCTCGTCGTGATTGCCGCATTCTTTTGGCAACTACGCCAAATGGCAGAGTTGAGCCGTATTTTTGCCGAAAAAGAATGTTGGCGACAAAAAGTGCAACTATTAGCCATAGCAATGGAAACCGCCCGCCCTAGCATTGGCGGCACCACGGGGATTTGTTGGAAAGCGAAATATTTATTTGAATTCAGCACCGACGGCATTAACCAGTACAGTGGCCATATTTGGATGCAAGGCAAGAAAATTCAAAAAATCGAATGGCCTATCTTCCCGGAGCCCGAATGGCAAGAGGCGCCGACAGCGCAGGGGAAATTTGGCGGTTGTGGTACGCAAAGCGGCTGTAGCTCAGGCAAGTGTCATTAAGTATTATCGACTATGATGCCCAAATAAGCTGTTCGCCAGAATTGAGAATAATCAGTTATTCTCTGGTGCTGCAAAATAACTCACTGTAAAAGTTATAAAAGAAAGGGCGCGGCCCTAAAGCCACGCCCTCCTATTCTCTGTTAAGCTATCCCGCTATTTTTGTGCTCCCTGCACCATCCATGCGTCAATCTGCGTCCTGCTTCATCCCTGCTCAATCCTTGAGGTCCTTGTACTCATGTACTTCCCTATCTCTTGGTCATCCAGTCCCAAGCTTGCTCTTTCCTGAGCGGTTCCATCATCATCCATGAAACGGGTATTGCATCCATTCAATTGCACTCCCTGTGCCATTGCCATCCTATGCAATGAGTCTATCAATCCTTGATAGTCTCCCTTCCTTGGTATTGGCTCTCTTTCATCCTGAAAGGCCTATATCCCTATCTTTCCTTAAGTCACATTCCTTAGTCACTGTTCGATCATCCTGATCGCCAACATCCTGTTGCCCGCAATTCCTTCTACAAGATGAATTCTACGCCAACCAACGAAAGTACTCATTGTGGATTATTTAAAATGTTAACAAAAATGGTGAACCCAACTGATAACAAACAGGTTAACCTACTGATATAAATTAAAATAATAACTAACCCAGAGACATAACCACCCTTTAGACTTACAAATTACTTACATACTTGTGAGAGATCTCTTACACGGAGGATGGCAATTCAAATCAAAAGTAAGCAAGTGCTAGATGTTCTCCCCTGAAGGACTTATGCATAAACCGCTATCGCTCAAAATTCGACAAGCATTCGGCGAATGACCAGAACACAGAGAGTAAATCATTGGGCAATAAGAGAAGTAAGACTGGTAAACATGTTTTACGGCAAGATGTCTTTAAGCAGCGTTAAGATAAAGTCTGTGTGAATAGCGTTATAGCTTGGCAAAGCCAGATTAATGCTGAAAATGAACCAAAGAAAAGGGCGCAACTAAAGTGCGCCCCATTTATCCTTTGTAAGCCGTCCTGCTCGATTTGTGCTCCCTGCACCATCCATGCGTCTGCTTGCGTCCTGCGTCGTCCCTGTAATCCCTTTTCGTCCCTGTGTATCAAACTTACGTGAGATAACACTCAGTCCCTTGACCTGTAAATCCTTTTTACAGAGCCTGTCACTTCCTATGACGTATTCCTATTGCATCCTGCAAAATTTATTTTCCATAGATTAGTACAAGCTGTTCACCCTTATACTTTATCCTTATCTCGACACATCCTATTTCGAGTTCATGCTTAATCCTTAAGCGTGTCCTGTATTCTTCCTGAAATTCATCATCCTGACGATACAACTCACTGTCCCTAATCATCCTTGAAAAGCAATCCTGCTTTTCCTTAGCCTATCCCAGACGAATGACAGTTTTCCTACCGTCAGCGATTTCAACCTTGAAATCTTAATTCGTTGCTTCTTGCGTCCCTTTGGCCTGTTTCTCTTTCCTTGCTATCCATTTGCTTTGGCCATGAGTGAATTTTACGTTAACCCTAACTTTTTTGTTCGGCTCAAAGAACGGACTACAAAATTAATTACGGACCAACCAAAGGAAAATAAATACAACCCAATGATTCTATTTAAAATTAAATGTCGCAGAACAAAAAACAATCAAAAAGAAAACATTATGTCCTACAACGTTTGTAAGCGATCTCTCACACGGGCATGGGCATCTCACTCGGGCAATTTTTTTAACGCTTAAAAAAGCCGCGGATCATCTGAGCAAACATTACCCAATCAGCCATCAAACTGTAAAAGGGATACTGAAATGTCGCGGGTCGATTCTTCTCGAATACTAAGTGTCCCACCCACGCAAAACCGTAGCCAACGACCGGAATAAACCAACATAGCCACCATGCTTGTGAAACCAAGGCAATGCCAATCAGCAGCAGGACTAAGCAACTGCCAACAAAGTGTAATTGCCGGCAAGTCGGGTGCTGGTGTTGGGATAAATAGAAAGGATAGAAATCGACGAACCGTTTATAAGAGTGAGTCATCTTGTTGAACCGAATAGAATAACAACTGGCCATGGACACTGCCGATATTGAGCTCGCCTAAAGAGACAAAGTCATGCTGGGTAAATAATTGCAGATGACTCTCCTGGGCGATAAACACACCAATGCCATCTAAATCCGGCTGCTCATCACACCAACTCACTACCGCTTGGACTAACTTATGTCCGAGTCCTTTATGCTGCTCGTTCGGTGCAAGGGCGATAAACTGCAAAATACCGCAGTGCTTACTGGGTAAGAGTTCGACAATACTGGACTCTTTTTTCATCAAAGCTTGGGTCGATTGCCAGCCAGTACCTAACAACATCTTTAAGCGCCAATGCCAGTAACGCCCTTCTCCCAAAGGCACTTCTTGCGTTACCACACAGGCTAAACCAACCAGTCTTTCATGGTCGAATAAACCAATGAGGGCTTGTTTTTGTTGCCATAACGTATTGAGTTCTTCGCGGATCGCGGCGCGCAGTTTTTGCTCGTAAGCGGCTTTATCTGAGGTGAAAAGTGAATCGACAAAAAAAGGATCATCATGGTAAGCGTTATAGAGGATAGAGGCGGCAATGCGTAAGTCTTCCGCGGTCAAATAGACTGCACGGCAGTCTTCCAAGGTTTCATTGTCCATTATTAGTATTCCTTGACTTAGCTCACACTTTTTATGAGTAACAATTAATTTACCAAGGAAACGGAAAAGTGCAAATTTTAATCATAGATTGCATTTTTCAATCAGGCGCTTACTCTAAACGAAGGCACTATACTGAAAAGGAAATAATGATGGATACAACTCCAGTAGACTTAAGCCACTTGTTTGAGCAACTCGGTTTAGACAGTAGCGACGAGGCCATAGCGCAGTTTATTGCAACCCATGATATCGACCATCACATCCATTTAAGCCAAGCGCCCTTTTGGACCCCAGCCCAAAAGAGCTTTATCATTGAAGGTTTAGAAGCCGATGCCCTCTGGACTGAGCCCATTGAGCAATTAGACACTCAGCTACGTAAACGATAAGACTCGTTGGTTCAGATTTTACCGTAAGCCGTTTCACCCCAACCCACTAAGGCATTGTTGCTCAGCACGATAGGCGTGCATTCATCCTTAGTGGTTTTTCCATCGCCATTATTACGCAGGGTACGATAAAATAACACTAAGACTTCTTTATTGGCTTCACCTTGTTGAGCACTTTGTTGAATATAGGCTTCACTAAAATCAGCGGTGCCCATTAAGATCATCACTTGGTCTTTAGGCATACCTAAGCTCAGTTTGGTTAAGTTAGTGCGATTTTTATCCTGCACTTTCTCCCAAGATTCGCTGCTATCCCAGCCCGATTCTCCATCACCGACATTGACCACGCAGCCGCTAAGACCTAAGCTTACGAGCCCTAAAAAAGTGATGGCGATAAGTTTGTTATTCAATTTATGGTTCATCATGTGACATCCTGTGTAATTATTATTGAAGCTTAAAAAATGGTATTTCGGCTGGACAATAAGCAAAATAAATGCCACAAGACAACACACTGTTTTTAAATGAAAAAATTAATTATTATTTTAATAATTGGTTTAAACAATTCAACAAATTAAGGAATTTTGCTAATTATGAGTCCCCTTGACCAAGTATTAGCGGCCGCACGTTCGCTCGAAGCCTGCGATAAAGTATCGAGCCTTGCCTTAATTAAAACCCGTTTAGGTAGTAGCCTACCTTTACCTATATTGATCCAAGGCTTACAGCAATTTAAATCTATGCCTAAGGCAGATCGCGAGCGTTTAGCTGAGTTGCAAACTATCAGCCCTACAACTGACGTTCCCGCAACTAACGATACCTTAACCCTTGCTGTGCTCGCCGAGCGCATGCAGATGCAACAGGCGTATTTTGAACGTCATGCTGAGCAGCAAAAAACAGAAATAATGCAATTAAAAAACGAACTGCTTGAACTTAAACAACGCATAAACTTATTAGAAACCCAAGGAAAAACAGCTTAATGTTTGTCACTGAACTGCGCTTCGAATGCTTCGCCGACACCACGATATCTGCCGCCGAGAAGGCCATTAATCAGCTCCTTGAAGCCTATCGAGCTAATGGCCAAATCTTAGGACGAGAATTTGCGGTCGCCTTTAATGACGGTGAGTTTAGAGTGCGTTTATTGATGCCAGAGAAAAGCAGTTTAGCGCACAAATATCACAGCCCTTGGGTCAAAAAAGCCTTAGTAGAATTAACCGACGCTAAACTACTCGCGCCGCGGGAAAAGTTTATTGGTCAGGATATCAATTCTGAAGTAAGTAATACCGAAACACCCAGCTGGCAACTGCTATACACCAGTTTTGTGCATATGTGCTCGCCCCTACGCAGCGGCGACAATTTATTGCCCATTCCCCTGTACCGTATACCCGCAACCTTTAATGGCGATCATAAACGTATTATCCGTTGGCAGAGCGAATGGCAAGCCTGCGACGAGTTGCAAATGGCGGCGGCCACTAAGGCAGAATTTGCCGCGCTAGAGGAATTATCGAGTCCTGACAGTGATTTATTTCGCAGAGGTTGGGATTTGCGCGGTCGTATCGAATATCTCACTCAGATCCCGACCTATTACTACTTATATCGCGTTGGCGGCCAAGATTTAGCCACAGAAAAAACGCGACCTTGCCCACGTTGTGGCAGTCATGATTGGAAACTCGATGAACCTTTATTGGATATGTTCCATTTTCGCTGCGAACCTTGCCGCATAGTGTCGAATCTGTCTTGGGATCATCAATAACACCTGTTTATCCCCTTGCAAAACTCAACCTAAGATAACCCATGCTTAGATTGAGTTAATACTTAGGTTGAAAATAAAAATGTCGCTCACAGAAGTTAACGTTTACCGAAAAGGTTTTGCCACATACGTTTAAAGCTGGCAAAAATACTAGGATGTTCTAATGCGGGCATAGGCAGTTCTTCATGTTTAACGGGTGGTGCTATCCGTGGCGATAATGCTTCAATAAACGCAGTCAAACTCGAGGACAATTGCTCAGATTGCACTTCACCAGGGATTTCAATCCATACGCTACCATCACTGTTATTGATGGTGAGCATTTTATCTCCCTCATCTAACAGACCGATAAACCAAGTCGGTAACTGCTTCAGTTTTTTCTTCATCATCAGATGACCAATTAAGTTTTGTTGCAGGCAGTTAAAATCGTCATCATTCCAGACTTGCAGTAACTCCCCCGTGCCCCACTTAGAGTCAAATAATACTGGGGCGGAGAAATAATGACCGTAAAAATCATTGATCTCTGGCCATAAAGTTAACTCCAGTGCATGCTCTACATTGGCGAAACTGCCTTCAACTTTGCGTTTCACTGGCTGCCAAGAAACGGCCTGTTCAAGATCCGGTTGAAATTCGCCTTGAATACACACAGAAGGCTCACCCTGTGGGTAATAACGCGGTAGTTCACCTAAACTCGTTAAGTAAGCTTGATGATAGTTTTGCAAAAATTTATCGAGTGCGGGCAGACAAGACACTTAAGCACAATCCAATTTCAGGTATAATGTGCGCCTATTTTGACATGGAAACAGTATTGATGACACAGAATCACGATCCCTATAGTGATGCGCAAGCGCTTGTTGGCCTGACTTTAGGTAAAGCCACCGACTACCAAGCCGAGTATGATGCGTCGCTGCTGCAAGGGGTTCCACGCTCACTAAACCGTAATGCTATTGCACTCACTGGGACGTTACCGTTTCATGGTGCCGATATCTGGACGGGTTATGAGCTGTCTTGGTTAAATGCCAAAGGTAAGCCTATGGTGGCCATAGCTGAATTTCATTTAAGCTATGAAAGCCTGAATCTGATTGAGTCGAAATCGTTCAAACTGTATCTCAATAGCTTTAATCAAACCAAGTTTGATAGCCTAGATTCACTGCAAAAAACCTTAGTGCAAGACTTAAGTCAGTGTGCTCAAGGTGATGTTAGCGTTAAGATTATCGAGCCAAAAAGCTTTGGTATTCAGCGTATTATTGAGTTACCAGGCACTTGTATTGACGATCTCGATATTGAAGTCAGCGATTATAGTTTTAATCCTGATTACTTAGTTAACAGTACAGACGATAAGCAAACGGTCGCGGAAACGCTTAATTCAAACCTGCTGAAATCCAACTGTTTGATCACTTCGCAACCCGATTGGGGCAGCGTGATGATCCGTTATCAAGGCCCTAAAATCGATCGCGAGAAACTGCTGCGCTATTTGATTTCTTTCCGCCAACATAACGAATTCCACGAGCAATGTGTCGAGCGAATTTTCGTCGATTTAAAACGTTTTTGCCATTGCACTAAATTGACAGTTTACGCCCGCTACACGCGTCGCGGTGGTTTAGATATCAACCCTTATCGCAGTGACTTCGAGCAACCTGGTGAAAGCCACAGACTCGCAAGACAGTAATGACCTTCTTAGGCGATTAGATTAACAATCTGAGATAGAAAATAAGGTTTAAAAACTGCAACAAAGCTCTGAATCGCTAGCCCTAGCTGCTCGCTAGATTCAGAGCTTTTTTATTCACAGTGTTTGCACTCGCATTAAGCAATAAACGCCGTAGCCATTGGTGGCTCGGGTTTTGGGTATATTTACTGCTCCACACCATATACAAATCAATTGGCCTTGTTTTCAGGGGCATCGGTAAAATCTGTAAGCCGAACATCTCAGCGTACTGACTGGCGTACCGCAAAGGCGCTATGCCTATCGCCTCACTTTTGCCGACAGTTGCAAACATACTCAATAAAGATGATTGCTCACTGTACATTTTGCGCCTTGGTAACACGCCTTCGGTAAACAAATCCCCTGCAGTCAAATTAAAACGCCGCATATTTAAAAAGACGTGTTTCTCCTCAAAATACTGCCCATGGGTGATAGCACCTTGAATACGAGGATGCTGCAAACTGACGATACAAACGAGGGTTTCGGTGAAGAGTAATTTGCTCGAGAGCAAACTTTGCTGCGCGGGCTTAATGTCTATGGCAACGGCGACCCGCTCAAGCAAAATATCGCGATATAGCTCATCCTCCTGCGGCGGCGACTCGCGGAAAATCACTTCAATATCCGCATTCTGTAACAAAGCCTGCACGCCTGATTGCAGCGCTTCGATAACCGACTCATTAGCATATACATAAAAGCGCCGCTGGCTCGTGTTGGGATCAAAATGCTCAAACCCCAGTAATACGGTTTCAATATCCGCCATGGGCTGCTCAAATTTACGGTACATCTCCCGTGCCACCGATGTAGGCTCAATTCCCCGTCCAACTCGATTAAACAGCGACTCCCCGACCCAAGCCCTGAACCGGCTTATCGCATTGCTCACGGAAGACTGAGTTAAATCTAACTCCTGTGCCGCTTGAGTGAATGAACGAGTACGGTAAACCACCATAAACACGCGTAATAAATTTAAATCTAATGGCTTTCGTGTCGGCATAAGGGAGTTCACTCATTCACGATATGAATATTACAACCCAAGCTAACTCGAGTTATCTAAATACACAAGCTGGCTATACTCAAACCATCAACGACACTATCCCACTTTTTAGTAGGTAAAATAATGCAAAAATCTTTGATGACAATGAGTATTATCGCCAGCTTCTCTTTAAGCGCCGTGGCCGCGGAACACGAGCATGAACATATTAGCCTGCACTATCAGGGAAAGCCTGCCACCGAGCAAACCATTGCGGTAAACAAAGCCACGGCAGCAAGCCTTAATTTTGCCGATAAAAAAGCCTTTGAAGAGTTTTCTAAAAATCTTATTGCTGAACTAGATGAACCAACAGCAGCCATTTTACGTGCCGATTTCAGCTTTATTGGCGACAAAACCCCAGACACAGTAAACCCTTCACTTTATCGCCAAGCCCAATTGAATATGGTGTCTAACGGCTTATACAAGGTCACAGATGGCATTTATCAAGTGCGTGGCACCGACTTATCGAACTTAACCCTTATCCGCGGTAAAACAGGCTGGATCCTTTATGACGTACTGCTGACCAAAGAGTCAGCAAAGCAATCCCTTGAGTTTGCGCTTAAACACTTGCCCGAGGGCAATGACTTACCCGTAGTCGCAATGATTTATTCCCACAGTCATGGAGATCATTTTGGCGGATCCCGCGCCATCAAAGACATGTTCCCAAACGTCAAAGTCTATGGTTCCAATAACATCACCAAAGAAATTGTCGACGAGAACGTCCTCGCTGGTAATGCCATGAGCCGCCGCGCCGCCTATCAATACGGCGCAACATTAGAGCGAAACGATCAAGGCATTGTCGATGCCGCACTTGCTAAGGGATTATCCAAAGGCGAAGTGACCTACGTTAAACCCGATGTCACCTTAAATGCCAAAGACAAGTGGGAAACACTCACCATTGATGGTATCGACATGGTGTTTATGGATGCCTCAGGCACAGAAGCCGCCTCGGAAATGGCCACCTATATTCCCTCAATGAAAGCATTGTGGACCGCAGAGCTCACCTACCACGGCATGCACAACATTTATACCTTACGCGGGGCAAAAGTCCGAGATGCGATAAAATGGTCTAAGGATATCAACGAATTACTGACTCATTTTGGTAATGATGCACAGGTTATATTCACTGCCCACTCAGCCCCCGTATTTGGCAATACTGATATAAACCAATACTTAAGAATGCAAAGGGATAACTATGGCCTAGTGCATAATCAAACCCTGCGTTTAGCCAATAATGGCGTGGGTATTCAAGATATTGGCGATGCGATTCAAACCACTATCCCTAAGGCTGTGCGCGATACTTGGTACACCAATGGTTACCATGGCACCTACAGCCATAATGCCAAAGCCGTGTACAACATGTACCTTGGCTATTTCGATATGAATCCCGCCAACTTAAACCCACTACCGACAAAAGATGAAGCGACGAAATTTGTGGAGTATATGGGCGGTGCCAAAGCCGTAGTGAAACACGCCAAAGCCGACTATGCCCAAGGCGAGTACCGTTTTGTGGCCACCGCACTCAATAAAGTCGTGATGGCAGAACCTAATAACAAAGAGGCAAGACAATTACTTGCCGATACCTATGAGCAACTGGGTTATCAAGCCGAAGGTGCTGGCTGGCGCAACATTTACCTCACTGGCGCCCAAGAGTTACGCGTAGGCATTCAACCCGGCGCGCCTAAATCGGCCTCTGCAGATATTTTAGGAGAAATGGACATATCGACCCTATTTGACTTCCTCGCCGTAAAAGTCGATAGCCTCAAAGCTGCTGAACTTGGGCTAATCAGGCTTAATGTGATTAACCCCGACACCCAAGAAACGCTCTATGTTGAACTAAGTAACGGTAATTTAAGCAATATTAAGGTTGATAAACCGATGGAGGCCGATGCCAATCTTTATATTGATAAACGCTATATTACGGGGATTTTACTCGGAAAAGTCACACTTAAAGAGTTACTGGCTAAGGGTACTGCCAAGTTAGAAGGTGATAAAGATGCCTTCGGTAAGATAGCGTCGACCTTAGTAAAGTTCGATGAAAGCTTTGAAATCGTCCCACTACCAAGCACGAAATAACCAAATCAACGCCCTGAACCTTCAGGGCGTTTTTATGGAAAAATCACACTAGCACTAACCATTCTGACACTTGGCGAGTCGTGTTCTGTAAGCAAGAGTGAAGTACGGATAGCCATTTGCACGACATGTTCTCTCGTGCAATCTTTAAAGGCCAGATTAAAGTAAGAAAATTAATTCGCAGACTCTGGCGTTGGGACTGAAGTTTTGCACTCAAGCAATAACTGCTGAAAATGCGCGCCTAAGTCTTGCTGGGCAAATTGCTCGCTCGCGGTCACCATTTGCTTAAGGCTTTGTAAGGCTTGATCTAAACCTTGTTGCTCGATAAGACTTTTAGCATAAGCCGCCGCATCGGCGCCCTTTTGTAACAAGCTCGCGACCTGATCAAAACTGATGTCTTGCTCCATTACTTTCTGTAAGTCACCCAGCAACTCTGCCACCTTAGCGGACTCCACCAGCGAGCCTTCAACATTGACTAACTTACCCAGCGGATCTTGGCTGAGTTTTTCAGCCACACAGGCCGAAACTGTGCCTGCTGCCGCGCTTTGAGCCACAACATCTAAGCCATTGGCACGAATTTGCTCAACCACTTGCTGCAACTGTGGATCTTGGGCTAACCAAGCCTGCTCTAATTGCTGCTTTTCATCGCCACCAAAATAACCACAACCAGATAGCAACACCATCATAGTGGCAGGTATTAGGCACTTAATCCGTTTCATTGCTAAACCTCATTTATTTCATTCAAATTCAAAATATTATGGGCGTTACTATACCCAGCAATGTTTAACCGAAGATGAATAAGACCAGTTAACCATAATCGGCAAGTAAGGCTTCTATGCTGCTCAGTTGCGCCGTTAGCATTATGGAAATCTCGGTGTTGCCAGCATACCCTAAGCTCACGGCAAAACGGTATTCCTCGGTCAAACGCCCAAAATAGGTTTGCCAATACAATGAACTTGCATCAATGGTTTGCAGCGGAATATTAGGATAGACACTCAGCAAAGGCGCTACACCACAGAACGGCATCAACGCAGCATCTTGGTATCTAAGCTCAACCGATCCGGCCACCAATTGTTCGAATGGCTTAAGATCAAAGCCGAAGGATTTAAGCGACTGCGCTAAACCTAGGCCAGTCGCCTTGATATAAGACTCCTTTAACGCCCATAAATCGAAAAAGCGCTGCCGCTGACTCGCTTCATCGACAAGGGTCAACAAAGCCGCAGTTTCTTGGGCGGAAAAATAATGATTTAGGATTGGATAGATATCCGTCTTCGGCCGCGATCTTTCAATATCAACCCCAAATAACCCAGACTCAACACCATGAAACTGAGTCACACCAATCAATAACCAATCGCCGCTATGGCTTAGGTTAAACTCAAGCCCTGTTTGCTGTTGCAATTTTGCCGTTAAACTCGGCTTACCCTTAGCGCCATATTCAAAACACCACTCGTGTGGCGATAAATCCGCATAGCGAGATAACACGGCCCGCAACGCTGCCCTGACCTGTAATCCCTTCATTTGCGCCTTGGGATCGCGATAACGCGCGACCTTAGCGAGTTCATTATCACTTAACCAAGACTGAGCGAGTGATGTTTGCGGCAATGAAATATCGCTCAGTGGAATAAAAAATAGATCCACATTCACGCCGTTTTTGCTAGATGTTCTGGAGTCGGTCATTTGAGAGCCTTGCAGGACAAAGCCTTGCGGCTGATGGTTATCATTGTCTGGCTTTTGGGAGAGCACTTAGCAACATTCTTATCTGGGTATTGTCTTGGTTCATCATTCTCTGATTTCATTATGCATCTTAAATAGTTTCAACTAAGCCCTATTTCAATTCTTTGCCACGCTCTAATAAGAGCAATTCTTAGCTGCACTCTAATTAGAGCAATTCTTAGAACGACTCTGAACGCCATCCTAAGCGCAAATTTTTGCTGCAATTGCGCCAAGATTTTGCGCCCAAATTAATAGGTTTAGCCGCACAGTCTCATTCATGACGAAAGGGCCAGTAAGCCAATATTGGGCTATTTTACCCCGCGAACTCAAAAAAGCGGCCTTTATCGCCCCTAAAAATTTAATTCTTCCACTATCAAAGTATTAAAAAGCCCAAGCGGTCAGCGAAAACCCAACATAACGCACAGAAAATACCATTACTCAACGAAAGCCAATAAATTCCAGTCCCAGATGATTGTATCGACCCGAAACCTCAGGTAATCTGCATCCCCATTAAGTGACACAGATGATAAGCACAGGTTTTACGATGAGTGTCACTATGTTCTTCAAGAGTGCCACAGCTGACTCAGCCAAAATGGCTTCTCAGTCCCAATAGATTATGTCGGATGATAATTATTATTAATGGCAGCTCGCGACTCTCAATCTAAAGCGCCGTCTTACGCCCCCAAGAGCACAACTCAAGCGGCGAAAAAAGACAGCGCACCTCGGCATCGAAACGCCACCACCACGCCTGAAATGCGACTCTTTATCCAGCAATCGGATCTGAGCGTCAGCCAGTTGGCAAAAATTTTAAATATTACTGAGGCAACAGTCCGTAAATGGCGGAAGCGTGAGTCCATTAGTAACAGTTCGAACACGCCCCATCACCTCAATACCACGCTCACCCCGATGGAAGAATATGTGGTGGTGGGATTACGCTATCAACTCAAACTCACCTTAGATAGATTACTTCAGGTTACCCAAACCTTTATTAATCCCAATGTGTCGCGCTCCGGCCTTGCCCGTTGCTTAAAGCGCTACGGCATATCGCGGCTCGATGAATTTGAAGCACCGCAAGTCCCCGAACGCTATTTTAATCAATTGCCTGTGACGCAAGGCAGCGATATCCAAACCTATACGGTCAATCCAGAAACCTTGGCCAAAGCCCTCGCATTGCCGAGTACCGACGGCAATACTGTGGTGCAAGTGGTGTCACTCACCATACCGCCGCAGCTCACTGAGCAAGCGCCAAGCTCAGTACTATTAGGCGTAGACACGGCAAGTGATTGGATTTACCTCGATATTTATCAAGACAGCAATACCCAAGCGACCAATAGATATATCGCCTATGTCCTCAGACATGGGCCGTTTCATTTACGAAAGTTGCTCGTTCGCAACTATCACACCTTCTTAGCCCGTTTTCCCGGTGCCCATGGCACGCCAAAGACAAGCGCGGCTAAATCCCAAAACAAGGTCACCGTATCCAGGTCGACCCGTGGAGACTCTTTATGAGCCATACCCCTTCTGTACCTAATTCTGCGACTGAGTCAAAAAAAGATAAACGACTCAACAAACGTTTAAAAGATATGCCCGTTGCCATCGTCGGCATGGCCAGCATCTTCGCTAACTCGCGTTATTTAAATAAATTTTGGGATTTGATCAGCGAAAAAATCGATGCCATTACTGACATCCCAGACACCCATTGGCGCGCCGAAGATTACTACGATGCCGACAAAAGCAAAGCCGATAAAAGCTACTGTAAACGCGGTGGTTTTTTACCAGAAGTCGACTTCAATCCAATGGAATTCGGTCTGCCGCCCAATATTCTTGAGCTGACAGATACCTCGCAACTGCTGTCGCTGATTGTCGCCAAAGAAGTGCTTGCCGACGCCAATCTGCCCACCGATTATGATCGCGATCGTATTGGCATCACGCTAGGCGTGGGCGGTGGTCAAAAAATCAGTCAGAGCTTGAACTCGCGCCTGCAATATCCAGTATTGAAAAAAGTGTTTAAAAGCAGCGGCCTGAGCGATGAAGACAGCGAAATGCTGATCAAAAAGTTCCAAGACCAATATATCCACTGGGAAGAAAACTCTTTCCCTGGGTCCTTAGGCAACGTGATTGCAGGCCGTATCGCCAACCGTTTTGATTTTGGCGGCATGAACTGTGTTGTCGATGCTGCCTGCGCGGGTTCGCTTGCCGCTATGCGTATGGCGTTGACGGAACTGACCGAAGGTCGCAGCGACATGATGATCACTGGTGGTGTCTGTACCGATAACTCGCCGTCCATGTACATGAGCTTCTCAAAAACGCCAGCCTTCACCACCAATGAAACCATTCAACCCTTTGATATCGATTCAAAAGGCATGATGATCGGCGAAGGTATTGGCATGGTCGCACTTAAGCGCCTTGAAGATGCCGAGCGCGATGGCGACCGAATTTATGCGGTCATCAAAGGCGTTGGCGCCTCATCTGACGGTAAGTTTAAGAGTATTTATGCGCCGCGCCCTGAAGGCCAAGCTAAAGCATTGGAGCGCGCTTACGACGATGCAGGTTTTGCACCGCACAGCATTGGTTTGGTTGAAGCCCACGGCACTGGTACTGCCGCAGGTGATGTGGCCGAATTCAATGGCTTAAAATCGGTATTTGCCCAAGGCAACGACACCAATCAGCATATCGCGTTAGGTTCAGTGAAATCCCAAGTGGGCCACACTAAATCAACCGCAGGTACTGCAGGGGTGATCAAAGCCGCGCTAGCGCTACACCACAAGGTATTGCCTGCGACCATTAACGTTAGCAAGCCTAATCCAAAACTGAATATCGAAAGCTCACCATTCTATTTAAATACCGAAACTCGCCCATGGTTCCAGCGCGCCGATGCAACGCCGCGCCGTGCAGGTGTAAGCTCCTTTGGTTTTGGCGGTACGAACTTCCATCTTGTATTAGAAGAATACAAACCTGAGCACAGCCGTGACGAGCAATATCGTCAGCGCAGTGTGCCGCAGACGCTATTATTTGCCGCAGCCAATAAAGCCGCGCTGCTTAGCGAGTTAAAAGCTGCGCTGAGCCAAAGCGTGAACACGAGTGCAAACGCGAATAAGAGCAGCGCTGCGAGCCTGAATGCTATCGCTCAGCAATATCCGCTGCGCGCACTGGCAAGCACAGATGCCCGTTTAGGTTTTGTGGCTAAGGATATCGCTCAGCTGCAAGCTCAGTTGAATCAAGCCATCTCTCATCTAGAAAGCAGTGCGCATTTAGAAAGCGGGCACCTAGAAACCAGTGCAAGCGAGGCGTGGCAATTACCTTCTGGGATCAGCTACCGCTCCCATGCCTTGGTCGCTAAAAATGAATCAAAGAAAGTAGCCGCCCTGTTTGCCGGTCAAGGTTCACAGTACCTGAACATGGGCCGCGAACTCGCCTGCCATTTCCCTGAAATGCGCCAACAAGTAACGGCCAGCGATAAGGTATTTGCTCACCACGGCCAAACGCCGTTATCAAACATCCTTTACCCTATTCCGGCATTCGATGCCGATGCGGTTAAAGCCCAAGAAGCGGCGCTGACCAATACCCTGTTCGCCCAAAGCGCCATAGGCGCGGTTTCAATGGCGCAATATTCGCTATTAACGCAAGCGGGTTTTGCACCCGATATGGTGGCAGGTCACAGCTTTGGTGAATTGTCAGCCCTTTGCGCGGCAGGTGTGATTTCCAATGAAGATTACGTCGAACTGGCCTTCGCCCGTGGGCATGCCATGGCGCAAGTGCCGAGCGATACTGGGACTCAAGTTGATTTAGGAACCATGTTCGCGATTATTCTTAAGCAAAAGAATGATATCGATGCGATCAATAGCTGTTTAGCCCAGTTTGATAGCGTTAAAATTGCCAACTACAACGCGCCGACGCAATTAGTCATCGCAGGTGGCACAGAGCAAACTCAGCTGGCCGCGAAAGCCATTAGTGAACTGGGCTTTAAAGCGATTGCCCTGCCTGTCTCAGGCGCGTTCCATACTCCATTGGTTGGACACGCACAAAAGCCATTTGCCAAAGCCATTGATAAAGCTAAATTCAGCGCACCTTCAATCGCGCTTTATGCCAACGGCACAGGTCAACTACACCCAAGTGATGGCAAAGCGATTAAAGCAGAATTTAAGCAACACATGCTGCAATCGGTTCGCTTTAGCGAACAACTGCAGGCCATGTATGACGCTGGCGCCCGTGTGTTTGTTGAGTTTGGCCCTAAGAACATACTGCAAAAGTTAGTTGAAAATACCTTAGGTGAACACTTAAATGAGCTTTGCCTTATCAGCATGAACCCGAATCCTAAGGGCGACAGTGACAGTCAATTACGCTTAGCCGCAGTGCAACTCGCGGTAGCCGGCGTGGCGTTAACTGAGGTTGACCCCTATCAAGCCGTCACGTCACAAGAGATTGCCGAACGTGAAGCGCCATCAGCGATGAACATCAAACTCACTGCCACTAACCATATTAGTGCAGCAACCAAAGCTAAGATGGCTAAATCCCTCGCCACAGGCAGCGTGACTAGCCAAGTGCAATATGTGGATCGCATAGTTGAAACGGTTGTCGAAAGAGAAGTCGAAAAAATCGTTGAGAAAGAAGTCATCGTCGAAAAAGTTGTTGAAAAAATAATAGAAGTGGAAGCGAATCAAGTGGCAACTGTTGAAATGAAACAAAAATCCTCAAGCGTGACGCAAGGCTTAAGCAATCACCAGCAAGCGACGGCGCAATTGAATCCAAGTACAGCAAGCGTCAGCAGCGATGCGTTAACGGCATTTTTCAGCGCACAATCTCAAGCGGCTCAGTTACATCAACAGTTTTTAGCTATCCCACAGCAATACGGCGATACTTTCACGACACTGATGACTGAACAAGCCAAGATGGCAAGCCTTGGCATTGCAATCCCTGAAAGCCTGCAACGCTCGATGGAAATGTTCCACCAGCATCAAGCGCAAACCCTGCAAAGCCACACCGAATTTATGCAGCTACAAAGCAGTAGCAGCCAAGCGGCCTTGGCGATGTTAAACAATGCGCCGATTAACTTTACTCCAGCAGTTGCAAGTCAGCCACGAGCAACTGCGCCGGCTCCAGCACCTTTTGCTGCATCGACAGTGGCGCACAATGCCGCACCAGTAGCGGCTCAGGCTGTTGCGATGAGACCAGCAATTAACACACCTGTTGCACCTGTTGTGCAAACCGCTCCCGTTGCTCATGCGCCTGCTGCGACAGTACAAGTTGCGCCAGCAGCTCCTGTTTTAGTTATGCCAGAGATGACATCTGCGACACCAGCAACGAGCGGTTTAAGCGCTGCGTTAGTACAACAAACCATGATGGCTGTGGTTGCCGATAAAACAGGCTACCCCACTGAAATGCTAGAGCTTGGCATGGATATGGAAGCCGATTTAGGTATAGATTCGATTAAGCGCGTTGAAATCTTAGGCACAGTGCAAGACGAACTGCCGGGCTTACCTGAACTCAGCCCAGAAGATTTGGCCGAGTGTCGTACCTTAGGTGAAATCGTTGACTATATGAACAGCAAATTGCCTGCGGCTGGCCAAGTTGTAGTTTCTACAACTGCGCCAACAGCTCCTGCCGCTAATGGTTTAATCGCTGCACTTGTTAAACAAACCATGATGGCTGTGGTGGCTGACAAGACAGGCTATCCGACTGAAATGCTGGAGCTCAGCATGGATATGGAAGCCGATCTCGGTATCGATTCAATTAAGCGCGTTGAAATCTTAGGCACAGTACAAGACGAACTGCCGAGTTTACCTGAGCTCAGCCCAGAAGATTTGGCTGAGTGCCGTACCTTGGGTGAAATCGTTAACTACATGAACAGCAAATTGCCAGCGGCTGGCCAAGTTGTCGTTTCTACAACAGCGCCAACAACTCCTGCCGCCAGCGGTTTAAGCGCTGCGTTAGTGCAACAAACTATGATGGCAGTGGTAGCCGACAAGACAGGCTACCCCACTGAAATGCTGGAGCTCAGCATGGATATGGAAGCCGATCTCGGTATCGACTCCATCAAGCGCGTTGAAATCTTAGGTACAGTGCAAGACGAGCTGCCAGGTTTACCTGAGCTCAGCCCAGAAGATTTGGCCGAGTGTCGCACCTTGGGTGAAATCGTTAACTACATGCAAAGTAAGCTTACACAAAATGACAAGCTGCCTGCAGCGGGCGCAGTTATCGTAGCAACTCATGTGACAACTGCCGCGCCTGCCGCCAACGGTTTAAGCGCTGCACTTGTTAAACAAACCATGATGGCTGTGGTGGCTGACAAGACAGGCTATCCGACTGAAATGCTGGAACTCAGCATGGATATGGAAGCTGATCTAGGTATCGATTCCATCAAGCGCGTTGAAATCTTAGGCACAGTTCAAGATGAGCTACCGGGCTTACCTGAGCTTAATCCTGAAGATCTGGCCGAGTGTCGCACCTTAGGCGAAATCGTTGACTACATGAACAGCAAACTACCTGCGGTTGGCTCGATTTCAACTACAACAGCAGCGCAAGTCACTGTTACCGCTACAACAAATAACGGTTTAAGCGCTGAAAAAGTCCAACAAACCATGATGGCTGTGGTGGCCGACAAGACTGGCTACCCCACTGAAATGCTGGAACTCAGCATGGATATGGAAGCCGATCTAGGTATCGATTCCATCAAGCGCGTTGAAATTTTAGGCACAGTGCAAGACGAGCTACCGGGTTTACCTGAACTCAATCCTGAAGATCTGGCCGAGTGTCGTACCTTAGGTGAAATCGTTAGCTATATGCAAGGCAAGCTAGGCCAAAACGCGGTAAGCCAGAATGCCGCGCCAGTTAGCGCTGTCGTTCAGCCTGAACCTACTATCGATTTACCGCCACACAGTGAGGTGGTGCTAAAAAAGTTGCCAGCGGCGGCTGAGCTAGCGCAACTATCGCCACAGCAATCGTCAAAGCAATCAGCGCAACAAGGTCTGCCACGCGTTTTTGCTAAAGATGCCTGCATTATCATTAGCGATGATGGTCACAATGCTGGCGTACTTGCCGAAAAATTGCATGCTCAAGGTCTAACGGTTGCGGTTGTGCGCTCGCCTGAAAGCCTTGTGGCCAGTACATCACCGCTCAATAGCCACATTACCAGCTTCACATTGGCGGCGATTGACGATGCCAGCATTGGTACAGTAATTAATGAGATCAAAAGCTTAGGTACAGTTGCAGGCTTTATTCATCTGCAACCACAACATAAAACCTCAGCCGATGCGAAAGGTTTAGTGTTGTCCAGTGCCGCCAAGGCATCCGTCGAGCAAGCGTTCTTGTTCGCCAAGCACTTACAACCGTTTTTAACAACAGCAGCGACCGCCAATACTGGTAGTAGTTTTATCAGCGTCAGTCGTATCGACGGTGGTTTTGGTTATCTTAACCACAGCCAAATTGCCCGCAGCGAGTTAAACCAAGCAGCATTGGCAGGTCTAACGAAAACCTTGAGCCACGAGTGGCCAAGCGTGCATTGCCGCGCCTTAGATATCGCGCCAGCACTTGATGCCAAGCAACTGGCCAATGCTGTGATCGCTGAGCTCTTTGCAACCGATAACGTATTGGAAGTCGGTGTTAACCAAGGCGCAGCCCAAGCACTTGAGCGTGTAACCTTAGTTGCTGGCAAGGCTGATACCCGCCACAGCGCGGCAAACTTGACGAGTGCAGATAAAATACTGGTGACCGGCGGCGCAAAAGGCGTGACCTTTGAATGTGCCTTGAGTCTGGCAAAACGCAGCAAGGCGCACTTTATCCTTGCTGGCAGAAGCAGCCAACAAGCCATTCCCGCTTGGGCACAGGGTAAGAATAACAGTGAACTTAAAGCCGCAGCTATTGCCCACATTCAAAGCTTGGGCGAGAAACCCACGCCAAAACAAGTGGATGCCTTAGTATGGCCAGTTCAAAGCAGCCTAGAAATTGCAGCCGCACTGCAAGCCTTTACCGCTGTGGGCGCGAGCGCCGAGTACTTAAGTCTCGATGTTAACAATCCCGATGCGATCGCCAGCACGATAGTGCCGATCACCGAGTTGTCGCCTATTACTGGCATCATCCATGGTGCGGGCGTACTCGCCGATAAACACATCCAAGACAAAACCTTAGATGAGTTAGCACGGGTGTATGGCACTAAGGTCACAGGTATAAGCAATCTACTTGCTGCACTGGATTTAGATAAATTAAAACTGATTGCCCTATTCTCTTCGGCGGCGGGTTTTTACGGCAATACTGGCCAAAGCGATTACGCTATGTCCAACGACATACTCAACAAAGCCGCACTGCAACTGGCGCAGCAACTGCCAAATGCCAAAGTGATGAGCTTCGATTGGGGTCCGTGGGACGGCGGCATGGTGAATCCTGCGCTGAAAAAGATGTTTATGGATCGCGGTGTTTATGTGATCCCGCTAAAGGCAGGCGCTGAGTTATTTGCTAGCCAATTACTGAGCAACACAGGCGTACAATTGCTGGTCGGTACTGATATGCAAGGCACAGTTCCAAATGACGAGCAAGCAACTCAAGGTAGCAATCTAAAAAAGCCTGAAGCGGATCTGACCACTGACTCGTCGGGTCCGCATGCTTTGCCTAACGCTGTAAAACTAAAGCGCACACTGGACACTAAGGCAATGATCTTTATTGAAGATCACTGCATTAATGGTAATCCCGTATTACCGACTGTGTGCGCGATTCAGTGGATGCGTGAAGCCGCCTTTGATGTGCTCAAGCAGCCTGTCAAAGTGCAAAGCTACAAGCTATTGAAGGGCATTATTTTCGACACTGCCGTGTTACAAAATGGAGTGTTAGAAAGTGCAGCCCCCATCACGCTGGAACTTGAACTTGCACCGATTGCGTTAACGGATAAAGCCGCGAAAGATTCTGACGAGTGCTTGAGTGGACAATTCAATGCCTTAATCAGCTTTGAAGGTCGTCCGCAATATCAAGCTATTTTAATGGTTGATGACACGGCTATTGATTACTTAGCCACTAACAGCAAAGCAATAGCCTTTGACACGCAAAGCTTGACGGGACTTTCTGTCATCACAACCGCGAGCAGCCTTTACAGCGACGGCACGCTTTTCCACGGCCCAAGACTGCAAGGTATTGAGTCTGTGGTGAAGTTTGACGATGCGAGCTTAGTCGCCAAGGTGAGCCTACCCCATGTTGCGTTAGCGGACTGCGGGAGTTTTGTGCCCAATCTGGCCCCTAAAGGCTCACAAGCCTTTGCGGAAGATTTGCTGCTGCAGGCGATGCTGGTATGGGCGAGACTCAAATATGGCGCGGCGAGTTTGCCATCAAGCATTGGTGAGTTTATTTCCCATGCGCCATTTGCCTTTGGCGATACAGGTCATCTAGTGCTCGATGTGGTAAAACACTCTGGCCGTGCCCTTGAAGCCAATATTGCGCTGTATCATCAAGATGGCCGCTTAAGCTGCGAGATGAACAACGCCAAAGTCACCATCAGCAAAAACCTTAACGGTGCATTCTTAGCCAATAAAGTTGCCAATAAAATTGCTGCTAATCAAACCGCTGCGAATAGAGCCATTGAAAGCGTGGAGGCAAAAGTCGAGTGAACTTAGCCCACCCTTTAGCAACTCTAGATAGCGGCCAAACTGAAACGTCGATAGCTGACACGGCTAGTGCAAACACAGCTAATGCAGACACAGCTATTAGTCCAAAGCTTGCCAAGCCACTGCGTATTGCAGTGTTGCTTGGCGACGCGGTCAATCTTGACTCTCACTCAGCCCAAGTATTAGGGACGTTTGCGGAACGAGAAAGCGTTCAGATTTGCGCTTTAGATGCTGCCCCATCTACAACACAAGAGCCGACAGCTCATGAACCAAGAGTGTATGAACCGTCAGAGCATAAGCAAAGCTCGCTCACTGCGTTATTAAGCCAAGCAACAACAGCCATTGAGCAAGGCAAGCTCGTTGAACTTAAATTCAATGATGGCAATCTGCCGCAGCCTTTAACTCAATCGCTGTATTTGCTCGATGGTTTAACCGCCGCCAAACTGCGTCTTCACGCCCACGCGTTTATTGCTGGTTTTGCCGCTGGCAATGAGACTACAGGTGTTGCAAATGCAGCGGCTGTTGTAAATGCAGCATTAACGGCGGCAAAGCGCAATCCAGCACAAACCGTTCAGCATCAGCTCGTCGCCAACACGCTCAACGAAGCATTTGTTGCGCTGCGCCAAGGGGTAACCGCCCTCGCCGCACGAACACAAGCGCCGCTTTATGGCAAAGAAGGGGAAAATCAGCAAACGGGCTATTGGTTTAGCGACCAACATCAAGCGCGGGTGTTGTGCCTAAATCTTGTAGCAAAAACGTCAAGTCAAACGGATGAATCTCGACATCTAAACCAAAGTATTGTGCTGACCCAAGGCTCACAAGTTATCGTGCCCAAAGCCCTTGTTGATAAAAACCGGCTGTTTGTGCCGATAAGTGATGACAGTATTTATGAGCTAAAAGCAAAGCTGTTTCAGCTGCTTAGTTCACTAGAGATTGGCGCACTAAACACGTCATTTGCATCACATCAACTCGCATTCTGGTTTGAACGCTATGATGCCAACGCACCACTGGCATTAGTCTTGATGGCGGCATCGATTGATGACCTCAAACTTGAAGCCAAAGCTATGCTTTCGGCCCTTGAAAGTGATGCTGTTCGTCATCATGGTCAACACTTTAAAACGCCAGCGGGTAGCTGTTTCACCGCTAAGCCGCTAGGGGATGCGGGGCTGACCTTTGTATACCCCGGCGTTGGCACTGTTTACGCCAATATGTTCAATAACTTGCATGAGTATTTCCCCGCGCTGTATCACCAGCTAGAACGTGAAGGCGATTTAAGCGCCATGCTGCAATCACCGCAGATTTATGCCGCAGATGTAAAAACTGCAGCGGGCATGAGCTTAAGCCAGCAAGCGATTAGTGGCGTGGGCGCCAGTTATCTATTCACTAAACTGTTGACCCAAGTCTTTAATATTAAGCCAAAAATGGCGCTCGGTTACTCAATGGGCGAAGCAGCCATGTGGGCCAGCCTAGATGTGTGGCAAACGCCCCATGCTATGATCAACGCCACAGAAAATAGCGATATTTTCAACCATGCCATTTCTGGCGAGCTAACCGCAGTCCGCCGAGCGTGGCAACTTAAGGATAATGAATCCATAGTGTGGAACAGCTTTGTGGTACGCGCTGATAGCCATGAAATCAAGGCATTATTGCCAGAGTTCCCTCGTGCTTATTTAGCCATCACCCAAGGTGATACTTGCGTCATTGCAGGCTGCGAAACAAGCTGTAAAGCTCTGCTTGCCAAGCTAGGCAAACGCGGGATTGCCGCCAATCGGGTCACGGCCATGCATACCGCGCCAGCCATGTTAGTCCATGGGCAAGTACAAGATTTCTATACTCAAGCACTTAAGCCTGAGGCACTGAAACCTAAGGCGCTGGAAGCGGCAGCACATGGCTCGCCTATTCGCTTTATTAGCGCAGCGCAAACTGTGCCAGTAACCGTGGATAGCCACAGCATTGGCCGCGCGATTGCCGATACCTTTTGTTCGCCACTCGACTTTAGTGCGCTCATTCAAAATGCCACTGAGCAAGGCGCAAGACTGTTTGTCGAAGTGGGCGCCGATAGGCAAACAAGCACACTCATAGATAAAATCAGCCACGCCCATGCAGGCCAAAGCACTGGCTGGCATCAAAGCACTGCGAACGAGGCAACAGCCGCCATTGCTTGCAATGCCAAGGGTGCCGATGCGATTACCAGCTTACTCAAGTGCTTAGCTCAGCTGATAAGCCACAGAGTGCCGCTGTCGCTCGCGCCGCTCATTAAGCCATTAAGTGCTAACGCAGCCCCTTTATCATCAGAAGTATCACCAGAAGGAGAACCCCAGTGAGTTCTCAGCATTCCCCTACTATTGATAAAACTACCGTGCCTATGATTTTGTCAAAAAGTGCGTCAAACCGCGCATCAAAAAGTGCGTCAAAAATTGCGATTGTCGGCCTCGCGACTCAGTATCCTGACGCCGATAATCCCCAAACCTTCTGGCAAAATCTGCTGGATAAAAAAGACTCACGCACCCAAATCAGCCGCGAGAAGCTCAATGCCAATCCCGCCGATTACCAAGGTGTGCAGGGGCAATCTGACCGTTTTTACTGTGATAAAGGCGGCTATATCCAATACTTTGAGTTTGATGCCAAGGGCTATCAACTGCCTGAGTCCGCCTTTGACGGTTTAGATGAAAGCTTTTTATGGGCACTCGATTGCAGTCGTAAAGCCCTTCAAGACGCAGGGATTGCCCCAAGCGATGCCGTACTGGCGCGCACTGGTATCGTAATGGGAACCTTGTCGTTCCCCACGGCCCGCTCCAACGAATTATTTTTGCCTCTGTATCATCAAACCGTTGAAAAGGCGCTGCAAAACAAACTTAACCAAAGCGCATTTCAGCTGGCTGACTTTGGCAATTCAGTTAACGATCTCAATGCCAATAGCCAAACCTTAAACGTCGCCAATGGCGCCGTTGCCCACACAGCCTCAAAGCTGGTCAGCGATGCACTCGGTTTAGGTGGCACTCAGTTAAGTCTGGACGCCGCCTGCGCCAGTTCGGTTTACGCACTTAAACTCGCCTGCGATTACCTAACAACTGGCAAGGCCGATATGATGCTTGCAGGCGCAGTATCGGGCGCAGATCCCTTCTTTATCAACATGGGATTCTCGATTTTCCACGCCTACCCAGATCACGGTATTTCGGCGCCCTTTGATAGCAACAGCAAAGGCTTATTCGCTGGAGAAGGCGCTGGGGTGTTAGTCTTAAAACGCTTAGAAGATGCCGAGCGCGATGGCGATAACATCTATGCCGTCGTTAGCGGCATTGGTTTGTCGAACGACGGTAAAGGCCAGTTTGTATTAAGCCCCAACAGCAAGGGCCAAGTGCAAGCCTTCGAGCGCGCCTATAGTGCCGCAAACACACTGCCTGCCAATATCGAAGTGATTGAATGCCATGCCACGGGCACACCGCTTGGGGATAAAGTCGAACTCGCCTCGATGGAACGCTTTTTTGAGGACAAACTCGCGGGCTCTGCGGTGCCGCTGATCGGCTCGGCAAAATCCAACTTAGGCCATTTACTCACAGCCGCGGGCATGCCGGGGATCATGAAGATGATTTTTGCCATGCGCTCGGGTCGACTGCCGCCAAGTATTAACTTATCGGCGCCGATATCTTCGCCTAAGGGCTTGTTTAGCGCTAAAAATCTGCCAACAGAATTGCATGCTTGGCCAGATAAAGCCGGCAATGACCGCCGCCACGCGGGTGTTTCCGTGTTCGGTTTTGGCGGCTGTAACGCGCATTTATTGCTGGAATCCTATGTTGCCAATACAAACAAGAAGAATGAACAAGCCGCAGCCGCAGTAAGTTACCAGCACACGCCATTAAATATCATTGGCTTAGCGTCGCACTTTGGGCCTTTATCCTCCATTAATGCATTGGATAACACGATTCATGCTCGGCAAGATGCCTTTATCCCGCTGCCCGCTAAACGCTGGAAAGGCTTAGATAAACACCCTGAGATCTTAGCTAACTTTGGCTTGCCTTCTGTACCGCAAGGCGCCTATATCGACCAGTTCGATTTTGACTTCCTGCGTTTTAAAGTGCCGCCCAATGAGGATGATCGCCTGATCTCCCAGCAACTGCTGCTGATCAAAGTGGCCGATGAAGCGATTCGTGATGCTAACTTAATGCCAGGTGGCAAGGTTGCTGTATTAGTGGCGATGGAAACAGAGCTTGAATTGCACCAGTTCCGTGGCCGAGTGAATCTGCACACCCAACTAGCAGACAGCCTTAAAAAACAAGGGATAACACTCACACAAGCTGAGTATCTCACCCTTGAAAAAATCGCAATGGACAGTGTGCTCGATGCCGCCAAACTGAACCAATACACCAGTTTTATTGGCAACATCATGGCGTCACGTATCGCATCCCTTTGGGACTTTAACGGCCCTGCCTTTACCATTTCGGCGGCGGAGCAATCGGTCGCCCGCTGTATCGATGTGGCCGAAAATCTGTTGTCCCAAGAATCCTTAGATGCCGTAGTGATCGCCGCCGTCGATTTAAGTGGCAGTTTAGAGCAAGTGATCCTTAAAAACGCCGTATCGCCAGTGGCATTTACTGCCACTGACACAGGCTGGAAAGTCGGTGAAGGTGCTGGCGCGTTAGTGCTCACAACAGCGCAATCAAGTGCAGCCCAGCCAAGTAATGCCGCTGACAATGCTAATGCCAATAGCAGCTATGGCGACAGTTATGGTCACATCAGCGGCCAAGTATTTGGCGCGATTTGTGACATACAAGGTAATAGCAACACTGCGCGTATTTGCGATGACTTGCTAACCCAAGCCAAGGTGAATAGCAGCCAGATTAACTTGATTGAAACCAGTATTGCGGTTGAGCAACTTGCCGATTCAGAGCTGGTACTCAATACCCTGTTGCCGAGTGTGAACCAGCGCAGCCAAGCTGCTGATACCCTAGGCCACAACTTTGCCGCTGCGGGTATGGCGAGTATTTTGAGCGCGCTGCTTCAGCTTAAAAATCATGGGCAGCTTAAAAATCATGGGCAATTAAAAAACCAAGTACAGCAACAAGCTAATCAAGTGCAGCACGCGCTCGTAGCGACGTTTAGCCAAGGTAAATGCTCGCAGTTACTGCTCAGCCAAAGTGCCACGCAAGCATACAGTTTGCAGCAAAGGCTTGAACAAGACTTAACGCTTTCAGAGCAAAAACACTTAATAAAACAAGTAACGCTCGGTGGCCGCGATATCTATCAGCATATCCTGGATACGCCGCTCGCAGGTCTTGATGCTATACAACAAAAAGCCCAAGCCATGACAGCACTGCCAGCGCGCAGCCAGCGCAAACATTTGGCCCAAATAGCGAGCAAAGACACGAATAGCTTTGCAACAAGCAGCCCAACCACGGCTCAACAAAAAGAGACATTAAGCAGCATGCCAATGAATGCCCTAAGCACCAATAAAAACGCCACTCAAGCAGAGCTAAAAGACGCGGCATTTTTAAGCAATCAGCAACTCGCCCGTGAAGCCCATTTAGCCTTTTTACAAAGCCGTGCTGAAGGCTTGAAACTAGCCGATGCCTTGATGAAAGCCCAGCTTGCCAGCGAGTTAGCCGTCAATGGCCAAGCTGCGCCAGTACAACAGCAAGCCATTGTTCAGGCATCTGCGACAGTGGTTCTTCCACATCCAGTGCTTTATCCCAATCATGCAAAAGTGCCTGAGTACACGCCGCCAACACCGATAAGCAAGCCTTGCATTTGGGATTATGCGGATTTAGTCGAGTACGCCGAAGGCGATATCGCTAACGTCTTTGGCCCAGATTATGCCATTATCGACAGCTATTCGCGTCGTGTACGCCTGCCAACGACTGACTATTTGCTGGTATCTCGGGTAACGAAATTAAACGCCCAGATGAACCAATATCAGCCTTGCACTATGACCACGGAATACGACATTCCTGTGGACGCGCCGTATTTGGTCGATGGCCAAATCCCTTGGGCCGTGGCGGTCGAATCGGGTCAATGCGACTTGATGCTGATCAGCTACTTAGGTATCGATTTTGAAAACAAGGGCGAGCGCGTTTATCGCCTGCTCGATTGCACCCTGACCTTCCTTGGCGACTTACCGCGCGGTGGTGACACCCTGCGCTACGACATTTCCATCAATCACTTTGCCCGCAATGGCGATACCTTGTTGTTCTTCTTCTCCTACGAATGTTTCGTGGGTGACAAGCTGATCCTTAAAATGGATGGCGGCTGTGCCGGCTTCTTCACCGATAAAGAACTGGCCGACGGTAAAGGCGTTATTCACACCGAAGCTGAAATCAAAGCGCGCAACCTCGCCTTGAATAATCCGAATAAACAGCGCTTTAATCCGCTGCTTGATTGCGCGCAAAGCCAATTTGATTACAGCCAAATCCATAAACTGCTCGGCGCCGATATCGGTGGCTGTTTTGGCGGCGCACACGCGGTGCATCAAGCCCAATATGGTTTGCAGCCCTCTTTATGTTTTGCATCCGAAAAATTCCTGATGATTGAACAAGTCAGCAATCTTGAGGTGCATGGCGGCGCGTGGGGCTTAGGCTCAGTTCAAGGCCATAAGCAGCTCGAAGCTGATCATTGGTATTTCCCGTGTCATTTCAAGGGCGACCAAGTGATGGCGGGATCCTTAATGGCCGAAGGCTGTGGTCAATTACTGCAATTCTTTATGCTGCATATTGGGATGCACCTCGGTGTAAAAGACGGTCGTTTCCAACCGCTAGAAAATGCGTCACAAAAAGTGCGCTGTCGCGGTCAAGTTTTGCCGCAATCTGGCCTGCTCACCTATCGCATGGAAATCACCGAAATCGGTATGAGCCCGCGCCCGTATGCTAAAGCGAATATCGATATTTTGCTCAATGGCAAAGTGGTCGTGGATTTCCAAAACCTTGGGGTGATGATCAAAGAAGAAGCCGAATGCACCCGCTACCTCGCGGATAATGCCAACAGCACAGCTAACAATACGACTAGAAATGTAGCTAAAAATGCTGTTTCGGCTGCGCCGTTGGTTTCAACAACATCAGTATCGTTAGCGGCGCCACTGATGGCACAGTTGCCTGATTTAACTGCGCCAACCAATAAAGGCGTAGTGCCGCTTAAGCATGTGCCTGCGCCGATTGCGCCAGCGGATTCAAAGTACGCCAACCGCGTGCCCGATACCCTGCCGTTCACGCCGTATCACATGTTCGAATTTGCCACGGGTGATATCGAAAACTGCTTCGGCCCTGATTTCAGCATCTATCGCGGCCTTATTCCACCGCGCACGCCTTGCGGTGATTTACAGCTCACCACCCGCGTCATTGCGATTGACGGCAAACGCGGCGAGCTGAAAAAGCCTTCTTCGTGTATCGCCGAATACGAAGTGCCTGCAAATGCTTGGTATTACAATAAAAACAGTCATCACGCCGTGATGCCCTATTCAGTGCTAATGGAAATATCACTGCAGCCAAACGGCTTTATCTCGGGCTATATGGGCACAACCTTGGGCTTCCCCGGCCAAGAGCTGTTCTTCCGTAACTTAGACGGTAGCGGTAAGTTGCTGCGCCACGTGGATTTACGCGGCAAAACCATAGTGAACGACTCACGTCTGTTATCGACTGTGATTGCTGGCAGCAACATTATTCAGAATTTCAGCTTCGAGTTAAGCTGCGATGGCGAGCCTTTCTACCAAGGTAAAGCGGTATTTGGTTACTTCAAGGGCGATGCGCTGAAAAACCAACTTGGCATAGACAACGGCAAGACAACTCAACCTTGGCATGTGCAAAATGGCATAGTCGCCGATAGCCAAATCAATCTGTTAGATAAACAGCATCGCAGCTTTAACGCGCCAGAAGGTCAGCCGCATTACCGTTTAGCGGGCGGTCAACTTAACTTTATCGACAAGGCTGAAATCGTAACAGCCGGCGGTAAAGCGGGCCTTGGCTATTTATACGCCGAGCGCACCATTGACCCGAGTGATTGGTTCTTCCAATTCCACTTCCATCAAGATCCGGTAATGCCAGGCTCATTAGGGGTTGAAGCCATTATCGAGCTAATGCAAACCTATGCGATTGACCAAGACCTTGGCGCTGGCTTTAAGAGTCCAAAATTCGGCCAGATATTATCGGATATCAAATGGAAGTATCGCGGCCAAATTAACCCATTAAACAAGCAGATGTCGCTGGATGTACACATTACCAGCGTGACTGACGATAATGGCAAACGCATCATTATGGGCGATGCTAACTTGAGTAAAGATGGCCTGCGGATTTATGAAGTCAAAGATATCGTCATCTGTATTGAAGAAGCTTAATGCGGTAAATTCTATTTATTGAATCACTTAAAAATAATCCTGCCGCTGCGTTGGCTTTTTACACCCGAACTTTTTACCCAGGTAAAAGCAACGCAGCAGCAATAAAAACGAGACCCAAGATGACTAGCCATACTCTAGATCAATTCAATAGTAATAACGAAAAACTCAGCCCTTGGCCGTGGCAAGTCAACGATGCCGCGCTGAGCTTTGATATCGACGCATTAGGCAAAAAACTCAAAGATTTAAGCCAAGCCTGTTACTTAGTGAATCACAGTGAAAAAGGCTTAGGCATAGCGCAAACAGCCGAAGTAACCACAAGCGACAGCCAAGCGCCAGTAGGCTCACACCCCGTCAGCGCCTTTGCGCCCGCCCTTGGCACCCAAAGTTTAGGCGACAGTAATTTTCGCCGCGTACACGGGGTTAAATACGCTTACTACGCTGGCGCTATGGCTAACGGTATTGCCTCGGAAGAACTGGTTATCGCCCTTGGCCAAGCGGGCATTTTGTGCTCATTTGGCGCGGCGGGGTTAATTCCATCCCGTGTTGAAGCGGCCATTACCCGCATTCAAGCGGCACTGCCCAATGGTCCTTATGCTTTTAACTTAATTCACAGTCCAAGCGAGCCCGCATTAGAGCGCGGCAGCGTTGAGCTGTTTTTAAAACATAAAGTGCGCACGGTCGAAGCCTCGGCATTTTTAGGCTTAACGCCACAAATCGTCTATTACCGCGCGGCGGGTTTGAGCCGCGACGAACATGGCGAGATAGTCATTGGCAACAAAGTCATAGCCAAAATCAGCCGCACCGAAGTCGCGACTAAGTTTATGGAGCCAGCGCCAGCCAAAATCCTCCAGCAATTAGTGAGTGACGGCCTTATCAGCCAAGAACAAATGGTGATGGCATTACTCGTGCCAATGGCAGACGACATCACAGCCGAAGCCGACTCAGGCGGCCATACCGACAATCGCCCGCTAGTGACGCTATTGCCGACGATTTTGGCGCTTAAAGATGAAATCCAAACTAAGTATCAATACAAAACGCCTATCCGTGTGGGTGCTGGCGGCGGTGTCGGCACTCCCGATGCAGCATTAGCCACCTTCAACATGGGTGCGGCATTCATCGTCACAGGTTCTATCAACCAAGCTTGCGTCGAAGCGGGCGCGAGTGAACACACCCGTAAGTTACTCGCCACCACAGAAATGGCCGATGTGACTATGGCGCCTGCCGCCGATATGTTCGAAATGGGCGTGAAATTACAAGTGGTTAAGCGCGGTACTTTGTTCCCGATGCGCGCCAATAAGCTTTATGAGATCTACACCCGTTACGATTCGATTGATGCCATCCCTGCGGACGAGCGTAAAAAACTCGAAGAGCAAGTGTTCCGCTCATCACTCGATGACATTTGGGCTGGCACAGTAGCCCACTTTAACGAGCGCGATCCTAAGCAAATCGAGCGCGCACTGGATAACCCCAAACGTAAGATGGCACTGATTTTCCGCTGGTATTTGGGTCTGTCGAGCCGCTGGTCAAACACAGGTGAAGTTGGCCGCGAAATGGATTACCAAATCTGGGCAGGCCCAGCGCTCGGTGCATTTAATGCGTGGGCGAAAGGCAGTTATTTAGATGACTATAAGGCCCGTAATGCGGTGGATTTAGCCAAACATTTAATGGTGGGCGCAGCATATCAATCCCGCATTAACCTGCTGTTATCCCAAGGCGCGAGCATTCCAGTTAGCCTGCAACGCTGGAAACCATTAAATCGTTTTTAAACGTATTTAGCTCATATCATCTTGTATTATAAGATCATAATATCTTCAAGCCGACACAAACTCACAGTGTCGGCTTTTATTTGTCTTTACTTATGAACGACATCAGCTCACAGTCTTTGATTCAACGTATTAGGCTGAAACTCTTACCGAAGCTTAGGTAAAAATTGCCTACCCCTCTTTTAATTCACTCACACCATTTTAAATAAAATGATTTAAATTATATTTAAAATCAATTAACTACTTAAAATTTTTAAAGTTGGCATTAAGATCGCAATCAAGTAAGAGCCATTAGCCGTTACCTTACAAGTGACACAAACGGTCATGAGAAGGATTAATACAAGGGCAGGAGGTTATTATGCTAGGTTGGACATTAGTATTTCTAGTTGTTGCCGTGATTGCCGGGTTGTTAGGATTTGCTGGGATTGCTGGCGCAGCGGCGGGAATAGCGAAAATCATTTTCTTCATATTTATTGTGTTATTAGTGATTTCTCTGCTGATCAATGCCCTTAAGGGTAAATCACCGCGACTATAATTTTTTTAGAAAAGGAGATAGATATGAAACCATTTACCCTGATGACAAGTGCAGCATTCGCATTATTACTCGCCCTAGGTTTAACGGCCTGTAGTGATAACAAAGCCGAAGACGCGGGCGAAAAAATCGATGAAGTAATGACTGATACAGGTAACGCCATCGAAGATGCCTGTGAAGAAGTCAAAGAAGGTGTTAAAGCTAAAGATACTAAGTGCTAAACAAACCTGACTTTAGGGTGGCAATAGACTCGTCTACTGCCACCCTTTTGGTTTAGACTCGCTCATTTCTGCATCTCTCATCTCGACATCTATCCATTCAAGTGCAACGATTTTAACCAAGAACAATGGCATTGGAGGACTTGCATGCTAACGAAGATCCACATCAAATATTTGTACACTGCAGGTGCAGTATTGTTAGCCTATTTTGCAGTAACAGACACTTCTCCCCTGCTCACTTTCATTTGTGCATGGACAAGTCTGTCACTATTTTTAGTCGGTTCAGCCTATTGGTTTAATCTCGCCAGTATTTTTAGAAAACGCCAAGATGGCACTATCCCTTGGTATATTCGTTGGGGTTTTATTCCCTTTTTATTAGGCAGTCGACTCTATAACCACTGGGCCAGAAAATACGATTCAGTACCGCCCATGCAAAGGATTGATGAACATCTGTATCTCGGCTGTAGACTCTTTTCCGCAGATCTGGAAAAGATTAAAGCCAATAAGATCACTGCCATTCTGGATGTCACCGCTGAATTTGATGGCTTAGATTGGTCGCAATTTGAGGATCATATCGAGTATTTAAATATTCCCATCCTCGACCATAGCGTACCGACCAGCGCCCAACTCAATCAAGCCGTTAACTGGCTGCACCGCCAAGTGCGCGCCAATAAACAGGTACTCATCCACTGTGCTATGGGTCGTGGCCGCTCAGTGCTGGTACTCGCCGCTTATTTGGTTTGTAAAGATAAACAACAGCACTTCGCCGAAGTACTGCAGCAGATAAAGCAAATCCGCAAAACCGCTGGCTTAAACAAATGGCAATTACGCGCGCTCGATCGCATGCCCAGTCAAGGGAAAATTAACATCCACAAAGTGGCGTGGATTATCGCCAACCCAGTTTCTGGTGGCGGGAAATGGCAAGAATACAGCGAGCAAATCCAAGATGAACTCAAAGCCTATTTTGACCTGACTTTAAAACTCACAACAGCAGACGAAACCGCAAATGTCTTCGCCGAGCAAGCCCGTAATGCAGGCGCTGATATCATTATCGCCTGTGGTGGCGATGGTACAGTGACTGAAGTGGCCTCTCAAATCGTCGATACAGATATCGTCTTAGGCATCATTCCTCTTGGCACAACTAATGCCCTCAGCCATGCCCTCTTTGGTTTAGGCAGTAAGCTTATTCCTATCTCTCAGGCGCTGGATAATATTATTCAAGGGCATTGCCAAGCCATTGATACCGCGCGTTGTAATGAGGCGTTAGTGTTGTTGCTTGTGGGCATAGGGTTTGAGCAACAAATGATTGAATCCGCAAACCGTGAGCGTAAAAATGCTCTCGGCCAGTTTGCCTACCTCGATGGTTTATGGCGCGCCGTCAATGCCGATGTCACTTTAACCATACAGCTCAGCTTAGATGATGCCGAGCCCACAACATTAACCACCCATAGCCTCATCGTTGCCAATGCAGCACCGTTTACCAGCGTATTAGCGCAAGGCGATGGCGAGCCAAACATGACAGATGGCCTGCTCGATATTACCTGGCTAGATGCCGGCAGTGAGCCGACAGACAAGCTCCTTAGCCTAGCCGAATTAGCCATTGCTGGATGGGTAAAGGAAGGCAATAAAGACACGCATTCAAAGCGACCTGGTACGCCATCTAGCGCGACCAAGGTCCACCACGCCCATGCGAAAAAAGTGAACATTAGCAGTCAGCCCAAGTGTAAATATGTGATTGATGGCGAAATCTTTGAACCCGCGGATCTCACCATTGAAGTCCAACCCGCATCTCTCAAGGTATTTGTGCCTTATCAAGAATCGACTGAAAATGCTATCGACCCAAAAATCATATAAATGACACTATCGCGATGTTTATTAAGATAAAAACAACAAGCGCAATAAGCACTCGCATAAAATTAAATTCACTCACTTTGGGGTGGGATTTTTGAGGACTATTGCTAAAATCCTGAAACTTACAGCCTATCGCTTGCGCGCATTGCTGCAAAACTTGCTGTAATTCCTGCTTGTCAGTGCTGTTAGCCAATTTCAGTTGACTCCCTTTAGGCTGCTGCACTTGTAAATAAGCGAGATAGTGATCTACCGTATCTTCCGCTTGGCGGTTACGGTCGAGCTGGTGCCAATGGGTTGTTTGTAGCAGATAGAGTTGCACAGCATTAATATCTGAAAAGGCATAGGCGCGCCAACGCCACAATCCAGGCAACTTCCCATTGAAGACACCTTTACCGAGCCACAATTGCTGTCGCTCGGTATCTAACCAAGATTGTTGCCGAACTAACGCTAGCGGCAGTACAGGGAACAACAGAAAAAATGCCACCCAACCAAGCACAAGCCGTAACACGGGCTCGGGTTGTAACCAGGCCGCCCTCGCACAAAGCAATCCAAGCACTAACAAGGCAATGGCAAAAAACCACAGTATAGGTCGGTACTGGGTACTCAACGCCTTGAGATAAAGCGCACTCTTAGGAGGTTGATTAAGTGTCACTGAACTTGTTCCTTGTTCCTTGTTCCTTGTTCCTTGTTCCTTGTTCCAAAAATTATCTCACCATCCCAAATTGACCTGTGCTAGTAACAATATGAGGCATTGATAGTTTACACAATCAACACCTAACTTATTTTTAGATCCTTTCGAGTTAAACCAACGACTGACATCAATGGAAATAACCGTTGCGATATCGCTCATAGTGTAACGAAAAGCTGCAACTTTGCAGTTGCAGCTAAGGTGTTATTGACCCGCAGCGGTATCCTCACCGGTCCAGAGTCGCATGATGCGATAAGGTGGTTTGGCTGTTTCAGCTTCGCCATTAAAGGCTTTTGCTTTATGCAATTGATTCACTGAAATATATAACCAGCCCGTTTCACCAAATTGCACACTATCGGGAAAATCCAGCAATGGAGAACTGACCGCTGTTGATAGCGTACCTTTGTTATCTAACATAGATATGGCATTGTGGTTCAAATTGGTGAAGTAATGATTACCTTGTTTGGACGTTGCAGCGCCATCTGACACTGGCTTAGCTCCGACTAATTTTACAGTCGCGATAATTTTATCATTATTGCCTGTTTGTAAAGCCGCAGTCGATAACTGATACCAGTGAGTGCCATTCATTGCACCATAATAGAGTGTGCTTCCATCGGCAGATAAACTGATGGGATTGACCGCGACACTAGCAACCTTGCCATTAAACAATGTTGTTTTGTTATCTATGTTCATTACTGCATCCGCTTCGGCCTGCAGCGAACTATGACCTGAAAAACGTACGGTATGACCATCGTCGATACGCACTGCTAAGAGGCCTGGGTTGGCGATATCGGCTAAATAAATCCAGCCTTTTTGTGAATCGACAACCAGATCCTGCATAAAGCTGCCTTTGGGCGCGAGTGCTTGTGGTAGGACAATTTGTTTATATAGACTGCCATCCTTAATGTTGAATCCCCAAATCCTCGTCTGACCTAATTCTAACCCCATATCTGCGGTCCAGAGGTGTCCAGCTTTGTCCTGAGCAATCCCTAATAAGGTATCAAATTGAGTCATATTGGCAGTCGAAGCTTTTTGCAAATCCATTGAAGGCCAAGCTTTGTAAGCATTGGTTTCACGATTAACTTCAATCAGTTGTAAACCTGACGGCGTATCAAGTGGATGTACCGTGGCAAAAATCCGACCTTGTGCAGTGACGCTGACATTGCCAGGTCGTATTGGCAATTCAGCGACTGTTTCAAGACTTCCTACCGCTGGGGTAGCGTTTACAAAACTACTGGCAGTCAAAGAAAGCCATAATGCTGTAGTAAATAAGTGTTTCATATTCTATCTCCGCTTTTTCTGTTTAAGGGCTGTAGAATAGGAGTTATTATTTACAAAAAAAAGAGTATAAAGTTTGGCTCTGTTTCAATATTAATTTGATAATTAATGTTTATTCAGCAGTCGTTTCACCGGTCTCGACTTGCTGCTCGTACTTGCTGAGCTTGTTGTAGAGGGTTTTAACGCTGATCCCCAGTTGTTCGGCGGTATCCGTTTTATTACCTTGAGTGGTTTCTAGTGCTTGATAAATAGCGATTCTCTCTAAATCATCTAAGCGCATGCCTTGGGGGATAACAACTTGTTCACCACCACATAAACCCACTTCATTCGTCTGAGGTAGCTGTAAATGGCTGGGTAAAATATCCTGATCGGCCAGAATATAGGCTCGCTCAATTGCATGTTTTAATTCGCGCACATTACCAGACCAAGGGTACTTAGCAATCATCTGAATACAGTCTTCAGCTAAGCTCTTATTCTGCTTTTCGGCCACGTTACGATAGGCAAGAAAATGCTGCGCAAGCCCAATAATATCCTCGCCACGTTCCCGTAAGGGCGGAACGCGAATGGGAAACTGAGCCAAACGAAAGTACAAATCTTCTCGAAATAACCCAGCCTCTATCGCCACTATGGGATCACGGTTAGTCGCTGCCACAATACGTACGTTTGCACGTTGCACTTTGTCGCCACCCACAGGACGATACTCGCTATTTTCCAACACTCTGAGTAACTTCACTTGATGATCAATCGGCATTTCGGTGACTTCATCGAGAAACAAGGTCCCGCCTTCAGCCTGTTCAAATACGCCTTTGTGATCCCGATTCGCCCCCGTAAATGCGCCTTTGACATGACCAAACAGCTCACTGTCGACCAATTCTGGGCTTAATGCACCACAGTTAATCGCAATAAAAGGCTCGTTCACCCTAGGGCTGGCAAGATGTATGGTATTAGCAACCAGTTCTTTCCCGACCCCACTTTCCCCAATAATCAGCACATTACTGCCTGTCGCAGAAACGCGACGAATTGTGCGATATAGCTTGTGCATAGGAGCTGATGAACCAACAAGCAAACCGTATTGGTCTAGCTCGCTAGCAAAAGGATGCAGTCGATTAGGCGATGATGCTAAATACTGTGCAAAATCAGCAAAAATTTCGCTGATTAGCGGCATATCGTAAGGTTTGCGAAAGTGGTAACCAGCAAAATGAGACATTAACTGATCAAGATTGGGGTTTGGCTGACCGTCGGAGAGAAAAATAAACTCAATATTTGACATGGCCGCATTATCCAGCAGCACAAGGTAATCTTCACGACTAAGACTGGATAACTCAATAATGGCAACATCGACGTGATTTGCCCCTAGCTGCTCTATCCAAGGTAAGTCATCGACACTGCGTAGCTTATTAAAGTCAGCAGCGCCAGCAAGTTCGATGATTGCTTGCTCGGCGCCAACATCCTGCAAGTGATAAAAAAGTGTCAGTCGAGCCATGCGTATCTACTCCCTGTATGAAAAACTACTGTATGTCAGCCATGAAATTTTAACAACAGCAACGGTAATAGTTGCCGATGTTCTAAGATGATATCTCGATGAACTGAGAATATCAGTCTAAAAATCAGCCTGTTAAAATATCATTAAAAACGAGAACAGAATATGCATGGTAGCTGAACGAAACAAAATCAGTTTACCCAAGCAGTTAAACAATCTATGTCGAACACTGGCATTAGGAGGCCCATAATGAAGTCTAATGTTGTGCAACATCAGACTGATATCCGCGCCGATATCATGTTGATCGATGAAATCATCAAGCTGAATCAGGAAGGACTCACATTTTACAACCAAGCGAGGAGGTATGTCGAAGACTATAATCTTAAGCGTGTTTTTTCCGCCAAAGCTAACATCCACCAACGAATGTTAACTCGGTTTGAACAGCTGAGAAGTTTGGCTGACGAGCCAATTAATGGCCTAAGTCACACCGTGCCCGTCACTTATACTCAAGCAACAGAATTGTTGCAACAGTGCCAAATTTCGCAGGCTATGACCGCCCTTGTCGACATAGAGCAGCAAGTGCTAATCCAAATAAAACAAGCAGTAAGGCAAGCGCATCAGCCACAACTTGCAAACCAACTTGCAGAGGGTGCCGCTTGGCTGCAAATGAGTTACGACGGTACGGGATCGCTCAATCACCATTAATTCCCTGTCGCTAAGTGAGCCATATTTAACCGACTCCCCTCCACTTTTACTACAGACATAATACCGCACTGATGAGTGCGGTTTTTTATGCTCGAATGATGGCTCAGCATGCCAGAAAAAATTACATTTTGTCGGTAAAAAAGACCGACCAAAAGGAAAACACCAAGGTATAAAAACGCCAGGTAAAACAATTAAAACATTAAAAATCATTACCTTAAAAACATTGGCACGATTGGCGCATTATCTAGCTTCGAGAAAACAACGGAGGATATGATTATGAAAACTACAACAGCATCAGTACTAGTGGCTTTACTTGTCGGTTCAATCAGTTTAAATGTGGCTGCCGCCCAAGATTGGAAAGGCGGAACCAAGGATGCGTGGATCGATGGTAAAGCAGAAACCACTTTACTGCTCAACACGAATCTCAATTCCTTCGACATCATTACAGATGTCAAAGATGGTAAAGTGACGTTAACAGGTAAAGTGGAAAGCAGTGTGGATAAAGCCCTCGCCACAGAGCTCATCAAGAGCTTAGATGGGGTGAAAGATGTCGATAACCAACTCACTGTGATGAATGAAAAAGAAGGCACCAGTGAAGTTGTTGCCACCTTAACTGACTCTAAAGTTGCCACAGTCATCAAAACGCGTTTACTGTTTTCAACTGACGTATCCGGCACCCAAATTAATGTGGATGTTGCCAATGGCATAGTCACATTGAAAGGTGAAGTTGCCAGCGATGCCGAACGTCAACTAGCACTGAAAATTGCCGAAAATACCGACGATGTGAAAAAGGTCGTTGATAAAATTAAAGTTGTTAAAAAAGTGTCTTAACTCTCGCGACAACGGCATTTTTTAAATTAAACGTATTTTAAGTAACAGCACGCCGATCTAGACTTAAGGTTCGATAGTGCTTTATGAAAAAAGAATCAAAAAAACCAGCCTCAGCTGGTTTTTTTTATGCCCATTTTCAGACTCAATCGAAAAGACTTACTCGCTTAAATTAAGAGGGGTGAATTAAGATGACTCGAATGATCATAAAGGAGAAGAGTTACAGAAAACTGAGCTAAAACACAGGTGTTATTCAAGCTTCAAAGCCAAACTGGAATGCATAAAAATGTTGGCCATTCTCAATATTGATGGTCATAGTACCAGTTAACCCCTGCAACTCCCCCGCCCCAGAATGGGGTACCACTTCTAAGATCAGACGATTTTGTCCATCGGTCATAATGCCAAAATGTTGTAATACAAAACTGCCCTGCTTACCGCACAAATTACCAACCACTTGTTCAATGGCCACATAGCCAGCTGAGCCCTTGACTGACGTCATAGCACTGAGCATTTCCCCTTTGCTGCGCCCCTCAAGCTCACCATAAAAGGTTTTATCTAAGCCCATACGTCCTAACGTCACACCACCAATGCCAGTAGCATAGGGGCTATCAGGAGTGAGCTTAACATCAAATTTCCCAGTGATTTTGCTAACTTGCATGACACTCTCCTTGTCGAAATCTTATGCTGACCGATTACCTGCTAACGCTTGCTACTGAAGCAAACATCACCCACTTACCGAAAAACAACTTAGCATAAGCCTGCGCAGATCCATAATGGCATTTACACGCTACTTATGTATGCTGGTCTCACTCACTATCATCTCTATGGTTTTGACTATTTCAGGGCTTTCAGACATGGGTTGGTCAGACGCTCTATCGCGATAAGTCACAGCAATTTTGAATGGGGCTTCGAAAGGATAAACAGGTTCAATACTATCCACCTCGATTCGATCGCCAAGCATGACACTGCCTAAGTGTTTCAAGCTATTGTGTTTAAAATCCAGATTAAACAATCCAAGATACCAAAATACGCCTGAACCTTGAGTCGTCACAATAAAGGGCGCCACAAAGGGCATAGTTTGCATTTTAGGATCATCTTGAATCGATGCATCACTTTGGGTGTCCGGCTCTAGAGCGGGATCGAAATTTAATGGTGTAATGCGTAAGTAATCGAGTAATGCTCGACCTTTTACCTCACCATCTTGGTAGTCGCCCATAGCAAACTCTGTTTGCTTGATCTTAATAAAATGTGTCAGTGCAACGGACTTGCCGCCCTCAGGCAGCGTTATTTCAACAGGATTGGCGGTATTTAAGCTAAAGAGTTTGAGCATCACTTCCGATGCATTCGCCACAGGCTTTACCTCAAAAGGTGTCACAGTTTCGATCTCATTCGCCTGAGCCTGAGTTTTTTTATGCGCCATGGCTTCATCGTATTGCATCACCTGTCCATCTTCCATCACCATATAAATATCATCATTGGTCATGTTGAAACGGTAAATACCCGCAGCAAGTAAGGCTAATACCACTAAGGTTGCCGCTATGGTTAATTTTACAAACGTACTCATCTTCTCTCCCCAATCGCGCTCGTTATGCGCTACTTTTCTAACACCGATAAACTTCAAATCAATGTCGGAGCAGTATTACAGATACTGAGTTAAAGCGAAGTGGGTAAAGTGTAAAAAATGCCGCTATTTTGAATTTTGTCAGGCTAAGTTCAGCAACATGCCTTTTACTCGACAAATATGATGGGCCGAGTAAATACTCAGCCCAATACATCACTACTTTTCGTTTTTCCACAAGGCTGGGGTTTGGCTTGGTTGCCAATTGCTTTGGGAGAAATGTGCTTGCACTAGGGAATAGATTTTATCTTGATAGGACACAAACTCAGGTAGTTGATAATTATGCTGATCCTGCCAAGCAGGGGCATAGTTATCTAGCGTATCAAAACGATACCCTTGACGTTGAGCTTCTTCAACAAAACGCTTAATTTTAGGCAAGTTGATGGTTGCACCTTGTCCGCGGTGAGCATTCTCAAACAGGAAGTCGTGGGTCAAGATAACCACTTTCCCGTTATGTAAACCATCACTACAATCTAAGTTCTGCGTACGACTGTTAAGCGGATTCATCGTCGTTCCTGCGCAGGTGTTGATCACTTGATTGACTTTTGCCCACCAGCTCAACCCCATCGGCTATAGATTCAGCGGGAAAGGCAACCCCCCAATCCTCTGGTCCCCAGTCTAGATCCCAGCCAAATATTTTATAGTCACTCTCGGCGAGCATGTTTTGAATTTGCACCGCAACTTGCGAACTGTTGGTCGAGGTTTCTGCGGTACAAGCAAAAGCAGGATCCCAAGGCGGCACAGTATCGGATGTCGCACACAAGCCGTCGCCTTTGAGTTTACTGGTCACTCGCCAACCATTGGTGTAAGGCAAACGTGCCAACTTAGTCATCTTGTTATTGGGATAACTGGCGGCATTAGGAATAAGTTCAACCACTTTGGCCGTGTTCGTCACAAAATAGGTGAAATCGGTGGCCGCATCTTGATAGGATTTTACAGGCCAGAGTCCAACTTGATTACAATATGCCGCCCCAGATTGCACGCCATCAGTGCAGTTATGCAGCATATGATCGTAACTGTGGTTTGCCAGAATATGACCATCGTCTAGCAAACGTTGTAGGGCAACAGCCGCTAACGCCTCGTTTTCATCCCCTTCGCCATACATATGAAACGCATTAATAAAGAACGTTGCCTTAATATTGGCATCCTTTAACGCATCTAACAGCCCTAAGGTCGCGTCAATTGGACCATCATCAAAGGTAAGGTAAATGGTTTTATCGCTGGCGTAGGCCGCACTTAAGCCAGTACTCAAGCTCGCAACACAAAGCCCAACTGCAACGGCTATCGATTTCAGTTTCATGATTTCATCCTATAAATAATGTTTAAAGATGAATAAGTTAGTTCTCTTTACGCACTGGTTAATTCATAACCTGTAGACAGCGAGTTCACTCATCCGTTTAGCTTATCTATAGTGAGTAATCCCACCAGCATTAGTTATACCATCCTAGCAACAAGCCATACTTTTCAACGCTAAGTCGATAGATTCTGCCTTTGCACCCAGTTAACCATCCTTTACCCAAGGTTTCAAAGACAATAGAAAAATACCAATCCTAGTGTGAAAAGTACCGCATCAACAATTCGATAACAGGTAAGTTAACTGGAGAAAAAAACAACATAAAAGCACTACAGGGATGCAATAACATGTCAGAAGGTCAACTATTTAAGAGCTCTTTGCTCGCATTATGTATCGCTAACGCCTTGTTCGGGATGAGCTCAACCGCAGTCGCGGCGGAGCAACAAGAGGCAACTGCAGAAAATATTGAGGTAATCCAAGTACGCGGCATACGTCGCTCGATTGAAGCCTCAATGAATACCAAACGCTTCGCCGACTCCACGGTCGATGCCATCACCTCGGAAGATATCGGTAAGTTTCCCGATAAAAACATTGGTGATGCGCTGCAGCGCATTTCTGGGGTAACGGTCGATAGGCAATACGGTGAAGTGAGTGGGGTCACCATTCGCGGTACAGCGCCAGAACAGAGTCGTATTTTGCTGAACGGTCAAACCGTTGCCAGCACCTCTTGGTATGATCTTGGTCCTGCCACTCGTACCTTCAACATGGAATTATTGTCAGCCGAGCAAGTCAGTGCGGTTGAAGTCCACAAAACGCCAACCGCTAGCCTTGAAGAAGGTGCGCTGGGCGGCACTGTCGATCTCAAAACCCGTAAGCCCTTAGATCTCGATGCTCACACTTATCAAGTGGCGGGTGAGTTGAGCCAAAGCAGCCTGTACGATGAAACAGATCCGAGTGGATCTTTCGTTGGAAGCTGGAAAAATGATGATGAAAAATTTGGTATTTTAGGCGCTTACTCAGTAGAAAAACTCACCAGTGGTCGGCATGTATTAGAATCGCTCAGCGGTTACTATGAGTACTTTTCCGCTGATCCTGCACAAAACCAAGAATCAACTGTAGGGGCGTGGGGGATTGGCTCACAAGCATTTAGGGCCGAACGTGAAAGGACCAGTGCCCAAGTTACACTGCAATTTGTACCGACTGAAAAAACAGAGTTCACCTTAGATTACTTTAATTTTGAACTCGATATCCCCCACGTAAACCATAACTTCTTAACCGTTGGCGCCCGCGGTTCGGGCTCCACCAACGTAGTAAATAACGCCCAAGGCGGCACAGCATCGGCAACGATTCTGCCAGCGTATGCGTCGATTATTTATAACCCTGTGGTACGCCACGCGGTCAATATGAAGTCTGACGTACTCAACTTAACCGGAAAATACGTCGGGGACAGTTTCACCCTTAGCGGCGTCATTGGCCAATCGACCTCAGATGGCGGCACCCAAGGCGGCTCATCTTCTTGGTGGATCCCTGCGACGGACCAAGGCGGCAAAATTGGCGATCCCGCCTTCCCTAATGGTCAAGGCAGTGTCGATGGTGGCTTTAGTTACGATGCCACAGGTCCCTATCAAGTGGTGCTCACGAGCCTAGATGCCAACGATGCTAGCCAGTTCAAGCATGCGCAGGAAGCCAACTACGAAACCACAGTGCAAGATCATAAAGTCACCTACGCCCAGTCTGACTTCGAATATCAACTCGATCATGATTTTATTAATAAAATTGCGGTCGGGATTAAGTACAACACCAGTGATTTCGAGCGTAATGCCTTCAACCGTAACCCTGCAGAAATCTTAGGTTTTGTGCCTAATGGCAACCTTGCCAACTGGAGCGATGGCGTACTGTCTGGCCTGCATTCCCAGAGCGGTGGCAATGTGCTCGACTCCTATGCCAAGTTAGATGAAGACAAATGGTGGGCGTTTATCAGCGAGAAATACGCCAATGGCGAGTTAGTGGAAGTCGCCGATCTCGGTAACACCTTCACTGTCGAAGAGGATATGTTGGCCCTGTATGCCCAAGCGGATTTCAGCGGCGAATTCTACCGTGGTAACTTTGGTTTGCGTTACGTTAACACAGACCAAACCTCAACCGGTTTTGCCGATGGCAAACCCTACAATGAATCCGTTAATTACGATAATTGGTTACCGAGTATCAACGTCGCCTTCGATCTACAAGAAGATCTAATCCTACGTGCCTCGGCCTCTGCCGTGATGGCACGTAACAACTACAGCGATCTTAAACCTGGGTTAGCGATAGCGAAAAACTTTGGTACTGCGACCGGCGGTAATCCCAATTTAAAACCCTATAAGGCGAATCAAGCTGACCTTGGCATCGAATGGTACTTCACTGAATCTTCTATGCTGTCGGCAGCCTTGTTCTACAAAGATATTGATAACGTAGTGTTTGTCACTGAGTCTACTCAATACATTGAAGGTTGCGGCGCATCAGAATCCGAGTGGGATAAATGCCGTGTCACAGCCCCAGCCAATGGCGGTAGCGGCTCTGTTACTGGGCTTGAAATCCAGCTACAACATAACTTTGAAAGCGGTTTTGGCTTCTTAACCAACTACACCTATGTTGACAGTAAAAGCACTCGCCCCGATGGCACAGAGCAGATGATTGAAGGCGTGTCAGAGAACTCTTTCAACGGTTCACTCTTCTACGAAGATGATCTGTTCAGCGCCCGTATCGCCTATAACTGGCGTTCAGAATACTTAGGCGTAGGTAATATTCAAAACGTGTTAAACGACAGCTATCAACAAGTGGATGCCTCGATTATTTGGCATGCAATGGAGAACTTAGATATCTCACTCGAAGGGGTTAACTTAACCAATGAAGTGGTGCAATCCTATGATGTTAAATACGGATTAACCCAAAACACCATCGAATTTGGTTCACGTTATTTCGTCGGTGCCAGCTACAAATTTTAATCTTGAATCACACCATAGCCGACCTTAGGGTCGGCTTTTTGCGTTGATAATGCAGAGGTATAAGCCATGAAAGTGAAGCAAGCAATCAGAAAAATCATTATCTTAGGGGGTGGAACCGCAGGTTGGATGGCAGCGGCAGCCCTCGCGAATAACCCCGTATTTGCCGCCATTGAGCTCTGTTTAGTGGAATCGGACAACATAGGCACCATAGGCGTTGGTGAAGGTTCAACGCCACACTTGAAACGCTTTATGGACAACTTAGGCATTAGCGAAAAAGATTGGATGGAACAATGCCACGCCAGCTATAAAACCGGCATCGATTTCATCAACTGGAATGGGGACGGGCAGCAATACTTTCATCCCTTCTATTTTCAACTGGATGTGAAACCCGCTGAAGTTTTCTTTATCAACGCCAATGCAAGACGCCGCGGTCATGGCAGTGCAGTAAAACCCGATGCGTTTTTCTCCAGCGGCGTACTGGCGAAACGCAATCTCAGCCCAAGGCCGAATAAAGCATTGCCCTACGCTAACGAATACGGCTATCACTTCGATGCCACTGAACTTGCCAACTACTTAAAAGAATACGCTTGCCAACGCGGCGTAAAACACCTCATCGGCGATGTCATTGAAGTTTCAACAACCCAAAACCAACATATAGACGCCTTAATGCTGGCGAATGGCGAACGACTTAACGCCGACTTTTTTATCGATGCCAGCGGCTTTAGCGCTAAGTTAATTCATAAAACCCTAGGCGTACCCTTTCAATCCTTCGCCAATGAACTGCTCAACGACAGCGCCGTCACTGTTCCTGTTCCAGCATTAATGGACACCACTCAAACACAGCAAACCCAAATGCTGCAAGCCCAAGCATTGCAAACCCAAGCACAGCAAGCCAAGTACCATACCCGCGCAACGGCGCTCAGTGCGGGCTGGCTATGGCAAATTCCCCTCACCCACAGGCTTGGCAATGGCTATGTTTATAGCAGTCGCCACCTCAGTGCCAATGCCGCGGCCAAGGAATTGTTGCACAGTGTTAATCTGCCTGAATCAACCCAAGTACGGTTTCTCAAAATGCGGGTCGGTGTCAGTGACAAGGCTTGGCACAACAATGTGCTGGCGATAGGACTTGCGCAAAGTTTTATCGAACCGCTCGAAGCCACGTCGATCATGATGACCCAATTCACCCTTGAAAAATTTATGTCGTTATTCGAGCGCTATCAATTGAATAAGCAGGCAGAGACCTTAAGTCGACAAACACTCAATCAGGCGGTCATGCAGTTAGTGCTCGGCATAAAGGATTATATTCAGGCCCATTATGTCACCAGCCAGCGCAGCGAACCCTATTGGTTGGCGGCGAGAAAAGTCACCATTTCCCAAAGGCTGACGCAACTATTGCAAGCTTGGTATCAAGGGGAAGACTTTGATTTACTGCTTTACCAATACGATCAGCAACTCGCCTACTTTCGCCCTTCTTGGTATGCGCTGTTAGCGGGAATGGATTACCGCGACCCAAAACTGAAGCGCCCATTTGAGCCGATTTCAGCGGAGATCACGGCGCAAGCGATACGCTACAGCCAAACCTTAGTGGAGCAGTATTTTCAACCTAAGCATCCGTGATAAGAATGGTTAAATTGCCCTTTGTTTACTGCTAAAGCACTGACGAAAACGACTCGGCGTGACACCTTTAAATTGAATAAAGCGCCGATTAAAATTGGATAAGTTGTTGAAACCACACTGATCGCTGATGGTTGAAATCGGGCTCTGGTTCGAGAGTAATAACTTGCACGCCTTAGCGATCCTGAGTTGATTGATAAACTCAGTTAAGGTTTTCTCGGTGCGTTTTTTAAAGAAGCGATGGAAATGATTGGTGCTCATGTGCGCTAACTTTGCCAAATCCTGTGCCGACAAGGCCTGAGTGTAATTGTCATAGATATGCTCAATCACTTTATCGAGCTTTTTCACGGTAAAGTCGAGTTTACTACCGTGGGTAAACAAGGTACTCGACAAGAGTTCTTGCTGACTATCCTGTTGTAATAACGCTAATAATTCCAATAACAAAATATAGCGTCTAAAAGGATTGGCCGTCTCCATTTCGATAAACACACTATGGGCCTTACGCGCCGTTTCCTCACTAAACAACACGCCCCGTTTGGCATGGGTCAAAAGTGAATGCAAAGACGCTAACTCACGTTGCTCATTCACAATTTGGTGTAGCCAGACCGCTGGAATTTGTGCCACATAAACGACTTCCTGCACCCTCGCATTCGAAGTGCCGTCTTTTAGCGCGTTGCCATTTGATATCTCGTCAGTTGAAACACCAAGGTTCACCTCGGATTGCCAGCCGTGGGGCATATCTGGGCCTATGATCACTAAATCATAATCGCCATAACGGGCAATATGGTCGCCCACATAACGCATACCATAACTGTTGAGGGTTAAGCAGATTTCGTACTCGGGGTGATAATGCCAATTGAGATCCATGTGGTCCCATTCATAACGAAAGTAACGCCAAGAGCTGTTTTCATCGGGGATCACTTTTTCACACAGAGGTTTCATCCATTAAACTCCAGTTGCTCATTCCTTTTCTTTAGCTTCAATCAGCCCTTACACAACAACGCATTCACTCAAGCTAGCGGTTATTCCATCCTGTTTAATTATTCAACCACTTAGTCCTTATTTTTAAATGCCAGCTGTGACCTATTTGAGCCGAGAAATAGCAGTGCCACGCGCACTATTGTCTATAGCAAGTCAGCCTTGCAGTGATACTAAAATCCGCCACTCCAATACTATTCTATCCAATGTTAATTAAAGGTAACTATTTTACAAGTAAACACATTATCAGCAGAGGCTAAAACACCGTTTTATCTATGCTCATCCGCAGCAGCTATCTGCTGCCCACTATCTACAGCAAGTATTTACAGCACCTGATGTAAATCAGCTAAATCAGCTAAATCAGCGCGAACAGGATTTGCATATGTGAGAAAAGTATCGACAGAGGCACCATTCGTATCACCGCCATAGCGAGTGTCAGTCCACAATGAATTTCACTTAATTCAATTGGCTAAGCACATGAAACACAAACTCATCATTCTGTTTGTCCTCTGTACTTTCTTTGTGATTTCCTTGATGACCAACAGTATGGGGCCGATTTTCCCTGCGTTAATTGACAGTTATGCTATCGGCCTGACGTTGGCGGGGTTATTTCCCTTTGCGTTTTTTATCGCCTACGGGGTGACATCGATTCCTGCGGGGATTTTGGTGGACAAGTACGGTGAAAAGCGGGTGATCATCTTAGCCTTTAGCCTAGCGTTTATCGGCGCCGTGACTTTTGTGTGTCTGCCCACCTTTAGCATCGCCATGTTTAGCCTGTTTTGTATTGGCACTGGCATGAGTTTATTGCAGGTGGCAGTCAATCCCTTATTGCGACAAGCTGCGGGGCCAGAGCATTTTGCCTTTTTCTCCGTACTGGCCCAACTTGCCTTTGGCGGCGCCGCGACCTTAGCGCCGCTGGTGTATCAGCATTTTGTCGCCTTAGATCAAGCCAGTGTTGCATCAGCCAACTATGTGCAACAGCTATTGCCCGAGAACATGAGTTGGCTCGCCATGTACTGGTTATTTGCCGTGGTCGCACTCGCCATGGTGCTCTTTGCCAGCCTAGTGAAGATGCCCAAAGTGGATAAATTGGCAGATGAGTCGGCAGGTGCCCTCGAGACCCATTTACGCCTTTTCAAAGATAAAACCGTTTTGAAATTCTTCTTCGCTATCGCCGCCTACGTTGCGCTTGAGCAAGGACTTGCTAACAGTATCTCAGTCTTTTTGCTGCAATATCATGGTCTTGACACCTTAAGTGTCGGCGCCAATGTGGTTAGCGATTTTTGGTTTTACATGACGCTCGGCTGCCTACTCGGTTTACTGCTACTTAAACTTATCGACAGTCAGATCTTGCTGCTCAGTTTTTCCCTTAGTTCACTGGTTTGTTTTCTAGTGGCGATTTGGGGACCGAGCCAACTAGCATTAATTTGTTTCCCATTGGTTGGCTTTTTCATTTCTATCATGTGGTCGGTGATCTTCTCGTTGGCGCTCAATTCGCGCACTCAAGATCATGGATCATTCGCCGGCATTCTCTGTACTGGCATTATCGGCGGCGCGTTTATCTCGCCGATCATTGGTTTTATCAGCGAGCTATCCGGCGAGTTACGGCTCGGGATGTTAGTGCTGTTAATCCCTATGGCTTACATAGGTTATGTGGCCCTAACGGCTCGTCCCTTGATTAAAAACACTACCCTGTTCTCAGCGAAAGCGGCATCAAAGGATGCCGTTCCTATGGCAACAAACAACACGAGAGGCAACAAGCTATTATGAGCGTCCTATGTTTAGATCTTGGGGGAACTAAACTGATGTTGGCACAGGTGGAAGGTAAAACCTTACTCGACACTTGGCGGTATCCCGTTCCCGCAGATGGCAATTTTGAACAATTATTAGATTTCCTCGTGACCTGTATCCACAGCCACCTCACGCCTGAAACCTATGGTATTTCCATCGGGGTGCCCGGCATGGTGGATATGCACAGCGGCACTTTACTCGAAGTGCTCAACATCCCTGCATTAACGGCAACGCAGTTGGCTCAGCAGCTTAAAAATACCTTTGAAATGGATGTTGTTGTGAATAACGACGCTAACCTCTTTGCCCTCGGCGAAGCTGTACTCAATCACAATCAAGACATGCTCGGGATTACCTTAGGCACTGGCGTAGGCGCTGGGGTGATTTTTAATGGTCAGCTGTATTCGGGTAAACATTGCGCCGCAGGTGAAATAGGTAGTTTGAGTTATCGTGATGGCATTATTGAGCACTACTGCTCGGGGCAATACTTCACCGTTCATCATCAAATGAGTGGCGAGCATTTGTACCAAAAAGCCTGTGAAGGTGACAGCCAAGCGCTACAAGCCTTCGCCCATTTTGGCGAACATTTGGCGCACATGATCGCCCAAACCTTACTGGTATACGATCCTAAAGATATCATCCTTGGCGGCTCAGTCAGCCAAAGCTTTCCCTTTTTTATTGAAGCGCTTAAACAGAAATTGCAAAGCTTAGTCTATGGCCCGCAACTGACAGACTTGACGATTTCAGCCAGCCAACATCACAATGCAGCCCTCATAGGTGCCGCGCAGTGGTTTTTACAACAAAAGGACTCAGCTAAGTGAAAGGACAAATAACACAGAAAGGGATGATAAAGTGGCAGAGGATTAAGACGGCCTTAGTCAGCGGCGTCATGGCAGTGCTTCCCGTGGCGTCGGTGCTTTCAATACTTGCGATGCCATCAGTACTGGCCGCCAATGCTGTGCAGGAGGCAAATCATGTCGCGCTGAATCAATTGGCCGATAAACTCCAATTAAATTATCAGTTAACCGCTAGTTATCTTGAAACCTGTCCCGCTAAAGAAACCCAATGCTATCGCTCTGCCATTGAGCTAACCCTGCCCACTCAGCTATCGAACGACAAGTTATCCAGCGAAGAGCTAAATCATGGCGACTGGCAAATTTATTTCAGCCAATTATCCCCCGTTTATTTCGTCGATGCGGGTGACTTTAGCATTGAGCATATCAATGGCGATTTACACAAAATCACTCCTAAAGCCAGCTTTAAGGGCTTCGTCGCCAATCAAGTTTATCGTATTGAGTTTTATAGCAAAGGCAGCCAAATCACCCGTTCCGAGTTTATGCCAAACTTCTTTGTCGCTATGGGCGATAAGGCGCAGGTCATAAAGAGCACTCAAACAAGGCGCGATCCAGAAACGGGTTTAGCCGAGCAAGACTACCTGGCGCCTTTTAATGCCGAGAAACAATTCTTACTGGCAAAAAACGATGCAACCCCCTTTGCCGATGGCCAGTATTTAGCCGAGCAATATCAAGCCTTAGCCGCAGACAAAGCACCTGACATTAGCGGCAAACTTATCCCCACGCCACTTCATAGCCAAAGCCTAAACTCGGCGCCTTTATCCCTTGCTAAAGGTTATCGACTCACGGCTGCAACTGTCGATTTTAAGGGACGGCAGGCGGCATTTGATTACCTCGATTCTTTAGGCTTTTCGGCCAAGGACAAAGGCACGCCGCTATTATTGCAACTCGATACTCAAGCACCTAAAGTTGCAAGCACTGGAGCCCATGTTAGTGAAATTAAAAGCAGCGAAGCCTATCGGTTAACCATAACGGCTGAGCAAATCAGTATTCGAGCGGGCAGTGAAGCAGGACTCTTCTATGGCCTACAAAGCCTAGCTGGGTTGATCAGTTTAAGTGACGATCAACTCGTCGCCATCGAGATCCAAGACCAACCTCGCTACGCCTTTCGCGGCCTGCATATCGATTTAGCCCGTAACTTTCACTCGCTCGATTTTATTAAACGCATTATCCCACAGCTCGCCGCCTATAAAATCAATAAGCTGCATTTACACTTAGCCGACGATGAAGGCTGGCGTTTAGCCATCCCCGGCTTACCTGAACTGACCGATGTGGGTGCAAAACGCTGTTTCGATTTAACCGAGCAAACCTGTTTATTGCCACAACTGGGCAGCGGCATAGCGGACGTAAACCCCGTCGATGGCTACTTAACCGTGGCGCAATACCAAGAAATATTACAACTGGCTGATGCTCACCATATCGAAGTGATCCCTTCACTGGACATGCCGGGGCATTCACGCGCAGCGATAAAATCCATGGAAGCGCGTTATCACCATTACCTAGCCAAGGGAGACAAAGCTAAGGCGGAGGAGTTTTTACTGACTGAATTTGCCGATAAAACCCAGTATTCGTCGATTCAGTATTACCACGACAACACACTCAATGTGTGTCTGCCGAGCACCTATCACTTTATCGATACTGTGATTGATGAAGTTAAAAAGATGCACCAAGCCGTAGGCGTTCCCTTAGTACATTACCACATAGGCGCCGATGAAACCGCGGGCGCTTGGGTAGAATCCCCTGCGTGTATCGCAATGAAAAAACAAAAAGCCGATGAGTTAACCGGACTGCATTCACTCAATGGTTACTTTATTGAGCGCGTTGCTAACATGTTGGCAGAGAAAGGGATTATTGCCGCTGGTTGGAATGATGGCATGGGTGAAGTGCGTCCCGAAAACATGCCAGCCCAAGTGCAATCTAACGCTTGGTCGCAGATTTCAAACAACGGCCATCAAATCGCCCATAAGCAAGCAAATCTTGGCTGGAAGGTCGTTATCTCAACGCCAGAAGTCACCTATTTCGATTTCCCCTACGCTAGCCATCCAGATGAGCGCGGCAATCATTGGGCCGCAAGGGCAATAGACAGCTTTAAGGTGTTTAGCTTTATGCCCGATAATCTGCCAGCACATGCCGAGCGCTGGCACAATAGCTTAAATCAGCCATTTGTGTCGGACGATAGCCGCAGCCAGCTCAAACCGGGATACAGTTTTTACGGCTTGCAGGGACATCTTTGGAGCGAAATGGTGCAATCGGACGAGCAAGCAGAATACATGTTATTCCCGCGCATGGTCGCCCTCGCCGAACGGGCATGGCATAGGGCGCCATGGGAATTAGCCTATGATTATCAAGGTAAAATCTATAGTCAGCAAACTCAACATTTCGCCCGCCAACTCAAGGGCCAAGCCGAGCAAGTGCTCAAACAGGATTGGCAAACCTTCGCCGCGGTTTACGCCAATAAAGTGCAACCTAAGTTAGCTAAAGCGGGAATTTTCTATCGCATATCACCGCCTGGGATACGTGTTGAAAATCAGCAGTTAGTGGTCAATAGCTTATATCCCAATGCCGAGTTGGAATACCAACTCGACTCAGGACCTTGGCTAAGCTACCGCCAAGCTTTCAAGCTTAATGATGTCAAACACATCCGCGCCAGAGTCAAAGATGGCGCACGTTACTCTCGCCCATCGACTTGGCAAAGCTCCCTCTAATCGTTCATCGCACAATGTCGGCCATCACATGTGATGGCCGATACGTTAATTGACTATTAATACCACTGGTCGATGGGTTAAGCATGAGCTTACATTGAGGCTTTTCAATAACAGCGCAACTCAGGCTATAATCTCGCTATTCGCGATGACACTCTCGTGATAACACTTTATCAAGCCTAAGGATCTGCCAACCGATGACAACTGCTTCTACTAGCACCTTTGCCGTGTTAAACCAAACCACAGCAACCTCGTTTAATGAACAGAAAAATCTGATTAAACGGGTATTTAAAGGTAAGCCAGTGCAATGTCCTAGCTGTAAACAGACACTTAAAGTCATATTGCCTGAGCAGGCAAAGGCAGAACAAGCCGCAGGAATTTACTGTGCTAAAGGCTGCACAGATATCGAACTCGATATGGAAGCCGTCGCGGGACTCTAATCATTCCAGAGCCAACCCACACTGGAATTAGCCTCACATCGACGGCCAAGCGACGATTACAACAGTCACTGTAATTCGCCGTTATAAAGTAAATATCTTTCTAATTATCAATGAGATTATTTAAACTAATCACGGCAGTTGCTTAAGCTGCCCACGAAAATAGTGTCGATAATAGCCCACCAAATTACTGCCAATAAAGAGTACCTCCATTAACACTGCCACGGGCGATCCCACTAAGGCATTGTGAACGAGCCAAAAACTGGTTCCGACTATCATAAGCAGTCTGAGATCTTTATCCCTTTGACAGAATGCGGCGCGGGTTTGAAACAAGGTGCCTATACAACTGATCACAGTCGTTACCCCATTAAAGGTCACAATGCTCATCACAAGTGCAGCAATAGAGAAACACCATAGGGCTACTTTTGAGGTGGTAAAAATACTGGTGAGATAACGCACTGTGGCTATGCCCATTAAGCCTGCGGCAGTCCATTGCTCCAGCAAACAAAAATGAATTGAAATCAAGATGCCAGACACAAAAAGGCAGGCGACTATCCGCTCCCGCGCCTTAAATTGAAACGAAATCAGATCGAAGATAATGGCTATCGCCACCAAAATTTGAGACAAAGTAAACGCAGTCAACTTATTAAGCTCCTTCGCTTTAAGCAATAATGCGCACTCTGATTGAAAGCCTTATAGACTTGAGAGCGCAACTTAAGGCGCAGCATCATGGGAATCGCGATTTAGCGCATTAACTTAAGTTAACTGGGAGCAAAAACCGTTAAAGAGAGTCTTGAAGTCGTCGGCGCATACGCGACAAACTGATTGCCGTAATGCCAATATAATTAGCTAGCTGACCTTGGCTTAACCGCTCAAGCCAAAGTGGTGAATGTTCGCGTAAATACAGATAACGTTGCTCAGGTGTGTGCAGCAGTAAAAAGGCTTCCTTTTGTTCTTTATACAATAATTGCTGTTTAAGTAACCCAAGTTGCACTGACTGCAGCGAAGTATCATCCAACACGGACAAGGGCATTTGGATAAGTTTACAGGCGCTTAAAGCCTCTAATTGGTAACGAGCGGGAATTTGCTTAAGCCAACTGACATACAAAAAACACAGTTCACCCTCGAAATAAAACTCCTTACAGCGCTCTGTGCCCTCCTGAGTATAATGGCAAGCGCGCACGATACCATCCACAACAAAATATGCCTGTGACTGCTCATCTCCTTGGCCAAGAAGCACCTCTCCCGCCGGCACGTTCAACGCTTTAAACTGTGGTAAGTAACGTTCAACAGCAGCTTGACTCGCCCCTAACGCAATCAAATATTGTTGCAGTGGCTGGCAAGTTGACACTTGCAATACAGCAGTCTTTTTTACGTCATCAGGTTCAATCATGCGAGCAACTCAGCGATTTATCACTAAACACTTAACCACTGCCATTCGAGTAAGGGTGCAGCAGTCGCTTGCAGGCCACGGCTCAGCGTGACGTTAAATACACTTTTAGCGGGAATGCTTCCCACGCCCTTAGGCGTGCCTGTCATTACAATATCGCCCTCATCGAGACTGATAAATGCCTGTAGCTCGGACAATATGGTCTGAGGTTTGTAAATCATTAAATCGATATGCCCCTCTTGGACTAGCTTGTCATTGATACTCAAGGTGAAATGCAGCTGTGCCTCCGCATCATCAATCGCCACAAACGGACTGAATAACGCTGCACCATCAAAGGCTTTTGCTCGCTCCCAAGGCAATCCCTTAGCTTTTAACTTAGTTTGCAAATCACGTTTTGTGAGATCTAAACCGACGGCGACGCTACTGAAACGGCCATTTTGAAACATAAAACACAGCTCGGTTTCATAATGCAAGGTTTCCCCTTGATGCTCAGAATGAAGCACAGTCGAAATGGCCGAGTTGGGCTTTAAAAATACCACCATATCCTCGGGGATTTCGTTACCTAATTCATGGATATGCTCAACATAGTTACGCCCAATGCAGAGAATTTTTGTCGGTACGATAAGGTTTTCACCTAACATGACTGATTTCATCTTTAATCCTTTTCAAGATAGGGTTGAAATAATTTTAAATAATAAAACCAACTAGTTAACCTAAATTAAATCTAAACGTTCAATTGAACTAATCACTGTACTTATGACGAACTCTGCTACACTTAAATCAATATTTCAACGAAAACAGCGATCTAACCATTAATAAACCCATTTTACAGGGACAGTCATAGAAGAGGTTTTCGCACTATGTTAACGCTTACCATAAAACAAAAAATCATCTTTAGTTTTAGTGCAATTGGCGCGCTGCTCATCGCTGGTAGTAGCTTTTTCTACTATTCACTCTCCCAAGTACAAACCGCCTATCAAAATATTGAAACCTTAGCCGTACCCGTGCAAAAGCAGAGTAATAGCTTACAACTAGTGCTATTAAAAATGTCACGCCTTGCCACCTTGGCCCATAGTCAGCAAGACACTGCCGCCTTAACCAAAAGTCAGCAAGCATTTACCGCGCTGCAGAAGAAATATCAAAGTATCGAAAATGAGTTAATTGAGCGAGTTGCAGATCAACCTAAGATGCAAACATCCCTAAACGAAGCGCAGGCAAGATACCAAGCCTATTTGCAGCAAAGCCAAGCCATGTTTAGCGCTAAACTCGCCAATGAACAAGCAAAACGGCAGTACCTGCAACTCTTTGAGCGCTTTAACCATGCCAAGACCAACGCCAGTAATGCGATGATTGATCTCGAAACTCTTTCCATCCCCGATAATCCGACTTTACTCGAAGAAATTGTCGGCACAGGTACTCGCATTGACGACATGCTCTATACGCTAGCCAACACTATGGGGGAACTGATCCACACTCAAAGTTTGGATGTTATTCAATCGCACCAACAGGATGTCGGTATTTTACTGGGGAACCTCACCACTAACTTTACCTTTTTAAAACAACAAACTGATGGGCTTGATACCTTAGGCCTACTGCAAACATTCGAGCAAGAATATGCGATTATCAATACCTTACTCGCAGCGCCTGCCGAACTTTATAAAGTGCAGGAAGCCGTAGTTGAGGCACAACGACAAGCAGAGCAACATTACCTCGATGCCGATAAAGAGTTTAATGCGAATAATCTCGCCTTAGATAAGTTAATCAACTTAGCCGACCGCCGATTTACCAGCCTGCAAACCATCGCCAGTAATGATATTCAACAGGGTCAAACCTTAGCGATTGTACTAGCACTGGTATTTATCATCATGGTGAGCTTTATCTCTTTCTTCACCTCCAAGGCCATGCTCAATCCCTTGGCCTTAGTGAACGGCGCACTCGCCAGTATCGCCCGAGGGGATTTATCTAAACGCATTCATAAACGCCATAATGATGAATTTGGTGCCCTAATCGATAACATGAATACCTTGAGTGACGATCTTGCCAAGCTGTTAACCAATATCAGCCAAAATGCCCATTCATTGGACAGCTCTGCCACCCAAACCAATGAGCAAGGCCAGCGCATCGCCAATGCCGCAACGGCGCAAATCAGTCGAGTCGATGAAACGAAAGCCTTGGCAGAACAGATGTTTACTAGCTCAAATCTAGTGACAGAACAGGCCAGTGAGTCGGCGAGACAAATCAGTCAAGCTTCGAAATACGGTAATCAAGTGAAGCAAATTGCCGATGATAATCGCAATAAAATTGCCGAACTGAGCGCCCGTTTAAGTAGCTCAGTTGAAGTCATGTCTCGCTTGAGCATTCAAAGCGATAATATTGGCAGCATTTTAACCACCATCAGCAGCATTGCCGAACAAACCAATTTGCTGGCACTGAACGCCGCCATTGAAGCCGCCAGAGCGGGGGAACATGGTCGTGGTTTTGCCGTCGTGGCCGATGAAGTGCGATCACTTGCTTCACGCACCCAAGCCGCCACCGCCGAAATTCAAACCATGATCACGGCCCTGCAAAAAGAAACGTCCACGGCAGCCGATGCGATTACTACGGGGCAAAATCAAGCAAATGAGTGTGTCGGACAAAGCCAAACCCTGCAGGATGCTATCGCTCACATAGAAAGCACCTTACATACCCTCAATAAAATGAGTCTAGAGATCACCCACGCCGCCCACGAGCAGTTAGATTACAGCCAACGGATTGAGTCGAGCATGAGTGAGGCGGCACAATCTGCAGACCAAAATGCCAATGAAGCCATGGACATGGCCAAACGCAGCAACGAAGTCACTCTGCTTGCCCATTCACTCACCAGCTCAGTGGAACGGTTTAAACTATAGAGGTGATGGGACCTAGAATCTAGGCATATTCCATCAGGAATTCATCGAGCTGTTCGTTGGCAATTTCAATCTCGTCACCTTCGAACTGGGCGATATGAAACATGCCCTCACCTTCGTTAGTCACAGGGATATTACTTATTCCTATGATAATACCGTCGGTTGGCGCGCGAATGGCCACACTGTCACCGCCGTGGGGACTAACGATATGGGCAATGATATAACCCTTAGTCACCCGCTGGCCGAGTTTAAGCTTCATATTCACTAAACCATCGGATTCACTGCGAACCCAATAACTGCGAATAGCACTGACACTCGCGCCTTTGTTACTCACTCGCCCTTTAAGCATATCTAAACTGCGCATCACATTGAGCACACCTTTGAGGCCAGATTTTATCGACAACTCGCTAAAACGTAACGCCTCTCCAGCCTCATATAAAATGCAAGGAATGCCCTGTTGATTAGCATAACCTCGCATAGAAACACTGCGCGCTTTAGAATGCATGATCAGCGGTGCACCAAAGGCATTCGCCATGGCCAGCATAGTCTCATCATTAGTATCACAGCGAATTTGCGGCAAATTATCCCTATGGACGGCCCCAGTATGTAAATCAATCACATGGGTTGCATGAACTAATAACTGAGTGGCAAACAGATTAGCTAAACGGCTTGCGAGCGCCCCTTTGCTAGAACCTGGAAAGCAACGATTTAAATCGCGCCGATCGGGTAAATAACGGGATTGCTGAATAAAACCAAACACATTCACTATTGGCACCACAATTAATGTGCCCGTCAGATTCTTTGGATTCACTCTGGCTAATAAACGCCGACAAATTTCGATACCATTGAGTTCATCCCCATGAATGGCGGCACAAACCAGTAAAGTCGGGCCAGGTTTGGCTCCGTGAAACACTTCCACATGAATATCGAGTTGCGTATCGGTATACAACTTAGCGGCTGGCAGCTTGATCCCTAATTGCGTCCCAGCTGTGACTCGTTTTCCCGCTAATTCAAATGCTTCACGTCTTTTTACCATGGCAACTCCCTTGTTCTATAAAATGTTATCCCGCGCGGTTGGCTCATGTTTACCGCATTTTGCCAAAGTGATCCGCTATTACATATCAGCCTACTTTAAAGACTAAAGTGGGATTTTAAACGAATTATTGCGGCTCAAATTGGTTCAGCCAAGATTTTAAAATCTGCAGTAATACAGGCCTATCTTCAACGCTCACGCCCGCGAACAACGCACTTTGACATTGAATATGCTGAGGTAATGCCTTATCAATGAGCGCCTTACCCTCAGCAGTTAACGAAACATGGACGGCGCGGCGATCTTCCTTACTGTGCTCCCGCTCAATCAGCCCCTTATTTTCGAGTCTGTCTAAACGACTGGTCATAGCGCCAGAACTTAGCATCATGCTCTGATAAAGTTGCGAAGGCGAGAGTGTGAACGGCTCTCCCGAGCGCCTTAACGTCGCGAGCACATCGAACTCCCCCTGACCTAAGCCAAATTCGGCGTGGCATTGCAGCAGTACCACTTCGATATATTTCGTTAAACGAGCGATTCGCCCGAGCACAGCCATAGGGATCAAATCCTCACTCACCCCTTGCTGTTGCCACTGTTCAACAATTCTATCGAGGCCATCTTCTTTGGTATTCGAATCCGCTTTCTTTTTATCCGTAGAACTCGCGTTAGTATCCGCAGGACTGGCATTAGTTAGCGTCATTTTAGCTGTCATAGGTTTATCTCAATATAAAGATTCTTCACATCATCCTTTACATCTTAGTCATTTTCTCGCAGAATTAAAATATCTTTATATCAAGATACATCTGAAAGAGATTCTTTTTGAATTGTAGTGATGTGGTTTCAACCTACTGTTGTTGAAAGGAAATCATCATGAGTATGCTAAATGCTGCTACAAATCACTTTTTCAGCAAATCAAACTCAGCTTATTTTTGGAGACAATCCATGCGATCCCCCCAGACAGAGAAAGCGAATTTATTGCTGCTCGGACTCGCGTTCATCCTTATTGGTCTAAATCTACGACCCATTCTCGCCTCCGTTGGGCCTTTACTGCCCAGCATACAAAAGGATATCAGCTTAAGTTTTACTTTAGCATCTATGCTGACATTGCTGCCCGTGCTCGCCATGGGACTGGGCTGTTTTGCAGGCTTTAGTATCGCCAAACGTTTAGGATTCAATACCGTAATGACAGGATCATTGCTACTGCTGATCGGCGCCACTGCAATGCGCTTCTGGGCGATAGATGCCAATTGGCTTATCTGCTCGGCATTACTGGCAGGGGTCGCAATCGCCCTCATTCAAACCATAATGCCCGCCATGATTAAGCTTAATTTTGGTGAACGGGTCCCCTTAATGATGGGGCTTTACGTCACCGCCATTATGGGTGGCGCCGCATTAGCGGCGAGTAGCGCGCCTTTTATCGGGATGAACTTAGGTTGGCGCGCGGGTCTAGGTCATTGGACTTGGCTAGGCATATTCGCACTCGTGCTGTGGCTCCTGATTAAACATAAAGCTGCACTACCGAGCCAAGCAAAAGAGCAAGCTTTGCAGCTTAACTTTTGGCGTTTTCGTCGCAGTTGGCTATTGGCGATATTTTTTGCATTAGGCACAAGTTGTTATGTCTGCGTACTTGCATGGTTAGCCCCCTACGCGGTCGAGCTAGGTTATAGCCAAACTCAATCGGGATTAGTGTTAGGTTTCTTAACCAGCATGGAAGTGATCGCGGGCTTAGTGTTTCCTTGGCTTGCCAGCAAGTCGACGGACAGACGCGCCATCATAGCCCTACTCTGCTTGCTACAACTCATTGGCTTTATGGGACTGGCACTCGCCCCTCAAGTATCGCTATTTTTATGGGCGGGACTTGCAGGATTAGGTATTGGCGGGATTTTTCCACTCGGGCTGATTGTCACTATGGATCATCAACAGAATCCTATGTTAGCAGGTAAATTAACCGCCTTCGTGCAGGGTGTGGGATATACCATAGCGGCTATCTCGCCTTGGATTGCCGGATTAATTCGCGATAATTTCAACAGCTTTAACAGTGCTTGGTTATTACTCGGTGGCTTAAGTGTGATCGCGTGGATATTATCTTGGCAATTTAATCCGCAGGGCTATGCACGCCAATATCAAATCACCCGCTGTGTATCTTAACCATCTAATTTAAAATAAAAAAACCGCCATGTCGGCTAACGATCATGGCGGTTTTTATTGTGTTGAGCTAAATAAATCGCGCTCACACTAAGCGAAACTTAAGACTTTTTAACGAAGCACGTCAGAATCACAATACGAGTACCGTTAACGCGGCCTTCGATATGCTCTGGGTTGTTGGTCAAAGCAATGTTACGCACAGCTGTGCCACGCTTAGCCACAAAGCTAGTGCCTTTCACGTTTAAGTCTTTGATGATGACCACAGTATCGCCAGCATTGAGCACTGCACCATTACTGTCTAACGTTGGCGTAGCATCGTCACCTGCTGCGGCAACTTCGGCATCACCCCACGCTTTTAAATCGTCTTCAAGATAAAGCATATCCAGCAAATCTTGCGCCCAGCTTTCGCCATTTAAGCGCTTAAGCATACGATATGACATCACTTGAACTGCCGGTACAGGACTCCACATGCTGTCATTCAGACAACGCCAGTGGTTCATGTCCATGGTATCCGGTGCCGCAATTTGGCCACTGCAGGTTTCACAAATCATGATCTCATTGTCACGGCCATCGGAGGCTGGCAGATCATAAATAGAGAGTTCAAGCTCGCTGCCACACAGTTCACACTTGCCGCCACAGCGACTTAGCAATTCATTTTCAGTCATTTTTCTGTTCTATATGCCTAGTAAAACGCGGATTATGCCATAAACTGGCATTTTTCGGCAGGGGGCTGAGGCAATATAACCCTATTTTTTATGAGCTATATATGCCTAGTCCACACAGCCTTAGTGATTAGTCTTTAAAATTCATAGGCTAAACTCAAACGAACATCACGCCCAGCTGCGGGGATCCCATCGGAGAGAAACGGCACCACTTGCAGATCCGTAAGATTTTTTACCATCAAACGCACACTTAATCCCTTTAAGATGGCTTGAGGTTCATAGGCGAGATACACATTCTGTAGGAAGTAATTTTCGCTTGGCGACTCGGCATTAAAGATATCACCGTGGGGAACATTGGTTTGCGCATCATACCAAGCGCCCTGCCAAGCGATAGAAATGTCATCTGTGATATACATGCCTAAACGCAGACGAATATCGAGCGGGGCTATGTTAGCTAAATATTCATCGTCATCTTGGCTATCTCTGAGTGACCCATTGTGCTGTCCTTGCAGCCATGAAACCGCAAGATCACTGAACACATCTTGATAGCGATATTGGGCTTCAAAATCGGCACCGTAAATATGGTAACCATCAAGATTTGTATAACCACTTTGAATTAACTGGGTTTTATCAGACTTAGCTCCGCGGCGCTGGGCAATATCATCACGACCTAAATTGGCAAACAGGGTGATTTGCGTCGACAAAGCATCCTCATTGGCAAGTACATGCTGATGCTGCGTCATTAGGCCTAATTTGAAGGCATGTAAGCGTTCGACATCAATGTCGCGACTCGTGCCGGTAATGCTGGCTTTAGCGTATTGCACGGCATAAATCTCATCCACCACAGGGGCTTGCAAGCTATAAGCGTAATCAAAGTTTAACCGAGCGTGATTTGTCAGTTGATAATCTATGCCTAATCTGGGTGAGAACCCCGAATGATGGGTTGAGCTATAGTCATGGCCCGCAGCAATATCATTGTAATCTGGTGCAATATTTGGTCGACCTATGCTGTAGATAAAGTCATATCGCAGCGAGGGAGTCACAGTTAAGTCATTAGTAAGATGAATTGCATCGCGAATATAGGCAGCATAGGTATCTTGACGGCCTTCAGGTTGGTAGTAAGGTGTGTACCAGCCAAAGTTTTTCTCGGGATTTGTTTCATAACTTTTGTTAAACACGAGCGAAGTGCGGTCGAGACTACGGTACTGTAATCCTGTGGTGATCTCATGGTCACCAATCAAGCTCAAGTTGTTAATATCAATGTAGTCACGTTTATAGTCTAGCCAAGATTCGTGACCGAAGTTGCCTACGGAAACCGTCATTTTCTCCCACGCGATATCGGGTCTTACCCAGTGGCGTGCATTCGCCGAATGGGAAATCACCACTTGGGTATCGATCAGGGGATTACTCGGCGAATAGCGATAATTTGCCGACCAAGTGTTGTCTTCATAGGTGTTGTAGGCGGTTGTGGCATACAGAGCCTGCTCGTAGGAACCGTACTTTTTGATGTTGTAGTCCGAAATTGCAGGCATAGGGCCACGGCGGTTAGCCCAAGGTTTGCGGCCCTCATCAAGATAATGGGTCACGCTCAAGGCTAATTGGTGATCGCCCTGCGCATAATCCATCTTACCTAGGTAGTTATCTTGCTCATAGCCCGAATATTCAAACTCTTCACCATTGGCTAAAGTGACATCCCCCGCATCGCGACGCGTAAGATGCAGCAAGCCAGATAGATGTGAATTCACGCGGCCATAAACGGTCCCCGTATAACCCATAGCGTCATTATTGCTGGCGTAGCTGGTTTTGACTCGAGCGCCAAGGGATTGATCATATTTAAGAAAATCATCGGCCGATTTAGTGACCACATACATGGCACCACCAAAACCGCCATTGCCCGAGCGCACATCATGGGCACCTTTAATCACTTCCACTCGCTTGATGAGATCAGGATCGAGGAAAAATGATCCGTAACGATACTGCTCAAATCCCACCGGAGCATTATCCACATAAACGTTAAAATCTTCCGTCTCGCCAAAGCCCCAAATATTAATCCGCTCACCGCCACTGCGGGTACCGCCATCGATATGCGCCCCCGCCATATCATCGATCACTTCGGCGAAAGTTGTCGCCTGCATCTCCTCGATTTGTTCCATGGAAATAATCGCTTCACCGGGTTTAGCGACTGTGATGGCCCTGCGATATTGCTGCCCATGAACCTGCAGGATCTCAATCGGCTCAACCTTAGGCTCGCCCAATACCTCAGCGGCGTACAACGGCATTGAGGGCAATATACATAATCCCATAAGCGACAGATTTCTATTCGCTTTCCACTTATCACACTTAGGCAGGCAACCCATTCAACGTCATCCTATTAACAAACCAATCTAAAAATAGGGCGGCATTATAGGCACTAACGAACAAGATAAGAATAGTTCTCACTTAGCTTTACGTGTAAATAACCGACTTATTGAAAACAAGGTAGAAGCGGCACAATGCAAAAATTTAAGTGAAGATCTTGCCGAAGGATGGCAGTATTGACACCCAACTTGGCAGTCTTAACTATCGTGTTTTAACTATAGTGTCTTAACTATCGTGAGTAAGAACGAGCGGGCGATATGGAAGGATATGTCAGCAACTCACCTTGCTCCTCAATCGGCATTAATACTGCTTATGCTCGGTTTATCTGCATTAATAAGGTTCCCTGATAATGGCCACTCTAACAACTAAAATCCCCATCGCGACTGGTGCAACGTTCAGCGCTGCGAGCCTGCAATTTTTAAATCAACTGGCACAAAACAACTCCCGCGACTGGTTTAAAGCCCATCAGGCGGAATACGAAGAAACAGTGCGAACGCCTGCGCTGCAATTTATCGAGCAAATGCAGCCCAGTATTCTCGCCCTCTCGCCTAGGCTCACTGCCGTACCAAAAAAAGTCGGCGGCAGCTTGATGCGTCCCCAGCGAGACAGCCGTTTTAGCAAAGATAAAACGCCCTATAAAACCAATGTTGGCATTCAATTTCGCCATTTTCAGGGCAAAGACGTGCATGCGCCGGGACTATATTTACACATTGCCGAAGATGGCTGTTTTATTGCCGCAGGGATTTGGCACCCAGAATCGAAAGCCTTAAATGCCATTCGCACTTGTATCGATGAGAATCCCAACGGCTATAAAAAGGCGCTACAAACCTTACAAAGTCATGGATTTAATATGGATGGCGATAGCTTAACTCGACCACCAAAGGGATTTGATAAAAACCACCCTATGCTGATAGAGCTAAAACGAAAAGATTTTATCGCAGTTAAAAATATCGCCTTTGAGGAACTCTGCCGCCCAGATGCAGCCAGTTTTTGTGCCGAGCAATTTGCACACTGTACTCAACTGATGGCCTATCTGTGTTTTGCGCTGGACTTGGACTTTTAGAAATAGGCTTTTAGAAATAAACTTTTAAAAATAGATTTCTAAAAACATGGCCTAGGCAAAAACCTAGGCCAATCAAACTATGTCATTTGCAGTTATGCAGTCTGATTAGCACTCAAACTACGTAAATAGTCTTGCAATACAACAAACGCATTGTCTAACAACTCATATTCGCCCGCCTTGCCTAACACTCTAATCCCTTGTAATTGCAGCACTAAAAAAGCAGCAACTTGATGTGGTTGCACATGGGCTAATAGCTCTCCACGCGCTTGGCAAACTTGTAACACTTGGGTGAATGAGGTCTGTAATCGACAAAATAATCGCTGACATTCCTGCAGCACACTTTCATCGTTAAGGCTCTTTTCGAGCACAGCATTTTGCATAAAACAGCCATACTTTTGCTCCCGCTGCAAAGCAACAAAGCGCGCTAAATAAGCTTCTATTTCAGCTAAGCCCGCTTTTTCATGCAGCAAAGTATCTGAAGCGCCAAAAGAATAATGATCAAGGTAAAAACTGAGGCACTCGCGGTAAAGATTCTGCTTGTCGCCGAAGCTGTTATAGAGACTAAATCGATTAATGCCTAAATGGCCGACGAGATCGGAAATCGAGGTTTCGGCAAAGCCCTTTTGCCAAAAAAGCTCCATCGCTAATATGAGTTTTTCCTGCCGATCAAAATTACAACTCCGTGCCATAGCCTGCAACCTAATCTCTTGAATACGCGTTCACGATCAGCTTTACCATTCCTCTTCACCACACTCTTCTTTACTACAGAAAGTTGAGGGGCAAATCATTCTTGACTGTTCGTTTAGATATGGCGTAAATTCTATCCTAACCGATCGTTCAGAAAAAGCCTTATATGCCCGAATCGAGCATAAAGCACTGATAAAAACTACAGGACTTTAGATGAAACTCTACGAATTAGCTCCGACTCCCAGCGCACGCCGCGTCAGTATTTTTCTTGCGGAAAAAGGCATAGAAGTGCCAAGAGTGAACGTCGATATCCGTGGAGGAGAAAATTTAAGCGCCGAGTTTAAAGCCAAAAGTGTAAATGGCCGCATTCCACTGCTCGAACTCGATGATGGCAGCTACCTGTGTGAATCTGTTGCCATTTGCCGCTATTTAGAAGAGATCCACCCGAGTGACCGCTCACTGTTTGGTAATACACCGCTTGAGCGCGCCAAAGTAGAAATGTGGCAACGTATCATAGAGTTACAAGGATTAATGGTTGGGTTTCAAGCCTTTCGTAATTTAAGCGGCGTCTATAAAGACAGGGAAAATTGTGTCGAGTCTTGGGGCGTAGAATCACGCCAAAGGGTCATTGACTTCCTACCAACCTTAGACCAACAATTGAGCAAGTCACCCTTTGTGGCAGGCGATGCATTCAGCATTGCCGATATTTCGGCTTACGTTTTTATCAGTTTTATTAAAAATTTAGACATCGAAGTGACTGATAACTTGCCGCATCTCAAGGCTTGGTTCAACACTATGGCGCAGCGTCCTGCCATAGTATCGTTAACCCCTAAAAAATAGCGGCGCTAATGCCTGATGATGAATATTCATGGGCACTAAAGTGAGTAGCTATAAGCGTTATAACCTAAAGGAATCATCATGATAGATTTATACACAGCCGCGACCCCTAACGGTTTTAAAATTTCCATCGCACTGGAAGAAATGGGACTTGAATATCGCGTCCATAAATTAGATTTCAGCACCAGTGAGCAAAAACAGCCAGAGTTTATCGCCATCAATCCCAATGGTCGCATTCCCGCCATTATCGACCGCGATAACGAGGATTTTGTGGTATTCGAATCGGGTGCGATTCTGCTGTATCTCGCCGAAAAAACAGGTAAATTCCTGCCAGCCGACCCGAAAAAGCGCTCACAGGTGATCCAATGGTTAATGTTCCAAATGAGCGGCGTCGGCCCCATGATGGGACAAGCCAACGTATTCTTTAGGTACTTCCCTGAAAAAATCCCCGCAGCCATTGACAGGTATCAAAAAGAAGGTCGACGTTTATTCGAGGTTATGAATACTCAACTAGCTACAAATCAATACCTTGCTGGTGACGAATACACGATTGCCGACATCGCAACTTGGCCTTGGGTGCGGATCCACGAGTGGAGCGGCATCAATATGGAAGGTCTGACACATTTGCAACGTTGGTTAGATGAGTTAGCACTCAGACCCGCGTGCCAAAAAGGCATAGTCACGCCACCACCGGTGGAAATGAGTGATGAAGAACGGGCTAAGCAAATCCAAAAGATGGTGACGAAATAATCACCTTCCAAGCGGTAATTGAGTGATAGTCTGCAAATAACCCTTTGGTACTGAATGCACTATGAGTCTCAGTAACTCAACCACAAAAAGCCCCGCAAGTTGATGCGACTTTGGGGCTTTTTTTCTGCCTGTTATCGAGCAAAACTGCTACACTCTGCGCCACTTATTTTTCTCCTCTGTTACAGTTATGCCTCCTACATAAGGCGCAGCCACAGAGAGCATAATTCAGGCTAAATTTATGGGTAATCCAAGCAGCTTCTCTTCCGACAAGGCATCCAACTCAAACACATCGTCAGCGTTAAATACAGAGGCGAGCACCCCAGCGCAAAAACGTGCGCTCAGTTACGCCAGTACAATTAAGCAATTATTCGATGAAATTCAAAGCAGTAAAATGCCCGCCGACCGTATTCTGGCCAACTACTTTAGAGAACATAAAAAACACGGCTCGAAGGATCGTAAAGTCATCCGTGAATCTTTGTTTAGTCTATTTCGTTGGTGGGGTTGGTTTCAGCGAATAGGCGATCAACAAGAATCAGCGACTTATTTTGCCAGCCTAAGCGCCAGTGCGTTATTGGAAGCCCATGCCTGGCAAGATATCGCCACTGCTTGGCATGAGTTATCGCAGTCGCCCATCGATTATCAACAGGCTCAAGCACTTACTATTGAAAGTTTCGACGACAAATTGGCACTGATACAGTATTTATTTCCCGCGACTGAGTTTAAGGCACAGGATTTATTACCCGACTGGTTCTGGCAAGTGTGCCCTATTGATGCGGCGCAGCAAACGCAATTAATTGCTGCTATGTCCAGTCGCCCGCCGATTTGGGGACGCGCGCAAGGGATCACGAGTCAAGATGCGGCGGCGCAGCTGCAAGCGATAGGTATCGATGCTAGTTATGGTCATTACTTTAACGATGCCATTAACCTTGGCAGCAAGAGTATGAATCTTAATGAAATAGCCCTGTATAAAGACGGCAACATTGAGATCCAAGATTTGGCTTCACAGGTCATAGGGCAAATTTGCGCGCCAGAACCCGATGCCCATTGGTGGGATGCCTGCAGTGGAGCAGGCGGCAAAACCCTGCAGCTGCGGTCTTTGATGTTGACCAAGGCTGCTGATAATAAAACACCCTCTACGGGCAGCATTATATCGTCAGATATTCGCTCCAATGCCCTAGAAGAACTGACTAAACGTGCCCAAAGAGCCCACTTTAACGGCATTAGCGTTGCCCGTTGGAAGAGTGATGCCCTGCCGGTACCAGCGGATCATTTCGACGGTGTGTTAGTCGATGCCCCGTGCAGTTGCACTGGCACTTGGCGACGTAATCCTGATATGCGTTGGTTGGATGGTGTTGAAGCAGTGGCCGATAAAGCCGCGTTACAGCTCGATATTTTAAGCCGTAGTAGCCGCGCAGTTAAAGCGGGCGGCATCCTCGTTTACGCCACGTGTTCCCTGTCGCCGCTCGAGAACCAAGATGTAGTGACAGCGTTTTTACAGCAACATCCAGAGTTCACGCTCACGCCGATACGCCATCCTTTTACGGGTGAACAAACAGAAATGTTGACCGTATGGCCCTTTGAAGCGAATAGTGATGGTATGTTTGTCGCGCGTATGCTGCGCAGCAAGTAACACTAACTCATTATTTTGTATCAAAACTTGGCGCCTTTCATTCTGGGCGCCAGTTTCAATCATATAATATAATTTCCGATGATAATCAAACTTATCCTTTAATTATCATAAAGATAACCCACGCATCCCCCATTAAAATCTCAGATACGGCCATTTCAGTGGCAAGATATAGCCTTTGGACAAAACTTTTCACCATCAGTGATGAAATATTTCGCTTTAGCTTCATCTCTCCTTTGGGTAAAAAGATCGGGTGCTGCGAATGGCACAGGTATTTTTGGAATTTTGACCATGTCACACTCCTATGAATTTGACGACGATGATGCGCCATGGGGCGATAACGTCAAAGGTAAGCAAAAGAATAAACGCGTGAAACAGCGCCGCAGAGATACTAAGCGACGTTACTCGGACGATAATACAGAGGTGGATTTCTACCAAAATAAATCGAAGTAACTAAATCTAAGTACCCTTGCTCTCCGGGTTTGTTTTACAAATTCGTTCTGTGCTAAACCTGCCAAATCTGAGCAAGTTGGATAATATCCAACTTGCTACTCAACCCCCTTATCCCCTCTCAAATACTTAATCATTCCAGTGTAAAATCAATGGGCTTAATTGCTTATTTGCCCTATGCTTTTTGGGCTATAACTCCCAAATCATTGGACTTACACTGAAATTTAAGGATGAACGCCATGGAAAAACAGCGCCCCGACTTTATTTATCCCCAAGGCAGTATGTTGATGCACTCGCCCTTAGTGCTAAATAAAGCCGATATGTACGGTTTTTTTCTTAAGGGGAAACAGGAAAACCTGCAACGATCTATTGATAAAACTCTGAATCAAGTTGCCGGCAGCGCAATGTATTTTAAGGTGCTGTCTCCCTACGTACTGACAACCTTCACTCAAATTGAAAAAGCCTACTCCGCTTATCCAAAGGACAGAGCTAAGGGCTGGATCCAAGAAACGGACATCATCACTTGGGTCATGGTCGGGCGCCAAGATAGCAGCGACAGTAAACAAATCAGCCAAGTGTATTTTCAGCCACTACACATTTGGGTGAACGATGCCATGGCCTTAATTAATGGCAGAGAACTCTTTGGTTATCCTAAGTATTTATGTGAATACACTATGCCAGCGGTTGGCGAGCCTCTGACGCGATTATCCCTTGAGACCAAAAGTTTTTTACATTTCTCACCCGAAACCGAACTTGCCCTGCATCCATTAATTGAAGTGAATTGCGATGCCAAACCCGAGGCACAGCTTTCAACCCTTGAAGCGATAGCTCAAACTTGGCAACTCTTTAAAGAACAAACCGATTTTATTCCAGAACTTGACCAGCTTGGCGAAGAACAGCTATTTCATCTGTTATTTAAACCCGCTATCGATCAAGTATTTCTAAAACAGTTCCCCGACTCGTCAGGGCAAAAAGCCATTTATCAAGCCATCGTTGCCGCGCCAGCCCAAGTGAATAAAGTGCACAGTGTTGCCCTACTAAAAAATGATTTTGTCGCGACCATTTTTGATAATGCAAGCTTCCCGTTAAAAGATACGCTCGGGGTCGAGATTGGTGAGCAGCACGTTTTACTCCCTTACCATGTGAACTTCGATTTTGAAGTGCCGCCCGGCGAGGTATTAGTCGATAACTCCGAAATCAAAAAACAGAAAATAGCCATTCTCGGTGGCGGTGTCGCGGCAATGACAGCAGCCTGTTATCTAACCGATAAACCCGGCTGGCAGAATCAATATGAGATTGATGTCTATCAACTCGGCTGGCGTATCGGTGGTAAAGGGGCAAGTGGCCGCAATGCCGCTATGGGGCAACGCATAGAAGAACATGGTTTACACATCTGGTTTGGTTTCTATCAAAACGCGTTTGCCCTAATGCGTAAAGCGTATGAGGAATTGGATAGGCCAGCAAACGCGCCGCTTGCGACTTTTTTTGATGCCTTTAAACCCCATAACTTCATCGTCTTACAGGAAGAAGTTGATGGCCGTTCTGTGAGTTGGCCAATCACTTTCCCAATGCTACCAGGCATCCCAGGTGACGGCACCGAAACCCTCACCTTCTGGAAAGTCGTTAAAGTCGCCTTTGCGTGGATAAAGGAATGGCTCAAAGACATGGATGACCTGCTCGATGCAGATGAAAAAGCCATGGGAACACCTAAAAACTGGCTCGATAGCAGCTGGTTTGAACGTTTAAAAGATAAGTTAGAGGATTCAATCGAAGATGCCAAAGAATCACTTGACGCACTCGGTGATAAGCTTGAATGCCATTTTAATCAAATGATTGGCCGCGAGTGCGATGAGCATGTACACAGTGAAAGTGACGATGGTTTTGTAGAATCAGCTGTCGATGCCCTGCATCAAAGACTCGTGAAACGTTTTAGCGGACATTTAGATAACAATGACGAACTGCGCCACTTATATATAGCCGCCGATCTGGGCCTCACGATCCTCAAGGGCATGTTTGCCGACGATGTATTTGAAAAAGGCTTTGACGCCATCAATGGCTATGATTATCGCGAATGGTTAACCAAACACGGCGCCAGCCTTAAGTACACTGTCGACAGTGCGCCAGTGCGTGGTTTTTACGACTTAGTGTTTGCCTATGAGAAAGGGAACTTCGACAAACCCAATGTCGAAGCGGGCACAATTATCCGCGCTATGCTGCGTATTGCCCTGTGCTATCAGGGTGGCGTGATGTGGAAAATGCAGGCGGGCATGGGTGATGTTGTGTTTACACCTTTTTACGAAGTGCTCAAACGCCGCGGAGTCAATTTCCACTACTTCAATCGAGTTGATAATCTCGAATGTCACAATCAAAGTATTCAAGCGATTGAGATCACTGAGCAAGTAGCCATGGCGCCGACTGTCACAAACTACGATCCTTTAGTCGATGTGAAAGGTCTCGCTTGCTGGCCGAGTACGCCCAATTATGAGCAGCTTGAGCCTGAACAAGCGGCACTGCTTAAAGCCCATAATATCAATCTTGAACACTTCTGGAGCGATTGGGACAGCGTGTATGAAACTCACTTTGGCAAAGCCCTGCCGAAAAAGCGCTTAGTCAAAGGCGTAGATTTCGACAAAGTGATCTTCGGTCTATCCATAGGTTCTGTGCCCCATGTGGCGAGTGAAGTCATGGCACAAAGCCCAGCCCTCAAGCTTTGCGTTGATAAGGTGCAAACTGTCGCCACTCAAGCCTATCAACTGTGGATGAACCAAGATCTGAATGGAATAGGCTGGCCTAATTACTCTGAAGATGGCGAGGAACCCGTATTATCGGGCTTCACCGAACCCTTCGATACTTGGGCATCGATGAACCAACTGCTAGACAAAGAAGATTGGCGCGGCTTAGAACCTAAAAATGCCAGTTACTTTTGCTCGGCATTGCCTGTCGAAGCCTATCCACCAAGCTCGGATGTAGATTTCCAACAACAGAAAACCTTAGAAGCTAAAGCGGGTGCTATCCATCAACTCAATACCGAAATCCATAAACTTTGGCAAAATGTCGGTGATAGCTTCCCTTGGGAATGGTTACACGATGAACAAGGCCGTCAAGGAGTTGCCCGCTTCGATAGCCAATATTGGCGCGCAAATGTAGACCCATCCGAGCGTTATGTCTTATCGGTTAAAGACAGCTCGCAGTATCGCATCACGACAGATGGCACAGGGATAGATAACCTGTATATGACGGGCGATTGGATAAAGACAGGCCTTAATGCGGGCTGCGTCGAAGCGGCGACGATGGCGGGAATGCACACTTCAAAAGCGATATCGGGTCATCCTGCGGTGATTAAGGGCGAAAAAGACTTCTAAGCTCGTCCTTAAATCTAGCTAAGTCGCAAACTTGGACACTGCTCAGTCCAAGCAAAATGAAGCTAATAAATCTAAGATAAAAACATAAACGGCGCAGATAAATTCTGCGCCATTTATGTTTTCTAATGCTCTACTTAAACCATTACTTTAAGTTTTTCAATAGCTAGCTTAAATGTAGCCTCACATCGACACCACGAGTATCTGCATACTCTTGACGACGCTTATCCATACGCGATTGATATAAGTGAGTGTCAGCAGAACGCAACCACTCATGGGGATCTGCGACCTCAGTGTTTAACGACATCCCAAAACTACACTGGCAATCTTTAAAACCATGGCTTGCTAATTCTTCACCTAAGCCACTCAAAGCACTCTGTAATAACTGGATACCAGCAGAAGGCGTCACAATCACAAACTCGTCACCACTAATACGATAAACCTTCATGTGCGCTAAGTCTGTTGCTTGCAATAACTGCACTATCAACAGCAATAATCTATCGCCTTCTTGATGGCCGAGTGTTTCATTGACACTTTTCAGACTATCGATATTCAATAGTGCTAACGCCATCTGTTGCACGACTTTATCGGCAAATCCTAATTGTGAGTTCATATATTCGTCAAAGGCATAACGATTACCGACTCGCGTTAATCCATCTAAACGAGCCTTTTCCCATGCAATCGCTAACTCTTCAATATGCGCCTTACGTTCCTCAGCAAGTAATTTCAGCTTATTCGCTAACGCTAAGGACAGTAATAACGCATCAGCCGTGCCGCCCATCAGTGTCGCCAGCTCAGCATGTTCGATAAAATCAGGGGTTAACCCCATATTTCCGGGTAAAATAATCACCGCAGGCAACAGCAAGCAAGTAAAGGCAAGAATAAAATAACGCGCAGGAGCAAAGCCTTTCATCAAGCACACATTACCGCAAGTAATCGCTAAAGCAATCCATAGCATAATCAGTACAGAGGCAATAATTGCCGTATAGGATAACAACCAAATACTGGTCGGCAGAGCCACAATGCAGGCAAACATTAAATACTGACTAAGACGCCACAGCCGCGGAGAGTAACTAGGTAACTGCAGGAAGTGCTTGTAAAACATGATATTAAAAATGGGCAAACTGATGAAAAACAGATGATGCAACTCGAGGTAATGGAAATTAAATAAGTGTGCAGGCAAATGGAAAGTCAGTGCCCAGCCACCAAAATAGGCAAATACGTAAAGACCATAGTAGAGAAACGCTTTATCAAGAATAGAGATATAAATCAAAATATTATATAAAGCGATAAACAATAATCCGCCTAAACACAGCAGCACTGCCATTGCGAGACGGTCAGACATAAGTTGATGATCCGCCACACTTTGCAATGATATCTCAGGGGGAGATGAGTAATAACGGCTACTCAGCTTCACCACCAACCAATAATCCGTGCCCATATTCAAGGTGACCTTACGGCCATAATCGAATAAAAACTGGTATGGAGCAGTGTAACCACTGTGGGCATGTTGTACGCTGCCGTCACTGCCGAGTATCCAATAATCTACGGATTCAATAATCGAATTACTTGCATCCACTACCCAGTTTGATTGACGTTGATTGACCATCACAGGTGTAATCATCCAATAATCGCCACCGGTTAAGCTGACCGAACTAGCTTCGTCGAGTTGTCCCATCCAATGGGGCACGGTTTCAAACCGCTCAGGAGGCTGTTGATCCGCTTTAGCATGGAACAAATACGGGGAGTCCAACGCAATTTCAGCGCTTAATACAGAGGGACTTAATGTCCACAAGAAAAGTAAAAAACACCCAAATAGAGTTTGTTTAAGTTTGTTCATCGGCTTATTTAGTTAAAGGGCCATAGATCATTTTTACAGCTATGAAGAAAATGCTAATGCTGTCAATCTTAGTCGATAGTTGGATTTGTAGGTTAACTTTATGGCTACATTTAGTTTTTTACAATCTGTTAGGCTAAATTAGTCGGATATACCATGCCTTATGATGCTATTTTAGTCTCAAAGTCCAAACTGCGGCATGAAATTCAAGATACACCTTAATACTGACTTATTTTTGCTGGGATCCTATGCAGCCTCTATTGATGATTTTAGCCGCACAACTACTGATTGCCAGCGGTAACCTATTGGTTAAGTTGCTTGAAACCAATGCGCCTGTTTTTCAACTGGTGCTCTACAGGCAATTATTTGCCACTCTGCTTGTACTGCCTTTTGTGTGGCACTTACAGGGTAATCTTAAACTGAGTCCTTTTTACAAAGTGCATCTCGCCCGCGCACTATTGATTGGACTGGGCAACGCCATTTTTATGCTCGCTATTTTGCATCTTCCGCTCGCAACAGTAACAGCCGTGATTTATACCTCACCCCTGTTACTGCTAATACTATCGGCCATTTTTTTAAATGAACGTATTGGTTATCGACGCACGGTCGCAGGTCTTATCGGCTTTAGCGGCATTTTGCTTATCAGCCAACCAACAGAATTTAACCTGTATATAGGTTTAGCCTTTTTCGGTGCCATGACATCAGCGTTGAATAGTTTGATTTTAAAGGCCTATTCGACCCATGAACATCCTTTTTCCATGCTCTTTTGGTCTAATGCCTTTGCGATGATATTTCTGATACCTGCGACCTTATACGAAGGCGCCGAATTTAGTTTACCAGTGGCACAAGTGGGACTGACTTTGGGACTATTTTACATTGCCATGACCTATCTCATCATATATGGACCCATCCGGTTTGCAAGACATTCGATAGCGATTATGAGAAGAGTTCATTGCACCCATATATTCGGCCTGTTATTGAGGTATGCCTCTGGCCCTGATGGATATCTGCTTCTACTGTCCTTATCATCCTTGCGGCTTCATTATGAGCCTATGGCGAGCTAAGGTTTTCAGTAGATCAGTCTGACTGTCTCATCATCAAATCAATTGTCATAGCAACTTGCTGGTTGATTAATTATTAACGT